>JANYDF010000090.1 GCA_025359905.1 Rhodospirillales bacterium
CGGCCTCGCTGACTTCGACATGGCGCACGCTGTACGGCGAGGCTTTTAGGTTGGTCGCCAAGCGGTAGCCCATTTTGCCGCCCGCCCCGAACAGCGCAATCGTGGTCATGGTTTGGTTCTCCGCATCCGGGGGGTGTTCCCGGGGTTAGCGGGGAGGTTAGGGGTAACTGGTATGATGAGTCAACCAGAGAGGTCCATTGTCAGTGGTGTCGAAGCTGCCCGCGCGCCAGGCGCAGCTATATTGTCAGCTTGACGGCGATTTTCGGCTCCTGCCTTTGGGGGAAGTGTTGACAGATACACTCACGCCACAACAGCGTCGTGAGCGCATGAGTCGCATTAGCGGCAAAAATAGCAAATGCGAATTTGCCGTGCGCAGCATGGTTCATTCCATGGGCTTTCTTTTCAGGCTTCATGATCCAAGACTCCCCGGCAAGCCAGATTTGGTATTTCCAAAATTCAAGAAGGTCTTATTTGTTCATGGCTGCTTTTGGCACACGCACGATTGCCCATTTTGGCGAGTTCCGAAGTCAAGACTTGACTTCTGGTTGCCGAAGCTAGAGAAGAATCGCCGGAGAGATGAAGCGAATCGGATTGCTCTCTCGGAGCTTGGCTGGGATCAATTTTTCGTTTGGGAGTGCGATCTTAGGGAAAAGGAAGCCCTTAGGGAGCGCCTGACACATTTTTTCGAGGAAGCACGATGCGCTCGATTGAACTGTTCGCGGGAGCTGGAGGGCTAGGGCTCGGCGCCTCGCGCGCAGGATTTCGACCGGAGGCGGTCATCGAGTGGGATCGCTATTGCTGCGATACCATTCGTGAGAACAAGGCTCGCGGTCACGCCCAAGCCTCTCACTGGCCTCTGTTTCAAGGCGACGTGCGTGCATTCGATTACGGCACTATCGGCGGGGAGATTGACCTTGTATCGGGCGGCCCGCCTTGTCAGCCCTTTTCCATCTGCGGGAAACACGCCGGGCCGCTAGACGCGCGGGACATGTTTCCTGAAACGGTTCGAGCCATTCGCGAGATTCAACCGCGGGCGTTTATGGTTGAAAACGTCAAGGGGCTGACGCGCTCCGCTTTCGCAAGCTATCTCGAATATATCCGCTTGCAATTGACCTATCCCGAGATCGTTTCCCGGAGCCGGGAGGATTGGGCCGATCATCACAGCCGACTTGAGCGTCATCACATCCAGGGCAAGCCGAGCGGCCTGCATTACCGGCTTGTAATGCGCGTGCTGAATGCTGCGGATTACGGCGTGCCGCAAAAGCGTGAGCGTGTCTTCCTGGTGGGGTTTCGCGCGGACCTAGACATAGAGTGGAATTTCCCTCCGCCGACGCATTCCGAGGGAGCGCTGATGTGGACGCAATGGCGCACAGGCGAATACTGGGAGCGCCATCGCGTTGCGAAGCATCAGCGACCGACCGATACAGCGGTTCGTGCGAGGCGCGGCAGGCTTGATGGCCCGCCAACAGTGCTGCCTTGGGCCACCGTGAGGGATGCGATTAGCGGCTTGCCAGATCCGGAGAAACACCCGGTTGCCGCAGACAATTTCCCGAATCATCGTTTTCAGCCGGGGGCGCGTTCCTATCCAGGTCATACGGGAAGCCCCATCGATGAGCCAGCCAAGACGCTCAAGGCCGGCGATCATGGCGTGCCCGGCGGAGAAAACATGCTTCGTAGAAGCGACGGGTCGATCCGGTATTTTAGCGTGCGCGAGAGCGCGCGCTTGCAAACTTTCCCGGACGATTTTCTGTTTCATGGTTCATGGACGGAGACCATGCGCCAGCTTGGGAACGCAGTGCCGGTTCACCTTGCCGAGGTTGTCGCGGGCAGCATCCATAGCCAACTTCGAAGCGCTGCCCGATGACGGATGGCCCCTATAATCCGCTCGACAAATTTAATCTTGGACGGAGCGTTGCCGAGGCCCTCTTGCTGCGGCCTGTAGCCCCGTTGTCCTCCCGAGCGGAGCTTGGGGGTGCTGGCGTTTACGCGATTTATTACACTGGCGATTTTCCGCCTTACCGGCCAGTTGCGTCGAAGAACTGCGGAGATACCTACGACCAGCCCATTTATGTCGGAAAGGCCGTTCCGAAGGGTGCACGCAAGGGTGGACTTGGCTTCGACGCTTCGAAGGGCAATGCACTTCGCGACAGGCTGAGGAAGCATGCAAACTCTATCAACGATGCGCGGCATATCGAACTTACCGATTTCCATTTTCGTTCACTTGTAGTGGAGGATATCTGGATTCCACTTGGTGAGAATATGATGATCGAACAGTTTCAGCCGATTTGGAACATTGTCATTGATGGATTTGGTAATAATGATCCCGGAATGAGGCGTGCGACCCAATATCGCTCACCGTGGGATGTATTGCATCCGGGCCGTGCTTTCGCCGAAAAACTTGCGAATGGTGGAACCACTCCAGAAATGATCACCAAGCGTCTTGCTGACTATTTTGCAGGTCGTGCCATTCCGCTCGTCCGGCCCGAAGAACTCGACGATGGAGCCGAAGAATGAACGCGCTGGCGGGCGGCGGATGGAACTGTCCATCGCACCGCATCTGGACATTCCCATCCAAACCAGTCTCAAGCATTTCGCGGCAGCGCTGGTTTCTAAAGCGATAGGTCAGGATTGAATCTTCCCCGAATCCTGTCCCACCGCCCCCATCAACGCCGAATACAACCGATTAGCCCGCGTCAAATGCTCCCCCATCGCCGCCGCCGCCGCCACTGAATCGCGCTCAGCGATGGCCTCCGCGATGCGCGCGTGTTCCGCCAAAGTCAGTTGCTCCGCGCCGCGCGCGGTCACCAGATCGCCGCGGAATTGGGTCATCCAGTCCAGCATGCCCTGACTAAGGGCGCGGATCAGCATGTTGCCGGACATCGCGGCGATTTGGCGGTGAAACGCCATGTCTGCGGCGACGAAGCGTTGGTGGTCGCCTTGGGCTTGCGCGCAGGCCGCCTGGGCCGTGCGCAGGGCGGCGATGCTGTCCGGCGTGGCGCGCTGGGCGGCGACGCTCGCCAGTCCGGTTTCCAGTAGCAGCCGCGCGTCCTTCAACTGGTCCAGCCCGCCGGGATGGCGGCCGAGCAGTTGCACCATGGCGCCGGACACCTGGTCGATAATGGCGTCCGCCGTCGGCAGCGTCACGCGGGCGCGCTCGCCGTGGGCGATGTGGATCAGGCCCATTTGCTGCAAGCTCTGCATCGCCTCGCGGATCGCCGGGCGGCCGACGCCGTAGCGCTGCATCAATTCGCGCTCGGACGGCAGCCGGTCGCCGGGGGCCAGTTCGCCGGATTGGATGCCGCGCACCAGCCGGTCGAACACCTCGTGCGACAGCTTGCGCCGCACCACCGGCTCGGCGGGTTCGGCTTGGGGGGCGGGCGGTGGTAGCATTTGGGGCACGGGCGCATCATTCGGCCGGGGCCGGGGTTGTCAAGAGGTCTGACCACTGTACCAGTTGCGCGCGGGGCTGTGATGTTGGGCGATATGCCATGCACTTCCCGCTCTCCGCCCCAAGCGGGGCGGAGAGGGGACGCTTTGGGGGAGCTTGCAAACTGGTATGCTGAGATCATAAGCTGCGACACTCGGAGGATCAGCCATGCCGGATCGTTTGCGCGCCACCTATTTGCTTGAATCCGGCTATCCGCTCGACCGCGCAGCGGCCGTGATCGCGGGCGAGCAGTCCAGCGGCACCTTTGTCAGCGTGCCGGGCGAAACCGCCGAGTTGAAGGAACGCGCCGGTGCGCGGGTGGAACGCATCGAGGCGCTGGAAACGGTGGCGGCACCCTCATTGCCCGGCGCAGGCGGCGATGGCAGCGGGGTTTGGCGGCGCGGGATTGTTGAATTGTCCTGGCCGCTGGGCAATTTCGGCACCTCGCTGCCCAATCTGGCCGCCACCATCGCGGGCAATCTGTTCGAGTTGCGTGAGGTCAGCGGGCTGAAACTGCTCGATATTCAGGTGCCGGAAGCGTTCGCCGCCGCCAATCCCGGCCCGCAATTCGGCGTGGCGGGTACCCGCGCATTGGCCGGCGTGGCGCAGGGGCCGCTGATCGGCACCATCATCAAACCCAGCGTCGGGCTGTCGCCGGACGATACGGCAGCGCTGGTCGGCACGCTGTGCGCGGCGGGGATCGATTTCATCAAGGACGACGAATTGCAGGCCGATGGCCCGCATTGCCCGTTCGACGCCCGGGTGCGCGCGGTGATGCGGGTGGTGCGCCATCATGCTGACCGCAGCGGCAAGAAAGTGATGGTGGCGTTCAACCTGACCGGCGAAGTGGACGAGATGCGCGCCCGGCACGATCTGGTGCGCGCCGAGGGTGGAACATGCGTGATGGCCAGCCTGAACAGCGTCGGTTTCACCGGCATGCTGGCGCTGCGCCGCCACGCCACGTTGGCCATTCACGCCCACCGCAACGGCTGGGGCATGCTGTCGCGCCATCCGCTGCTCGGCTGGTCGTATGTGGCGTGGCAGAAAATGTGGCGGCTGGCCGGGGCGGACCATTTGCATGTCAACGGATTACGCAACAAATTCTCCGAAGACGACGCGAGCGTGATCGCCTCGGCGCGGACGTGTTTAACGCCGCTGCTGGCCGCGCATCCGTGCATCGCCATGCCGGTGTTCTCCTCCGGCCAGACGGCGGCGCAGGCCGAGGGCACGTTCCAGGCGCTCGGCGCGGCGGACCTGATTTTCGCGGCGGGTGGCGGCATCATGGCGCATCCGGGCGGCCCGGCGGCGGGCGTGGCCGGGCTGCGGCAGGCGTGGGACGCGGCGGTGGCGGGCATTCCGGCGGAAGTTGCCGCGCGCGGCCACCGCGAATTGCGTGAGGCGCTGGCCGCTTATGGACGCTGACACCGCGCTGCCGGAGGGGCGGCTGATCGCGTTTTACGGCGACGATTTCACCGGCTCGACCGACGTGATGGAAGTGCTGGCGTTCGCCGGGCTGCCGACGGTGCTGTTTCTGGATGTGCCAGACGCGGACGATCTGCAGCGCTTCGCCGGATATCGCGGCATCGGCATCGCCGGCACCGCGCGCAGCCGTGCGCCGGAGTGGATGCAGAAGCATCTGACGCCCGCGTTGCAGGCGCTCGATGCGCTGAACACGCCAGTGATGCACTACAAGGTTTGCTCGACGTTCGATTCCAGCCCGACGGCCGGCTCGATCGGTTGTGCGCTCGACATTGGGCTGGCGGCGACGCGGCGGGCGTGGTGCCCGATGGTGGTGGGTGCGCCGAAACTGCGGCGCTATCAGGCGTTCGGCAATCTGTTTGCCGCAGTCGATGGCGTCGGCTACCGGCTGGACCGGCATCCCACCATGGCCCGCCATCCGGTGACACCGATGGACGAAGCCGATTTGCGGCGGCATCTGGCGCGGCAGACGGCGGCGGCGATTGGGCTGGTGGATGTGGTGGCGCTGACCACCGGGCGCGGCGAGGCGGCGCTGGCCGAGGCGCGGGCGGCGGGCCAGCGCGCGGTGCTGTTCGATGTGATCGACGACGCTATGCTGATCGAGGTTGGGCGGATTATTTGGAACGCACGCGGCGGCGGGCTGTTCGCGGTGGCGTCGTCGGGGCTGACCTACGCGCTGGTGGCGTGGTGGCGCGCCGCCGGATTGCTGCCGCAAGCCGCACCGCCTGTATCGCGCGGGCCGGTCGACCGGCTGCTGGTGGTGTCGGGCAGTTGCTCGCCGGTGACCGAGGCGCAAATCGGCTGGGCGATGGCGAATGGTTTTGTTCCGGTGCGGCTGAATGTGGCCGCCGCGACCGGCCCGGATGCCGCCGCCGAAACGGCGCGGGTGACCGAAGCGGCGCGGGCTGCGCTGGACAATGGGCACGACGCCATCGTGTTTTCCGCCGAAGGGCCGGGCGATCCGGGCATCGCGCTATTGCACGCCATTGCCGCGCAAACCGGGCGGGCGGCGGGCGACCTGCAAGGCAGTTTGGCGGCGGCGCTCGGTGCGGTCGCGGCCAGCGTCACCGAACGCTGCGGCCTGACCCGGCTGGTGGTTGCGGGCGGCGATACCTCGGGCGAGGTGACGCAACGGCTGGGCATTCAGGCGCTGGAAGCCATCATGCCGGTGGCACCGGGCGGGCCGCTGTGCCTGGGGCATCGGCGCGGACAGGGGCCGTTGGAGATTTTGTTGAAGGGCGGGCAGATCGGCCGGGTGGATTTGTTCGGGCAGGTCAAGCGCGGCGCGCCGTCGTAGCGGCCTACAACTGGAACGACAAATACGCGGCAGTGACGCAGCACAGGATCGCCACCGCGTATTCCACCACCACCAGTGCGGTCGGTTTCGCCGCGTATTGCGCGCGCACCAGATTGCGGGCGGCGCTGCTGCGGGTGCGGCCGGCCAGCACCGGGTAGCGGTGCGCGGGCGCGTGGCGGAAGCTGGACGCGGAGCGGGCAACCTGGGCGGCGCTGGACATGGCGGGAACTCCCTGCTGGTGCGGCCGCTCACCGGCCGCGTCGTCTGCAGGTGTTGTCCCACCGGCCCGTGCCCGGCGTTGTGACCCCGGTAACGTGGCCGAACCGGCTTTGCGGGCGGACCAATCGGGGGTTAATGACCCCGCCACCACCTTGCGGAGCCTCGATGGACGCCAGCACGCACGCCGAATCGCCGCATCGGCCCGCGCCCGGCGAAGCGCCGATCCGCCGGTTGCGGCTGGCCAGCGGACTGACGCTGTTCACCTATGCCGGGCTGCATCTGCTCAACCACGCGCTCGGCAACGTCTCGGTAGCGGCGATGGAAGCCGGGCTGCGGCTGCAAAAGTTTCTGTGGCAGGGCACCGGCGGCACCATCGTGCTGTATGCCGCGTTGACCACACATTTCGCGCTCGGCCTGTGGGCGTTCTACCAGCGCCGCCATTTCGGCTGGACGCGCGCCGAGGTGACGCAACTGGCCCTCGGCCTATCGATCCCGCCGATGCTGGCCAACCACTTGTATGTCACGCGGATTTCCCTGGCGGTATTCGGTACTGAGAAGGGCTACGCGCAGGAACTGTATTCGTTTTGGGTGGCCTCACCGAATCTCGGTATCTTGCAGGTGTCGGTGCTGCTGGTGGCCTGGACGCACGGCTGCATCGGAGTGAATTTCTGGCTGCGGCTGAAACGCTTTTATCCGCGCGCGGTGTCGTATTTGCTGTGCGCCGCCGTTGTGCTGCCGCTGCTGGCGCTGCTGGGGTTCTACCAGGGCGGTCGCACCGTGCTGGCACTTGCATCGGACCCTTCGTGGCAGGCGGCGAATCTGGCATCGGGGCAGATTGGACTACCGGCGCAGAATGCGGCGTTACGCCACTGGCGCGACCTGAGCGTAGCCGCGTGCGGCGGTCTGTTCGTGTTGATCCTGCTGGCGCGCGGCGTGCGGGCGCTGCGCGAGCGGCGCGGCGCGGCGATTCAGGTGCGCTATCCCAGCGGGCGCGTGGTCACGGTGCCGCGCGGCTTTTCGGTGCTGGAAGCCAGCCGCGCCGCGCGGGTGCCACATGCCTCGGTGTGCGGCGGGCGCGGGCGCTGTTCCACCTGCCGGGTGCGGATCATCGACGGACCGCCGCCGCCTGCCGCGAGTGCGGGCGAAGCGGCGCTGCTACACGCCGTATCGGCGGGGCCGGGCGTGCGGCTCGCCTGCCAGTACCGCCCGCACGGCAATGTCACCGTGGTGCCGCTGTTGCGCCCCGGCCCCGGCGTCGCGGCGCTGCGCCATCTGCCGCAGCGCGTGCAGGGCGAGGAGCGGTTTATAGCAGCATTGGTGGTGGACATGCGCGATTCGTCGCGGCTGGCGGAAACCAGGCTGCCGTTCGATGCCGTGTTCATCATCGACCGTTTCGTAGCCGGGATCGCGCAAGCCGTGACGGCGTCCGGCGGACGGGTGACGCATTTCACCGGCGATGGGCTGATCGCCACCTTCGGACTGGCCTGCGCCCCGCCGCTGGCTTGCCGGCAGGCGTTGGTGGCGCTGGTCGGCATCGCGCGCAACATGGCGGCCCTCAACGCGCTGCTGCACGCCGAAGCCTCCGAGGCGATCCGCTTCGGTGCCGGCCTGCATGGCGGCGTCGCGGTGGTCGGCGAGATCGGGCTGGCCGATACGCGAGTGTTCACCACGCTGGGCGACGCCACCAACGCCGCCGCCCGGCTGGAGGAACTGTGCAAAACCTATCGTTGCGAGGCGGTGGTGTCCGAGGAGGTCTGCGCCTTGGCGGGCGCCGATCTGTCCGGCTTTGCGCTGCATGAAACAAGTCTGCGCGGCCGCAGTGCCACGCTGGCGGTGCGCGCGGTGCCGCAAGCCGCCGATCTAGCGGCGGTGCTGAAGGCGGTGGCGGCCAGTTAACCGCGCTCTGCCGGAATTTCCTCCAGCACATCGGGCCGCAGCACGGTCATGCGCCCGCCGTCGCGGCCGATGGCGCCGCTGTCCTCCCACAGCCGCAACTGCCGGTTCACCTTCTCGCGTGAGCCGCCGACGATGGCGCCGAGATCTTTCTGCGACAGCCGCACTTCGATGCGCGTGCCCCCCGGCACTGGCGTGCCGTATTCGCTGGCCAGCCGCAGCAACACCCGGCCGAGCCGCACCGGCAGCGGCAGCAGCATCATGTCTTCCAGTGCTGCATTGGACCGGCGCAGGCGGCGCGTCAGCACCGCCATCAGCCGCAGGCACAAATCGGCGCTGCCGCGCAGTTGGCGCAGAAACCGGCCGCGTTCGATGGCCAGCAGCACGCAGGCTTCCAGCGCCGTGGCGTCGGCGCTGACCGGTTCGCCGTCGATCAAAGACATTTCGCCGATCACGTCGCCGGGGCCGAGCACCACCAGCGTGACCTCGCGCCCGTCCTCGGACGTGGTGGCAATGCGGATTTGCCCTTCGATCACCACGAACGCGCCGGGGCTTTCCGCGCCACGCCGCAGCAGGACGGCCCCGCGCGCCAGCCGCTTGAGCGTGGCTTGCGCTAGCACCGCCTCCAACTCGGCTGGCTGCATGGCCTGAAACAGCGGGCTGCGCGCCAGCACCGCGCGGCGGGCGGAGGCATCGGTGCCGCTCATGCGCCCTGCACCGGCAAAGGGTTCGGCGCGGGCATTCGGCGGTGTGGCATGGCGGTCTCCTGCGGGCGCCGCATTTTGGGCGGCATGGCAATCAGCTAGCGCGATTCTGCGTGTTGCAAAGGGAACATTGGGCCGCGCCGAACGACCTGCGTTGCGCTGTTGCGGCTGGCGTCACAGACCGCTAGCGTTTCGTCATGGTGCGAGGAGCAAATGATGCTGCCGCTTCCCGAACGCAGCCAATGCGTCGAATCTCTCCGAGGCGGCCTCATCGTCTCGTGCCAGCCAGTGATCGGCGGACCCATGGACGCGCCGGCGTTTGTCGCGGCGATGGCCCTGGCGGCGCTGGCCGGTGGGGCGGCGGGCCTGCGCATCGAGGGGTTGGCCAATCTGCGCGCGGTGCGGGCTGCCACCAGCGCGCCAGTCATCGGGCTGATCAAGCGCAGCGTGCCGGATAGCGACATTTATATTACCCCCACTGAGGCCGATGTGGCGGCGCTATGCGAAGCCGGGGCCGATATCGTTGCCTTCGATGCGACGCTGCGCCCGCGCCCGGTGACGGTCGCCGCCTTGGTGGCGGTGGCCCATGCGGCTGGCAAGTTGGCGATGGCCGATTGCGCAAGGGCGGCGGATGGGGCGGCGGCGGTTGCCGCAGGCGTCGATGTCGTGGGCTCCACGCTGTCGGGCTACACCGGCGGCCCGGTTTCCGACGTGCCGGACTTGGGGCTGGTGACGGCGCTGGCCGGGTTGGGCTGCCCGGTATTCGCTGAAGGCCGCTACCGCACGCCGGAACAAGCGCAGTCCGCGATGCTGGCGGGGGCTTCGGCGGTGGTGGTTGGCTCGGCGATTACCCGCATCGAGCATATCGCGGCATGGTTTGCCGATGCCGTGCGGGCGGCGGCCGTATGACGGATGCGGCGCCGGTGCTCGGCATCGATCTGGGCGGCACCAAGATGCTCCTCGGGCTCGTGCGCAGCGGCGTGTGCGATGCGCCAGTGCGTATCCCAACGCCGGCTGAGGCCAATCCGCATCGCTGGCTCGATGCGCTCGCCGCGGCGGCGGCACCGTGGCGCGGGCAATATAAGGCCGCCGCCATCGCCGCGAGCGGTTTGATTGCGAACGGCTGTTGGTGGGCGGTCAATCCGGCGGTGTTGCCGGTGCCCGCCGGGTTTCCGCTGGTGGACGAATTGCAGCGCCGCCTGGGCGTGCCGGTGTGCGCGGTCAATGACGGTCAGGCGGCGGCCTGGGGCGAGTTCCGGTTTGGGGCTGGGCAGGGCTGCGATCTTGTGTTCATCACGGTCTCCACCGGCGTCGGCGGCGGCATTGTGCTGGGCGGCCGCTTGCTGACCGGGCATCGCGGGTTGGCCGGGCATGTTGGCCAATATCGTGGCGGCGAGACATTATCGATGCCGATTGTCGAAGATCGGGCGTCCGGCACGGCGTTAGCCGAGGCAGCAGCGGCATTGGGCCATATGCCGGATGCAGCGGCGGTGTTCACGTCGGCGGCAAATGGGGCTGGGTGGGCGGAGCGATTGCTGAACGAGGTGTCCGGCCGTTTGGCGCCGGCGCTGGCGTGCTTGCAGGCCTTGCTGGACCCTGATTGCATTGTCATCGGCGGCGGCGTTGGGCTGGCGCCAGGCTATATCGACCGTTTGCGGCGGCATGTGGCCGGGCTGCCGGACTTGCTGCGTCCCGAACTGCGGCCCGCCGCACTCGGGGCAATGGCCGGGCTGCTCGGGGCAGCCGACTACGGAGCGAGTGCACGAAACCACCAGGGGGCAACAACATGAAATCGATTGTGCAGGCACTATGCAGCGCAGCGGCGCTGCTAGCGTTGAGCGGCGCTGCGGCGAGGGCCGAGGTGACGGTGTTGGGCTGGCCCGGCGGGCCGGAAGAAGTGTCGCTGCGCGCCAGCGCGGAAGTTTACAACAAGACCGCTGCGGCGGACGATCAGGTGAAGCTGATCTTCTTCAACCGCGACAACTTCTTCGACAAGCTGCAAACCGATCTGGCCGCCGGCACCACCGAATTCGACGCCAATCTCACCGCGACGTACGCCGTCGGCCGCTATGCGCCGTTCATGGACCCGCTGGAATTGCCCGCTGCTGCGCACGAGACCTTTAGCGATGGCGTGCTGAAGACCATGCAGTTCGAAGGTAAGCAGTACGGGATACCCACCGACCTGTCGATGCACTTCATGTATTACCGCAGCGACCTGATCGCCAAGTTGCTGTCCGATCCGGCATGGCAGGCCAAATACAGCGAGATCGCCAAGGCCAAACTTGGCAAGGATTTGAAGCCGAAAGACCCGGACCAGTGGAACTGGGACGACTGGGCGGCGACCGCGCTGTTCTTCACCAAGAGCGTCAATAGCGATAGCCCGACGCGCTACGGCACCGTGTTGCAGATGAAGAATCTGCTGTTCAACATGATGGTGTGGCACTCCACGGCACGTTCGTTCGGCGGCAACTGGACCGACGCTTCAGGCAAGGTGATCGTCGATGGGCCCGGCTACCGCGCCGGATTGCAGTTGTACAAGATGCTGTACGACGCAGGCACGTCGCCGAAAGACTCGCTGTCGTACGAATACGCCGAAGCCAACGCGGCCTTCGGTTCCGGGCAGGCGGCGACCATGCTGCAATGGAACGCAGCACTCGGCGATTTGGACAGTAAGGAAAAGACGCCTGCGGTGGCTGGCAAGATCGGCACCGTGGCACCCCCGGCCGGACCGGATGGGCGCTTTACCCATATCCACGGCTTGGGCCTCGGCATCAATGCGTCGTCCAAGCACAAGGCGGGCGCTTTGAAGTTCCTCAACTGGCTGGCCACGCCGGATGCGATGCTGGGCTATGCCCGATCCGGCGGCTCGCCTGCGCTACAATCGGCACTGGTGGACAAGATCGCCAAGGAACGCCCGGATCTGGTCAAGATCGGCACGTTCGCTGGGCAATACGGCTTCGTGATGAATGGCGCCACATCGGCCAAGACGCTGCCGATCTACGAACTGCAAGCCAAACAGTTCACCGGCTATTGGGCGGGCACGCAATCGTTGGATGATGCGTTGAAGGCGGTGTCGGCTGGTATGACGGACCTGTTGAAGAAGTAGGATCGAGATGGCGGCTATCGCCATTCGCACCCCATCACGGCCGGAGCAAATCCGGCCGTGATGGCTGCTGCGCGCCGCAGCCTGAACAGCCGCCGCGACGGCTGGTTCATGGTGTCGCCGATCACGGCATTCCTGATTGTCGTGCTGGCGATTCCGCTCGTGGTGGACTGCATCTACGCCGTCTCGCGGGTTCGCTTCGAGACCTTGCGGGCGCCGGAGTTCATCGGATTCGGCAATTTCGCCAAGGTGCTGTTCGACCACGAATTCTGGGGCGCGATGCTGTTTTCGCTGCGCTTCGGCCTGTTGGTAACGGCGGCCGAAGTGTTGCTCGCCTTGGTCTTGGCGATCTTTCTGGCGCCATTGCTGGCCAAGCGGTCTTGGCTAATCGCGCCGTTGATGCTGCCGATGATGGTGGCCCCCGCGCTGGTAGGTTTGATGTACCGGCTGGCGTTGCACGAATTTGTTGGGCCTATTCCGTACTACTTTGTGCTGCTGACTGGCGATAGCCCGTCGTTCCTCGGCCCGGACAACGTGTTCTGGACGCTGGTGACCATCGAGACGCTGCAATGGACGCCGTTCGCGCTGCTGATTTTGTATACCGCGTATCAGTCGATCGCCACCGACGTGCGTGAGGCCGCCGAACTCGATGGCCCAAGTACGTGGCAAATGCTGCGCTATATCGAACTGCCGTTGATGCGCCCGACCATCCTGGCGGTTGGATTCATCCGCTTCATCGACAGTTTCCGGGTGTTCGACAACGTGTTCACGTTGACCGGCAGCGGGGCGGGCGGCAACACGATGAGCATCAGCATTTACATCTACGAAGTGTTTTTTCGCCGCAACGACATCGGCGTCGCGGTTGCCGCCTCCATCGTGCTGCTTGCGGTCTCGTTCGGGCTGCTCACGCTGTTGTTGCGCTGGTCGGAGCGGCAGGCGTGAAGCGGGCCATCGCAGCGCTGCGCTGGATGGTGCTGATTGTGGCCATCATGGTGCTGAATGCGCCGGTGATCATCACGCTGATCACCTCGTTCAAGAGCGATGCCGAGATTGTCAGCAACGCCTCGCTGCTTGTCGAGGCGCCGACGCTAGTCAATTACGTGCATATCTTCGCCATGTCGGACCGCTTCGACATTCTGCATTTCCTGTGGAACAGCGTCGTCGAGGCCAGCCTCGGCACCGCGTTCGCGCTGGCGCTATCGCTGCCCGCCGCTTACGGCATCGTGCGGTTTCGCGTTGGGCTGCACTGGCTGTTTCCGCAGGTGGTCAACCAGCGCGCCATTCCGCTGATCATTTTCGCCATCCCGCTATACCTGATGTATCAGGCGACCGGGCTGCTCGACACCAAGCTTGGCATGGCGATCATCGTCTGCTGGGTGAACTTGCCGCTGGTGCTGGTGTTGCTGGTCAATGCGGTGCGCGACGTGCCGATCGAAATGGACGAGGCGGCGCGCATCGACGGGGCCAGTTCATGGACCATCGTGCGGCTGGTGATCCTGCCGCTGGTGCGCCAAACCATCGCCTCGGCCGCAGTGCTGGCCTTCGTGTATGCCTGGAACGAGTTCCTGTTCTCGCTGATCCTGACCACCCGTGCTGCGGTGCCGGTCACGGTCGGCGCGTCGTTCTTCTTTTCGGCCAGCGGCGGCGGCGTGCAATGGGGCGTGGCCGCGGCGGTGATGATGTTGAGCACGCTGCCGCCGTTGTTGCTGGGGTTGTTCGCCTATCGCCACATCGGCCGCTCGATGACCAGCGGGGCAATCAAGGGGTAGTGCGTGGCCGGACGTGGTGACCGGCCGGAACTCCACGATCCAGAGCGCCGCTGGCCGGTTCGCTGAACTGTCAGCCCCTTAGCGACAACCGCGCGCCGTCCGGCGCCACGAAATGCGCCACTACGCTGCGCGCCCGCACAATAGGGGCCACGGCCTCGGCGGGCATCACCGCGAAGGCGTTGGACAGCGCGTTGGCCTCGGTGGCGGTGGCCGCTTCCACCGAGACCGACAGCCAGCGCCAACTGGTGCGCCCGCTCCAGGGTTCGAAGATATGGTTGAAGCGCCCGGCCGCGTCGAACACCGTGCCGTAACCGCCAGCGGTGGCCAGCGAGCGGTCGCGCAGTTCGACATATTCGCTGCACGTGCCCGGCGCCTTGGGGTTTTCCAGCCCGGCCGACCACGGCCCGCCATCCGGATGCCCGCCAATGGCGCGGGTTTTGCCCATATCGACCAGCGCGTGTTCGACGCCATTGGCACGCAGCAATTCCACCACGCGGTCGGTGATATAGCCCTGGCCGATGCCGTTCAGCGTGATGCCCATGCCGGGCTTGGCAAATTCCAGCCGCGCCGGATCGATGATCAAGCTGTCCTCGCCAACACGGGCGACGGCGGCGGCGATGGTCTCGGCCGCTGGGCCATCCGGCGATGCGCCGGGCTGCGCGAAATGCGCCGCGTAGGTATGCCACAGCGGCTGCACCGTCACGTCAAACGCGCCACCGGACATCGCATTGTAGCGCCGCGCTTCGGCCAGTACGCGCACGAGATCGAGCGGCGGCGTGTCCAGCGCGCCGTCGCGGTTCAGCCGGCACAGTGCGCTGCCGGGCCGGTACAGGCTCATCACCTGCTCCAGCCGTTCCACTTCGTCCAGACAGGCCGCGATCAGGCGGCGGGCGGCGGCTGGGTCCGGGTGATAGATTTGCAGCACCGCATCGCAGCCTAAAGCCGCCCCGGTCCAGACCTGCAATTGGCTGGACGCCCGAGCGGCGTGCAACGGCAGCAACGGCAGGCCAGCGGCGGCGGTGATGCCGATGAAACGGCGGCGATTGAGGCGCATGGTCAGTTTCCTGCCGAGGCGGTGAGGATGTAGCCGGGCGGCATGTCGGCGAAGCCGACCAATTGGCCGCCATTGGCGTCGGCGAACCGGCGCGCGGCGGCGGCGTCGCCGAACGGGATGGCCTCACCGGTGTCCATGCCGCTGCGGCGGCGGCTGCCGATGACGAAGGTGGCGGCGTGCGCCTCCACCCAGGTGCCCGGCTCTGGCTGGTCCCAGTTCTGCGCGCGGCCCATGTCGTTGACGTAGATGGCGTCGATGGCTTTCGGCATTTCCGGCAGCAGCGCGAAAGCGAAGGCGTCGCGCACGGTGGCGAACCAGTACGGGTCTGGCAGGCCGCGCACGAAAATCTGCCCCTTCGGTCCGGCATGCTCTGACAGCGCCATGCCGCAGAACTGCCCGACCGAGGCATCGGTGATCTCGCGTGGCGCTGGCAGGGCGGCGGCGGTTTTGTCCTGCTTGCAGGACGCCAGGGCGAGCAGCCCCAGCAATAATGCGCGGCGGTTCATACCTGCCTCCGGGTAAACAGCGCCATTGCGGCGGTCAGCGGCAGCACGATCCAGGCTAGCAATGCGCCGAGCAGGGCGGCGGCGCCAAGCCCGGTGCTAGCCCCAAGCCCGGCCACACCGGCAAACCCGCTGACCGCCTGCGATCCGGCCAGATTGAGCAGCCGGTAAGCATCCGCCGGATTGAGCAACAGCAGCACATTCAGCGTGCTGGCGGTCAGTGTGCGGCCCTGGTCGGCCACCAGCACGCCGAGCAGCGCCATGTCATACAACAGCACGAACAGCAGCCACACCCCGATGGCGATGCCGCCGGCCGTGCCACGGTCGCGCACCAGCGTGCTGATCAGATAGCCGATGGCGATAAACACGCCGCCGAGCAGCACCGACGAGCCGATCATGGCGGCGAACGCGGCCCAGGCGCCAGGGTCGCCGCTGCCGGTGAGTTGCAGTGCCAGCCCGGCGATACCGTAACCGGCCACGGTGGCAAAGCCGAGGATGCAGAGATGGCCGGCGAACTTGCCCAGCACCACCTGCCAGCGCGCCACCGGATAGGTCAGCAGCAACGCCATGGTGCCGCGATCCACCTCGCCCACGATCGCGTCGTACGACAGCAGCAGCGCGATCAGCGGCACCAGGAAAATTGTCAGGCTGGACAGGCTGACGATGGTCACCGCGAGCGGGTCCACATTCACCGAACCGGTGGGCGCCGCGCCGAGAAACGCCAGCGTGAGCGCGAGGGCGGCCAGCAACCCGGTGGTGGCCACGACCCAGCGATTGCGCAAACCGTCGCGCAATTCTTTGGCGGCGATAATCAGGATCTGTCTCATGCGGCACCCGTTTGGAACGCGGCGTACAACTCATCGAGCGACGGCCGCAGTATTTCGATGTCCCGCGCAGTGGCGGGCAGGCCGCGCAGCACGCCGGAGAGCTCGTCCTCGGCGCAACTCAGTTCCATCGCACCGCCCGGGGCGGCTGCCCAGCCCGCCCACGGGTCGGCGCCATTCACCACCGCGCGCGGCGCCATGGGCAGATGCAGCCGGATGCGCGGGCGGATGGCGGCGAGGCGGCGCAGGTCGGCGATGCTGCCATCGGCCACTTTGCGGCCTTGGTTCATCACCACGACGCGGTCAACCTGGCCCTCCAACTCGGCCAGCGCGTGCGACGACAGCAGCACCATTGTGCCGTTGCGGCGCAGCTCGCCGATGATTTCGTAGAAGTGCTGGCGCAACGCCGGATCGAGGCCGGAGGTGGGTTCGTCGAGCAGCAGCGCGCGCGGATTGCCGAGCAGCGCCTGCGCCAGCCCAAGCCGCTGGCGCATGCCCTTGGAATAGGTGCCGACCCGGCGATGGGCGGCCTGCGCGATGCCGGCCCGTTCCAGCAGTGCCGCGTTGGCGGCAACCGGCTGGCGCTTCAGCCTGGCATAGAATGCCAAGGTCTCTGCCCCAGTCATCGACGGGTGCAGGGCCACGTTCTCCGGCAAGTACCCCAATTCGCGCCGGGCGCGCGCGGCGGCCCCGGCGGCGGGGTCCTCGCCGAACACCCGCACGCTGCCTTCGCTCGGCCGGATAAGCCCCAGCATCAGTTTCATCAGCGTGGATTTGCCTGCCCCATTGTGGCCGACGAGGCCGATGCACTCGCCCGCCCGCAGGGTCAGATCGACCGCGTTGACCGCCACTTGGTGGCCATAGCGGCGGGATACGCCGAGCAGTTGAACCGTTTCGGCACTCATGGCGTCAGCCTCGTGGCAGCTTGCGGGTGCGGCGCGGCCATCAGCGGCGCGCTGTCGATCACGCCGCCGGGGTGGATCGCCGGGAACTGCGCCTGCGCCCAGCGTACTACTTGTACCGCCGGGCTGTTGAGCAGCAACTTGGCGGCAGGCGCGCGCCAGATCACCTGGTCCATCAAATCATTGGGGCGGTACGGCGTGTCGGCAATACCGTCGCCGTTCAGGTCGAACGCCGGGTTGTCACTGTAGTAGTTACCGCGCCCGCGCGACGACCAGTCCAGCAATCGCGTGCCGACATACATCACCTGCGAACGATTGGCGACGAAGGCGTTGCCGGTGATCTCGTTGCGCTCCGACCCGGCGGTGAAATGGATGCCGATTTGGCAGCCTTCGAACCAATTGCCGGCGAGGCGGTTCTTGTTGGCGTTGTAGATGAACACGCATTTCTCGGCGCCGCGTACCGCGTTGTTTTCGATGCGCGACTCGTTGGCGTAGTTCAGCAGCAGGCCGTGATCGCGGTCGCGGTCGGACACGTTGTCGTGCAGATTGAGCCGGTCCGAATACATCATGACGTAGCCGACATCGTTGCCAACCGAAGTGTTGCCGCCGACTTCGCTGTCGTTGGTGTACATGAAGTGCACCGCAAAGCGCAGGTCGCGGAAGCTGTTGCCACGTACTGTGTTGCGGCTGCTCGACACCGAAAACACGCCGTCGCGCCCGGAAACGATCTCGTTGCCGATAATCTGCGAGCCCGGCGTGTTCCACAGCGATATTGCCGGACCGCGTTCGCTGCGCCGCAATGTGCGCAAGCCATGAATTGCGTTGCCGCGCACCATCGCGTCGTGCGGTCCGTCGAGATAGATCGAGATCAGATCATCATCGAAGCGATTGGCTTCGATGCGCAGGCGATGCGCATCACGGCCGGCGAAGATGCCGGAATCCTTGTCGATCAGCGTCATTCCCGAGCCGCGAATCGTCAGCCCGCGAACGGTGATGTCCGGCGCCGCCACGCGAATGACATTGCCGGTGCCGCTGCCTTGCAGCACCGCGCCCGGTTCGCCTTGCAAGGTCACGCCCGGCCGGTCGAGCACCAAGTCGCCCTGATATATGCCGGCCGCGAGCACAACTGTGTCGCCGGGGGCCGCCAGAGCAAGCGCCTGCGCGGCGTCTTGCCCCGGCTGGACCAGGATCTCCGCCGCCCGCGCACCCGCCGCCGGCCATCCGGCACCGATCGCAATCGAGGCCAACCAAAGTAAGGCAAGCTGGGTGCGCAGGCGTTTCATCGTGTTAGGCCTTCTTCGGATGCACCAGCATCCGCCCGGCCATTTCCATGTGCAATGCATGGCAGAACCACTGGCAATACCACCAGTGTACGCCCGGCCGGTCGGCAATGAAGGTGACAGAGGCGGTGGCCTGCGGCCCGATCTCCATGGCGATGCCATGGCGGATCAACGTGAAGCCATGCGTTAGATTTTCGATGTCATCCATGTTGGTTAGGAAGATGGTGACCTCGTCGCCCTCGTTCACATCGAATTTCTCCAGGCTATAGGCCGGAGCATTCGAGTGCATGTAGACCCGCACCTTGTTGCCGTCGCGGATCACATCGGCGGCTTCTTCAAGTTTGACCTTGTCCTTGGCCGCCCACTGACGGGCATCCTCCCACATCGGGTCGTCGCGCTTGTAGATGCTGATTGGGTTGATCTTGGAGCGGTGTACGATGCAGGTGTCGTGCGGTTCGGCAAAGGCGGGGCCATCGTGCACGACCTTCATCACGTCGCCGGAGATGTCGATGAGCTGGTCATTGTTCGGCTTCAGCGGACCGACATTGATGAACCGGTCCTTGGAGAATTTATTCAGCGACACCAGCCACTTGCCATCGGCTTCCTTGGTCTCGCCCATCGATGTGTGATTGTGGCCCGGCTGGTAGTGCACATCGAGCTTCTGGATGATCGGATCGACCTTCTCGCCGGCAAATGCGCGGCGGGCCTTGTCAATGTTCCACTTCACCATTTGGCTGTCGATGAACAGCGTGGTGTAGGCGTTGCCTTTGCCGTCGAACGCGGTGTGTAGCGGACCAAGGCCGAGTTGCGGCTCGGCGACGATCACGTCACGTTCCTTGATCTTGCTCTCGAACAAGTCGTCGAGTTTGCGCACGTCGATCACGCTGACGGTCGGCGACAGCTTGCCGTTGATGACGACATGGATGCCGTCCGGGCAGGTGTTGACACCATGCGGCGAGTTCGGGATTGGGATGTAGCGCGTATACTTGCTGCCGTGTTTGCCATCGACAACCTTGACGCCGTTGATCAGCTTGAAGTCGCCGCTGGCGACCGCCTGCTCGATGCGCTTGATGTTGAACACCACCGCCCAGGCCTGCTCATGGTCGGTCATCTCGGCGACCGTGGTGCCCTTGGTCGGATTGTAGCACGACGAAAACGCGTACTTGCCCTGATAGTCGGCATCGGTGTTGTCGAGGTTGCCATCGACCAAAACCTGCCACGCCACCTCCATCTTGTCGCCATCGACAGCGGTGAACACCGACCAGTAATTCTTCGGGTCGTCGAGCACGCTGCCGTCGTTCGGGATCGGGATGATGTGCTCGCTGTTGGCGAACACGTAGCCGGTGCGGGGATATTTCTGCGGGCGCAGGCCGTGAATGTCGGATGCGTTCGGGATCTCGATGATCTTGTCGGTCTTGAAGATGTCCAGGCGAATACGCGCCACGCGGCAGTTCGCTTTGTCGTTCACGAACAAATAGCGGCCGTCGTACGTACCGTCGGTGAACGAGACGTGCGGATGGTGCAGGTCGCCGTTATGGTAGACGCCCAGACGCGATTCCAGAAACTTCTTGGTCGCGGGCATCAGCCCTTCAGTCATAATCTTGCGGCTCTCGTTGGTGATGCCCCAACCGGTCGCGCTATCGCGGTTGAACACCGGAATGCGCACCAGTTCGCGCATCGACGGCATGCCGATGACACGCACTTCACCGGTTTGGCCCGAGCTGCTGAAGCTGTAGTATTCGTCGAGATCGCCTGGCTTGACCTCGGAACTTTGCGCCGCGCTGGCCGCCGCACGGGCCTGCTGCACGAAGCCGAGATAGGCCGCCCCGCCTGCCAATGCGGCCGCGCTGAGGGCGGCGGTGCCACCCAGAAGCCCGCGCCGGCCGACACCGGGGGCGTTGTTGTCGTGTGTATCAGTCATAAGTTCCTCCTGAAACGGACCCCGCGGCGCGGAGCCGGACGAATAGGCGGCTGTGCGAGGCGCTCATCCCGGCGCGTTCGCATCAGTCTGCCGAGCCGAAACCTTCGGACGCGGCGGCAGGGCGGGCGGTGTTGACGGAGTGGCGGCGTATTTCTCCCGCTTCAGCCGCTTCTGGATCATCACCGGGCATTTTTGGTCGTGGTGGTAGAGCACCTGACAGTTCAGGCACTGGATGCATTCGTTGGGGTTGATGTTTCCCTCGGGATGAATGGCCTGCACCGGGCATTCGTTGGCGCAGCGCTGGCACGGATTGCCGCATTCGCGGTAGCGGCGCAGCCAGTCGAACAGCCGCAGCCGCGCCGGGATCGCCATCGCGGCTCCCATCGGGCATAGATAGCGGCAGAATGCCCGCTCCACGAACAGGCTGGAGGCGATCATCGCCCCGGCATACAGCACGAACGGCCAGCCACGAGCGAAGCGCAGGATGATCGCGGTCTTGAACGGCTCCACTTCGGCGATTTGTTCGGCGGTGCCAAGCGCGCTCAATGAGATGCCGAACAATACCAGGAAGGCGATGTATTTCAGCGCGGTCAGCCGCTGGTGCACGCCGAACGGGATCTTCAGCTGCGGGATTTTCAGTGTCCGCGCCAAACGGTTGGTGAGTTCCTGCAACGCGCCGAACGGGCACAGCCAGCCGCAGTAAGCGCCGCGATTCCAGAACAGCAGCGAGGCGGCGGTGGCGAACCACAGAATGAAGATCAGCGGCGCCATCAGGAAGTAATCCCAACGGAAGTCGGTGCGCAGCGCGTTGCTGAACGCCAGCACATTGACCACTGAAAGCTGCGCCTGGGCGTACCAGCCGATCCAGACCAGGGTGAACAGCATGAAGCCGAGCCGTAGCCGGTCGTAGAACACCGGGCGGCGCACCAGCCAATCCTGGAAGAAGAAGATCAGCGTCAGCAACCCGAGCGCGCCCAGCAGCACACCAATCTGCCCGGTCTTAGCGCGCCACATGCCTTGCCACATCGGCGGTTCGGCGGCGTCGGGCGCAGCGCTTTGCGCGGGCGCGGCCACCGGGGCGGGCTTCAGATAGCCCTGCGGCAGTTCATAGCCGAGCTCGAAGGTCAGGAAGGCCTTGTCGCGCGCCGCGAAGCCGCGTTGCACCAGCAGTTGCAGCCGCCACGGTTGCGTGATGTCCAGCGTGCTGCCGTCCGGCACGCGAAACAGGTCGGTGTCGCGGAAAGCGGGCGCACCCACTGCCGCGATGCCGCCAATCCGGGTGTGCTGCCGGTCACGGAAATGGATGCTGCCGTCGCCTTGCAGCACCTCGAACCGGTCGAATATGCCGCCGCGCACGTATCCGGAGCCTTTGAAAGAATAGGCGCCGTTGCCAGCCACCAGGATCGCTTGCTGACCGGGCTTGAGGCTTTGCTGCAAGGCGGCAAACCCCGCTTCGCCGAGCAGTCGCTTGCCGATGGCGGGCACCGAGACGGGGGCTGCATACAAATCGATGAATGACGCCGCCGGATCGGCGTCTTCCGGATGCTCGGCGGCTTCTTGGTTGCCGGCGCGCTTGAACGCCTCGGTCACGTCGCCGACCGACAGGCTGAGCCGGCGCACCGAACCGTCGCCGAGCAGCGCGAGCCAGTTTTCCGGCGCGCCGTGCGCCGGGTCGAGCGCGCGAACCACTGCGGTTTCCACCGGCGCGGGTCCGCCGATGCCCTCGGCGCGGGCGACCCGTGTCGCGGAGCGCATCATGCTTTCGGCAATGACCGTCACCGTCACGGTGGCGCCGCTCACAATATCAACCGCCGGGCGTTCGGACGGCGCGGCATGGCTCAAATTCAGCACGTCGCGCCCGGCGTAGCCGCGAATGAAGGCGGTGATCCGCTCGGGCGGGATGCCGATCAGCACGATCGGCTCATGGTGCGCCATCAAGCGCGCGCCGCCAATTTTGCCGTCGGCGGTCAGGCCGGTGAGGATCTGGATCGGCTGGCCGGAATAGCCGGTCGAATTCACCCAATCGGCATTGACGAAGGCGTAGCCCGCTAACTTGTCACCGGCGAATAGCTTCATCACCGGCGGGCTGCCTTGCGGCGGGCCATAGTGATCGGCGCCGGGCACTATTTCCCCGGCGGGCACCTGGGCGGCAAACTCGGCCAACCGGCTGGGTTGCGCGCCGCCCGGCGTCAAGAGTGCCCCCCCGAGCAAGATCAGGAGCGACATGAACGCAGTGCGAATTCCAAATTTCATAACCGTCACCGTCATAGATCTCTGAAACACGCGTTGTTTATACAAACTATATCAACTAAAACATGGACAATATTACGTGATTGGCGATAGCGTTGCTGCATACGGCCATCAGAAGGGTCGGTCTTAACGGTCGGTGATTGCAAATGAGTGGAACAGGACAAGTGCCAGGGCGTATCGGTTCTGCGGCAGATTTGCTTGCGGTGGCGCATGCGTTGGAGCAAGCGGCGGCGGCGCGGTATCGCGCGCTGGCGGCCGGCATGGCGCGGCAGGGCGATACCGAACTGGCCGCCTTGTTCGCCGAACTCGCGGCGCTGGAGGATCGCCACGCAGCCCAGGTCACGGCGCGCAGCGGCGCGCTGCTCGGCCACCCGCCCGGTCGGCAAGGCGCAGGGTGGGCGCAAGGCGCTGGGTGGGAGGTGCCGGAGGGCGATGACGTCGCTGCGGCGACGCTGAACGCCTATCAGGCGCTCGCCTACGCGGTACGCAACGAGGAGCGTGCCTTCGCCTTCTTCACATACGTCGCCGCCGAGGCGGCGCACCAAGCTGTTCGTGTTCTGGCTGAAGAATTGGCCCGCGACGAACTGCGCCATGCGGCCATGCTGCGTCATTGGCGGCGTCAGGCGTTTCATGCCGACCGCCCCGAAATGCTGGAATTGCCGCAGACCGTGGACCGCTTGCGCGCCCAGGCCCAGCAGCGTGACGCCCAGGCGGCGGCGCACGCCGCCCTGGCCGCAAGCCTTGCGGCAAATGGCGAGACGGACGATGCGGCGATCTTTCAGCGCCTTGCCGCCGAGGAGCGCGCTGCCGCCGCAGGGGCGCAGCCCGGCGCTGCGGCGGTGCTCAGCAGTGCTGCCGCCGGCTTGCGGTTGCTCGAAGCCGCGTTCGAGGACTATGCGCGGATCGGCGACCGGTCGCAGGACGCGGGCGTGGTGGCGGAGGCGCAGCGTTTGGCCGGCGTGATCGTGACGCGGCTTGCGCGGGCGGGGGGCGCCCGCCGCAACCCTATGCTGGGCGGCGGCTGACGCCGGGCGGGGGGGCGGGCGCATACTCAAGCCTGCCCGGCCCGCAGTGTGGCGACGGGCAAAGGCGTGATCGGTTCGCGGCCGTCGATCAATGGGTCGTGCGGGAAGCGGACGCGCGCCAGCGCCGCGTCCAGCACCCGGGCGCGCAACAGGTAGGGCTGGCGATTCAGCACGGCGGCCAGCAGCAGAAAGTCGATGGCCTGTACGAACTCGACCGGGGTTTCCTCGCTGCCGCGCACGCCCAGCAGATCGACGCTGCCAGAGGTCAGCAGCAGCGCGAAGGTGGGCATCTCGCCTTGCTCGAACATCAGGCTGCCGGGCGGCACGCGGTGGAGCACCGCAGCGTTGGCCAGCCCGTCGAGCGTGACGCCGGGCACCGCCGACAGCCACGGCGTGGCGGCCAGCACGGCGCGTGCGGCCGAACCGATCTCGCCCGCGGGCGGGGCTGGCTGGGCGTCGAAAGGGGGCGAGGCAGACATTTCGGCCAATCAGATGTGATCTATATCACGCAGACTACTGCTTCAAATTACGGTAGGCCTTGACCTAAATCAACGATGGCCGACCAGCATTGCGCCAATGCTGGCGCGACCATCTGATTGAAATCTGTTCACTATCAATGTCTTGCAGGAGTACCGCCGCATGAGCGTGCCATCCGCCGCAATTCCCGAAACCCCACGCGACCGCGCGGCTCTGACCCGCGACATCGAGACGGCCACCGGGCTGGACGAGGCAGTGCTAGAGCGGCTGCTGCGCGCGTTCTATGCCGCCGCGCGAGCCGACGCGGAGCTTGGCCCGCTATTCGCCCATGTCGAGGATTGGGAGGCGCATATCGCGCGGATCGGCGCGTTCTGGTCGTCAGTGGCGCTGATGACCGGTCGCTATCACGGCCAGCCGCTAGCCGCGCACGCGCCGCTCGATCTGCATCCGGCGCATTTCACGCGCTGGCTGGCGCTGTTCGAGGCGACGGCGGGGCAGCACTGCACGCCTGCGGGCGCCGCCTATCTGATGGAGCGGGCTTGCCGCATTGCCCGCAGCCTGGAATACGGCACGGCGGCGCTTCGCGGTGAATTGCCGTCCATTCACCGCGCGGCGCCGAACACGTAAGGTTCGGACGTCTAGCCCCTCGTGCGCCGCCCGGTGCGACGCCCGGCGCCCTCGCCTTGGTTGGCGTCCGGAGCCGGAACTTCGCGGTATTTGCGAATCCAGGCGCCGCAATTCGGATCGCAGCCCATCACCACGTCAGCACCCAGAATGGCCTGCATGTCTTCCGGGTGCAGCGGGTTCATGATGGCGCTGGTCATGCCCGCGCCGATCATCATCGGCAGGAACGCCGCATTCAGCCCGCGCCGGTTCGGCAGCCCGAAAGAGAAATTCGACGCGCCGCAGGAGGTGTTGACCTTCAACTCCTCGCGCAGGCGGCGCAGCAGATAGATCAGCCGGCGGCCGGCATCGTTGATCGCTCCCACCGGCATCACCAGCGGATCGACCACCACATCCTCGCGCGGGATGCCATAATCGGCGGCGCGCTCGACGATCTTTTTCGCCACCGCGAAGCGCACGTCCGGATCTTCGGAGATGCCGGTTTCGTCGTTGGAGATGGCGATCACCGCAGCACCGTATTTCTTCACCAGCGGCAGCACCACTTCCAGCCGCTCCTCCTCGCCGGTGACGGAGTTCACCAGCGGCTTGCCGCGATACACCGCAAGGCCCGCTTCCAGCGCGGCGACAATCGAGCTGTCGATGGACAGCGGCACATCCACCGTGTCCTGCACCAGCTTGATGCACTCGGCGAGGATGCGCGGCTCATCGGCCAGCGGGATGCCGGCGTTCACATCGAGCATCTGCGCGCCAGCTTCCACCTGCGCCACCGCGTCGGCCACCACCCGGCTGTAGTCGCCAGCCGCCATGGCGGCCGCCAGCAGCTTGCGCCCGGTTGGGTTGATGCGCTCGCCGATCATGACGAAACGGCGTTCGAAGCCGATGATGACTTCGCGCTTGTGAGACGATAGTACGGTATCGGTCATGGCCGTGTTCCTCGTAACTTTTTACAGAGCGCCCTGCGACTCAACAGCCTGTGTCGTCGCCACCAAATCGCGCCGCCATGGCGTGCGCCCACTCAGCACACCGCTCTGGCGGACAATTTCAGCGATCGATTCTTCCTGCTTATAGGCCATCAGATGAATGCCGGAGACCCCCGGCATCGCCCGCAATTGCTGGATCAACTCCACGCAAATGCGTTTGCCCTCGGTCTTCTGGTTCTTAGCGCCCTCCATGCGGGCGATCACCTCGTCCGGGATATGCACGCCCGGCACGTTGGCGCGTATCCATTTCGCCGCTTTGGCCGAGGCGAGCGGGCCGACCCCGGCGAGAATGAAGCATTGTTTGTCCAGCCCCATGTCGCACGCCCGCGTCATGAAACGCTGCATCAGCGGAATATCGTAACAATACTGGGTTTGGATGAATTGCGCCCCGGCGGCAATTTTTTTCGCCAGCCGGATCGGCCGGAAATCGTACGGCAGCGCAAACGGATTTTCCGCCGCACCCACGAACACCTGCGGCGGGCCGGTGATCTTGCGGCCAGATAGGAATTTGCCTTCGTCGCGCATCATGCGGATGGTTTGCAGCAGTGCCGTGGAATCGAGGTCGAACACCGGCTTGGCTTCCGGATGATCGCCCGCCTGCACCCCGTCGCCGGTCAGGCACAGAATATTCGCCACCCCCAGGGCCGCCGCCCCCAGCACATTGCCCTGAATGGCGATGCGGTTGTGGTCGCGGCAGGATATCTGCGTCACCGGCGAGTAGCCGAGCCGGATCAGCAGCGCCGAGACTGCAACGCTCGACATATGGCAGTTCGCCCCGCTGCCGTCAGTCGCGTTGATTGCGTCCACCCAGCCTTCGAACGGTTTCACCCGCAGTTCGATTTCGTCCGGGTCGGCCGAGTCGGGCGGGTTGATCTCGGCGGTGACGGCGAATTCGCCGCGCCGCAGCACCCGCTCCAGCCGCCCGCGTGAGACGTGGCCGGGCAGCGGCGGCAGCGGGGCCGAGGGAACTGGGCCGACGTCGTCAGGATGCGGCATGGGCTTTAGCCGCCTGGAGCCACGTGGACTTGCCGGACTTGCGCTGGTCGATCGGCGGCAGCGCCTCGCCCATTTTGGCGACCGATCCCATCAGTTCGGCGCCTTTGAAGGCTTGCACCCAAACGCACGGCATCGCCGGATGCACTTCGCAATTGCCATTGGCGCGCACCCCACCGCAGGGGCCGTTGCGCAGGCCCTTCGGGCAATTCATCGGGCAGGACAGCCCGGTGGAGGACAGCACGCATTGCCCGCACATGCGGCAGTCGAACAGCTTGGCTTTCACCGCGCGTTCCAGTGTGGCCATCGGCTTTTCCATCTGGTCGTAGCCGATCCAGCGGAAAATCGGGTCAAGCTTGCCGAGAAATCGCTCGAACTTGCGGTAGAACGACGCCAGTCCGGCGGCGTGGCTCACGCTCCACAGCCGTAGGGAGCCGGGCGGCAGCGGGGCGCGGGCGACACCGGTATGGGCGAACGCGTCCTGCGGGCGCATCGGGCGGCTCCTTCGAAATCTAGTGGCTGGCGAGCGCCGAACCCTGCTTGCGGGCCATATATTTCTTGGCCGTTTCCACCGCCACGGCGGCATCACGGCAATAGGCGTCGGCCCCGATGGCGTCGGCAAACGCTTCGTTCAGCGGCGCGCCGCCGACCAGGACGATATAGTCGTTGCGCATGCCTTTTTCCTTCAGCGTGTCGATCACCACCTTCATGTACGGCATGGTGGTGGTCAGCAGCGCCGACATGCCCAGAATGTCAGGCTGATGTTCCTCGATGGCGGCGAGGTACTTTTCCACGCCGTTATTGATGCCCAGATCGATCACCTCGAATCCGGCGCCTTCCATCATCATCGACACCAGGTTCTTGCCGATGTCGTGAATGTCGCCCTTGACGGTGCCGATCACCATCTTGCCGACCTTCGGCGCGCCGGTTTCGGCCAGCAGCGGGCGCAGGATGAACATGCCGGCCTTCATCGCGTTGGCCGACAGCAGCACTTCCGGCACGAACAGGATGCCGTCGCGGAAATCGATGCCGACGATCCGCATGCCCTCAACCAGCGCCTGGGTCAGAATGTCATACGGCGTCCAGCCGCGGCCGAGCAGGATGTTGACGGCCTGGGTGATCTCGTCCTTCAGGCCGTCGTACAGGTCATCATGCATCTGGCCGACGAGGTCTTCGTCGCTCAGGGCGTTCAGATCGAGTTCTTCGTCGGCCATGTCAGTCTCCGCATCGGTCGGTCAGGGATCGTTGAGACAGGGGTTACTCCAGCGCCCGTCAGGTCGCCACCCCTCCCCAGGCTCCTCCCGGGACCGGAGGGGGGCAGACAGCTAAATATTCGAATCGGGGAAGCTGGCTTTGCGCTGGGCCACATAGTCGCGCAGTGCCTCGTCGACGCCGGGGTCGATCGCCGGGGCCTCGTAGTCGTGCAGCAATTTCTTCCATAGCGCATTGGCGCGCTGGGCCATGTCGAGTTGCCCCTCGGCAAGCCATTGCTCATAGCTGTTGTTGTCGGCGAGCGCCGAAGGGAAGAAAGCGGTTTCAAAGTTCGCCTGGGTGTGCGCGCAGCCGAGGAAGTGCTTGCCGGGTCCGACCTCACGAATGGCGTCCATCGCCTGGCCGCTTTCGCTGAGATCGACGCCGCCGAGCATGGTCTGGAACATGCCAGCCTGATCGACGTCCATCACAAATTTCTCATAGCCCATTGCCAAACCGCCTTCGAGCCAGCCAGCGGTGTGCAGCACGAAGTTGGTGCCGGCCAGCACGGCGGGCAGCATGGTGCCAGCACTTTCGAACGCCGCCTGCGCGTCCGGCACCTTGGAAGCGCACAGCCCGCCGCCGGAGCGGAACGGCACGCCGAGGCGCCGCGCGAGCGCGGCCATGGTGTACAGCACCAGCGCCGGTTCCGGGGTGCCGAAGGTTGGCGCACCGGACTTCATCGACATCGACGACGCAAAACTGCCGAAAATCACCGGCGCGCCGGGGTTGACCAACTGCACGAACGCCATGCCGGACAGCGCCTCGGCCAGCGTCTGCGTGGCGGTGCCCGCGACCGTGACCGGCGACATCGCGCCGGCCAGGATGAACGGCGTCATCAGGCAGGCCTGGTTGGCGCGGGCGTATTCCTTGGCCGCGCCCAGCATCGTGGAATCCCAGGTCAACGGCGAATTGGCGTTGATCAGGCTGGTCACCACGGTTTTCGGCCGCCCGGTGGCCTCATCCATCCACGCATCGCCGAATAGGATTTTGGACATATTCACCGTGTCGGCGGCGCGTTCCGGCTGGGTCACGCTGCCCATGTACGGCTTGTCGCTGTAACGCATATGCGCGTACACCATGTCGAAGTGCCGCTTGTTCACCGGCAGATCGACCGGCTCGCACACGGTGCCGCCGGAATGATGCAAATACGGCGTGCTGTACGCAAGTTTCACGAAGTTCTGGAAATCCTCGATGGTGCCATAACGGCGGCCGCGCTCGATGTCGTGCACGAACGGCGAGCCGTACGCGGGGGCGAACACGGTGTTCTTGCCGCCGATCACCACGCTGCGCGCCGGATTGCGGGCGTGCTGCACGTATTCGCGCGGAGCGGTCGCCTGCACGATGCTGCGGCACAGGCCGCGCGGAAAATGCACCCGCTCGCCGCGCACATCGGCCCCGGCGTTGCGCCAAATCTCCAGCGCTTCCTCGTCGCCCTTGAAGTCGATGCCGGTTTCTTCCAGCACCGTGTCGGCGTTCCACTCGATCAGCGCCAAACCTTCTTCGGACACCACTTCGAAGAACGGAATCTTGCGGGTGATGAACGCCACCGTCGAGACCGCCGGGGCCATGCGGGCGGCGCGCTTGGCGGCGCGTCCGGCGCCGCTGCGGCGGCCTTGGGTTTCGGTCTCAGACATGGTGGTCCTCCCTGTGAGCGGCCGCGAGCGCCGGGGTGCTGCGGGGCTGCGGCGTGCGCTCGCTGCGCGGGGCGTGGCCGAAGCGGGTGCGGTAAGCGGTGCTGAAATGCGATGCCGAGGTGAACCCGCAGGCAATGCCCACGTCGGTCACCGGCATGGCGGTCTGCCGCAGCAGCGCGCGTGCCCGGTCCAGCCGGGCGGCGGCGGCGAAGGCGGCGGGCGAGATGCCGAGATGGCGGCGGAACAGCCGCTCCAACTGGCGGGTTGAGATGTTCACCGACTTCGCCACGTCCTCGGTCGATAGCGGCGCTTCGATGGAATCCTCGATCAGCCGCACCGCATCACTCACCGGGCGGGGGGCGGCGCGGTTGCTGGCCGAGGCCTGCTTCGGCTGGCGCTCGTCGGCGGCGCGATTGCGCTCCATCAAGAACTGCGCGGAAACCTGCGAGGCGACCCGCACGCCGAGCCGCGCGCGCACGATGGCCATCATCAAATCCAGCGGCGCGATGCCGCCGGTGCAGGTGATGCGGTCGCGGTCGATGCAATACATGTCCTCGACGAAATCCACGTCGGGGAATTCCTCGCGGATCGCCGACAGGTTTTCCCAGTGGATCGCGCAGCGGTAGCCGTGCAGCAGCCGGGCTTCGGCCAGCGCGAACGTGCCGGTGCAAAGTGCGCCGAGCGCCACGCCGTCGCGCGCCAGTTTACGCAAAGCGGCGGCCACGTTGCGGTCCACCGCGTTGCGCACGTCCACCCCGCCGACCACGAACACCACGTCGAACCGGTCGGCCGCCGACAGCATGGCGCACGGCGTCAGCATCAGGCCGTTGCTGGCCGCCGCCGGATGGCCGTCCAGCGTCACGGTCTGCCAGGAATACACCGCCGTTCCCGCCACCCGATTGGCCATGCGCAACGCCTCGATGGCGTTGGCGCAGGCGATCATCGAGTAGCTGGGCAGGGTGAGGAAGCCGAAGCGGCTGAGGCTTTCGAGGCGCACGGACATGGCGGCACGGGCCGATGAATTGTGGGGCAGTGAAAACAGCCTGCGCTGCACCGGACGCCTTCGCTTATGGATTCACGCCATATTATTCAAAATATGCGCCAGATTATGCGGCGATATGTCGCATGTTGGCAATCCGCCGAGGTCGCGCTGGGCGGCGCAGTGTGGGAGAGTGATCGGCTACCTGCGCCATTCCCGGAGGACTCGCTTTGTTGCTGCGCCGTCGCTGTTTCGCGTTGTTCGCCTGCGTGCTGGCCGCTCTGGCCGCCAGCCCCGCCGCCTGGGCCGATCCGGCGCTTTGGGTCGCACGCAGCGCCTCGGCAACAGTGTATTTGTTCGGCACAATCCATGTGTTGCCGCCAGGGACCGGATGGGAGACTCCCAAGGTCCGCCGCGCCTTCGATTCCGCCGGCGAATTGTTGTTGGAAGTGCCGGATGCCGACAACGCCGAGTCGCAAATGACCCTCATCCAGCGCTACGGCCTCGACCCCGAGCATCCGCTGTCCTCCAAACTGCCGCAGGACGATCTTGCCCGGCTTGATGCCGCCTTGCATTTGATCGGCCAGGATGGCGGCGCTGCTTCCGCCGAGCCGTTGCGGCCGTGGCTGGTGGGCATGATGCTGTCGCTGGCGCCGATCCGTGCCGCTGGGCTCGACCCATCCAGCGGGGTTGACTTGGTACTGAAAGCCCAGGCGGCGCAGGCGGGCAAGCCGGTGCGCGGGCTGGAAACCAGCGAGCAGCAGATCCGCATGTTTGCCAGCATGCCGCCAAAGGACGAGGTGGAGTTTCTGCAATCGGCCATCGATGACGCCACCACCGGTGCCGCCAAACTGCGCGCCTTGATGACGGCGTGGCAGAACGGCGACGCCGAGACGCTGGGCAAGCTGGCCGCCGACAAGGACGCCAAGGGTGCGGACGCCCAGTACAAAATGCTGTTCATCGACCGCAATATCGCCTGGGCCAAGCAATTGGCGGCGCGGTTGCGGGAGCGCGGCGTGATCTTCGTCGCGGTCGGCGCGGGGCATCTGGCCGGGCCGGACAGCGTGCAGGTGCAGTTGGCCAAGCTCGGGGTGGCGGTGACGCGGGAGTAGCCGGCTGGTTGCGCATCGACAATGCGCATTATTCCAAGGGCTTGATCGGCTCTCGGAGGGTCTCAATGGCCACGCTCTACGATTCCGGGGCGCACCGCCGCGCAGTCAATCTGAGCCTGAATGCTGATCTTATCGCCAAGGCCCGCGCGGAACAGCTCAATCTGTCCGCCATCGCCGAAGAAGCCATCTGCCGGGCGCTAGGACTTGCGGCCAAACGCCGGTTCGAGGCCGAGATCGCCCGCAGCGTGACCGAGTACGAGGAATATTTGGCCGCATACGGCAGTTTTGCCGATGCCGTTCTAGCCATGGAAGCCGGTGGCGATTCGTAGGTCGGCCGGCGCGCCGCAATGGCTGCACGTTTGCCGGCACCGGGTGCGGGCGCTCAACGTGCCATATGTATTGATCCTGCAACACCATATTGTCGCGAGATCTTCGCAAATTGTGGCACCAATCCTCCTGGCGGGCACTGATACCAAATCTCTTGGGCGAGAACCCATGATCCATTCAATCGTCATCGCCGGGCTTGACCCGGCGATCCATGCCAACGCTCGGTGTTAGACGCGAGATGCTCTGTGCGGCGCCATGGATTGCCGGGTCAGGCCCGGCAACGACAATGAGTTTTGGTCAGCGAGATTTAATACGAGTCAGCGACCTTGCTTGCTCCGCGCGTCACCATTCGTGCGCTGAGCTATCGCGCGATGTTGCTGAACATGGTTGCCGTGCCGGTCGCGCTGCCGTTGACGTGAGCTATCGGCCCGCTGGATCGTCCGAATGATATAATTGCGGGATTAACCCGCTCTTAGCCTGCTTCTGCGAGGCTTCACTGCCCGGCCGTGTTCGGGGATCGCCCAGTGGAGGACCCATGCCGATTGTCTCAACGCCTCGCGTGCCCGGTGCGATGGGGGTGCGTGGCCGGTTATACGCCGGGTTCGGCCTGCTGGCGCTGCTGTGGCTGAGCGGCGCGATCACCGCGCTGGCCTGGGTGCGTGCCAGCGATCTCTCGACGCAGGAAAAGCTGCTCAGCGCCGGGGATGCGCTGCGCGCCACCGAAACCGCGCGTTTGCACATGATCACCATGAGCGACGCGATGCGCGGCTTTCTGCTCGACCCATCCAACGACAGTGAAATGCAGCGCAAGCGGCTGGCCGATGAGGCTTTGACGATCGCGCTGAAAGACGTGGAGGCGCGTATCGCTGAATCGCCAGATCAATTGGCCCAGTTGAAGGCCATTGAGGACTTCGACAACAAAGATCTGAATCCGCTGGAGGATCAGATGCTGGAACTGGTGCGCCACGACGCTGTGGCTGGGGCGCATTTCTATGGCGATTCCTATCTGCCGGTACGCGCCATCGAAAGCCGCATGGTCGATAAGCTGGTCGAATCGGTGGCGGCAACCCGCGATGCCACGGCAGCCGCAGCGGCGTTGGCGTGGCGCACGCAAACGTGGGCCGGCGCCGCCGCACTTGCCGTGATCACCCTGATCAGCGGGATGATGGCCTGGTTGCTGGGGCGCGCCGTGGCTGCACCTGTGCTGGGTATGAGCCAAGTGCTGGACCGGCTGGCCGCCCGCGACCTCGATGCCGACATCCCCGGCGCCGGACGGCGCGACGAAATCGGCCGGATGGCGCGGTCCGCCATCGCCCTGCGCGATGGCTTGCTCGACGGGGTGCGGCTGACGGAAGCGCAGGAGACCGACCGGAAGGCCAAGGAAGTGCGCGCTGCCCGGCTGGATACGCTGATGCAAAGCTTCGAGCGCGGCACCGCCCAGGTTGCCGCAGCGCTGTCGTCGTCGGCCAACGACCTGACCGCCACATCGCAGGCGATGTCCGGCACAGCGGCATTGACCCGCCAGCAGGCCAGCGCGGTCGCCAGCGCGGCGCGGGAATCGAGCGGCAGCGTGCAAATGGTCGCCTCGGCCGCCGAGGAAATGTCTAGCTCGGTCGCGGAAATTGCCCGGCAAGTCGCCGAATCAGGCCGCATCACACAAAAAGCAGTCGAGGACACACGCCGTACCGACGCCACGGTGCGAGCCTTGGCGGAGGGGGCGCAGAAGATCGGCCAAGTGGTTGAACTGATCGCCGGGATCGCCGGGCAAACCAATCTGCTGGCGCTGAATGCCACCATCGAGGCAGCGCGGGCGGGCGACGCTGGCAAGGGCTTCGCCGTGGTGGCGTCGGAAGTCAAAAGCCTCGCGAGCCAAACCGCCAAAGCCACCGAGGATATCGCCGCCCAGATTGCCCAAATTCAGGCGTCGACCCGCGACGCGGTGGACGCCATTCGCGGCATTACCCGGACCATCGAGGATATCGGCACCATCGCTGGCACGGTCGCTGCCGCGATTGGTCAGCAGGGTGTGGCGACAGCAGAGATTGCCCATAGCGCCCAGCAAACCGCCGCATATACGCAGGATGTATCGGCCAATATCGGCGGCGTTAGCGAAGCGGCGGCCAAAGCGGGTGAGGCGGCTGGCGGGGTATTGACGGCAGCGGCTGGCGTGTCCGAGCACGCGGCGCGGCTGTCGCGCGAAGTGGCCGAATTCATTAGCTCGGTGCGGGCCGCGTGACGCGGCTCAACACTCCGGAAACGCCACCGCCAGCCCGCCCTGCGACGTTTCCTTGTACTTGGCGTGCATGTCCGCCCCGGTCTGCCGCATCGTGGTAATCACCTGATCGAGCGACACGTAGTGCGAGCCGTCGCCGCGCATCGCCAGCGATGCCGCGTTGATGGCCTTCACCGCCCCGAAGGCGTTGCGTTCGATGCACGGGATTTGCACCAGCCCGCCGACCGGATCGCAGGTCATGCCAAGGTGATGCTCCATACCGATTTCGGCAGCGTTCTCGATCTGCGCGTTGCTGGCCCCCAGCGCCGCCGCCAGCCCGGCGGCGGCCATCGAACAGGCCACGCCCACTTCGCCCTGGCAGCCGACTTCGGCACCGGAGATCGAGGCATTCAGTTTGAACAGCGCGCCGATGGCGGTGGCGGTCAGCAGGAACACCCGCATTCCGGCGGGCGACGCGCCTGGACAGAAGTCGCGGTAGTAGCGCAGCACGCTGGGCAGCACGCCGGCCGCGCCATTGGTCGGTGCAGTCACCACCCGGCTGCCGGCGGCGTTTTCCTCGTTCACCGCGATGGCGAACAGGCTGACATGGTCCATCATCTCATGCGGGTTGCGCACGTTGCGGAACCGGTCGGCTTCCAGATGCTCGCGCAAAGCGGCGGCGCGGCGCTTGACTTTCAGGCGGCCGGGCAAAATGCCCTCGGTGCGCATACCGCGTTCGACGCAGTCCATCATGGTGTCGCGCACGCGGGCGATATGGGCTTCCACCTCATGCGCCGGGCGGCGGGCGCATTCGTTGGCGAACACGATCTCGGCGATGCTCAGCCCGGTGCGTGTGCCAATGCGCAGCAGCTGGCCGCCCGAGGTAAACGGGTGCGGCACCGCAGCGCCGGTGTCCGGCAATGGCTGGCCGGCTTCGGCCTCCGGCACCACGAAGCCGCCGCCGACCGAACACCAGCGCTCGCTGACCAGCAGGCTGCCATCCTCGGCAAAGGCGGTGAAGGCCAGCGTGTTGGGATGCGCCGGGGCCGGGCTGAGCCGGTCGAAAATCAAGTCGGTCGCCGCATTGAAGCCGATGGCGTTACGCCCGGCGAGCAACAGGCGCTGCTGGTCCTGCGCCTCGGCGAGGATGGCGGCGGCGTGGTCGGGGGCCACGGTTTCCGGAGCCTCCCCGGCCAGTCCCAAAATCACCGCTGGTCCGGTGCCGTGGCCGTCGCCGGTCCAGGCCAGCGAGCCGAACAGGTCCACGCGCACCCGCGCCACGTCGGACAATTGCAACCGCTCGCGCAGTCCATGAGCGAAAGCAAGGGCTGCTTTCATGGGGCCGACGGTGTGGGATGAGGACGGGCCGATGCCGATCTTGAACAGCTCGAAGATGCTGATAATGGCCGCGCCCTCCGGTTTTATGGCAGCCTAGACCAAAAATTCCCGCGCCGCCTCCTGCAAGAATTGCCAGACATACGGCAGGAAGCTGCGCCATGCCTCAATGTGGAACGTTGTCTCGCTCGTGCGCCATAACGTGATGTCGGCCTTGCCCAGCAACGTGCGGGTGCACATGCCAACCGGGAAGGCGGCAAGGTCGAGATCGAGCGCGCAGCCGGTGTTGAGCACGGTGGCGGCCTGCGGGCCGCTCAGGCTGAGGCCCGATTGGCGGTGGCTGATATCGACCAGCGAATAGGGCGCGCCCTCCGCCGCCACTGCGAACGCAGCCGGCAACGTCTCGGCGCCGCCGTCCGGCAGCAGCAACAGCACCAGCCACTCATCCGGGCCGAGCCACAACGCGGCACGGTTGCCGGCCACATTGGCGCGGCACACCAGGGTGGGCAGCGCCACGCCGAGCGCTTGGCCGATGGCCGCTTGTGCGGCCGGGCGGGCGCGCAGCACGAAGCGGGCCTGCGGCAGCAGCGGGGCCATGCTGAGTGCCGTGGCCGCGAGCGGGGGCACGTCCGCCAGCGGCAGGCGGCGGGCGGAGATCAGGTCAACCATCCAGACGCGCTCCCTCACGGTCGTAGAACACCGGATCGACGATTTTCACCTTAATCGCGCCCTGCGGCATCGGCACGAACAGCGATGTGCCGATACGCGCCCGCCCGCCGGACAGCATGGCCAGTGCGATGGAATGGCCGAGATTGGCCGAGTGGTACGACGAGGTGACGTGGCCCAGCAGCGTCATCGGCACCGGCTGTTTCGGGCCGGCGACCAGTTGCGCGCCTTCCTCCAGCACGGTGGCCGGGTTTTCGGTCAACAGGCCAACCAGTTGCTTGCGGTCAGCGCCCTTCATCGACGCACGATCCAACGAGCGTTTGCCGACGAAATCCTTCTTGGCCTTGCCGATGGCCCAGGTCAGCCCGGCATCGTCCGGCGTTGCGGTGCCGTCGGTTTCCTGGCCGACGATGATGAAGCCCTTCTCGGCGCGCAGCACGTGCATGGTCTCGGTGCCGTACGGGGTGATGCCGTACTGCTGGCCGGAAGCATAAATCGCTTCCCACACCGCGCGGCCGTAATCGGCCGGCACGTTGACCTCGAAGCCGAGTTCGCCGCTGAACGATACGCGGAACAGCCGTGTGGGCACGCCCGCGATGCGGCCCTCGGCGACGCTCATGTGCGGGAAGGCCTTGGCGGAGATGTCGATGCCTTCAACCAGCGGGGCAAGCACGTCGCGGGCGCGCGGACCCTGCACCGCAATGACGGCCCACTGCTCGGTGGTCGAGGTGAGCCAAACGTCCAGGTCCGGCCACTCGGTTTGCAGATAGTCTTCCATCAGCGCCAGCACACGCGGCGCGCCGCCGGTGGTGGTGGTGACATGGAAGCGATCCGCCGCCATGCGGCCAACCACGCCGTCGTCCATCACGAAACCGTCTTCGCGGCACATGATGCCGTAGCGGCACTTGCCAACGCCCAGCTTGGTCCAGGCGTTGATGTACATGCGGTTCATGAACTCGGCGGCGTCCGGGCCAACCACTTCGATCTTGCCGAGCGTGGAGGCGTCGAAGATCCCAACCGATTGGCGGACGGCCACGCATTCGCGGTCTACCGCCTTGTGCAAATCCTCGCTGGATTTCGGGAAGTAGTGCGCCCGCTTCCATAGGCCGACATCCTCGAACACCGCGCCGTTTTCTGCGGCCCAATCATGCATCGGCGTCTGCCGCGCCGGGTCGAACAGGCCGTCGCGCGACAAAGCGGCGAACGCGCCGAATGTCACCGGTGTGTATGGCATGCGGAAGGTGGTGTGGCCCACTTGCGGGATCGGCGTATCGAGCGCGCCCGAGGCCACGCCCAGCGCGTTCATGTTCGACGTCTTGCCCTGGTCGGTCGCCATGCCGGTGGTGGTGTAGCGCTTGATGTGCTCGATCGAGCGCATCCCCTCGCGCACCGCCAGCTTGATATCCTTGGCTGTCACGTCGTTCTGGAAATCGAGGAACGCTTTCACCGGCGATGCGCCCGGCACCAGCCCGAGCCAGCCGCCGGTGCCCGCCTCGCCACCCACGGCGCTCGCCGGATTGGCGCGGGCGCTGGCGTAGCCTGCGGCTTTGGCCGCTGCCGCGCCTGCCTGCGCGCCATCTTGCAGAGCGGCCGCCAAACCGAACACGCCACGGCAAGCGCCCGCCGAGCGTTCGCGCTCCACCGACTGGCCGGGCACATAGGCTTGCAACGCCTCGTCGAAACGCAGCCTGCCGCGCGACTGGCTGAACAGATGCACGCTCGGTGTCCAGCCGCCCGACATCAGCAGCGTGTCGCACACCACAGGCTCGGAACTGACACCGTTGGAGGACAGCGACACCCAGCGCACGCGGGTGCCGCCGCCGGTGCCGGTTACCGATGTGCCAACCCGCAGTGGAATCCCGGCATCGCGCACCGCGTCGATCAGCGGTCCGGACGGGCTAGGCCGCTGATCGGCAAGGGTGACGATCTTGACGCCGGCTGCATGCAAGTCGAGAGCCGCGCGATACGCCGAGTCGTGCGCGGTCGCCACCACCACAAGATTGCCCGGCTTGACGCCATAGCGATTGACATACGTGCGTGCCGAATCGGCCAGCATCACGCCTGGCCGGTCGTTGTGCGGAAACACCAGCGGGCGTTCCAGCGCACCGGCGGCGATGACAACTTCCGTTGCCCGCACTTGCCATAACCGTTCACGCGGCAAATGCGCGGCGGGTTCGGCCATATGGTCGGTGATGCGCTCGCTGAGCCCCACCATGTTGTGGGCGAAATAGCCGAACGCCGTGGTGCGGGGCAGCAGTTGCACGCGCGGGTGCCGCGCCAGCGTGGCCAGCGCCCCGGCCAGCCACGCCTGCGCCGGTTGGTCATCGATGTTAGCTTGCACGTCGCTCAGTAGCGAGCCACCGAGTTCGGCCTGCTCGTCGCATAAAATCACCCGCGCGCCGCTTTCGGCGGCGGCCAGTGCCGCCGACACACCGGCTGGGCCGCTGCCGACCACAAGCACATCGCAATGCGCCCAGCGATTGTCGTAGCGATCCGGGTCGGCCAGCGTTGGCGACCGGCCGAGACCGGCGGCGGCGCGAATGAACGGCTCGTAGTATTTCTTCCAGGCGAACGCGGGCCACTTGAAAGTTTTGTAGTAGAACCCGGCTGGCAGGAGCGGCGACAGCGCGTCGTTGATAATCCCGATATCCCAGCGCAGGCTCGGCCAGCGATTCTGGCTGTCGGCCATCAGGCCATTGTACAGCTCGACACATGGCGCCCGCAGGTTCGGCGTGTAGCGCGCTTTGTCGCGGTACAGGCCAACCAGCGCGTTCGGCTCGTCCGAGCCTGCCGACAGTACGCCGCGCGGGCGATGATATTTGTACGAGCGGCCCATCAGGTGCACGCCGTTGGCGAGCAGGGCGGAGGCGAGCGTGTCGCCCTGCACACCCTCGTAAACCACGTCGTCGAAGCTAAACAGCAGCTTTTGCGCGCGGTCGATACGGCCGCCCTTGGCGGTGCGGAATTGCCCGGTCATGCGCTGGCCTTTTTCGTCGCATCTGGCCGGGCTTCGCCGGTCTTGTAGGTGGTCACGAAGAAGTCGCTCACGGTATCGCGCACCGCGTTGAAGAACCGCCCGCAGCCGCGCGCATGGCGCCAGCGTTCGGCGTGCAGGCCCTTCGGGTTGGTGCGCGCGTACAGGAAGGCCGCCCACTCTTCGTCATTCAGCGCCGCAGGGTCGAGCGGGCGGGCGATATGCGCCTCACCGCCATAGGAGAATTCGATCTCCGGGCGTTTGCCGCAATACGGGCAGTCGATGATCAGCATGCGACGCTCCTCAATGCGCGACAGCGGCGGCGGCGGCTTCGTCGATCATCACGCCGTCGCGGAAGCGTTCCAGCGTAAACGGCGCGTTGATCGGGTGCGGCTCGTCGCGCGCCATGGTGTGGGCGAAAACGTTGGCCGAGCCGGGCGTTGCCTTGAAGCCGCCGGTGCCCCAGCCGCAATTGACATACAAGCCCGGCACTGGGGTTTTCGAGATGATCGGCGAGCGGTCCGGTGTGGTATCGACGATGCCGCCCCAGTTGCGCAGCATCCGCATCCGGCGGAACATCGGGAACAATTCGCAAATCGCGTCCAGCGTGTGGGACGGAATATGCAGCCCGCCGCGCTGGCTGTAGCTGACAAATGCGTCGGTGCCAGCCCCGATCACAAACTCGCCCTTGTCGGACTGGCTGATATAGGCATGCACGGTGTTGGACATCACCACGCAGGGGAACACCGGCTTGACCGGTTCGCTGACCAGGGCTTGCAGCGGAAAGCTTTCCAGCGGCAGCCGCATTCCGGCCATCGCCATCACCACGCTGGTATGCCCAGCGGCGACCACGCCCACCTTTTTCGCGCCGATGAAGCCCTTGGCGGTATCCACGCCCATCACCGCGCCGCTGGCGTCGCGGCGAATACCGGTGACTTCGCAGTTCTGGATGATATCGACGCCCATGTCGTCGGCCCCGCGCGCGTAGCCCCAGGCCACCGCATCGTGCCGCGCGGTACCGCCGCGCCGCTGGAGCGCCGCGCCCAGCACCGGATAGCGCAAGTTGGGAGAAATATTCAGCGGCGGGCAGAATTCCTTGGCCTGCTCGGCGGTCAGCCATTCGTTGTCCACGCCGTTGGCGCGGTTGGCGTGCACGTGGCGCTTGAACACCTGAATATCGTGGATGGTGTGCGCCAGCATCATCACGCCGCGCGCACTGTACATCACGTTGTAATTCAATTCCTCGGACAGCGTTTCCCACAGCTTCACCGAGTGGTCGTACAGCGCGGCACTTTCGTCGAACAAATAGTTCGAGCGGATGATGGTGGTGTTGCGCCCGGTATTGCCGCCGCCCAGCCAGCCGCGCTCGATCACCGCGATGTTGCGCATCCCGTGTTCTTTGGCGAGGTAGTAGGCGGTGCCCAGCCCATGGCCGCCGGCGCCGACAATGATGGCGTCGTACGAGGCTTTCGGCTCCGGCGTGCGCCATTGCGGCTGCCAGGACGAATGACCGCCGAAGGCGCGGCGGAGCAGGGCGAAGGCGGAGAAATTCTGCATGGCGGCTTCCACCGTGAGGGGGGCAGTGTGGCGGAGCGTGGCGGGGTCAGGCGAGCATGGTTCCGTCCGGGGCGTTGAACGGATACGACGCGGCGTCGGTTGGAGACAAGGCGGCTAACGCTGCGCCGTCTGCCAGTTCTCTGCAACATAGGCCGGCGCGTTGGACGGGGCGAGCATCGGGCGTTGCAACACGTGGTCGGCGCCCTTTTCGCCGATCATAATGGTCGGCGCGTTCAAATTGCCGGTGGTCACCGTCGGCATGATCGAACTGTCGATCACCCGCAGTCCTTCGACGCCGATCACCCGGCAATGCGAATCCACCACCGCCATCGGGTCGGTTTGGCGGCCGATTTTGCAGGTGCAGGATGGGTGGTAGGCGCTTTCGACTTTATGGCGGACGAATTCGTCGATCTGCGCGTCGGTCTGCACCGAATCGCCGGGCTGCAACTCGGTGCCCCGGTAGCGGTCGAAGGCCGGTTGCGCGAAGATTTCCCGGGTCAGCCGCACGCAGGCGCGCATTTCCGCCCAGTCGTCCGGGTGGCTCATGTAATTGAAGCGAATGCTTGGCTTGTCCGCCGGGTTGGCCGAGGCGAGGCGGACCCAGCCGCGGCTTTTTGAGCGCATCGGGCCGACATGGGCTTGAAAGCCATGGCCTTTCGCCAGCGAGGAGCCGTCGTAGGTGACTGCCAGCGGCAGGAAGTGGTACTGAATATTCGGATAGCGCATCCCGGCGTGGCTGCGAATGAAGCCGCAGCTTTCGAAGTGGTTGGTCGCCCCCAGGCCGCCCTTGGTCAGCACCCATTCGACGCCGATTTTCAATTTGGCCAGCGGGTTCATCGCCGAATACAGCGTGACCGGCTCTTTGCTTTCGATCTGGAAGTAGAATTCCAGATGATCCTGCAAGTTCTCGCCCACCCCTGGCCGGTTGGCCACCACGGCGATCCCGTGCGACTGCAATTCGCCGGCCGGGCCGATGCCGGACAGCTTGAGCAATTGCGGGCTGTTGATCGGCCCGCCCGACAGGATCACCTCGCGCGCCGCCCGCGCGATATGCTCGGCGCCGCCCTGGCGATAGGCGACGCCGACGGCGCGCGTGCCCTCGAACAGGATGCGGCTGGCCAGCGCGTGGGTGACGACGGTGAGGTTCTTGCGGGCGAGTGCAGGTTTCAGATAGGCATTGGCGGTGCTCCAGCGGCGGCCCTGGTGGACCGACATGCCCATGCGGCCGAAGCCTTCCTGCTGGAAGCCATTGTAATCGCTGGTTGCCGGGTAGCCTGCTTGCTGTGCTGCGGCGAGCCAGGCGGCGTGCAGCGGATTTTCCAGCGTGCCGTATTGGTTGTGCAGCGGGCCTTCGGCGCTGCGGTATGCGGCGTCGCCTTCGGCATGGCCGTCGGCGCGCTGGAAATACGGCAGCACATCGGCATACGCCCAGCCATCGGCGCCTTGTTCGGCCCAATGATCGAAATCCAGCGGATTGCCGCGCACCCACACCATGCCGTTGATCGACGACGAGCCGCCCAGCACCTTGCCGCGCGGCGTGTGCAGGCGGCGGCCGCCAAGGTAAGGCTCGGGGTCGGTTTCGTAGTGCCAATTGTACTTCGGCATATTCATCGGGATCGACAGCGCGCTGGGCATCTGGATCAGCACGGATTTGTCCGAGCCGCCGAATTCCAGCAGCAGCACGCGATGAGCGGCGTCCGCCGACAACCGGTTGGCCAGCACGCAACCGGCGGAGCCGGCGCCAACGATGATGAAATCGAACTCGCTCGGGGATTGGGGCATGGGGCGGAGGAACACCCACGCTGGCCGCCGCGTCAAGCGCGGCCGCGTCAGTTGGCGCTGTTCAGCGGCGGGCAAATATGTATCCATCGGGTATCAGCCACGCGCCGGGGGCCAAGCTCGGGCCGCGGGCATCGATGAGGGAGGAAAGTGATGCGTCATACCTATCTGGCGGCGACCGCTGGCGTGCTGCTCGGGCTGGCGGCGAGTGCTGCGAGTGCTGCCGATCCGGCTTCGTGCAAGGCGGTTCGCTTCTCGGACATCGGCTGGACCGACGTGACCGCGACCACCGCGCTGACCAGCCTGATCCTGAAGGATCTGGGCTACGCACCGAAGATCACCGTGCTGTCGGTGCCGGTGACCTATCAGTCGCTGAAGAACAAGGACTTAGACGTGTTCCTCGGCAACTGGATGCCGAGCATGGAGGCGGACCGCAAGCCGTTCACCGACGATAAGTCGATCAACGTGCTGGGCGCCAATCTGGAAGGCGCCAAGTACACCTTGGCGGTGCCGCAATACTCCTACGACAAGGGCCTGAAGGATTTCGCCGACATTCAGAAGTTCGGCAAGGATCTGAACTTCAAGATCTACGGCATCGAGCCGGGCAACGACGGCAACCGGCATGTTCTTGACCTGATCAAGGACAAGAAGATGGGCTTTGAGAAGTTCGCGCTGGTCGAGTCGAGCGAGCAGGGCATGCTGTCGCAGGTTGAAAAGGACTATCGCGGCAAGAAGCCGATCGTGTTCCTCGGCTGGGAACCGCATCCGATGAACAAGAAGTTCAAGATGCAGTACCTGACCGGCGGCGATGACACGTTCGGCCCCAACTTCGGCGGCGCGACGGTGTTCACCAACACGCGCGTGGGCTACGTCACCGAATGCCCGAATGTTGGCAAGCTGCTGTCCAACCTGAAGTTCGATCTCGCGGGCGAAGACGCAATGATGGACAGCATCCTGAACAAGAACATGGACCCCGCCAAAGCCGCAGCGCTGTGGCTGAAGGCCAACAAGGCCGTGCTGACCGGCTGGCTCGACGGCGTGACCACGCTGGACGGCAAGCCCGGCCTCGCGGCCGTGCAGGGCAAGCTGTAACAACCACGACGCCCCCTGCCTGCACGGCAGGCGGGGGGCCTTGGCGCCGGGGGGCAAGCGATGGAGCGGTTGGTGGCGTTCATCACCGACAACAAAGTGCCGGTGGGCGACTGGATGGCCGACATTGTCGAGTTCATCAAGGACAACACGCTCAGCCTGTTCGACATCGTCACCGCGAGCATCAGCTTCGTGGTGGATAGCTTCACCGGCGCGCTGGAATGGATGCCTGAGCCGATCCTGATCGTGCTGCTGGCGGGGGCAACCTATGTGCTGCGGCGGTCCTGGAGTCTGGCCGGCTTTGTAGCCTTCGCGTTGTTGTTCGTGCTCAACCAGGGCTACTGGACCGAGACTATGGAGACGCTGACGCTGGTGTTGTTCGCGACACTCGCCTCGGCGCTGATCGGCGTGCCGCTCGGCATCGCCGCGGCACATCGGCCCTGGCTGTATCAGGCGCTGCGCCCGGTGCTGGATTTGATGCAGACGCTGCCGACCTTCGTGTATTTGCTGCCAACGCTGGTGCTGTTCGGGCTCGGCGTGGTGCCCGGCCTGATTTCGACGGTGATTTTCGCGCTGCCGGCGCCGGTGCGGCTGACCCATCTGGGCATCACCTCGGTACCGCGTCCGCTGATCGAAGCGGGTGAGGCGTTCGGCGCCACCAAGCGGCAATTGCTGTGGAAAGTGGAACTCCCCGCCGCCCGCGCGACGATCTTTGCCGGGATCACGCAATGCATCATGCTGTCGCTGTCGATGGTGGTGATCGCCGCGCTGGTGGGTGCAGGCGGGCTTGGCGTGCCAGTGGTGCGCGCGCTCAATCAGGTGAAGGTCGGTATGGGGTTCGAAGCCGGATTCGCCATCGTGCTGGTCGCCATCGTGCTTGACCGGGTCTGCCGCCCCGCCGAACAGAACGTGCCGCGATGAGCCACGCAGTCGCGTTCGAGAATGTCGATATCGTCTTCGGGTCCGGCAACGGCGGCAAGCGGCGCAAGCAGCGCGAGGAAGCATTGCGGCTGCTCGACGCAGGCAAAACCCGCAGCGAGATCGCGGCCGCCACCGGGGCGGTGGTCGGCGTGGCGGGCGCCAACCTGACCGTGCGGCCCGGCGAAATTTGCGTGCTGATGGGGCTGTCCGGCTCCGGCAAATCCACGCTGCTGCGCGCGGCGAACGGTTTGAATCAAGCCACGCGCGGCAGAATTTTGGTGCGCGACGGCGCGGCGCAGGTCGATGTGGTGAGTTGCGACGCAGCCACGTTGCGCCGGGTGCGGATGCAGCGCGTAGCGATGGTGTTCCAGCAATTCGCGCTGTTGCCGTGGCGCACCGTGCGGGAGAATGTTGGCTTCGGGTTGGAACTGCGTGGCATGGCGGTGGCCGAGCGGCGGCAAATCGTCGATGAAAAATTGAAATTGGTCGGCCTGGAAACCTGGGGCGACCGCTATGCCAGCGAACTTTCAGGCGGCATGCAGCAGCGCGTCGGGCTGGCGCGGGCGTTTGCCACCGATGCCGATATTCTGCTGATGGATGAGCCATTTTCGGCGCTTGACCCGTTGATCCGCACCAAGTTGCAGGACGAGTTGCTGGCGCTGCAGGCCGCAGTGAAAAAGACCATTCTGTTCGTCAGTCACGACCTGGATGAGGCGCTGAAGCTCGGCAACACCATCTCGATCATGGAAGGCGGCCGGATCGTGCAAACCGGCACGCCGGAAGACATCGTGCTGCGTCCGGCGGATGCGTATGTGGCGGAGTTCGTGCAACACATGAACCCGCTGAACGTGCTGAAGGGTGGCACGGTGATGCGCGCTGCCAGCGTGCTGCGCACGGACGGCGATAGCCTGCTGCTGGATGCGGCCGGGCACTATGCGGTGACGCTGGATGATCGCGGCGCGCCGCAATCGGCCCGCTGCGGCCGGACTGCGCTGCCCGTTTTGCCAGTGGACAGCTTCGATCCGTCGAATAGCGCCCTGGCGGCGGGCATTGTGCTGGTGCCACGCGACATGCCGCTGCGCATGGTCGTGCAGTTGCGGCAGGCCAGCGGCCATCCCGTGCTGCTGCACGAGGCGGGGCGGTTTGCCGGCGTGTGCGACGACGCGGAAATGCTGCGCGCCCTAAGCGGGGTTGCCCGTACCGGCACGTAGCGTGCGCAACGCCGCCGCCTGCGTCCGGATTGCCGCGAGCTGCGGCGCGGCCAGACGCGCAAGGTTGCGCACCTGCATCGCCATCCGCTGATTGCCGCGCAGCGCGGTTTCATGCCGCGCCAGATAATCCCAATACAGCGTGGTGAACGGACAGGCGCCGGCTCCCGTGGCCTGCGCTGGATCGAACGGGCAAGTAGTGCAATAATTGCTCATGCGCTGGATGTATTTGCCGCTGGCCACATACGGTTTGCTGGCCATCATCCCGGCATCGGCGTACTGGCTCATGCCCAGCGTGTTGGGCAGTTCCACCCATTCCACCGCATCGACGTACACGGCCAAATACCATTCATGCATCGCGCGCGGGTGCACGCCCAGCAGCAGTGCGTACAGTCCGGTCACCATCAGGCGCTGGATGTGATGCGCGTAGCCCAGGCGCAGCGTCTGCCTGATGGTCTCACTCAGGCAGGCCATGGGCGTGTCGCCGGTCCAGTAGAAGTCCGGCAGCGCCGCGTGCGCCTGCATGGCGTTGCGTTCCAGATAGCCCGGCATCTGGGTCCAGTAGATGCCGCGCACATATTCGCGCCAGCCGAGAATCTGGCGGATGAAACCCTCCACGGCGGCCAGCGGTGCGCGCCCTGCGTGGTAGGCGGCCTCGGCGGCTTCCACCACTTCTCGCGCGGACAACAGTTTCAGATTCAGCGAAGACGCCAGCAGCGCGTGATAGAGGAACGGCTCGCCTTGCCAGATCGCATCCTGATACTGCCCAAACAGCGGCAGGCGCTGGGTGACGAAGGCGCCCAGCGCCTGCAGTGCCTGCGGGCGGGTCACCGGCCAGTTGAAACTGTCCAGCGTGCCGGGGTGGGCAGCGAAGCGGTCGTTGACCAGATCGATCACCGCGCTGGTGATGGCATCGGGCGGGAAATTGGGCGGGGCTGGCACGGCACCGGGGCCGGCGTGGCCGAAGCTGCCCCGGTTTTCGGCATCGAAATTCCATGCGCCGCCAACCGGCTCGCCGTTGTGCATCAACACGCCGGTGCGGCGGCGTAATTCACGGTACCAGTATTCCAGCCGGATTTGCTTGCGCCCTCCGGTGTGGGCCGCGAAGTCGCGCACGGTGCTGAAGAAATGCCGGTCGTCGCGGATATCGAGCGTCAAACCGGCGTCGTGCGCCACGCCGCGCAGGCTGTGCAACACCCGCCAGTCGCCGGGCGCGGTCAGCACCAGCCCAACAGGTTGCATTTGCGCTATAGCAGCGCGCAGTTCTCTGGCCAGCGTGGCGCGATTGTCCGGCGCGTCCATCGCGGTGTAGCGAACGTCAATCCCGCGCTCACGCAGTCCGGCGGCGAAGTGGCGCATGGCGCTGAGAAACAGCACGATGCGCTGTTTGGCGGACGGCACGTGGGTGGCTTCCTCGGCCACTTCGGCCATCCACACCGCATCCTGCGCAGGGTCGAACCCGTCGAACGCAGCGGCGTGAGCGTCCAGTTGGTCGCCGAGGATCAGGATCAGGTGGCGCATCGCGCTGCCTTGCGTTTGCGGCACGCGGCCGAACAATAGCGCACACTGTCCCAGGTGCGCGCCCATGCCTTGCGCCACGTCATTGCCCGCCCACAGGCCGCGCAGGGTTTGCTGGGCAGCGCCTGTTTATTGCCCTTGAAGCCAGATTTCATCTGCCTTTTATGGGGTCGCGGCTGCCCCTGCAAAGGTGCGGGTTGCCGCGCCGCGCAGTTCGCGGGACAAATCTGCAAGGATTGATCATAAGGCGGAACCGCCCTCATGTACGCGCTGCTCAAATCTTGGCGGGTGTTAGAGGCCGCCGCTTTCGTTGCGGCACCGCTGGCCGGCATGACGCTGGCGCAACTGGGGTGCGAGGTCATCCGGCTGGACCCGCCCGGCGGCGGACTGGACGCGCAGCGCTGGCCGGTGGATCGGCATGGCAACAGCCTGTACTGGGCCGGGCTGAACAAGGGTAAGAAGTCGGTCGTGGTGGATACGCAGCGCGCCGAGGGACGCGAGCTGGCGCAGGCGCTGGCGACGGCGCCCGGGCCCAACGCGGGATTGCTGCTGACCAATATGCCGCAGCGCGGCTGGCTGGAATTCGCCGCCCTGGCGGCCAGGCGCCCGGACGTGATTCTGGCGCAGGTGAAGGGCAATCGGGATGGATCGAGCGCGCTGGACTACACGGTGAACTGCGCCGTGGGCTTCCCGCTTGCCACCGGCCCGGCGGGCTGGAGTGCCCCGATCAACCATGTCCTGCCAGCCTGGGATGCGATCACCGGCGTTACCGCCGCACTTGGGCTGGTGGTGGCGGCGCAGCAACGGCAGGCGGATGGCAAGGGGCGGATGCTGTCGGTGGCGCTGTCCGATGTGGCGATCGCCATGGCCGGTAACCTGGGCCATATCGCCGAAGCCGAGATCAACGGCGAGTCGCGCGCCCGGCACGGCAACGATCTGTTCGGCGCATTCGGCGGCGATTTCGCCGATGTCGATGGGCGGCGGCTGATGGTGGTGGCGCTCACCCCACGGCAATGGCGCGCACTCGGCGTGGCCACCGGACTGGCGGAAAAATTCACCGCCCTCGGCGCGTTGCTCGGGCTCGATCTCGACAGCGAGGGCGACCGCTTCAAGGCGCGTGACGCTATTGCGCTGCTGCTGCGGCCGTGGTGCGCCGAGCGGACGTTTCAGGAAATTTGCGAGGCATTCGACAATGCCGGAGTTTGCTGGGGGCCGTACCAGACCTTCGCCGAAATGGTGGCGCACGACCCGCGCTGCTCGCCGCTGAACCCGATGATGCAGCACGTGATGCAGCCGGGGATCGGGCAATATCTGATGCCCGGCTCGCCGTTGGAATTCGATGGCGTGGCGCGCGAGAAGATCGTGCCAGCCCCGCGCCTGGGCCAGCATACCGATGAAGTTTTGGCGAATGTGCTCGGGTTGCCCGCCCACGCTATCGGGAAGCTGCACGATAGCGGGGTGATCGCCTGATTGCGCCGTCGCTCGTCGCCTGGCGGCGCTTGGCCATGCTGTTGCCGTATGCCCTGCTGCCCCGCGAAATGCCCTGCTGTTCGAGGCGCGATCCGTCAGCCCAGAACTGCCACCAACTGTTCAAATACCCCCGGCCCGCCGCCGACGACCGGGTTGCCCTTGGTCAGCCCGTCGCCGGCGAGGAAATCATTGGTGCGCCCGCCCGCCTCGGTGATCATAAGCAGCGCCGCGAGGCAGTCCCACGAGTTGATGTGCGCCTCGACATAGCCGAGCAGCCGCCCGGCGGCGACGTAGCACAGGCTGATGGCGCCAGAGCCGTTGCGGTGGAACATGCCGCCAGCTTCTAGCAGCCGAGTCATGGCCGGGATCAATTGCTTGGGGCCAATGCGGACCGAATACCCCATGCTGGTAATGCCGTCGCGCAACGTGGCGCCCTGGTGCACCTGGATCGGCCGGCCGTTCAGCGTCGCGCCATGGCCGCGCCGGGCAAGGAACAATTCGCCGCTCGCTGGGCCGCAGACCAGCCCCAGTTCGGTGACGCCGTCGGCCACGAAGGCAATCGAGATGCACCAGTTGGCCATGCCGCACAGGAACGGCTGGGTGCCGTCGATCGGGTCGACCACCCAGATGCCGCGCGCACCTTCCAACGCAGTGGGGCCGGTTTCCTCGCCGAAGAAGGCGTCCTCAGGAAAGCGCTGCTTCAGGCTGTTCTGGATCAGCAATTCGGTTTGCACGTCGGCCTCGCTGGCCATGTCTTGCACGCCTTTGGACGTGATGGTCAGGGCTGCGAGGTTGTTGAAATAGCCGAGCGCCAGCGCGCTTGCCTTGGTCATCAGGTCCTGGGCAAAGGCGAAACGCTCGGCGAGTTCTTGATCGGTCACGATGCATCCTTCCACAGCCAAGCCGCCCCGCGCACACCGCTGGCGTCGCCGTGCTTGGCTTTGACAATCGGCGTGTCGAACACCGGGCTGAACGTGTAGCCAGCCAGCGCCGCCGGCAGTTCGCTATACAATTCCTCGACATTGGACATGCCGCCGCCCATGACAAAAATGTCCGGGTCGAGAATGTTCACCACCATCGACAGGCCGCGCCCCACCCGGTCGACGTAGCGTTTCCACAACATTCCGGCCAGCCGGTCGCCCGCGCGCATCAAGCCGATGATCTCGGCCGAGCGCAGGGATTGCCCGGTGTGGCGCAGGTATTCGTTCTGAAAGCCGGTGCCGGAGACCCAGGTTTCCATGCAACCATGGCGGCCGCAATAACAAGGCTGACCGGGAATTTCCGTCACATCCGGCCAGGGCAGCGGCGAGTGGCCCCATTCGCCGGGCGTGTTGTTCGGCCCGTGATGCGCCCGCCCGCCGGTGGCGACCCCGCCGCCGGCGCCGGTGCCGAGAATGACCGCGAACACCACGTTGTAACCGGCGCCCGCACCGTCATGCGCCTCGGACGCGGCGAGGCAATCGGCGTCGTTTTCGACGATGATCTCGCGGCCGATGGCGGCGCGCAGATCGGCTTCGACCGGCTTGTTCAGAATCCAGGTCGCACTGGCGCCCTTGGCAAGCCGGGATTTCGGCGCCAGCGAGCCGGGAATGCCAATGCCGATCTGGCCGCGCTGGCCGGTCTGGGTTTCCAGATCGGCGATCACTTGCGCCACGGCCTGGATGCAGGCGGCATAGTCCTCGCGCGGCGTGTCGCGGCGCAGGCGCAGCAGTTCCACCCCGTCCGGGCGCATCGCCACGCCTTCGATCTTGGTGCCGCCCCAGTCGATGCCGATGAACACATCCGCCTCCGCCAAGCCGCAGCACCCTAAACGCGCGGCCAAGCCGGCGGCAACCGGCTGGCTTGCGGGGCATGGCTGCGCTGTGCTTGGAGGGGTGCGATGCGCAAAGGAACCGCCGTGCCCGACGATAGCAACGAAATTTCGCCCGGCCGTGCCCGGCTGTATCGACTGGCCGCCGAACTTGGCATCGAGATGCCGGAGGTGAGCCACCCCGCCGTGTTCACCGTCGAGGAAGCCGAGGCGCATCCGCATGGGCTGCCGGGGCTGGACACCAAGAACCTGTTCCTGAAGGACGCCAAGGGCCAGTTGTTCCTGCTGACCGCACGCGCCGACCGGCGCGTCGACATGAAGGCGCTGCCCGCCATCATCGGCAGCAAGCGGCTGTCGTTCGGCAGCGCAGATGCGCTGTTCGACGCGCTGGGCGTGCTGCCCGGATCGGTGACGCCGCTGGCGATGATCAACGACACCGCGCACCGGGTGAGCTTCTCGCTCGACCGCGCGCTGGCTGAGGCGGAGCACGTGGTGTGTCATCCGCTGGTGAACACGGCCAGCGTGTCGTTGCGCGCGGCGGATTTGCTGCGGCTGCTGGCGGCGATGGGTGTTGATGTGCGGATTGCCGATCTGGACTGAGGCCGCGCGCTCAGCCGGTATTGCCCGGCACGTAGTGGCTGGCCCGCATGCCGCGTTCCAGTTGCCAGCAGGTGGAATGCACGCGGGTTCCGGGCGGGCCGGCCGCGCACAACGTCAGGTTGGCGTTGTGCATGCCGTCCGGCACCCGCATTGCCACCCACACGCGCTGCCACGCGCCACGGATCGACAGCTCGGCGGCGCGGGCGCGGATCGATGGGTAGCCGTCGAATTGCGCCGAGACCTCCTGCCCGGTGAAGTCCGGCTCGATCCAGACATGCATCGACCCGGTGTAGACTTCGCCCTCGGTCAACCCGTCCTCTATATAATGCGATTGCACCGTAACGCGGCCCTCGCCGCCTTGCAGCAGCCGGGTGGCGATGGCGGCGGCCGGGTGCAGGCGCGGCACGCCGCCCGGATCGGCACCGATCGCGCTATCGCTGCCGCGCCAGCCGGGGCCGTCCATACTGTCCGGGTTGGCGACGCAATTGGCCGCCCGGTCGGTGTTCAGCGTGCGGGTGATGCGGGTGCCGGGCAGGCAGCCGCCGCGCCACAGCGCATAGGCGTGGCGGCAGATGTCGTACCACTGGCCCGGCGCGCTCGCAGGCGGCTGTTCGGGGGCGAAGCGGTCGATATAGGCCTTCAACAAGCCTTCCCCCAGCACGCGCACCATGCCCGCCGGATGTGCCGGATCTTCTGGCACCACCCATAGCAGAGTGGCTGGGCCGTAGCGGCGCAGCGCGCGCAGCAGCGTGCGGGCGTCGTTGTCGCTGGCGGCCCCCGGCGCCTTGCGCACAAAGACTTTGCAGTCCGCCGCAAGATCTTGCCGCAGCCGCCGCAGCAGGAAGCCCGACGCCACCACTTGTTGCGCCAGCAATCGCTCGGGCGCGATCTGCGCCTGATACTTCCCGGTGGGATAGCTGATTTTGGTATCGCCGATCTCGGCAGCGTACTCGCCGTTTTGCATCACCGTCAGCTTTAGGTGCTCCGGTGCGTCCATCCCGGCGAAATCGCTGTCCAGCGCACGCAGCAGCGACGGCAGCGGCGTGTTGCCGTTCCTGAAAAAGCCGAGCGGATCGCTGCCCACGGCGCGCTGCGCCAAGGCAAATTCGCTGTCGCCGCCGAGGCTTTCGAAGCAATCCATGATGCTGGTCAGGGTCGGCAAATTCCACCTATGCGGCGATGAGTTCGAAGCGGTCCACGTCGACCAAGCCCATATCAGTAATCTTTAGATGCGGGATCACCGGCAGCGCCAGGAAGGCTAGTTGCAGGAACGGCTCGGCAAGCGGGCAGCCCATGCCCCGCACGGCGTCGCGCAAGACTGCAAGGTGATGCGACACGCTTTCAAACGGCTGCACGCTCATCAGGCCCGCCACCGGCAATGCCATTTCGGCCAACACCGCGCCGTCGCGCACCGCGACGAAGCCGCCGCCGCTGGCGATCAGCCGGTTGGCGGCCAGCGCCATATCGGCGTCATTGGCGCCAACCACGCAGATATTGTGGCAATCATGCCCGACTGATGAGGCCAGCGCGCCGCCGCGCAGTCCGAAGCCGCGCACGAAGCCGCGTCCGACATTGCCGTTGCGGCCGTGCCGCTCCAGCACACACACTTTGAGCAAATCACGCGCCGGATCGGCATGCCGCGCCCCATCACGATAGGGCAATTCGGCGTATTCGCGCGGGGTGATAATTTTTCCCGGCGTTATGCCAATCACCGGCGTTCCGGGCCCGGCGGCGGGGGCGCGGAATGTTTCGGCGGTCACCGGCGGGCGGCGCATCGAGTTGTGCAGCGGCGGTAAGGGCAGCGCCCGCCCGGCAAAGCTTTCAGCCCCAACCACGCGGCCACGCCGCAGCACCAGCGACACCGCGCAACTGTCGAGATCGTCGAGCAGCACAATGTCAGCCAAGTATCCCGGGGCCACCAAGCCACGGTCGCGCAGCCCGAAGCCGCGCGCCGCCGACCAGCTTGCGGCGCGATACACCGATGCGGCGGGTGCGCCCTGCGCGATGGCGTGGCGGATCAAGAAGTCCATATGGCCCTGCTCGGCGATGTCGAGCGGGTTACGGTCGTCGGTGCAGAGCCCGAGGAACGGCGAACTGAAGGCGTCGATCAGCGGCGCCAGTGTTGCGACGTCTTTCGAGACGGTGCCTTCGCGGATCAGCACCTGCATACCTTTGGCGAGCTTCTCGCGGCCTTCGGCGAGCGTGGTGGTTTCGTGGCAGTTGCGCACGCCGCAGGATAAGTAGGCGTTGAGTTTGCGGCCGGACAACAACGGCGAATGGCCGTCGATCACGATGTCCTGAAACGCCGCCAGTTTATCCAGGCATTCTGGATTTTTGCTGAGTACGCCGGGCACGTTCATGAACTCGGCCAGCCCGAATGCTTGCGGGTGGCCGCGCTGCGCCACCAGATCGGCCGCCGTCAGCCGCGCGCCGGAGGTTTCCAGTTCGGTGGACGGGACGCACGATGAAAGCTGCACCCGCAGATCCATCGCCGTGGCGCTAGCGCAGTCGAGGAAATATTGCAGGCCGCTGAGGCCAAGCACGTTGCAGATTTCGTGCGGGTCGCAAATCGCCGTGGTGGTGCCGCGCGGCAGCACGCAGCGATCGAACTCGCCAGGTAGCACCAGCGTGCTTTCGCAATGCACATGGCTGTCGATGAAGCCGGGCACTGCGATGCGGCCGCGCGCGTCGATTTCCTGCGCGCCGCTGTAGCTGTCGTAGGTGCCAACGATGGTGTCGCCGCAGACGGCGATGTCGCCTTGGGTGGCTTCGCCGGTGGCCAGATTCAGGATGCGCGCGTTCTTGATCACGAGGTCGGCGGGCGCGGTGCCGAGCGCCTGATCGATGCGCCGCTCCAGGCGTTGGCGGACGCTCTGCATGGCGAGTCTCCGTTTCGGTGCGTGCTAGGCGATGTCTATCTGTGCGGCGGCAAGCGCCCTGTCGATGAAATTTTGCGTGGCGCCGAGGTAATTGGCCGGGCCGGTCAAACGCGCGATGCCGTCCGCGTCGAGCAATGCCGTAACCGCCGCCTCGCGCGCCAACGCTGCGGCCAGCGAGACGCCATCGCGCCGGGCCACGTCGCAGGCATGATGCACCACATCGTGCGCCACGCCGCGCCCAAGGTGCGGGGCGAGGCCCATCATCACCGCCTCGGCCATGATCAGCCCGCCGGTGGCATCCAGATTGCGCGCCATGCGTGCCGGGTCGACCACCAAGCCTTCGGCCAGCCATCGGGCATGGGTCAGCGCGCCATGCGCCAGCACAAAGGCCTGCGGCAACGCCAGCAACTCGGCTTGCCACGGGCCGGTGGCGCGTTCCTGGTCCTGTGCCATGGCGTTCTGCATCAGCGGCACCAGCGCCTGCACGCCCCGGCTGGCGGCCAGGATGTATTCGCTGGCAATCGGGTTGCGCTTCTGCGGCATGGTGGACGATCCGCCGCGCCCTTCGGCGTGCGGTTCGGACACTTCGGCGACTTCGGTTTGCGCCAGCAAAATCACGTCGGTGGCGAATTTTGCCAGACTGCCGCACAGCAGGCCGAGGAAGCTCACCGCCTCGGCCACGCCGTCGCGCGCCACATGCCACGGCAACGGCGGCGCGCCGAGACCGAGTTCCGCCGCCAATCCCTGCATGACCGCCAGCCCGTCCGCGCCGAGCGAAGCCAGTGTGCCCACCGCGCCGCCGAATTGCACCAACGCGACGCGCGGGCGCAGTTGGTCCAGCCGCTCCACATGCGCCGCCAGTGGCGCCAGCCAGACCGCGCATTTCAGCCCGAAGGTGATCGGCAGCGCGTGCTGCAAATGCGTCCGCCCGGCCATCGCGGTCTCCCGGTGCGTCACGGCGAGACCGGCGAGGGCGGCGATGGTGCCGCGCAGATCGGCGCGCAGCAGCGCCAGCGCCGCCTGCATTTGCAGCGCCTGCGCGGTGTCCATGATGTCCTGGGTGGTGGCCCCCCAGTGCGTCCAGCGCCCAGCTTCGGGACCGGCGGCGCGGGATAACGCTTTCACAACGGCAATGACCGGATAGCCAACATTGCGCACGCTGTTGGCGAGGTCTGCGGGGTCGAGCACCGTTGCGGGCACCGCCGCCGAGATCGCGTCCGCTGCCTCGGCCGGGATCAGCCCAAGGCGGGCTTGCACGCGCGCAAGGGCGGCTTCCACGTCGAGCATCCGGCGGAAAAATACGGCGTCGCCGAAGATCGCGCGCATCGCATCGCTGCCGTACAGCGTGCCGAACACCGCGCTGTCGGCCGGGTTTACCGCCACGGATCGAGCGCCAGTCCGGCCAGGAAGCCGTGGATGGCCCCGGTGACCGCATCGGGGGTTTGCACAGTGGGGATATGCGCGGCACCCGGCAGTACCACGAATTCCGATCCCACGATCGCCGCTTGCAGCGCCTGGGCGGCGGCGAGCGGGGTGGCGAGGTCGTGCTCGCCCACCATAATCAGCGTTGGCTGGCGCAATGTGGCGGTGGGTGCGCGCAGGTCTGCATCCGCCAACGCCTCGGCAGCCCCGGCGTAACCCTGCGGATCGGTGCGCCGCAGCATGGCACGCAGGCCGTGCGCCTGCGGCGTCCCGAGAAAATCGGCCGTCACCCAGCGCGCCAGCACCGGCTCGATCAGCGGCACCATGCCCTGCTCCCGCGCCAATGCGGCGCGTTCGCGCCACAGGGCGGGCGGCGGCAATATCATGGCGGTGTCGGCCAGCATCAGCGCCCGCACCCGCGCGGGCGCCATCGCCGCAATGGCTTGCGCGATCAGGCCGCCAATCGACAAGCCGCCGAGCAGCACCGGTCCTTCGCCCAGGCAGTCCAGCGCGGTTAGCACGTCGTCTGCCATTTGGGCCGCGCTATACGGGCCGGGCGTGACACTGGTCAGGCCGTGGCCGCGCAGATCGGGGCGGATCACCCGGTAGCGCCGCGCGAGGCCGCGCGCCGTTGCGTCCCACACGTGCAAGCTTGTGCCGAGCGAATGGAGCAGCACCAGCGGCGGCGCCTCCGCCGGGCCATCGATCTGCACATGCATAGTCAGTTCGTTTACTTTGAGGAACATGAACGGCAACCTACTGAGGCAGGCGATGCTAGCCGCACCGGCCATGCCGCGTCACGCGAGCAGGATATTGACGCGCGGCGCGACGCCATCCCCAATCAGTGCCAAATGGGGAGAACCGCGCAGTGCGCACGCAGGTTGGGATCGTCGGCGCAGGGCCGGCCGGATTGCTGCTGTCGCATCTGCTGCACCTGAGCGGCATCGATTCAGTGGTGATCGACTTGCGTTCCCGCGAGACGATCGAGGCAACGATCCGCGCCGGGGTGTTGGAGCAGGGAACGGTCAAGCTGCTGACCGAGATCGGCGCGGGGGCGCGGTTGCACCGCGAAGGCTTTGTGCATCGTGGCTTCGAGATAAGGTTCGGCGGCGCGGGCCACCGCATCGATCTGCACGGCCTGACCGGCCACAGCATCGTGGTCTATCCGCAGCACGAGGTGCTGAAAGACCTGATCCAGGTGCGGCTAGAGACCGGGGGGGATGTGCGATTCGGCGTGCGCGACGTGGCGGTGCACGATATCGCCGGGCCGCGCCCGCGCATCGCGTTTACCGAAGCGGACGGCGTCGCCCGTGTATTGGACTGCGATTGGATCGCCGGATGCGACGGCTTCCACGGCATTTGCCGCCCGGCCATCCCGGAGGCTGAGCGCACCGAGTTTCATCGCATCTACCCGTTCTGCTGGTTCGGCATTCTGTGCGAAGCGCCGCCTTCGTCCGATGAATTGATCTACGCCGCCCACGAACGCGGCTTCGCGCTGATCAGTACCCGTTCGCCCACCGTGCAACGGATGTATTTTCAATGCGCACCGGACGAGCGGGCCGCGGACTGGTCCGAGGACCGCATCTGGGCCGAGTTGCAGGCGCGGGTCGCGGTGGACGGGATGCGGTTGCATGAAGGGCGGATTTTCCAGCGCGGCGTCATCGCCATGCGGAGCTTTGTCTGCGAACCGCTGCGCCACGGCCGATTGCTGCTGGCAGGTGATGCCGCGCATGTGGTTCCGCCCACCGGAGCCAAGGGGCTGAACCTCGCCGCCGCCGACGTTTTCGTGTTGGCCCGCGCTTTGGCCGCGCAGTACGCGGCCGGGGACTCCACGCTGATCGACAACTATTCGGCCACGGCACTGCGCCGGGTTTGGCGGGCGCAGCATTTTTCCTGGTGGATGACCTCAATGCTGCACCGCTTCGATGGTGCGACGGCGTTCGACCGGCGGCGGCAATTGGCCGAGTTGGACTTGATGACCGGCACGCCGGACGGCGCCAAGCTGTTGGCGGAGAATTACGCCGGGCTGCCGTTCGGTTAGGCCCACAGTGGCGGCCGCCGCGCAGTCTCGTGAAGCAGCGCGGCGTTACATCTGCAAATCGCCGAGCTGATATGCGGTAACGCTGCAATAAGGCCCGAGTCATGACCATGAGCGCTACAATAGGACGGTTGGTTCAATAGTTATCATGAAACATACGGGCCACTTTGTTCGGTAGTGCTCGCACGTTAGTTGTCGTGTGCATTGTCATGTTTGGGGAATACATAAATGAGCAAGGCTTTATCTTTTGGCAAGCTGGTCTGCCTGACAACTGCGCTGGTCGGCTCGGCGCTGTTAGCCGCGCCTGCCAGGGCAGCGGACCCTTCGAACCTGCTCTATGTCGAGAGCAACAACCCGGCGAGTGGCCAGAATGCGGTGATCGGCTACCAGCGCCTGCTCGACGGCACGCTGAAGCTGCTGCCGGGTTCGCCGTTTTTGACCGGCGGCACCGGCCTTTATAATTTGGCGAACGGGGCGATCTTCGACGGCGATAACATCATGGTGTACGACCGCTTCAACCGTACTTTGTATGTCCCGAACGGCGGTTCGAACACCATCGCCGGCCTGCATGTCGGATCGCGCGGCAACCTGACGCCAGCCGCCGGGTCGCCATTCGCCACCGCTGGGCAGACGCCGAATGCGCTCGGCCTCAGTGGCAACTCGCTGGTTGTGGTCAGCAATGCTGGCGCGGTGCCGGGCGGGGTTTCCAGCTATAATTCCGGGCACGCGACGGCGGCTGGCGGCTACGTTGAAAGCACCCGTTCTCAGCAAATACTGGGCGCGGTGAACCCGACTGAGGCGGTTCCGGTTCCGGGCACCCACTACGTCGTGACCGTGGAGATGGCGGGCGGCACCATCTCGTCGCAATACGTCGACACAGGGCACAAGCTGCACCTCGTGCAGTCGATCAAAGCGCCGATCCAAGGCACGACGCAGCCGGTGCAACTTGGCCTCGCCGCCAACCCGATCGCGCCGTACATCTATGTCGGCCTGCCGAACGTGGCGCAGTTGGCCACGTACAGCATCGACGGCACCGGCCACCTCACCTTCGTCGGCACGTCGCCGAACAGCGGGCGGGCGATTTGCTGGGTGCAAGTGGCACCCGACGGCAAGCACGCCTATTCGACCAATCCGGGCGACGGTTCGGTTTCGGAGTACGACCTGTCCAACCCGGCCAGCCCCGTGGAAGTGGCGCATGTCGCGCTGCATCCGAACGGGGCGCTGTTCCAGTTCAAAATCTCGCCGGATAACCAGTTCTTATATGCGTTGGAATCGGAAAGCTCGGCGGCGAGCGTGGGTTTGAGCAACAAGATCCACATTCTGCAACTGGCACCGTCCACCGGCACTCCGACGGAGTTGCCGAGCTCGCCGGTCGCCTTGCCGCTCGCCGGCGGCACCCGCGCCCAGGGTGTTCTGGTCTTCTAAGCCTCGCCACTCCGGCCGGCGTGGGCCTAACCGCCCCGCCGGCCGATGGCCGTGACGACATCCGCCGACTGTCCGACCCAGCCGAAAATGCCGCCCTGCGCCCGGATCATCGCCAGCCCGGCGGCGTGGAAATCGGGGAAATACGAGCCGGTGCAATCCTCCAGCACGAGACAGTCGTAACCCCGGTCGTTGGCCTCGCGCACCGTGGTGTTGACGCAGACTTCGGTGGTGACGCCGGTGACCACCAACTGGGTGATGCCGCGATTTTGCAGAATGGCGTGCAGGTCGGTGGCGTGGAACGCGCCTTTGCCCGGCTTGTCGATCACTGGCTCGCCTGGTGCCGGATACAGTTCAGGGATGATGTCGTGGCCCGGCTCGCCGCGCACCAGAATGCGGCCCATCGGCCCGGCGTCGCCGATGGTGACCGGCCCGCGCCCGCGTACCCGCTTGGCCTCCGGTAAATCCGACAGGTCGGGGCGATGGCCCTCGCGGGTATGGATCGCCAGCAGCCCGGCCGCGCGCCAAGCGGTGAGCAGGCGAATGCTGGGAGCGATGGTGCGGCGCAGCAGCGACACGTCGTTGCCCAGCGCCTCGCCGAAGCCGCCGGGCTCCAGGAAGTCGCGCTGCATGTCGATCATCAGCAACGCGCAATGTGCTGGGTCGAAGTCGAACGCGTAGGGCAGGGCGGCAATCGCGGTGATATCGGGCATGCGGTGGCTCCGGTCCGGGCGATTTGTTTAAGCAAACGGCGGACCAGGGCTTTCGGAGCCGTGCACGGACCGATTGCCGCTATTTTGGGCAGCATGGGCAAGCCGTGCGGCAAATCCATGACAGGGCTGCATCCGCGCGCGGCCCCGGCGGGCTTTGCGGGCGGCATCGGTCATGGCACCGCAGGCAAGCCGCTGCTATATCCGCCCGGCGCCACCGGCACGCGGCGGCGCGGCATACCGTTGCGCCCTTTGCGTGACGCGTCGGGGAGACCCCCCGAGGAACCGCGACAGGAACCGCCCGATGGCCCGCCGCCGCCAGCTTTACGAAGGCAAAGCGAAGATCCTGTTCGAGGGCCCAGAGCCCGGCACCCTGGTACAGTACTTCAAGGACGACGCCACCGCGTTCAACGCCCAGAAAAAGGGCGTCATCACCGGCAAGGGCGTGCTGAACAACCGCATCAGCGAGTACCTGATGCTGCGGCTGGCCGAGATCGGCGTGCCGACGCATTTCGTACGCCGCCTGAACATGCGCGAGCAGTTGATCCGCGAAGTCGAAATCATCCCGATCGAGGTGGTGGTCCGCAACGTCGCCGCCGGCAGTCTGTCGACCCGGCTCGGCATCCCGGAAGGCACCCGCCTGCCGCGCTCGATCCTGGAGTACTATTACAAGAACGACCAACTCGGCGACCCGATGGTCAGCGAGGAGCACATCACCGCGTTCGGCTGGGCCAACACCCAGGACCTGGACGACGTCGTGGCGCTGACCCTGCGGATCAACGATTTCCTGACTGGGCTGTTCCTTGGCGTCGGCATCACGCTGGTGGACTTCAAGGTGGAATTCGGCCGCCTGTGGGAAAACGAGGAAATGCGCATCGTTCTGGCCGACGAAATCAGCCCGGACAATTGCCGCCTGTGGGACACCAAGACCAACGAGAAGATGGATAAGGACCGCTTCCGCCGCGATCTGGGCAAGGTTGAGGAGGCGTACCAGGAAGTGGCCAAGCGGCTGGGGATTTTGCCCGAGGCTGGGATTCGCGACCTGAAGGGGCCGGAGGCGATGCAGTAATGTCCGGAATTAGGTTGGCCAGGGGAGTGCCACGATTGGCCAACGGTCAAGGGGCGAAGCGTGAGCGACCTTGATGGGAGCGCCCATCGTGCCCAATCGCGCTATTGGAGCCAACTCGTTGAGCTTAAATTGCTTGCTGTATTTGCGCGGCTATATCGTGACGATCAGGCGAGATGGATACGGCGGATTGGCATTGGCAAGGCCATCGCGACCAGCAGCACCATAGCTGGATGGAGCATCTGGAAGGACTACGCCCTGATTTGGGGTGTCATTTTGGCGCTTTCACAGCTTTTAGATGCCACTAAAGAATATTTACCTCAACAAAAACACCAGCGAGCTGCTAGCGATTTGACGGCTGCGGCCGAAAGTCTCTTCATTGATGCACAAATCGACTGGGACGGGGTATTCGACGGTCAGCTTGGAAATGACGAGATACTGAATCGTTGGAAAAAGCTAGCGAAGCTGCAACTTGAGGCGGAACGAAAGTACTTCCCCGATGGCGTCGCACGGCCGGACAAGTTGGTGGCTCTGGCAAAACGAGAGGTCGATGCATATTTCCGAGCGACATACGGCGTAGGAGACCAACCATGAACGATCTTCGCAACAAGCCGGCATTCCCGCCTAGCGGGGCGATTGGCAAAAGCACGTTGTTCGCGAACACACTCAATATACCGATGCCGCCCGGCGCGGCTGTCCCTGGCCAGCCGATGGGTTCTCCAAATCACCCAAGCGGCGCGCTGCATTCGGAGGCGAATCCCCCTGCTCAACCCGCTAAGAGCAAGAACTCCTGATGGATTGCGCAATAATCTCCATGCGCCATTTTTGGCTTGCGACCTCAAAATTGGGATTGAGTTATAGGGCCGGAGCGACTCCATGAAAGCCACCGTCACCGTCATGCTCAAGCCCGGCGTGCTGGACCCGCAGGGCAAAGCCATCGGCCAGGCCCTGCACGGGCTGGGGTTTGCCGGCGTCGGCGAAGTGCGCGCCGGCAAGATCATCGAACTGGAACTGACCGAATCGGACCCTGCCGCCGCCCGCGCGCAGGCGGAGGACATGGCGCGCAAGCTGCTCGCCAATATGGTGATCGAGAGTTTTCGGGTGGAAGTCGCCTAGATGCGCGCAGGCATCGTCGTCTTCCCCGGCATCAACCGCGAGCGCGACATGGCGATCGCGCTGGAAATCAGCGGCGCCAAGCCGCGCATGATCTGGCACCGCGAGACCGATTTGTCGGGCCTGGACCTGATCGTCATTCCGGGCGGCTTCAGCTACGGCGATTATCTGCGTTGCGGCGCGATGGCGGCGCAGTCGCCGGTGATGCGCGCGGTGCGCGAGCATGCCGCACGCGGTGGCTACGTGCTCGGCGTGTGCAACGGCTTTCAGATTTTGACCGAGATGGGGATGCTGCCGGGCGTGCTGCTGCGCAACGCCAGCCTGCGCTTCCTGTCGATGGACTGCTATCTGCGGGTCGAACGGGTCACCCCGGCCTACACGTCGAAATTCGCCCAAGGTGCGGTGTTCCGGGCCCCGATGGCGCATGGCGACGGCAATTATTTCGCCAACGACGCGACGCTGGACCGCCTGGAAGGCGAGGGGCTGGTGGCGTTCCGCTACGTCACGCCGCATGGTGAACCCACCCTGGCTGCCAATCGTAACGGTAGCGCGCGCAACATCGCGGGCATCTACTCGGAAAATCTACGGGTGCTCGGCCTGATGCCGCACCCCGAGGATCTGGTGGACAAGCTGATGGGCGGCACCGACGGCAAACCCCTCTTCGACAGCATCGCGGCGGCCGCCTGATGGCAAAGATAGTGGACGAGGCCCTGGCCCGCAGCTTCGGGCTGAGTGCTGAGGAATATGCGCGCGTTTTGGCCATCATGGGGCGGACCCCGTCGCTGACCGAGCTTGGCGTGTTTTCGGTGATGTGGTCGGAACACTGTTCCTACAAATCCTCCCGCGTGTGGCTGAAAACCCTGCCGACCAAGGCCCCCTGGGTCATCCACGGGCCGGGCGAAAACGCCGGCGTGGTGGATATCGGCGACGGGCTGGCCGCCATCTTCAAGATGGAAAGCCACAACCACCCGAGCTTCATCGAGCCGCACCAGGGGGCCGCCACCGGCGTCGGCGGCATTCTGCGCGACGTGTTCACCATGGGCGCGCGCCCGGTGGCCAACCTGAACGCGCTGCGCTTTGGCGACCCGAACCATCCGCGCACCAAACGCACCGTCGATGGCGTGGTGCGCGGCGTCGGCGGCTACGGCAACTGCGTGGGGGTGCCGACAGTGGGCGGGGAGGTGAATTTCCACCCGGCCTATAACGGCAACCCGCTGGTCAATGCGATGACGGTCGGCATTGCGCGGCAGGACCGCATTTTCCTGTCTGCCGCCGCCGGCATCGGCAACCCGGTGGTCTATGTCGGCTCGAAAACCGGCCGCGACGGCATCCATGGCGCGACCATGGCCAGCACCGAATTCGGCAAGGATTCCGAGGAAAAGCGCCCGACGGTTCAAGTCGGCGATCCGTTCACCGAGAAACTGCTGATCGAAGCCTGCCTGGAACTGATGGCGACCGACGCTATCATCGCCATTCAGGACATGGGGGCTGCCGGCCTGACCAGTTCCTCGGTCGAGATGGCGGGCAAGGGCGATGTTGGCATCGAGCTTGATCTCGATGCCGTGCCGCAGCGCGAAACCGGCATGACCGCCTATGAGATGATGCTGTCGGAAAGCCAGGAGCGGATGCTGATCGTCATCCGCCCGGACCGGCAAGACATGGCGCGGGCGATCTTCGACAAGTGGGAGTTGGATTTCGCCGTCATCGGCCATCTGACCGACACCGGCCATATCGTGGTCAAGCACAAAGGCGTGGTGGAAGCCGATATTCCGCTGGCCCCGCTGGCCGACCAAGCGCCGCTGTATCACCGCCCGATTGCCGAAACGCCGAAGCGCGCGCCGCTCGGCTACGTGGCGTCACCGCTCGGTATGGCCGACGCGGTGATGCAGTTGATTGCCTGCCCGGACCTGTGTTCGCGCGCCTGGATTTGGGACCAGTACGACAGCACCGTGGGCGGGCAGACCGTCAAGCGGCCCGGTGCGGCCGATGCCGCCGTAGTTAAGGTCGACGGTTTCGCCCGCGCGCTGGCGCTGACCACCGACTGCACGCCGCGCTACTGCGCCGCCGATGCCGAAGCCGGGGCGGCGCAGGCGGTGGCCGAGGCGTGGCGCAACATCACCGCCGTTGGGGCCCGGCCGCTGGCGATCACCGACAACATGAACTTCGGCAACCCGGAAAAGCCCGAAATCATGGGCCAATTCGCCAGCGCCATCAAAGGCATGGCGGCGGCGTGCATCGCGCTCGACTTCCCGGTCGTGAGCGGCAATGTCAGCCTGTACAACGAAACCGAGGGCAAAGGCATCCTGCCGACCCCGGCCATCGGCGGGTTGGGCGTGTTGGAAGACGCGGCGCAAGCGGTGGGCATTGCCCCGGCCGCCGGACTCGATCTGGTGCTGATCGGTGCGACCGTGGGCCATCTCGGCCAATCATTGTGGCTGCGCGAGATTGCCAAGCGCGAGGACGGGCCACCGCCGCCAGTCGATCTGGTGGCTGAGCGCCGCAACGGTGATTTCGTACGCGGCGAAATTCTCGCAGGCCGGGTGCGCGCCTGCCACGACATCTCGGACGGCGGCACGCTGATCGCGGTGGTGGAAATGGCGCTGGCCGGCAACGTGGGCATCGACCTGCTGCCGCGCCATGAGGAGATTGCGCCGCACGCTTTCTGGTTCGGCGAGGATCAGGCCCGCTACATCGTCGCGGTGGCCAGTGCGGCCGCGTTCATCGCGGCGGCCACGGCGGCCGGGGTTCCAGCCACCTTGCTGGGCCACACCGGGCACCAAGCCCATTTGACACTGCCGGGTGGCGCCACAATATCCCGCGAGGCGGTCCAGCGCGCGCATGAACGCTTCCTGCCGGCGTGGATGGACAACGCCGGCGAACGATAAGGATTTTTGGCATGGCAATGGCGGCCAGTGAGATCGAGGCCCTGATCAAGACAGCCCTGCCGGATGCGCGCGTGACCATCGAAGACCTCGCAGGCGACGGCGACCACTACGCCGCCGCCGTGGTCAGCGAGATGTTCCGTGGCAAATCCCGCGTGCAGCAACACCAGATTGTCTTTGCGGCCCTGCGCGGCCGGATGGGCGGCGAGTTGCACGCGCTCGCCTTGCAAACCTCAGCCCCCGAATAAGGAACCAGCGATGAGCAACCCGGTTTTCGAACGCATCCAGTCCGAAATCGCCGACGCCCCGGTGATGTTGTACATGAAGGGTAATGCGATGTTCCCGCAGTGCGGCTTCTCGGCGCGCGTGGTGCAGATCCTAACGCATATGGGCGTGCCGTTCAAAACCGCCAACGTGCTGGAAGATGCCGAACTGCGCGACGGCATCAAGGAATTCAGCAACTGGCCGACCATCCCGCAACTTTACGTGAAGGGCGAGTTCGTCGGCGGCTGCGACATCGTCACCGAGATGTTCCAGAGCGGCGAGTTGGCTGAGTTGATGACCGATAAAGGTGTGCCGCACGAAGCGGCGGCCTGAGTCATGCCGCCGGGCAGGGTCCCTGGCTTGGGACCCCGCTCATTTCTTGGAGAAAACGCATGATCCATAGGCCATAGATGGCTCTCGCGACGGATGTGGAAGTGCTTGGGACGGACGGCATATGGCGTAGCTTGAGCGTCGTCTTGGCGTTGCCCCTCAAGGGCCAAAGACGCATGCGATGTGTCGAATGCAAGGGGCACATCACACTGCACGGTGCGTCCGGTGATGGAAACATGGTGGCTCATGCCGAACACCGGACTCGTTGGGTTGGGTGTCCAAGAAGCGATGTATATGATGGGCAAGGTTTGAGATCGCATCCTAATCGCGTTGCATGAGCCTATGCTATAGTTTGGAAGCAACGGATGGCCCCCAAAATAGTCTGACAAATTATCCACGATTACTCCTTGCATGCTATGGCGCAGGCGAATTGCACACTATGTCTCCCGCTCCATATACGCGGCCTCCGGTCCGTAGGACTCCAGCCCTGCCTTCGCAAACTGCACGAAGCCGAAGCGGCTCCAGTAGGTATGGGAGCCGTAAACCGACACCAGCGACAGCCGTGCCAGACCGCGCGCCTTGGCCACGGCGATGAAATGCGCCATTGCCGCCCCCCCCAGCCCATGCCCGCGCCGAGATTCCAGCAGGGCCAAATCATGAATGTGCAGCGCCCCGGCATCCTTGGGCAGCGCGCCCAGCAGCGTGTCGAGCGGCGGGGGGGCGCCGAGACGCACCGGATGGGCCACCGCGTAGCCGCCTTCGGTCATCAGGCAGCCCTGCGGGAACAGCGCCAGCCGCTCCGCCAGCACAGCCATCGATTCGGGCAAGTCGGCGTGCACCAACCCGGCAATCCGGTCGACTTCGGCCAAATCGTCGCTGGTCATTTGCCGCCACGCGTCCATTCCGCTCTCCAGTCTGCCGGTCATCGGT
>JANYDF010000096.1 GCA_025359905.1 Rhodospirillales bacterium
GAATGGATCATGGGTTCTCGCCCACGAGATTTGGTATTAATCGTCATCGCCGGGCTTGACCCTGCGATCCAGACCGCTCCGTGGTATTTCGCTCAACGTATCGTGCCGTACCTTGGATTGCCAGGTCAGGCACGGCAACGACGAGGAATATTATTCAGAGAATTTGGCCCTATACCAAAGCGCGCAATCGGCCACTCATCGTCATTCCGGCGCAGGCCGGAATCCAGGGCAACGACGCCGGTGCGGTGGTCCTGGCCCCCGGCCTCGCTGAGGTGACAGCGCTTACGGCTGCGGCATCCTCAATCGCTGCAAGTTGGGGGATCCAGCCGACCAACGCACGTCATCGCCGTTCGACACTGTTGCTGCGCTGGCGGCGAAACAAGCCGATGGGCTGAAGCCCATCCGCGCTACGCCCGCAGCAAACCGGCGAGGTCCTCCGAAGGATTGGCCAGATGTCGCGCGCCCATCAGCCGCAAATAAGCCTCCGGGCCGAACGCACCCAATGTCAGATCGCGGTGCGCCGCAACCGCCTCCGGATAGGCCTGCGCCAGCACATTGGAGCCGGGGTCGAGGTTAGTGATCGCCACCAGTCCGGTCGGCGGCGCGTCGAAGGCCAGGATGCGCAGATCGGGCCGCAGGCGGCGGATGATCAGGGCGGCTTTCCACACGTCGCCCGCCCACCAATTCGGGTGGGCGCTGAACGCCCGCAGGGTGCGGTCGTCCGGGTTCCGGCGGGCCACGAAGGCATCGGTCGGCACGCAGTCGTGCATCAGTATCACTGAATTCGGCAGGCAATGCCGCTCCGTATTGATGAAGTCCCGGAGCAGGAACTCATAATGGTGCATGCCGTCGAGGAACGCCAAATCGACCGGGCCTTTGAGCAGCGTTGCCGGACTGTAGCGCTCGAAGAATGTATCGCTGGGCATCTGAAACAGCAGGCTGACCGGCTTGTTCAGCGTCTGCGCGGTAAAATGGTCCAACTGAAATGCCACATCGATGGCGATCGACGGACATTTCGCCAAGGTCAACGACCCGCCATTGGCCGTGCCGATCTCCAGGTATCGCTGCGGCTGCAACTGCGCGTGCAGCATCCGCAAGGCGTCCTGATACGATCGTCCGGCATGATCCGGCAGCGTCCAAAATCCGTCACCACCCGGCGTGGCGGCGCGGCGGTAGTAGTTGGCGCGCCACCGCCACGCCAGTTGCTTCATCGTCCGCCCGGCCGCGCGCCGCTTGCGGCCGATGTGCGCCAAAACGGCCTCGGCGGTGGCCGCAGGTTGGTCATTCATGGAACTCACGCGAACCTCTGCAGACCGTGCAACAACCGCCGCGCAACATAGAAGTGTCCGGTCGAAAGCACCAGCGAGCGCGGTGCGCGTTAGCAACGATGCGCCCGGGGGAGAGCGGCGACGGCAAATGCGGCGGCGCCGCGCCACCTTCCAGGCGAACGCGCAACCAAGCGTGGCCCGCAAGCCAAATGCGCACTAGATTGCCAGGCTTCGGCAAGCCTCACCCACCCCCTGGCCGGGGCCGGGGCCGGGCCGGGCCGACCCTGTGCAATGCGAGCCATCGGAACCCCCGCGCATGTCCAAAGCTGCTGACCAGACCGCCGCCCTGCCCCGCTCGCCCTTGGCCCGTCTCGCCGCCCTCGGCCTCGGTTTCCTGCTCGCCAGTCCGCTCGCCGCCCAGGCCGCAGCACCTGGCATCATCGATGTCACCGACTACGGCGCCCGCTGCGACGGCGTGACCGACGATTCGGCCGCCCTGCGCAAAGCCGCCGAGGCGGTGCCGGCCACGGGTGCCGAACTGCGCTTCCCGAAAGCCACCTGCGTCATCAGCCGCACCATCTTCCTGAAATCGCACACCCGCGTGCAGGGTAACGGCTCGACGCTGCTGGCCACCACGCCGTGGCAGAAGGACCATCCGTTCGGCTACGCGATGCTGGAAAACGTGCACTACGCCCGCAGCGCGCAGCCGGACACCGGCATCTCGGTCAATGGCATGATCTTCGACTACGGCCGCTTCGGGCCGGAGCATGTGCAGGGCGGCGGCAAGCATTCGGTGCGCTTCCAGTTCGCCCGCGACATTACCGTGACCAACAACGTGTTCCAGATGCGCGGCGCGGAAGACGCGGTCGCTGGGGTGGGGGTGACCAACATGCGGGTCGAGGGCAACAAGGCCTATGACTTCCGCAATTGCGCCTATGATTTCTGGGCCGGTCCGACCAATGTGCAGGTGATCGGCAACTATGCCGAGACGCCGCAATCCGCCCAGATGATCAATTTCAATCCGGAATACACCAAAACGGAAAGCACCGGGCTGGTCGCCAAGGGTTTCACGCTGACCGGCAACACGCTGGTCGGCACCGGGCCGAAGGCGGTGCCGATCCAGCTTGAACCGCTTGGGCCGGCGACCTCGGTGCGCGACCTGACCGTGAGCGGCAACACGCTGCGCAATGTCTATCTGGTGCTGCGCGGCGATGTTGGCGGGGCGGTGATCCGCAACAATAATTTCGAGCACGTCGCCGGCGGGCCGCCAGCCATCGACGCCTATCCCTGGAAGGGCGGCACCGGGCACGGCATCATTTTCGCCAACAACAAGATCGTCGATCCCGAGACCAAGCCGGGCCGGGTGGCGGTGCTCCATGTGGAAGCGGACGGCTTCGTGATCACCGGCAACACGATCACCGGGTCGCACTATCAGGCCAAGACCGTCGGGCATGGCCAGTTCAACGGGACGGAGCAGGCCAACAGCACCACGCCGTAGACGGCCGGGCGCGACAAACCCGGTTGACCGATCCGGCCGGCAGGCGAGACTGTGCGGCATTGCACAATGCTGCCGCAAAGGGCCGACATGGACCTCATTCTGCGCCACGCCCACATCGCCGGCCGCGAATCGGACGGGCCGCTCGACATCGGCATCCAGGCGGGCCGCATCGCCGTGATTGCCCCTGCGCTCGCAGCGGACGGCCCGCAGATCGAATTGGGCGGGCGGCTGGTGGGTCCGGGGTTCGTCGAAACCCATATCCATCTCGACAAGTCGCGCATTCTGGACCGCTGCCGCTCGGATCGCGGCAATCTGGAAGAGGCTATCGAGGAAGTCGCCCGCGCCAAGCTGGGCTTCACCGCCGAGGATGTGCATGCGCGCGGGGCGAAAACCCTGGAACGCGCCATCCTGAACGGCACCACCCATATGCGCACGCATCTGGAGGTCGATCCCGGCATCGGGCTGCGCGGCTTCGAGGGCATTCTGCCGCTGGTGCGCGAATACGCCTGGGCCATCGATCTGGAGATTTGCATCTTCCCGCAGGAGGGATTGCTCAACAATCCCGGCACCGACGGCCTGATGATGCAGGCGCTGGCCGCCGGCGGCCGCGTGGTGGGGGCTGCCCCGTACACCGACAGCGATCCGCACGGCCAGATCGACCGAGTGTTCGAGATGGCGCGGCATTTCGATATCGATGTCGACATGCACCTGGATTTCGGCGCCGATCCGTCCAGCCTGGACCTTGAGTATGTTTGCGAGGTCACCGAACGCCACCGCTACGGCGGGCGCGTCGCCATTGGCCACGTGACCAAGCTGTCCGCCGCCGACCCGGCGCGGTTTGCCGCTGCCGCGCGCCGCATGGCCGATGCCGGGGTGGCGCTGACCGTGCTGCCGTCCACCGATCTGTATCTGATGGGGCGGCACATGGACCGCTCGGTGATGCGCGGGGTGACGGCGGCGCACCGGATGCTGGCGGATGGGGTGAATTGCTCGCTGTCGACCAACAACGTGCTGAACCCGTTCACCCCGTTCGGCGACGTGTCGCTGATCCGCGCCGCCAATCTGTACGCCAACATCGCGCAGGTGGGCAAACGCGACGACGTGATCGCGTGTTTCGAGATGATCACCCGCCGCTCGGCGCAATTGCTGCGGCTGGACGATTACGGCGTGGCGGAGGGCAAGTCCGCCGATCTGGTGGTGCTGGACGCGCCAGACCGCGCCGGGGCCATCGCCGAACTGGCCCCACCGCTGTACGGCTTCAAGCGCGGGCGGATGACCTTCCAACGCCAGGTGGCGGAGTTGAACCGGCCATGAACGACACGCTCGGCGCTTTCGTGCGCGCCAACCCGGTGGCTCTGCCAGGTGCCGTGACCGGCTGGCTGGCGGGCAAGAGCTTTGCCGCCAAGGACGTGTTCGACGTGGCGGGCAGTATCACCGGCTTTGGCCAGCCCGACTGGCTGCGCACCCATGCGCCTGCAACGGCGACGGCCAGCGCGGTGCAACGGCTGCTCGGCGCCGGGGCCCGTTTGGCGGGCCGCACCATCTGCGACGAGCTTTGCTACAGCCTGTCCGGCGAGAACGTGCATTACGGCACCCCGCTGAACCCGCGCGCGCCGGATCGCATTCCGGGCGGCTCGTCGAACGGTTCGGCCTCGGCCACGGCAGGCGGGCTGGTGGATGTCGCGCTGGGCACCGATTGCGGCGGCTCGGTGCGGGTGCCCGCCAGCTATTGCGGACTTTACGGCATCCGCACCACGCATGGCCGCGTGGCCGATGACGGGGTGATCCCGTTCGCGCCGACCTTCGACGTGATCGGCTGGTTCGCCCGCAGCGCGGCGGACTTGGCCGGCGTGGGCCAAGCCCTGCTGCCCGCCACCGGCGACGCCACCGCGCCGCGCCGGTTGCTGATGTCCCCCGCCCTGCTGACCCGCGCCGAACCGGCGGTGCGCCATGCGGTGTCGCAGGCCATGCTGAAGCTGACTGCGAAGTTCGGCAGCATGGACGTGCTGCACGCCGAATTTGACGAGTTGGACTCCTGGCGCACCACGTTTCAGACCGTGCAAGCCTCGGAAATCTGGGCCAACCACGGCGCCTGGATCACCGCCACCCAGCCGCAATTCGGCCCCGGCATCAAGGAGCGCCTCGCCGCCGCCAGCACCATCGATCCCGAAACCGCCGCCGCCGCGCGCCGCCGGTTGATGGATTTGCGCACCCGCATTCGCGGCTTGATCCAACCCGGCGACGTGCTGTGCCTGCCAACCGCGCCGCGCATCGCCCCGTTGCGCAACAGCCCGACCGACGACGTGGAAATCGCCTACCGCAATCAGGCGATGGCGCTGCTGTGCATCGCGGGCATTGCCGGACTGCCGCAATTGAACATTCCGCTGCTGACCGGCGACGCGCCGCCGATCGGGCTATCGCTGGTCGGCAGCGTTGGGGCCGACGAGGCGCTGATTGCGCTGGCAATGGAATGAGGCATCACTAGAACGGCAGCAGAATATCCATCAGCTGCTGGCCATAGCGCGGCGCCTGCACGTCGGTCAGTTGGCCGCGCCCGCCGTAGCTGATCCGTGCTTCGGCCATCCGGTCGTGCAGCACGGTGTTGTCGCTGGCGATGTCCTGCGGGCGGATCACGCCGCTGACCTCCAACTGACGTAACTCCGAATTGACCCGCACCTGCTGGCGGGCGGCGACCGCGAGGTTGCCGTTCGGCAGCACCTGGGTGACGACACCGGCGAGGCGCAGCGTGATGGTCTCGTTGCGCTTGATCTCGCCGCTGCCGGTGTTGGCGTTGCTGCTGTTGGTGGAAATCAGGCTGCTGGCGCTGGCTTTCGGCAGGATGCGCGGAATGGCGTTCTCCAGGCCGAACAATCCGGGCGTGCCCAGCGCCTCGTTGCCGTTGCGCGTGGCGGTGCTGGCGTTTTTCAGATCGGCGGCGTCGGTGATATTGACCAGAACTGTCACGATGTCGCCGACATTGGCGGCGCGCTGATCGGCGAAAAAGGCCCGCCCGCCGGGCCGCCACAGCGCGTTGGCCTCCTGCTGCACCGGGTGCGCCGCGGGCATCGGCATCGTCACCGGCCGCCAGGACGGGTCCTTGGTCGGGTCGCCGCTGGGCGCCATCACCGGCGGCCCGCCCGCATCGCCGAGCCTTTGCAACGTGCTGGCGCATCCGGCGAGGCCGAGTGCGGCCAGCAGCACCAGCGCCCTCATTGCGCCGCCACCTGGGTGCTGGCGGGCACCGGGATGTTGCCGGTGGCGACCGTGACACGGCCCGGCCCGGTGACTTCGCCCTCGACGATCATATGCGACACCGGGTTGAGCACCTGCACCGTCTCGCCGAGCGCCGCCGACGCCAGCGCTACCCCTTGCGCCGCGATCAGCAGGCCGGGCGCGTGCAACTCCATCGCCACCCGCGCGCCTTTGCTCACCGCCGCCGGGCGGGTCAAATCGGCGGCGAGGATCGGTTGCAGCGCGGGCAGCGGGCGGCGCACAGATTGCCCTGCGGCTTCCGCCGGGTCGTGCAAGGTATCGCCATGCAGCGTGCTGGCCCGCATCCGCACCACGCGCAGATCGCCCGCCCGCAGCACGGCGCCCGACGCGATGGCGCGCACCGGCACCAGCGTTGCGATCACGGCCTCCACCCGCCCGGACAAATTGAAGCGCAGCGGCGTCATCCCGTCGCCGTCCACCCGCACCGAGGCGGCAAAACCGTCGCCCGCGCGGACATAGTCCAGTTGCTCCACCGCGATATGCGGGCGGGCCAGCAACGGGATCATCGGCGTGTCGAAGCCGGACAAGTCCACCGCGCTATCCGGCGGCGCGCCGGCGGCAGCCAGTGCAGTCTGCAACACCTCAGTCAGCGCCTCGCGCGGCAACGGGCGGCCCGGCTGTTCCACCACCGCGCGGTCGGCGCTGGAACTGGGCCGCCATTCGACGCCGAACTGGCGCGCAATAGCGGCCAATTGCCCGGCTTCGATAACGAACCGCTCGCCGGGGCGCGGCGCCGGGCCGAGGATTTCGGCGGCGCGCGGCCCGGCGCCGTCGAACAGATCGGCCAGCCGCACCACTGGCGCGGACAGCACGGCATTGGGCCGCAGCGTTGCAGCCTGCGCTGGCAACGCGGCGGCGGCGAACAGCAATACCAGGATTCGCATCGCGCTCACCGCAGATTGGTCAGGGTGGACAGCATCTGATCGCCCGCCGTGATCACCTTGCTGTTCATCTCATAAGCACGCTGTGCGGTAATTAGATCGGTGATCTCGGCGACCACGTTGACGTTGGAAGTCTCGACGAAGCCTTGCAGCGTCGAGCCGAAGCCCGGTGCGCCCGGCGTGCCGGTCACCGGATTGCCGGACGCAGCACTGACCATGAACAGGTTGTTGCCCTGGGCGCTCAACCCGGCCTCGTTGGGAAACACCGCCAGCGACAGCGTGCCAACCGTCGAGGGCGCCGTCTGCCCGTCCAGCGTGATCTGCACTTGCCCGGTGGCGTTGATCGTCACGCCGGTGGCGTTGGCGGGTACGGTGATGCCGGGCTGCACCATATAGCCCTCGGCGTTGACGATCTGACCTTCCGGCGACAGGCCGAACGTGCCGTCGCGCGTGTAGGCGGTCTCGCCGGATGGCAAGGTCACCTGAAAGTAGCCGTTGCCGCGAATGGCGAGATCCAGACTGTTGCTGGTCTGCTGCAAATTGCCCTGCTCGCCGATCCGGTAGATCGACGCGGCCTTCACCCCCAGCCCGACCTGGGCGCCGGAAGGCAGCACCGAGCCGCCATCGGAACTGGACGAGCCGACGCGGCGCAGGTTCTGGTAGAGCAAATCCTGAAACTCCGCCCGGCTGCGCTTGAATCCCGTGGTGGTCATGTTGGCGATGTTGTTGGAAATGACTTCCACGTTGGTCTGCTGGGCCTGCATGCCGGTGCCGGCGATATCGAGCGCGCGCATCGCTTAAACCCCCTTCTTCAAAATCTTGTCGACCGCCGCGTTCTGCCGGTCGTTTTCGCCCTGCACGATCTCGCTGGTGAACTGGAATTCGCGCAGATCGTTCATCATGCGGTTCATCTCGACGATTGGCTGCACGTTGCTGTCCTCCAGCGCGCCCTGCACCAGTTGGCCGTTGGCCAGCGGCGCGGTGGCGCCGGTGGCGGCGTACAGCCGCCCGCCCTCGGCGGTGACCTTGTCCGGGTCGGTCAGCTTCACCACACCGATCTTGCCGATCCGCCCGGTGGCGCTGGACACGGTGCCGTCGCCCGCCACGACGATGCCGGTCTCGGACGGCGTGGTTTGCAGCGGCTGGCCGGTGGTATCGAGCAAGGCGTCGCCGCTCTCGCTGACGATGCCGCCCGCCGCCGAGAGTTGAAAATGCCCGGCCCTGGTCAGGCGCGGCCCACGCGCGGTTTGCACCGTCAGCCAGGCGTCCGGATCGGCCAGCGCGATATCCAGCGGGTTGCCGGTGTGGCGCAGCGTGCCCGCCTCGCGCTCGCGGTAGGTAGCGCGGTCGGTGGAGAAACTGACGGTCTGCCCGCCGCGCGGCACCGCGCCGCTGGGTTCGCGCTGCAACCAATCGCTGAACAGCGTGCGCTGCGCCTTGAAGCCGGGCGTCGCGGCGTTGGCGATGTTGGTGGCGGTGACATCCAGCGCGCGCTGCTGCGCCACCAGCCGGGACAGCGCGATCGTGGTGGCGTTTTCCATGTCCAGTCATCCGCAAGGTCTGACCGGGACAAGCGCAACCGGCGTGCCAGCCGCAGACGGGCCGGTTGGCGGGCGGACGGACTGCTACCCGGCAGGGCTTGCCGGGCGGTCCATGTCAGGGCGGCAGGATCGGCCTGTCACCAGCCAATCCGGTCGCAAGCCAATCTTAACGAGATGACGCCAGCATGGCGCACAGCAGGCGAGCGGTTGGCAAGCATCACATGAGCAGCGCGGCGACGGCAAAATCGGCAACGGCGGCCGCCACGACGGAGGCCGGGAGCAGCGCGCCCAAGGCAAAGGGCGGCAAGAAAAAGCTGATCTTGCTGGCCGCCCCGGCCGTGCTGGCGGCCATCGGCGCCGGGCTGTGGTTCGGCGGCATCCTGCCACCGCTGCTCGGCATGGGCCACGAAGCCAAACCGGTGCTGACCGGCGACGGCCACCCGTCCGACCAGCCCAGCGAGGCGGCGGCGGCGGTGAAGGCCCCGGTTTATGTCGAACTGCCGGAAATCATCGCCAACCTGAACACCAACGGCAAACGCGCCGCCTTCGTGAAGCTGCATGCCCGCCTTGAACTGTCCAAGCCGCAGGATCAGGCGGCGGTGGAAGCCGCCATGCCGCGCCTGCAAGATTTATTTCAGACCTATTTGCGTGAGATGCGGCCCGAGGAGTTGCGCGGCAGCGCCGGAACTTGGCGGCTGCGTGAAGAACTGATTGCCCGCGCCAATCTGGCAGCGGCGCCGGGGCATGTCGTCGATGTGCTGTTCACCGAAATGCTGATCCAATGAGCGGCGCGCAGACCGAGGAAGAACTTGCCGCCGCCTGGGGTGCTGACACCGATGCCGAGGCGGACGGCCCGGCGGCGGAACTGGCGGGCGTGCCCGCGCAACCGGCACGGGTGTTGAATCAAGCAGAAATCGACAGCCTGCTCGGCTTCGACGGCGGCGCGTCGGGTACCGAGAACCGCACTGGGATGCAGCGGATCATCAGCTCCGGTCTGGTGAGTTACGAACGCCTGCCGATGCTGGAGATCGTGTTCGACCGGCTGGTGCGGATCATGTCCACCAGCCTGCGCAACTTCACCAGCGACAACGTCGAAGTCGGCATCGACAACATCCTGTCGCTGCGCTTCGGCGACTACCTGAATTCCATCCCGCTGCCCGCCATGCTGGCGGTGTTCAAGGCCGACGAGTGGGACAACTACGGCTTGCTGGTGATCGACAGCGCGATGATCTATTCGATTGTCGATGTGCTGCTCGGCGGGCGGCGCGGCACGGCGGCGATGCGCATCGAGGGGCGGCCGTACACCACCATCGAGCGCACGCTGGTCGAGCGACTGATCCATGTGGTGCTGGCCGATCTGACCGCCAGCTTCAACCCGTTATGCCCGGTGACGTTTCGCTTCGAGCGGTTGGAGGTCAATCCGCGCTTCGCCACCATCTCGCGGCTGTCCAACGCGGCGGTGCTGGCGCGGTTGCGCATCGACATGGAAGATCGCGGCGGGCGGCTGGAATTGCTGTTGCCGTACGCGACGCTGGAGCCGGTGCGCGAATTGCTGTTGCAGCAATTCATGGGCGAGAAATTCGGCCGCGATTCGATCTGGGAAACCCATCTGGCCGAGGAGCTCTGGAACACCGACGTCGATTTGTCGGTGGTGCTGGACGAACAGACGATGGCGCTCGGCGACGTGATGGCGTTGCGGCCCGGCAGCAAGATTGTGCTGGGCTGCGCGCCGGGGGCGGATGTGCAGGTGCGCTGCGGCGGAACCGCGCTGTTCGTCGCCAAGGCGGGCAAACGCAAGAACCGTGTGGCGGTGCGCATCGAGCGTCCGGCCGTGCGGGCGGGCGGTTGACCGTCATGCAATGGATCTTTGACGTGGTGTTGATCGGCATGCTGGGTGCGACGCTGTTTCACGCAGTGCGCCTGGAACGCGCACTTGGCGCGCTGAAGCGCGACCGCGCGGCTCTGGAAAACCTAGTGAGCAGCTTCAACGCCAGCACGCGGCAGGCGGAGCAAGGCATCGAACGTTTGCGCACGGCATCCGACGGAGCCGGGCGGCAGCTTGCCAAGCAGATCGATACCGCCACCACACTGAAAGACGACCTGACGTACTTGGCTGAACGCGGCGCCAAACTTGCCGACCGGCTGGACGCGGCGGTCCGCAATGGCCGCCAAGCCCCGGCCGATTTGCCACGTCCGCCCGCCCCGGACTTCGCCGGAATCGCGAGCGACGCGGAAGCGGAATTGCCGCGCCTGCGCAGTCAGGCGGAGCGCGATCTGTTCAAAGCTCTGCGATTGGCACGCTGAAATGCAACGTCTGCTGCGCACCCCGCGTTTGTTGCCGCTCACCATTCTGGCGATCATCGGTATGCTGTATGTGCGCTCGGCCGACTTGGTGCGCGCGTGGTTCCCCACGGTCAGTTCTGGCGCCGCCCAGGCGGCCGAGCCAGAAGCGCCGCCGCCCGCCGCAAAACCGGCTGTCGCGGCAACACCCTCAGCAGCCGCCGTTCCGCTGCCAGCCGAGCCGCCGGTCAGCGATAGCGAGCGCACGCTGCTGCAAGACTTGCGCAAACGCCGCTTGGAGCTCGACGCCAAAGACAGCGCCATCACGGCGCGCGAAGCGGTGTTAGCAGCGGCGCAAACCCGGATGGCGGCACGCCTGGAAGAACTCGCCGCGCTGCAAAAGCGGCTGGAGGCGCTGGAAACCGCGCGGCGCGACCGTGACGAGGCGAGTTGGCGCGGTTTGGTCAAGCTGTACGAAACAATGAAGCCGAAAGACGCCGCGCTGATCTTCAACGATCTCGATCCCGCCGTGCTGGTCCCAGTGTTGGACCGCATGAAGGAGACCAAGGCAGCCGCGGTGTTCGCCGCCATGCTGCCGGACCGGGCGCGAACGGCCACGACAGAATTGGCGCAAATGCGCGCCAAGGCCAATGCCGTGCCGCCTGCCGCCGGAAACTGAGCCGTAACGGCGCACTGTGCGCCACGAAAGGAGCCACATGAGCATCGACAAGTCGATGAACGTCCTCATCGTCGATGACTACAGGACGATGCTGCGGATTATTCGCAACCTGCTCAAGCAGATCGAATTTCAGAACGTCGATGAAGCGACTGACGGCGCCGAGGCGCTGGCCAAAATGCGCACCGGCAGCTACGGGCTGGTGATCAGCGACTGGAATATGCAGCCGATGACCGGCCTGCAATTGCTGCAAGAAGTGCGGGCTGACGGAAAACTAAAGGCCACGCCGTTCATCATGATAACCGCCGAGAGCAAAGTGGAAAACGTGGTCGCGGCCAAGCAGGCCGGCGTTTCGAACTACATCATCAAGCCGTTTAATGCCGAAACGCTGCGCGAGAAAATCGAAAAGGTACTCGGGCATGCTTAATTCCGTGTCACGTGACAGCGCACGCTTCTCCGCCAAACTGGCCGGACTGCGCGGCCGCTATCCGGCTGCCGACCCGGAAATGGTAGCCGAGGTGGTGCGTGAAGTGCTCACCACCATGCGCGGCGATCTGACCGCACGCGAAACCGGCTTGCTGGCCGAAGTGGAGGAGCTCGGCCGCGTCATTACCGCCGCCCGCGCCGAGATCGCGGCGTTGCAGGTGGACGATATCACAGCGAGCCACATTCCCTCCGCCACCGATGAATTGGACGCCATCGTGGCGCACACGGCCGGCGCGACCGATATCATCCTCGAAGTGTGCGAGACGCTGGACACCGTGGCAGGCGGGTTGAGCGGTGGCGCTGCGGCGGCGTTGCAGGACGCCACCACGCGCATCTACGAGGCGTGCAGCTTTCAGGACATCACCGGGCAGCGCATCACCAAGATCGTTGCGACATTGAAGACAATCGACGCCAAGATCGCCCACATGATCGCCGCCTTCGGCCGCCGCGCCCAAGACGGCAAGGCCGCGCCGCCCATGCCGCCTGCGGTTGCTGCCATACCGCAGGATGGCAGCCTGCGGCTGCACGGTCCGCAGCTGCCAGCCAGCGCGATGGACCAAACCGACATCGACAAGTTGCTGGCCAGCTTCGACTGATACCTGCCATGCGCCGTCTGCTTCGTCGTTTGCTGCTGCTGAGTTTGGCCGCTGCCGCGCCGCCCGCAGTGACCATCCGCACCGGCGATCATGACGGTTTCGGCCGAGTGGTGTTTGACCTGCCGGCAGGCGCGCGGGCCGCGGTCAGCATGCGGGACGGCGCGCTGGCGGTGCGGCTTAGCGGGGCATCCGCTGGTGCCGCCGAACCGCCGCCACGCAACGTCAGCCGCATCGATATACGGGCGGATGAGGTGGTGCTGACCTTGCGTCAGGGGGCTGGCTGGCGCGAGGTGGCGGCCGACGGCAAGCTGGTGCTGGATGTGCTGGACAGCGCCGCCCCAACCGGCAAACCGGAACCGGAGCAGCCCGCGCCGCTGAACCTGTTTTCCGGCCCCGCGCCACGGCCGCATTCCGCCGTGGCCAGCCAGCTTGCCGCACCGCCCGCCGCTCATGCGCCGCCCGCCGTTCATGCGCCGCAGCCATACGCCGATGGTGGCCCGCCATTGGAGCGCCCGAAGCTGGATCGTTTGGAGCCGCCAGCCGCTGAGCCGCCAGCCGCTGAGCCTGCACCCGCGCCACCCCCGGCACCAGCCCCCGCTTCACCCCCAACGCCACCCGCAGAGATAGACGGGGCACCGCTCGCTTTGGGTGCGTCCATTGTCGGCCAAACGCTCTGCCTGCCGTTCGCGCCCACCACCGGCGCGGCCGCCTTTCGCCGGGGCGGCGACATGGTAGCGGTGTTCGACGAGCGCCGCCCGCTCGACTTGGCGCCGCTGCTGTCCGACCCGGTGTTCGCCTCGGCGCGCGTGCAGTTGCTGCCCACCGCCACCGTCTTGCGCATGGCGCTGCCGCCAGCCGCCACGTTGCGGCTAACCCGCAACGCCGTTTGCTGGTTGCTGACCGCTGTCGCGGACAGCGCGGCCGGGCGGCTGACGCCGATCCATGCCGAAGCCAAGGATGGCAAGATGCTGATCGCCGCCGCCGCGGCAAGCCATGTCGTCTCGGTGCCCGATCCTGAGACCGGTGGGGCATTGCTGGCAGGCACGCAAACCCAGGCGGGACAAGGTGTGCCACTGACCCGGCGCACCCCGGAATTCACCCTGCTGGCAAGCGTGCAAGGCATCGCCGCCGAGTTGGCCTCGGATGGCCTGTCGCTGCATACGGCCGCCCCTGGCTTCGTGCTCGACAGTGGCGCGAGCCGCGCGCTGGTGCTGGAGCCGCCCGGCGCCGAGATGCAGGCGGCGGCCGAGGCGGCACAGCTGACCCGGCGGTGGGATTTCCCGGGCCTGCCGCAAGACGCCCTGCTGCGGCGCCTGCAAGCCGCCACCGCAGCCGCAGCGGCGGCGGCCCCACGGGCCCGCACGGCCAGCCGTCTGGCTGCCGTGCAAGCGGAACTGGCGCTCGGCTTGGGCGCGGAAGCGCAAGCCTTGGCGACGCTGGCGCGGACCGACGACGCCCGCACCGCCGAGACGCCTGACGCGGCGGCACTGGATGCGGTGGCGGCGCTACTCGCCGGGCGCACCCAGGACAGCGCGGCGCTCGACGACGCGCGGCTGAATGGCACCGACGAGGTGGCGCTGTGGCGGGCCGTACGCGCCGCATTGCAGACCGAAGGCGCGCCAGACGCCGCTGCGGTATTCGCCGCCACCGCGCCGCTCATCCAGGCCTACCCCCAAGCGCTGCGGCAGAAACTCTTGCCGCTGGCCGCCGAAACCATGGCGCTCGGCGGCGAGCATGCCGCAGCACATCGCCTGCTCGATGCAAGGCCCGGCGACGCCTCGCTCGACTACGCCCGCGCGGTGCTCGACGAAACCGAAGGCCACGGCGCCCCCTCGCTGGCGGTGCTGGACCGGCTGGCGCAATCGCCCGACCGCCTGCTGCGGGCCCGCGCCGCCATTCGCGCGGTGGAGCAGCGCCTGCGCAACGGCGAGCTCACCGCCGCGGCGGCCGCCACCGCGCTCGACAAGCTGATTTTCGCATGGCGCGGCGACGACCGGGAATTGTCGCTGCGGCTGCGCGTGGCCGCTTTGCGCGGACAGAGCGGCAAGTGGCGGGCTGCGCTGATGCTGCTGCGCGAAACGGCTGGCGGCGATTTGGTGCAAACGCCCGCCGCTAAAGCCATGCTGCGCCAGCAGATGGCCAGCACCTTCGCCCAAGCCCTGGCGCAGGACGCCAGTGCCAGTCTGCCGCCGCTGGAACTGGTGGCGTTGGTCGAGGAAAACCCCGACCTGTTGCCCGCCAACGACGCCGGCCGCGATCTCGCTGCCCGGCTAGCAGCGCGGCTGGCCACGCTGGATCTGCCGCGCCGCGCAATGACCATGCTGGAGAAGCTGCTCGACAGCACGCCGCCGGGCAGTGCGCGGGCCGAAATCGGCGCGCACCTCGCCGCCTTGCGGCTGGAGCAGGGCGATGCCGGCGGCGCGCTGATGGCGCTGTCGGCCTCGGCCGCCCCGGCGTTGCCAAGCGAATTGGAACAGCGGCGCACCATCAGCTTTGCCCGCGCCACTGCGCAGCAGGGCAATCTGCCGCCGGCACTTGCGGCGCTAGCGGCGATTGACACACCGGACGCCGAGGAAGCCCGCGCCGGGTTACTGGAAGACGCCAAACACTGGCCCGACGCCGTCGCGGCGCTGCAAACGGTCGCCGCCCGCGCCGTGCCTTCGAACGGGCCGCTCAACGACCCCCAGGCCCGCCTGCTGCTGCGGCTGGCCAGCGCGGCAGCGCAAGCGGGCGACGAATCGTTACTCGCACGGCTGCGCCTGCACGACGCGCCGCGCCTGCCGCCAGGCAAACTGGCCGACATGTTCCGCCTGCTGACGCAGGAGCCTGTCGCGGGCGTTGCCGACCTGCCACGCGCGGCGCGCGAAGCCGCCCAAGCGCGAAATCTCCCGGCCGCACTGGCATCTTTGGCGGCGCTGCACGCCCCGTAATGACATAACGGTTATTGGTCCCGCGCGCTGCACCCCGGCATTGCGGAAAACAGGGCCCGGGGGGGTCAATTTCACTTGCACCCCCCCCCCTTTCCCCTATGGTCGCCCCCCTTGGCCCCAGGGGACGCAGCCCGCGTCCAACAGGCTGTCTACTGGTTGGAAGGAGTACGCGATGAACGCACTCACGCCACTGGGGATGGTCTCGGATTTCCCGAGCGAGAACCAGACGAACGAACACCTGCTCGGCGAGGCCGCGGAGGAACAAAAGGACTATTTCGTCGAGCGTGACGGAATGAAGTTCGCGGGCATGCATTTGCTCATCGATCTTTGGGGCGCCAGTAATCTTGGCGATCCGGCCCATATCGACGCCCATCTTCGCGAAGCCGCCATCACGGCGGGGGCGACGATTCTGCACAGTCATTTCCATCACTTTTCGCCAAATGGCGGGGTGTCGGGCGTGATCGTGCTGGCGGAAAGCCACATCTCGATCCATACGTGGCCGGAACGCGACTTTGCCGCCGTGGACATCTTCATGTGCGGCGCTTGCGATCCGCACACGGCGATCCCGGTGCTCAAGCGCGCCTTTTCGCCGTCGCGTATCGACGTCGACGAACAACGCCGCGGCCGCGTCTTCTAAGACAAGACCGTGACATTTCGGACGGGCCGGACTGCGCAGTCCGGCCCGTTCTATGTACGCCCAGTTTCAGCTTGAGGAGGACGGCATGGCAACCGATTCGTGGGTCAACGAAACGCTGTACGCCGATTGGGGCCAGCGCTTCCTGGTGAAGCGCGAACTGGCGCGGGTGCAGAGCGACTTTCAGGACATCCTGATCTTCGAAAGCACCAGCCATGGCCGCGTCATGCTGCTCGACGGCGTGGTGCAGATCACCGAGCGCGATGAGTTCGTCTATCAGGAAATGCTGACCCATGTGCCGCTGCTGGCGCACGGGGCGGCCAAGCGCGTGCTGATCATCGGCGCCGGCGACGGCGGCGTGCTGCGCCGTGTGTTGCAGCACTCCACTGTGGAACGCGCGGTGATGGTGGAAATCGACGGCGAGGTGATCCGCCTCGCCCGCGAGTTCCTGCCCGGAATCTCGGGCGACGCCTGGAACGATCCGCGCGCCCAGGTGATTGTCGGCGACGGCATCGACTACGTGAAAACCGCGCCGGACGGCAGCTTCGACGTGATTATCGTCGACTCGACCGACCCGATCGGAGTCGGCGAGGTACTGTTCACCGATGAGTTCTACGCCAATTCGGCGCGCATCCTGTCGGCGGGCGGGCTGATCGTGAACCAGTGCGGCGTGCCGTTCATGCAGGCCGACGAACTGCGCGACACCAGCCAGCGGCGCGGCAAGTTCTTCCCGCATGTCGGCGCCTATGTCGCCGCCGTGCCCACCTATGTCGGCGGCTTCATGACGCTGGGTTTTGCCGCCAAACAAGACGGGCTATCGGCCATCGGCGCCGAGACTATCGCCGCGCGCGCCGATGCTGCCGGCGTTTTGGGCTACACCGATTATTGGACGCCGCATGTCCACGTCTCGGCGTTTCAGTTGCCGCCCTATATCGCGCGGCAGTTGCCCACGGCTTGAAGCGGCGGGGCGCTGCCCCGCACCTGGCCAGGGCCTGAGGCCCTGGTCCCCGAATTTAGCCACCGCGCACTTCGAGCAAGAGTTTGCCCGACAACTGGCGCGATTCGATGTGGGCGTGCATCTCGCTGGCCGCCGCCATCGGGTAAATCTGCTGAACCGGCACTTGCAGCCAGCCATCTTGGATGCCGTGCAGCACGTGGGCGATGCCGTCGGCCCAGGCTTGGCCGTGCGGATCGACATGGCCCAGATGCAGCCGCGTGAACGTCAACGAGCGCGGCAGCAAGCGTTCGCGGATGTTCTGATACGGCAGCCCTTCGGCCTCGCCGATGCTGATCACGTGGCCCATCTTGCGCACCACGTTGAAACTGCGGTCCAGCGTGCGGGCGCCGAGCGAGTCGATCACCAAATCCACGCCGCGCCCGCCGGTTAGCTCCAGCGCCGCCGCCTCGAAATCCTGCTGCCCGGCCACCACCACGCGCGCCGCGCCGTAGTGCAGCGGCAAACGGTCCTTGCCCGGCGTGCCAACCGTGCCCAGCACCTGCGCGCCGGCGTGCACCGCCAACTGGGTGCAAAACAGCCCGACGCCGCCGCCAATCGCATGCACCAGCACCCATTGCCCGGCCTGCAAGCGGCCCACGGTGTGCAGCATGTGGTAGGCGGTCAGACCCTGAATCTGCCACGACGCCGCGACTTTGAAATCCATCCAGTCCGGCAGTTTGATGACCCAGTCTTCATGCACCAGGGCCTGTTCGGCATAGCCGCCGCCCTTTTCGTTGAACCCGGCCACCCGGTCGCCCGGCTTCACCCGCGTGACGCCCGCGCCCACAGCGCGCACGACGCCGGCTACTTCCAGACCAGGGATCACCGGATAGGTGAACGGATGCGGGTAGGTGCCGATGCGGATCATCCGGTCCGCCCAATTTAGCCCGCAATACGCCACATCGATCACCACCCAGCCGGGCGCTGTAACAGGCGCCACGACGTCCGCGACCTGCAATTGCTCCAGCCCGCCGGGCTGCATCACCAGAACAGCTTTCATCGCCACGATCTCCTTCGCGCAAACCGTGCCGGGACGGCGATGGTCGCGCAAGCCGCGACAGTCAGAACGGCACGAAGCTTTTCACCAAACTCCCCGCCACCAGCCGCCAGCCATCCACCAGCACAAAGAAGATCAACTTGAACGGCAGCGACACCACGTTTGGCGGCAGCATCATCATGCCCAGGCCCATCAGCACGCTGGCCACCACCATGTCGATCACCAGGAACGGCAAATACAGCAGGAACCCCATCTCGAACGCCCGCCGCAGTTCGCCGACCAGAAACGCCGGCATCAGCGCCCGCCACGATGCCTCATCCGCGTTGGCCACCTCCGGCAGATGCGCCAGATCGAGAAACAGCCGCAGATCGTCGGGCCGCACGCTTTTCGCCAGGAAGCCGTGAAATGGCGCCGCGGCCAGCCGCAAGCCCTCCAGATCGCCGATCTTACCTTCGGTCATCGGTTGCAGGCCCTGCACCCAAGCCTGATCCAGCACCGGCTGCATCACGAAATAGGTCAGGAACAGCGATAGCCCGATCAGCACCATGTTCGGCGGCGCGCCCTGCGTGCCGATGGCGCTGCGCAGCAGCGACAGCACGATCACGATGCGGGTGAACGCCGTCATCATCACCAGCAGGCTCGGCGCCAGCGACAGCACGGTAATCAGCGCGGTGAGCTGCACCATGCGCGACGTGGCCCCCGGCCCGGTGGCGCCGAGATCGAGCGACAGCGATTGCGCGGCTGCGGCATGCGGCAGCGCCACCAACAAAAGGCACACGGGCAATAGGCAGCGGCGGAACGTCGGGAGAATCTGCATACCCCGGCATTGGCAGGCGAAAAACCTGCGTTTCCGTTAACCCGACTCGGCCATTCTGTTAACTATTCGGAAAGGAACGCCCGCCAATTTGATGTCATCGAAGGAGCGGCGGTGGCATGGACATCTCGCAGATCCCGTTATTCGCCTTGGCCGACAAGCGGCTGGCTTGGGTGGCGTCGCGCCAATCGGTGCTGGCGCAAAACATCGCCAACGCCGACACCTCCGGCTATCGCGCCAAGGATGTGGCCCCATTCGCGGCTCTGCTGACCGCGCCGGGTCTTGGTTTGGCGGCCACCACGGCGGGGCATTTTGCCGGCTCGGCGAACACGGCGCCAAAAATCACCGTCACGCGCGGCGAACATGCGCCAGACGGCAATACCGTGGCTCTGGACAAGGAACTCGGCAAAGTCGCCGACACCGACATGGCGCACGAAGTCGCGGTCGGTTTGGAAAAGAAATACCTCGGCATGTTCCGCACCACGCTTGGGCGGTAGCAGGAGACTGCGTATGGCACTCGGCAGCGTCGATCTCAGCAGTGTGCTGGGAATTTCCTCGGCAGGCATGGCAGCGCAATCGACGCGCCTGCGCGTGGTGGCGGAAAATGTCGCCAATCAGGATAGCACCGGCAGCACGCCGGGGGCCAATCCGTACCGCCGCAAAACCGTCACCTTCGCCAATGGCCTGGATGCGGCACTTGGCGTCGACACCGTGAAAGTCGCCAAGATCGGCGTCGACAGCAGCAGCTTTCCGTTGCGCTATGACCCATCGCATCCCGCCGCCGATGCATCCGGCTATGTGCGGGTGCCCAATGTCAACAGCTTCGTCGAGCTCATGGACATGCGTGAGGCCGAGCGCAGCTACAACGCCAATCTTGCGGTGATGCAGTCCACGCGCGGGATGTTGGAACGCACTGTTGAGCTGTTGAAATAGTGCCATGAGCTCGCCCGCAGGCATCTTCGGCAGCGCCGCCCCGGCCATTTTGGTGACGCCGCAAGGCATCAGCCCGCAGGCCGCCACGCGCGCATACCGCGATATTGCGAGCGGCGGTACGGCTGCCACGTCAGGCGGCGATTTCAGCAGTTTGCTGATGCGCGCTGCCGAAGGTGCCGTGCAGGTGGGCCAGCAAGCCGAAGCGCAGGCTGCGCAGGCACTGACCGGCGGCGGCAACCTAACCGACGTTGTGCAAGCGGTCTCGCGGGCCGAAATGGCGCTGCAAACCACGACCACGATCCGCGACCGAATGGTGCAGGCCTATCAGGACATCATGAAGATGCCGATTTAGATGTGCAGTGCAGCAGGCTTCGAGGTTGCGCATACTTTGCACGTCATGGCGTGCCTGCGCCGGGGTGACGGCGGAAGCTTTCAGTACGGCACGGGGGCACCATGAACGAAGGCGACGTCGGCGCCGTGCTGCGCGAGACCATCACCATCGTCTTGAAACTTGGCGCACCGCCATTGGCGGCGGCGCTGGCGGTCGGCGTGGTGATGTCGCTGCTCCAGGTGGTCACCCAGATCAACGAGCAAACCTTGACCCTGGTGCCCAAGATCGCCGTCATCATCGGCGCGCTGGTCGCCCTCGGCCCATTCATGCAGACCACGCTGGCCGACTTCATGCGGATGATCTTCGACCGCGTGGTGGCGGTGGGCGCCACATGACCGGCGAGGACGCACAGCTGGTGGCCAAGCTGCCGGAATGGGCGTTCGCCTTCGTGCTGCTGCTGTGCCGCACCGGTGCGGCGTGCATGCTGATCCCCGGCTTTGGCGAAGCCGAAGTGCCCGCCACCCTGCGCGCCGGATTTGCCCTGTTGCTGGTGCTGCTGTTGCTGCCCGGCTTGCAGGCGCAAATGCCGGTGGCGCCCGACAGCGTGTGGCGCGACCTCGGCATGGTCGGCGCCGAACTGGCCAGCGGTCTGTTTCTCGGCTGGCTGGCGCGGCTGGCGCTGTTGGCGCTGCCGCTGGCCGGGCAGTTCATTGCTGTGCTGGCCGGCCAATCCAGCGTGTTGCAGCCGGACGGGATGCTCGGCTCGCAAGGCACCGCGCTTGGCCGTTTGCTGGCGCTGGCCGCGCCGGTGCTGGTGCTGGCCACCGGACTGCACGCGCTGCCGCTGGCCGCCATCGCCGGCAGTTACCGGGTGCTGCCCGCCGGGCATTGGCTGCCCGCCGCCGACTCGGCCAGCATGGTGGTGACAGCGGTGGCCGAAATGTTCGCCTTGGCGCTGCGGCTGGCCGCCCCGTTCGTGCTGGCGGGCATCGTCTGGCACATGGCGCTGGCCGCCGTATCGCGGCTGGTGCCGCAAGTGCAGTTGTTCTTCATCGCCGCCCCGGCGCAGTTGCTCGGCGGCCTGCTGCTGCTCGGGCTGCTCGGCGCGGCCCTGTTGAAGGTGTGGACCGACGCGGCCAGCGGCGCGTTCGCCGCACTGCCGGGGCAGTAGCGCCATGGCCGAAGACGAAGGCGGCGAGCGCAATGAGGCCGCCACAGGCCGCCAATTGCAAAAGGCGCGCGAGGCCGGGCAGGTTCCGATCTCCCGCGAGGCTCCGGCGCTGGCCGCGCTGGCGGCTGGCGCGTTGGTGCTGATGCTGCAAGCACCCGGCGCAGCGCGGCGCGTCAGTAGCGAGCTCACCCAATTCCTGACCCAATCCGCGCCGCAGGACCCGGCCCGCGCGCTGCGGGTGGCGGGGATCGCAGCGCTGTCGGCTTGCGCGCCGTTCCTGCTGGCATCGATTGTCGCCGGAGCAGGTGCTGTGCTGTTGCAAACCGGCGGCATGGTGAACACCAATGCGTTGCTGCCGAACTTCGGCAGATTGTCGCCGAGTCACGGGCTGGCGCGCATCCTGTCGCTCAATGCGCTGCTCGAACTCGCCAAGGCGCTGCTGAAAATCGGCATTGCGGGCGCTGCGGTCTGGTCGGTGATGGCAGCGGCGCTGCCACAATTGCCGATGGCGCTGCTCTGGCAGCCCGCATTGCTGCTCGATCAAACCAGCCGCGACGTGCTGCGCGTGCTGATCGCGGTCATCGGTGGCCAAGCTGCCATCGCCGCGTTCGATATTGTGCGCGCCCGTATGACCCACGCGAGCGCCCTGCGCATGACGCGCCAGCAAGTGCAGGAGGAACACAAGGAGTCGGACGGCAACCCGCACGTCAAAGGCCGCCTGAAGCGCGTGCGGCAGCAACGTTCGCGCAAACGGATGCTGCTGGCGGTGCCGGGAGCGGCCGTGGTGATCACCAACCCGACCCACTACGCGGTGGCGCTGTCCTACGCGCGCGGTTCGTCGGACGCGCCGCGCGTGGTGGCCAAGGGGGCGGATGCGATGGCGGTGCGCATCCGGCAAATCGCCGCCGAACACCGCGTGCCGCTGGTGGTCAACCCGCCATTGGCCCGGGCGCTGTATCCGCTGGAGTTGGACAGCGAAATCCCGCGCGAATTGTTCCAGGCGGTTGCCGACATCATCGCCTACATTTGGGGTCTGCGGAGACGCACCGTATGAATTGCAGCAGCACGCTCGATCCGTCCGCCGCCAGCGTGGCGCACGATCTGAATAATTTTCTCAGCGCCGTGCTGGGGGCCGCCGACGCCATCGCGCGCCACGGAACGATGGACCCAGCAACAAGCAATCATCTCGCCAATATCCGCGCCAGCACCCACGCCGCTGCCGCGCTGGCCCGCCGCTTGTATGCGGGGGGCGGCGCAGCGGAACCCGCCACCGCACCGTTGCCGGTGAATGCCGCGCTGGGGCGGGTTGCCGATCTGTTGCGCTACGCCCTGCCGGACGGCGTCACGCTGACGCTAGTTTTGGCCGAGGGATCCCCGGCCGTCGCAGTCACGGCCATGGCCCTGCAACGCATCGTGATGAACCTCGCCAGCAATGCCGCCAACGCCATGCCGGGCGGCGGAGCATTGACGCTGCGCAGCGCCATCGTCGCGCAACCGTTGGGGCAATTCGTCCAAATCGACGTGCAAGACACCGGCTGCGGCATACCGCCCGACGTGTTGCCGCGCATTTTCGACGCATATTTCACCACCGCACGCGGGCGCGGCGGCAACGGAATTGGCTTGGCGGGCGTCGATGCACTGGTGCGGCAGGCGGGCGGATCAATCGCTGTCGATAGCCGGGAGGGCGCCGGCACCATGATCAGCCTGTGCTTTCCGCTGGTGCCCAGTGTGCAACCAGCCGCCTCGCCAGTGACCGCCGCCGCGTCGCCGGGCGCCGCGCTGCTGCTGGTCGATGACGAGGAAGCCACACTGCATCACCTATCGCGCGCGCTGCACGCCAGCGGCAAGCAGGTGCTGATCGCCACCAGCGCCGAAGCGGCGCTGCACTTGTTGCACGATAAGCGCGCGCCCCGGCTAGCCGCCGTGGTGACCGATCTGCAGTTGCCGGGCGCTGGCGGGGCGGACCTCGTGCGCATGCTGCGCCAGCGTCTTGAACAGCCGGGCCTGCCGGCGGTGGTGATCTCCGGCTATCCGCCTTCGCGCACCCGCCACGCACTCGCCGGGCTCGACGGGGTCAGCATCTTGAGTAAGCCCTGCGAGGCTGGCGATGTGCTCAAGGCGCTCGCCGCCCTCACCCAGTCCGCCGGGCACCTGTGCGCCGCCGGTCATTGAGCACCGCGCGCCTGCCCAGATGACAGTGCGGAGCGCGTGCGCTAATCCCTGTGCCGGACTTTCTCCACGGGACACGCCGCCGCGCCATGGTCAGCAGCAACGACATTCGAGCGACCTTCCTGAACTACTTTGCCAGCCACGGGCACACCGTGGTGGAAAGCAGCCCGCTGGTGCCGCGCAACGACCCCACGCTGATGTTCGCCAACAGCGGCATGGTGCAGTTCAAGAACGTATTCACCGGGCAGGAAAAGCGCGGCTACACTCGCGCCACCACGTCGCAGAAATGCGTGCGGGCCGGCGGCAAGCATAACGACCTGGACAATGTCGGCTACACTGCCCGGCACCATACGTTCTTCGAAATGCTGGGTAATTTTTCGTTCGGCGACTATTTCAAGGAACAGGCGATCTTCTACGCCTGGAACCTCGTCACCAAGGAATTCGGACTGGCCAAGGATAGGCTGCTGGTCACCGTGTTCGCGGATGACGACGACGCGGCGCAGTTGTGGGGCAAGATCGCCGGGCTGCCCGACGAGCGCATCATCCGCATCCCAACCAGCGACAATTTCTGGCGCATGGGCGACACCGGCCCGTGCGGCCCGTGCTCGGAGATTTTCTACGACCACGGCGCCAGCATCCCCGGCGGTCCGCCCGGCAGCCCCAACGAGGACGGCGACCGGTTCATCGAGATTTGGAATCTCGTGTTCATGCAGTACGAGGAAGGCCCGCCCGGCACCCGCGTGCCGCTGCCGCGCCCGTCCATCGACACCGGCATGGGCCTGGAACGCTTCGCCGCCATCCTGCAAGGCAAGCACGACAACTACGACACCGACACGCTGCGCGCCTTGGTGCTGGCGAGCGCCGAAGTCACCGGCCAGGACGCCGGCGGCCCGTTCCGCACCAGCCATCGCGTCGTGGCCGACCATCTGCGCTCGACCAGCTTCCTGATGGCCGACGGCGTGCTGCCATCCAACGAAGGCCGTGGCTATGTGCTGCGCCGCATCATGCGCCGCGCCATGCGCCACGCCCACATGATGGGTGCCCGCGACCCGGTGATGTGGCGTCTGGTGCCCGCGTTGATCCGCCAGATGGGCGCCGCCTACCCGGAACTCGGCCGCGCCGAAGCGCTGATCGTCGAGACGCTGCGGCTGGAGGAAACCCGCTTCAAGGCGATGCTGGATCGCGGCCTCGGGCTGCTGGCCGAAGAAGTCTCGCACGTGCCGGAAGGCGGGCGGTTGGCCGGTGACGTGGCGTTCAAGCTGTACGACACTTACGGCTTCCCGCTCGATCTGACGCAGGACGCGCTGCGCGAACAAGGCCGCAGCGTCGATGTGCCGGGCTTCGAAGCCGCCATGGGTGAACAGCGCCGCCGCGCCCGCGCCGCGTGGGCCGGATCGGGCGAAGCCGCCACCGACAAGGTGTGGTTCGAAGTCCGCGAGAAACTCGGCGCCAGCGAATTCCTCGGCTACTCGACCGAAACCGCCGAAGCCTCGATCCTGGCGCTGGTGGTCAACGGCCACCCGGTGGACATGGCCGAGACCGGCGCGGAGGTCGCGGTGCTGCTGAACCAGACGCCGTTCTACGCCGAAAGCGGCGGGCAGGTCGGCGATACCGGTGCGATCACCGCACAGGGATTGCGCATCACCATCTCGGATACGCAAAAGAAGCTCGGTGATCTGTTCGTCCATATCGGCCGCGTGACCGAAGGCCAGGCCGATGTGGGCCGCGCCGTGCTGGCCGAGGTGGACCACATCCGCCGCTCGGCCATCCGCGCGCATCATTCGGCGACCCATTTGTTGCATGAGGCGCTGCGGCGGCGGCTCGGCAACCATGTGCAACAGAAAGGCAGCCTGAACGCGCCCGACCGGCTGCGCTTCGACGTCAGCCAGCCCACCCCGATTGGCCGCGACGATCTGGTTTGGGTGGAAGCCGAAGTGAACGCCCGCATCCGCGAGAACGGCGAAGTGACCACCCGGCTGATGACGCCGGACGCGGCGGTGGCCGAAGGGGCCATGGCGCTGTTCGGCGAAAAATACGGCGACGAAGTGCGCGTGGTGGCGATGGGGGCCGGTACCGGAAACCGTCCCGCCTACTCCATCGAACTTTGCGGCGGCACCCATGTGCGGCGCACCGGCGATATTGGGCTGCTGCGCATCGTGCAGGAAAGCCCGGTGAGCGCCGGGGTGCGGCGCATCGAGGCAGTGTGCGGCGAAGCGGCGCTGGCGGTGATTGCCGAAAACGATAAGCGGCTGAGCGATACGGCGGCGGCGTTGCGCGCCAGCCCGGCCGAAGTGCCGGACCGCGTGGCCGCGTTGATCGAGGAGCGCAAGCGGCTTGAGCGGCAGGTCGGCGAATTGCAGCGCAAGCTGGCGACCGGCGAAAGCACGGCGTCGGCCCTGGAAGACATCGGCGGCGTTAGCCTTGCGGCGCGCAATCTGGGCGACATTCCGCCGCGCGACCTGAAATCGCTGGCCGAGACCATCGCCCAGCAAACCGGCGCCGGCATCGTCGCGCTGGCGTCCTCGGCGGAGGGCAAAGCCAGCATCGTGGTCGGCGTGGCCGAGCCGTTGCGCGGCCGGTTCAGCGCGGTCGATCTGGTGCGTGCGGCAGCATCGGCGGTCGGCGGCAAGGGCGGTGGCGGGCGGGCGGACATGGCGCAGGCGGGCGGGCCGGACGCGGCGGGGATCGACGCGGCCTTCGCGGCGATCCGGGCGGTATTAGCGGCATAGGAAGTCTACGGCGCAGCGGATGCGCTGCGCCGTCAAGCCAGTTCCGGCACCCGTTCCAGCAACGCGCGGTGCAGTTGCTCGCGGCGCGACCACAAGTCGCGGTACCATGCCAGCCGCGCCTGCAACTGGCCGGCCAACATGCGCTGTTCGGTGATGTAACGCCGCGCGTTGTCGGCGATGCGGCGGCCGAACAGCGGGTCGTCCAGCACGCGCAGTAGATTGTGTTCAAGCTCAGCGGGATTGACGAAGATCAGGCCAGTCCGCCGGTCATCGATGGTGTCCGGGTACACGACGTTGCTGGCCAGCGCGGTCACCCGGTGCGAGGCTGCTTCGAGGAACTTCAGGTCCGACTTGCACTGATTGAACGGCGTGTCGCCAAGCGGCATGAACGACAATTCGCTGCGCCCCAGCAGCGCGTGATAGGTCTCGTAGTCGCACACTGGGGTGAATGACTTGTGCGGGGTGTCCAATGCCTCAAACAACTGCCGTTCACCGACGATCTGAAAGCGCAGACGCGGTCCAACCTTCGCGGCGATGGCGTTGAACACATCGATATAGGGCGGCCAATCGTCCTTGCGGTTCAGTGCCGCAAAAAACAGCGTCAGCTGTTCTGGGTCGGCATAGTTCACCACGTCGGGCAAGGCGGCGACGGCATTGGGGAACACCGCGACTTCGGGATTCTTCTGCCGCAGCACTTCGGCCAGCGGCTGCGTGGTGGTTTGCACGGCGTGCACGGCGCGAAAATTCTGCACATCGGGCTGCTGCAGGATCGGGATATGGTCCGGGTGATCGTCAAACTCGCAGACCAGCAGCCAGCCTTGATTGAGCATATAACGCAGCCGCCCGAGCCACTCGTCGCCGATCATCGCCGGGCGGTGGAACACGAAAATGCGTTGCTCACCTTCGGGCGCCGGAATCGGTCCGGTGTTAGAAACGATGGCGGTCGTGAAGCCCGGATCGCTGGCGATCGCGCGCAATGGCTCGACCACGCGCACATGGCTGACGCCGCCGATCGGATTCAGCATCGTGCTGACCAGTTGCAAGCGCGGCTTTGGCCGGCGCTGCGCCCGCCAGATCAACGTGTGCGGGGCAGCGCGCTTCATGTACGCTGTCTGGCTGATGCCTAGGCGCTGCAAAGCAGGCTCAAGCACATCGGTAAATTGCTGCGCCGCTTCGAGATCGACGACAACGCTATGGGTTTCGGCAATTTGCAGCCCGGCACGTTGCAGGGCCTGTTCAACCGCATTGCGCGACAGTTGCGAGGCCACCGCGTCTTGCACAAAGCCCAGCGTGCCGCGCAACAAATGCTCGGCTGCCTGCCAGTACTCGACATTTGCCAGTGCGATCAGCACAACGCCGTCTTGCTGTAAGTATTCGCAATGCCGTTCCAGCAGCGCCCACGGGTGCTCCACCCGCGCCAAGCTGTGGTTGTAGACGATGCAATCGATGCTGTGCCGCGCAATCTCTGGGCCCAGCAGCGCATCGAGCGGCGCCGCATAGACATGATCCAGGCAGGCAGCAGCCCGCGCCGCAGCTTCGGCATCGGGTTCGATGCCGATCACGCGCGCGTGCGGGTTGAGCTGCTTGAACGCCACGCCGAGTTCGCCGGTGCCGCAGCCGACATGAAGCACCAGCCGCGCCCATTGCGGGATGCGGTCAAGCAACGCCTGATCCGGCTCACCTGTGGCCGCGTTGCCGTTTGCCATCTGGCCTGCCTACGCCGTCCGGGGCGCGGCTGCGGATAGCGCCGCGCCGCGGCCGATTGCATGATAGTCGAACCCGGCTTGACGCATCGCGGCCGGGTCAAAGATGTTGCGCAAATCCACCACCACCCGCCCGCGCATCGCGGCACGCAGCTTGGCTGGCGGCAGCGAGCGGAATTCGTTCCATTCGGTTACCACGGCCAGCGCGTCCGCACCGGTCGTGACGTCGGTGGCGTCGGTGCAATACTCCACTGACTCTGGCAACAAGTCGCGCGCCTGCGCCATGCCTTCCGGATCGTATACCCGCAATTTGGCCCCGGCCTCGGTCAGCCGCCACACAATCGGAATCGACGGAGCTTCGCGCATGTCGTCGGTTTCCGGTTTGAAGGTCAGGCCGAGGATGCCGATAGTCAGGCCGCGCACATGCCCGCCGCACGCTGCGATGATGCGCGCCGCCATGCTGGCCTTGCGGGCGTCGTTGACGCTGACCACGGTTTCGATCAGGCGGCTCGGCGCACCGGCGTCCTGGGCGATGCGCACCATCGCCAGCGTGTCCTTCGGAAAGCAGGAACCGCCAAACCCCGGCCCGGCATGGAGGAACTTACGGCCAATGCGGCCATCCAGCCCGATGCCGCGCGCCACGTCGTGCACATCGGCGCCGACCTTCTCGCACAGATCGGCCACTTCGTTGATGAAGGTAATCTTCATCGCCAGGAAGGCGTTGGCGGCGTATTTGATCAGTTCAGCGGTTTCGAGTTCGGTGAACACAATCGGCGCTTCGATCAGATACAGCGGCCGGTACAAGCGGCGCAGCACCTCGCGCGCCCGCTCACTCTCGACCCCGATCACCACCCGGTCGGGGCGCATGAAGTCGCCGATGGCGCTGCCCTCGCGCAGAAATTCCGGGTTGGAGGCGACGTCGAATTCCAGGTCCGGGCGCACTTGGCTGACGATTTCAGCAATCCGGCGGCCGGTGCCGACCGGCACGGTCGATTTGGTGACGATCACCGCGTAGTCGGTCATCACCTTCGCGACCTGTTCGGCGGCGGCGTAAACGTAGGACAGATCGGCGTGGCCATCGCCGCGCCGCGTCGGGGTGCCGACAGCGATGAACACCGCCTCGGCCCCAGCCACCGCCGCTTGCAGATTGTCGCCAAAGGTCAGTCGCCCTGCCGCGACGTTTTCGGCCACCAGGCGGTCCAGCCCCGGCTCGTAAATCGGGATCCGGCCTTCGCGCAGCGCGGCCAGCCGCCCGGCATCGGTTTCGACCAATGCGACTTCTATGCCGAATTCGGCAAAGCATGCTCCCGAGACGAGGCCGACATAGCCCCCGCCAATCATCGCGATCCGCATTGCGCCGCTCTCCTGCCATGACATGCGGCAGGGTGCGCCCGCCGGGTCCGCACTGTTGGTGGCGCGGCGAGCCAGCCGCGGTCAAGCCTCAAGCGCCAGAGTTTCTTATCGCAGGCAGCCTATAAAAGCCGGTGAATTTAACCGGACGGCCGTGCGCGGCGAGCACGGCGGGTGCGCTGATATTTCACGATCTGATCGAGCGACACCGCCAGCACGATCACCGCCCCGGTGACGAAGGTGCTCCAGGTGGCGTCGATGCCAAAAAAGATCAATCCGCTGCTGATCACTTGGATTATCAGCGTGCCGATCACCGCACCGATCACCGTGCCGGCACCGCCCGACAGCGGCGTACCGCCGATAATGACGGCGGCGACCACCATCAGCACGAAATCCGAGCCTTCGTTGGGATCAATCGCGCCGCGAAACCCGACATACATCGCGCCCGACAGGCCACAGATGGCGCCCATCAGCACCAGGGTTTGCAGCCGCACCATGGCGTTGGAAATGCCGGCCAATTCGGCCGCCTCGGGATTGCTGCCGACCGCCTGCACCCGGTAGCCGAAACGGCTGCGATGCAGCACCAGATGCATTGCCACCGCCAGCACCAGAAACACCACCGCAGGAACCGGCAGCACGCCGAACAGCTTGGCCGATATGGCGTTGAAATAGCTGCTGTCCTGCCCCGGCGGCACCACGGCGCGGCTGTTATTCACCACGAGTGACAGGCCCTGGAACATCGAGAATGTGCCGAGCGTGACGATGATCGCAGGCAATCGCAGCGTGGTGACCAGCACGCCGTTCAGCAGGCCGAGCCCGGCACCGAAGATCACCCCCGCCACGGCGCAGATCCACGGGTCGATATGCGCCACCATCAGCAGCGCAGTGAACACGGCGGAGAAGTTGAAAATCCAGCCAACCGAAAGATCGATCTCACGGATCGCCAGCAGGAACACCATGCCGACGGCGAGCATGCCCAGGAACGTTGTATGCCCCAATATAGTCAGCAAATTCAGCGGATTGAGGAAGCGTGGCCGCGCCACCCCGATCACCGTCATCATCACCGCCAGCGCCACGATGACGCCGATTTCGTCGGGCAACCGCCGCCGGGCTTCGGGCGCGCGCGGCGCGGTCTGCTGGCTCATCGTCTCATCCTTCATGGACGCCCCTCGGGGACGCCGATTGCGCCGGGCACGGCAAATTCCGGCCCGCTGTCGCGCGCGCTGGGCAGTTCGGCGGTATTGATCAGATGCAGCAACGTGCGGCTGTCCAGTTGCGCGCCGGACAGTTCACCGGCCAGCCGCCCCTGGTAGAGCACCAAAATCCGGTCGCACAGCCCGATCAGTTCCGGCAACTCGGTGGAACTGAACAGCACGATGCCGCCATCGGCCGACATCTGCCGGATCAGCCCATAAATCTCCCGCTTGGCCCCAACATCGACGCCGCGCGTCGGGTCATCGAGCAGGAACACGCGCGGACCGATTTCCAGCCATTTGCCGATGACGACTTTTTGCTGATTGCCGCCCGACAATTCGTTGGCAAGGCTGTACGGCGAACGCGCCTTGATCCGCAGCGCGGCGATCTGCCGGTTGGCGCGCTCCAAAGCGCGGCTTTGGCTGAACCACGGCGAGCCGCCGCGCCCGGCGCCGACGGCCACCTGGCTGATGTTGAACAGGATCGACTTGTCCAGCATCAAGCCATTGCGCCGACGGTCGGCGGGCACCAGACACACGCCGCGCCGCGCCGCCTCGGCCGGGTGTTTCGGCAGGCCGCGCGCGTCGGGGTAGGTCACCCGCCCGCTGCGCGCCGCTTCGGTGCCGAACAGCACCGCCAGCAGATTGGACACGCCGGAGCCTTCCAGCCCAGCCAGCCCGACCACTTCACCAGCGCGGGCCGTGAAACTGATATCGCGCAGCGTGTCGTTGCTGAGATTTTCGACCGCGATCCGCGCACCGGCCTGTCCGGCACGGTGCGGCAGCGGCGGCGGGAACAGCACGTCGTGCTGCACGCCGATCATGCCCTCGATCACCTCGGGGATGGTCAGCGCCGTGCGGTCCTTGGTCAGCACGTCGCGGCCATTGCGGGTGATGGTGACGCGGTCGGAAATGGCGAACACTTCCTCGAGCCGGTGCGACACGTACAGCATGGTGTTGCCGCGCGCGCGCAGCCGCTGCAACACGGTAAACAGCCGCTCGGTCTCGCGCTTGTTCAGCGCCGAGTTCGGTTCGTCCAGGATCAGCAAACGCGGGTCTTCCAGCAGGACCCGGCACAATTCGACCAGTTGCTGCTCGCCAATCGACAACCGGCTGACCGGCGCGTGCACATCCACATGCAAACCAAGCTGATCGAGCAAATCGCGGCTGCGCGCCTCCATCGCGGCAACCGAGACGAACCCGCCGCGCGTCGGTTCGCGGTTGACGAACAGATTGGCCAGCACCGAGCGCTGCGGAAACAGGCTGAGTTCCTGATAGACGATGCCGATGCCGCGTTTGCGGGCGGCATTCGGCGAGTCGATGGCAATCGCCTGCCCGTCGAGCAGAATCGTCCCGCTGTCAGGGCGCACCGCACCGGCCAGCGCCTTCATCAGCGTGGATTTGCCAGCCCCGTTCTCGCCCACGACGGCATGGATGGTGCCGCGCTCGACGGCGAGATTCATGTTGTCGAGCGCCACGACCCCGCCATACCGCTTGGCGAGGCCGCGCACTTCGATCAACGGTGTAGGATGCGGCGCGGACCGGGCGGCCATATGGCCGCCCTGCGTTGGTGTTGCGCTCACTCAGACTCGGCAGCGATGGGCTTCATGCCAGCCATCAACCCGGCGCCGGCCAGGCTTTGGGTCCACGGCTTGTAGTACACGGCAGTGGCCTTCGGGTCGGATGCCATCGCCTGTGCCTGCGCGTAAGTGACCTTCGGCAAGCCGTTGCCCATATCGACGCTGTCGGCGGTGACGATCTGCGTGCCGGAATTGAAGAAGCCAACCGGGGTCGGCTTCTTGTTCTTGATCGCATCGACCAGCAGCGCAATCGGCAGATAGCCCTGCACGAAGGCGCTTTGGCCGAGGGTCACGTAGGCGTGGCCGCCCTTGATCGCCGCGAGGTTTTCTTCGGTCAGATCGTAGCCACCCGCGATGAACTTATCGCCGGTGGCGGCATTGAGCTTGCCGAGGCTGGCCACGTCCGGCGCGCACAGGCCGACCATCGCGGCGGCGTCCGGATTGGCGGCGTACAACTGTTCCCAGTGATTGTAGTTCTCGACCGCGCTCACCTTGACGTCGAACGGGCCAAGCACCTTCAGACCGGGGGCGGTCTTCAGCGATTCCTGCACGCCCTTGGCGCGGTTTTCCAAAACCGGGAAACCAGGGAAGCAGTTGCCGATCACCACGGTGCCCTTGGCAGCAGCGCCGCCCATCTTGGCGACGATCATCTTGCCGAGGATACGCCCGCTTTCGACCGACTTCTCGCCGACGTAAGCGGCCTTCACCGACGTGGCGAGCAGGTTGTACTGCGCGATCGGCACGCCGCTGGCGATGATGTCGTTCAGGCCCTTGGCCATCGACTCGCCGGGCACCGAGGTGGCGACGCCCTGCACGCCGGAACTGACGAAGTTCTGCACCGCGCGCAATTGCGCTTCCGGGTCGCCGCCGGACTTCTGCGCCACGGTCAGCGTGACGCCCAAATCGTCCGCCGCCGCCTGCGCGCCATCGACGATCTGCTGGATGAATGGATTGCCCTGGGCGTGGGTGACGAAGCCCACACTGATCTTTTCTTCGGCACGCGCGGACGCGGCGGCACCCATTACGATAGCGGCAGTCCCAGCCATCAGCGCCGCCCGGTAAAACCTGCTAGACATCGTTTGCTCCCTGCTTCCTGTTGGCGGCTCCGGTTGGTCCGAAGCTCACCGTGTATTGAAGAACGAACCGTGCCGCCTTGTCGATGGCGCTGTCAGACCGCCGTCAGCCCGCCATCGACGAACATGATCGAGCCGGTCATGTACGAGGCGTCGTCGGACGCCAGGAAGGCGATGGCACCGGACATTTCCACCGGTTGCGCGCCGCGCCGCAGCGGGATGGACCGCACCAGCGGCTCCAGCACCGCCGGGTCGCGCACCAGTTCGTGCACGATGGGCGACAGGGTGAAGCCGGGCACCACCACGTTCACCCGAATTCCCTCGGCGGCGTAATCCACCGCCATCACCCGCGCCAGACCGTGCACGCCGCCTTTGCTGGAACCGTAAGCGTTGCTGCCCGGCGTGCAGCCCACCACACCGGTCGGCGATCCGGTCATCACCACGGCGCCGGATTTGGCAGTGGCGCGGATGGCGCCGACGCCGTGCTTGCAGGACAAGTACATGCCGGTGAGGTTAACTCCGACGATCTCGTCCCACACCGATTTGTTCAGCTTGTGCACTGGGCTGTCGTGCTCGGCCGAAAAAATCCCGGCGTTGGCGACCAGAATATCCAGCCGGCCGAATGCCGCCACGATAGCCTCGAATGCCGCTGCGATCTCGGCTTCGATGCCCACATCGGCGGTGAACGCCGCCGCTTTGCCGCCGAGTGCCGCGATGCGCGCCACGGTTTCGGCGGCGGCCGGGCCGTTGCGGTCGATTACCGCGACCGTGCACCCCTCCTCCGCCAGCCGCACCGCGCCCGCCTGCCCGATCCCTGACCCGCCGCCAGTGACCGCCGCAATCTTGCCCGCCAGTCCGCGCATGAGAATTGCCTCCCCTCGCCCGGCCAGATGTTATTATCTGAAACCGGATATTCCCGGCGGCCGCGGTGCCAGCGTGCCAAGTTCGCGCGGCTGCGGCAATGAGGCGATTTATTCCGGGTGTGGGTGGACAGCCCTAAGCACCGTCGCGGACCATCGCCAGCGCACGGTCGAGCATCGCCAGATCGTCGAACGGAAGCCTTCCGTCTGCAACGCCGCGAGCCTGAGCGCGCCGCGGCCCGTTGATCTAACGCAACTCCGTCTGCGGCCCGCACGCCTAGTGTATGTGCCGGGCCAGATTGGCTGAGAGCGGCCGTGCGGCACAGATCAACGAGGCGATGGCGCGCAGGCTGTACGAAGCCAACGACGCAGGCGATCGCGGGTGCAGGTGCCCGCACCTGCACCGGTCCCACAACGGTAAGCAACGAGGCAGCCAATGACCCCCGTCCAACTTCAACATTTCCGCGACAAGCTCAACGCCGAGCGCGTTGCGTTACTCGCCGAATTGGCTGCCATGCCGGCCCGCGAGCAGGTCGAGACCGGGCCGCAGGGCGATCAGACTGACCAGTCGAGCGCTGAAACCGACCGCGACCTGATCGCGCTAAACCGCGCGCGCGCGCAAAAAATGCTGGGCGATGCGGATCGCGCCCTGGCGCGGATCGAAAATGGCACTTTCGGGATTTGCGAAGAAACCGGCCGGCCGATTGGGCTGAAACGGTTAGAGGCGCAACCCACCGCGACCTTGTCGATCGAGGCGCAGGAAGCGCGCGAACGCGTGCGCTAAAGCGCAACGCGATGCGGGTGGCGGCAAGAGTAACAGCGGCGAGGCGGTATGCGGCACAATATAGTTCGCCGTCTGCCGCCTATGCCCAGCCCGCCAAATGCGGGGCATAGAAGTTCACCCGCATGCTGATCGTCTCGAACAGCCACGCGCCGTCGGCCCGCACGTAAGTTTCGTCGTACTCGCACAGCAGCCAGCGCGCTTCTGGCGCGCCGTTGGCCGTGACGGTGCAGGGCATCAGCAGCCGCCACTTGCCCAGGGCAGTGTTGTCGCCGGTCACCGTGATGTCGGGGTTCAGCACAAGGTGCGCCGCGAAGCGGATGTCGCCGCGAATGCCGTCCCAGAAGGTCTTGAACGCGGCGCGCCCGATGTGGCGGCCAAAGCCGGGGCCGCCGTCGAACCAGAAATTATCCGCAAGCAACGGGGCGACGCCGTCATAGTCGTAATCGGCATCGCAGAACCGGCAATACCGCGCCTTGAGCGCCTTGATGTCCTCAATGGCTTCCAGCCGCGCCAGCCGTTCTTCGATGCTCATTCACCGCTCCCGTTCGTCAACCCGTTGCAGTCCAAGTCATGCGGGGGCCCGCCTGGGCCCCCGCATCGGCTCAGGGAGTTGCGACCCAAGACGGCTTGATTTCGCCAGCCAGCGACAGCTTGCCGCTTTTCACGCCGATGATGGTCACGGTCTTGTCCGGCACGCGGATGCCGGGACGGAACGAGATCGAGCCGGTGACGCCCGGATAACCGTTCGAGGCGGCCAGCGCGTCGCGGATTTTCGCCGGATCGGCGGAGCCTGCGCGGGTGATCGCGTCGGCGATCAGGCCCATGCCGTCATAGCCCAGTGCGGCGAAGGCGTTTTCCGGCACGGTGCCGTACGCCTTCTTGTAGCCGCCGAAGAACTTCTTCACCGGCGCCGTGCTGTCCTCGGCCATGTAGGCGTGGGTCGAGAAATACACGTTGTTGGCGCCCTTGCCGCCGACCTGCACCAGTAGCGGCGTGTCGTAGCCGTCGCCGCCGACGATGGGCTGGGTGACGCCCGCTTGGCGCATCTGCTTGACCACCAAGCCCACATCGTCCGGCTGCGCCGAGATGAACAGCACTTCGGGCTTCGGCGACATCGCCTTCAGCTTGGTGATCTGCGCGGTGAACGAGCGGTCGCCCGACTTGTAGTCGTCGCGCAGCACGATCTTGCCGCCGCCGTTGACCAGCGCCGCCTCGAAATACTTGGCCAGCAGCACGGTGTATTCCGAGCCGTTATCGCGCAGCAGGTAGATGTTTTTGGCCTTCAGCTTGCTGAGCACGAACTCGGCGTCGGCGGCCGCCTGCACGTTGTCGCCGAAGCAGGCGAGGAACGTGGTGTCGCCGATCTGCTCGGGCAGCTTGGGCGAGGTGGCGCCAGGGGTGACGAACGCCACGCCGGCCTTCTGAAAGATCGGTCCGGCGGCCAGCACGTAATCGGAATCGTTCAAGCCCAGGCCGGCCACAACCTTGTCCTGGTTGATCAACTGGCTGGCCACCGTGGCGGTCACGGTCGGGTCGCTTTTGCAGTCGTAGACGACCAGTTCGAGCTGACGGCCCAGCACGCCGCCCGCGTCGTTGATTTCCTTCAGCTTCAGCTTGGTGCCGTTCACCTGCGGCTGATCGATGGACGACTGGCTGCCGGTCAGGTTCGACGGCGAGCCGATCTTGATGGTCTCGGCCGCCGAGGCCCGGCGGATCCACGGACCGGGGAGCGCCGACGCCACCCCAGCCGCTGCCGCAACGCCCACGATGCCACGCCTTGTGATAGTCATTGGGTCAGGTCCTTTCTGAAGAGTTGCGGCGTCCGAGCAGCCAGCCCAGTCGCAGCTCCCGATCCCCGAGCGCTCCGCTCGGGCGGAAGATCATGAAAAAGATGAAGATGATGCCAAGCACGATCTGTGCGGCGCCATACAGCGGCGGCACCGTGATGGGGCCGATATCCATGCCGCGCTCAAGATTGCGCAGCAGTTCGCTCAGCAGAGTCACCGCGATGACGCCCACGATGCTGCCGGTGAGGCTGCCCATGCCGCCGATCACCAGCATGCTGACCAGCAGGAAGGTGTACTGCAGGTAGAAGCTTTTCGGCGAGAACGAGCCGAGATAATGGCCGTAGAGCGAGCCGCCGACACCGGCAAAGAACGCGCCGAGCACGAACGCGGACAGCCGGGTCGGCAGCACATCCAACCCGATCGCCTGCGCCGCGATCGTGTCCTCGCGCACCGCGCGATAGGCGCGGCCGGTCGGCGCATAAACGATGCGGGCCAGCACGACCAAAGTCACCACCAGCCAGCCCAGCGCCCACGGCAGCGTGGTCTGCATCGGAATACCGGTGAAGGTACGCGCGCCACGGGTGAAGTCGTCGGCGTTGATCAGCACGACGTTGACGATCACCAGAAAGCCGAGCGTGGCGACCGAGACGAAATGCCCGGACAACCGCATCAACGGTGCACCAACGGCGAAGGCCAGCGCCACGCACACCAGCCCTCCGGCGATGGTGGACGGCAGAAAGCCAATATACCAACTGGCCAGCCAGGACGGCAGGTCGGGCAGCAGCGATGCCTTGGCTTCGAGCGGCAGCGCCAGGATGCCCGATACGTAGGCGCCAACAGCGACGAAGCCGACATGGCCGATGGAGAACACTCCGGTGAAGCCATTGCCCAGCGCCAGCGAACTGACCAGCACCGCGTTGATGCACATCACGATCAGTACGCGCACCATGTAGTCGTCCAGCACGGCGGGCGCGTAAATCGCCGCCGCCGCCAGCACCGCCAAGCCGATCAGGGCGGCCAGCAGCCGCACAGCGCCGCTCACAGCTTCACCTCCCGCGAGGTACGCAACAAGCCGTTTGGACGAAACAGCAAGAAGGCAATCAGCAGCGAAAACACCAGCGCATCCCGGTACGGCGAGAGCTCCGACGGCAGGAACGCGACAATGAACACTTCCAGCGCGCCGAGCAGGTAGCCGCCGAGCAGCGCGCCTGCGATGCTGCCGAAGCCACCGATGATGGCGGCGACGAAGGCTTTCAGCAGCGGCGTGAAGCCCATCGACGGTTCCACCACGCCGGCCTGCGCCGCCCACAGCACGCCGGCCAGACCGGCAAAGCCCGAGGCGAGCGCGAAAGCGATGACGATCAGTTTGTTGACGTCCAGCCCGACAAGATTGGCCGCTTGCATGTCCTCCGCCGCCGCCCGCATGCCAAGTCCCATGTCGGTCCGCGTGACGAACCAGCCGAGCAGGCTGAGCGAAATGCCGGTGAGCACCACCGTCAGCACGTTCACCTGGGTGAAGGTGATCTGGCCGTCGGAAAACTCGTAGGAACTGTCGAGCCACTCGGGGATCGGGAAGTCGTGCGGCGAACTGGTGAACAGCAGGATGCCGAGATTTTCGAGAATATAGGTCACTGCCAGACTGGTCAGCAGCAGCGTGACATCGGCCGCGCCGCGCACGGGCCGGTAGGCGACGCGCTCGACGATCACGCCGGTCAGCGCGCCGATGGCGATGCCGCCCAGCAGCGACCATTCGAATGGCACGCCGGCCGCGCCGATGGTCAGCGCGGCGAAAGCGCCCACCATCATCATGTCGCCATGGGCGAAATTGGTCATGCGCAGGATGCCGAACACCAGCGACAGGCCGATGGCCACCAGCGCGTACAGACTGCCCAGGCTGACGCCGTTGATGATCTGCTGCGCGATATACAGGCCCGGGCTCATTGGCGTGCTCCCAGATAGGCTTCCGCGACGCGTTCGTAGTTGTCGCGCAGTTCCGCCGCTGTCCCGGTCAGGCTGACCTCGCCGGTGCGCAGCACGTAAGCACGGTCGGCAAGGCCGAGCGCCACGTTGATGTTCTGTTCCACCAGCAGCATCGTGGTGCCTTGGCGTTTGAGTTCGCCCAGCGTGGCAAAAATCGAACGCACGATCAGCGGTGCGATGCCCAGCGAGGGCTCGTCGAGCAGCAGCAGCCGGGGCCCTGCCATCAGCGCGCGCGCCAGCGCCAGCATCTGCTGCTCGCCGCCCGACAGCGTGCCCGCCACTTGGTGCATGCGTTCGCGCAGAATGGGGAACAAATTGTACATCCGCTCCCGGTCGGCCGGCACCTTGTCGCGGTCGGTGCGGCTGGTGGCGCCCAGGCGCAGGTTCTCCGCCACCGTCAGGTTGCCAAACACGCGGCGTCCTTCCGGCGAATGCGCGATGCCGAGCCGCACGATGCGCGCAGGCGCCAGCCGGTGGATCGGCGCGCCGTCCAGTTGCACCTGGCCGGCGCGCGGGCGCAGCAGGCCGGAGATGGTGCGCAGGATGGTGCTTTTTCCAGCGCCGTTGGCGCCGAGCAGCGCCACCACTTCGCCCGCTGCAACATGCAGGCTCACGCCATGCACCGCGCGCACCGCGCCGTAGTCGACGCGCAAGTCTTCGATTGCCAGCAGGGGGGGGCCAGCAGAGGGAGGATTACTCATGGCCGAGATAAACCTCACGCACGCGCGGATGCGCTTGCACGGCGGCGGGCGAACCCTCGAAGACGGTTTCACCGGCAGCCAGCACTTGGATTCGGTCGCAAAGGTTCATGATCAGGTCCATGTCGTGCTCGACCACGATCACGCCGAGCTTATAGCGGTGGCGGATCTCGCTGATCAGTTCCAGCAACCGGCGGGTCTCGGACGCGTCCATGCCGGCGGCCGGTTCGTCGAGCATCAGCAAACTCGGCCCGGTGGCCAGCGCGCGCACCAATTCCAGCCGGCGCTGGTCGCCGTAGGGCAGATCGCCGGCGCGCCGGTGGGCGTGGCGGCGCAGATCGACCAGCCCAAGAAGTTCCTCGGCTGATGCATTCACCGCGCGTTCCACCGCGCGCAACCGGGGCGTGCCGAGCACCGCATCCAGCATCGACGACGGATGGCGCAGTTGCGCCGCCGCGCGCACGTTTTCCAGCACCGACAAACCGGCAAACAGCCGCGTGCCCTGAAAGGTGCGGGCGATGCCGAGGCGCGCGATGCGGGCGGGCGCCAGGGTTTGAATCGGCGTGCCGTTCAGCCGCACTTCGCCGGCATTGGGGCGCAGGAAGCCGGTGACGAGGTTGAAGAAGGTACTCTTGCCAGAGCCATTCGGGCCGATCACGCCGACGATCTCGCCGGCATTCAACGAGATGCTCTGACCGCGCAGCGCCGTCAGCCGCCCGAAAATCTTGGTCAGCCCGCTGGTCGCGAGCAACGGAACGGCGCCGCTCATCGGGATAAGCCGCTCATCGGGATAAGCCGGTCATGACGTTGCCTGCACCGTCACGCCACGCCACCGCATCGGGCGGCACCATAGTGGTTGCATCGTGCTCCTCGATAATCGACGGGCCGGGACAAGGCGCTTCGCTTCGCAGCGTCCGGCCGATGGCGGTGAGCGCGTGCCAGCCGGACGGACCCCAATAGCAGACTCGCGCAGCCACCGCAGCGGCGGCCGTTGCCACCCCACGCTTCGCCCCGCCCAACTTGGCCGGCAGTTCGAATAACGGAGCGTGGCGGCGCAGTGGCGCCGGACGATGCCGCGTCACGCCCGCACGATCCGGCCCGCTGCCGGCCAGCAGATCGCACGGGACACGACTGCGTTCGGTGACAACGCCACGCCGGACGCGGCCGCTGCGCGCTCAATCGGCGTGAGGCTGAACGCGTCGATCTCGGGATGCCGCAACTGCTTTTCTTCCAATTTCATAGCCTATCATGTTAAGCAATTTTTCAACCGGTGGACAAGTATTGCCAGCCGGAGCGTTCCGTCGTCCATCACCAGCCGAGGGGACCCGGTTGCAGCGTTGCCGAACGGCGTCATCCGTGGCTAAGCTGTCCTCGGAACGGTTGCCTGGGTGGGCTGTCCGGGCCATGCCGGAACAAATGTGCTCCGCCGTGGCGGCAATGCGGCGGAGGAATGGGAATGCAACGCCAACCGGCGATCAACTTTGTCATGCTGGTCGCGGCGGCGGTGGCCTTCGGCGCTTTCTTCCCGGTCAACCGGATTGCCGCCGAGGCTGGGTGGCCTCCTGTTGCTTTTGCCTTTTTCCAGACGTTCGTTTCCGGCGCGGCACTCGCGGTCTACGACGGTCTGCGCGGGCACAAGCTGGTTCCCACACTGCGGCACGTCTGGGCCTATTTGGTCATCGGATCGCTCGGGATGGCGCTGCCCGCTGGGATTCTGACCAAGGCGGCCGGCCATGTGCCGACGGCGCTGCTGACGCTGGTGCTGTCGCTGTCGCCCATTCTGACCTTGCTGTTCGCCATTTTGGTCAAGCTGGAACGGTTCCGCATCCGGGCGGTGCTCGCGGTGTTCCTCGGCATGGCCGGCGTTGTGCTGATCGCCTCGCCTTGGTCGCACGCGATGAGCGAGAGCGCGAGTGGCTGGTTTCTATTCGCGCTCCTGGCGCCGGTGATGTTCGCATTCGCCAACATCAGCGCGGGCCTGCTTCAACCGCCCAACACGACGTCCATCACAATGGCTGCGGGCATTCTGGCCGGTGGCGGGCTGGTCGCGTTGCCGGTGGCGCTGGCCGTCGATCCCTCGATGTTGCCGCCCGCCGCCACGCCGGGCGCCGTTTGGTCACTCGCCGCGGCCTTGCTGATCAATCCGATCGTGACTGCCTTGTTCATCGAGATCGTCCGCCGTGCCGGGCCGACGTTCTTCTCGCTGTTCAACTATTTGGCGCTTGGGGCGGGGGTGTTGTGGAGCATCGCCATCTTCGGCGAATTGCCCTCGGCGGTGTTCTGGGTCGCGCTCGCGATCATGCTGGCCGGCGTCTACACGGCCATCGGCGGCCAACGCGCCGCAGCCGAACCGGCGGCGGCCGGAAGCCGATCCGATAGAGCGTGACTGCATCGTGAGAGGCCTGTCTGCCGACGAGAACCTTTCTGGATGGGTCATCCTCAGCGGCGGTTGGAATAAGCAGAAGCTGGCAGCGGGATCAGGGCGCTACGCGGCAAGCCGCCGCGTAGCGTGAAACAGCGCGCGCACGGCTGCCTGCGCTGCCGCCAGACGCGGACCATCCGCCACTATCGGGGCGCAAGCCCGCTCATGCCAGTGTTTCGACGCCAGATCGGGCGCCAGCGGCCGCGTGCCAGCATTTCCGTCAAACAAGCCGCGATTGCCCAGATCGAGAAAGCTTTCGGCCGGCAACCCTTCAGCGAACAGAATGGCGTGGGTGTCGAGTTCGACGTGCAGATAGGTCACCGTATCGGGAAATGCCTGCGCAATGCCGTCGCCATCGACCAGATTCCCAGCATGCACCAATCCGCCGTGCAGCAGGATGCCGTGGTCGGGCGACACCAGCAGATCGTGGTGCGGCATGCCATCGCCGAGCGCATGGGCGCGGATGCGGATGGGTGCAGCCCGTGCGGGGTCAGGATGGCGGCGCAGGTCGACATGCACGCGGCCGACCCAGCGCACCGGCTCGCCAAATCCGTCGGGTCGGCGATCTGTACGTCAAACCCGCCAACCCTGAACGTGCCAGTCGCCGGATGGTACCTGCCATACGTGCCGATAAACCATGGCACGCTCATCAGATCGATCACCCCGTGTCCCTCGACAAAGGCGATCTTCGCCGTGCCCAAGCTGCCGTGATCGAGCGTGACGGTGCTGAACCAAATGTTCAGCGTGCCGCCGAACTGCGACAGGTCGGCAAATTCGGTGATCGGTGAGTTGACCTCGATCACGCCAGTGCCGGTGACGGGGCCGAGCAGCTGAACCGGCGCCCCCGGCGGTAGAGACGAGAACCGGGAAATTGCCAGCAGGCCGTCGTTCCGTACCGGCACGGTTATGGATTGGCCATCCGCCACCACCAGCTTACCACCCGCGCCGATGGCAATCGTGCCGGGGAGCGCAACGCCATCGCCCAGCACCACCGTTGCGGCAGCATCCAGTGAGAACGCAGCGCCTTCCTGAATGGTAAGCGATTTGGCAAGCAGCGCGCCGCCTGCGCCGATTTGCAAGGCACCTGAAGGGCCGGCGGTATTTTTCTCAAGGACAATTCCGTTGCCGCCCGGGAAATAGCTCGGTGCGCTCAGCACGCCGCCAGCACCGACCGAAACTTGGCCGAAGATGTCAGCCTCCGACGTGACCGTGAGGATGCCGCCCGCCGCAACCGATGCCACCGCGAAAAGCTGCGCATCGAGCAGCGTGATCGTCCCGCCGGTCACATTGAGCGTCCCGCCGTCTTGGGTATACCCCTGGCTCACATTCATCTGCGGCGCAGTGCCGGGCTGCGCCGCATCTCCGGCCATGGTGAACACGCCGCCCGTTTGCGTCATGTACCTGACCGAGGCGAAAGCACCGTTGCGTGCCGCAAGCGTGCCGGTCTCAAGCTTCATCTCACCGGAGACATTGAGCGTATCGGCGATCGCCAGCGTGCCCGTATCCATGGTCAGCAGAATCTGCGCTACTGCCGCGCCGCCAGCACCGATGGTAACGGTGTAGGCATCCGGCGTATCGGCATATTGACCGATTTCAGCCGTCTCGGTCGGGTTGGGAACGGCGTCGCCGCTCCAGTGCGATGTATCGCTCCAGAGGCCGCTGGCCCCGGCCAGCGAACTGAACCAGCTGATCGTGTTGCTTTGCCCTACCACGGTGCCGCCGGACCCGTCCGGGCCGACAAAGAATTCCTGAAGATTGGCGAAGCTGATTGCGTCGAAGTTGATGACGAGACCGCCGATATCGGCCACGCCGGTGGCAAGATTGACTGTGGCCGGCAGTTTCGGCCGCCAGGGTAGCGACGCCAGATCGATAAATGATTTGTTCAGGGCGATTCGCGACGACGGCGCGCCGCCGTGGTCAATGCGCAAGGCCGTACCCGGCTCCACGGCGAAATGACCGCCGTATAGGCTGCCCACTTGCAGCGGCGTTGCCACAAATATTGTGCCGCCAGTCTGCAACTGCCCGGTAATTTGCACCCCCGCACTATCGGACGATGGCAGCAATACAAGATCGCCCCGCGCGTAGACGTTGCCGTTGAGCACGCCGCCGGTGATGTTTGCAGTACCGATGGTGATCGTGCCTGCGGCGGGCGTCAGCGTGGTGCCC
>JANYDF010000043.1 GCA_025359905.1 Rhodospirillales bacterium
CCCCGCCACCGCCGCCGCCGCCACCACCGCCACCACCGCCGAACGCCGCAGCGCCGCCGGTATTGCCAGCCCGGCCCATCCCGCCAGTACTGCCGAAATGGCCGGAGCCGCCGGTGCCGCCGGTGCCGCCGGTGATGCCCGTCGGGCCGCCCGGATTGCCCGCGCCACCCACTCCGCTCGCACCGCCATCGCCGCCGAGGCCATTATTGCCGCCGGTGCCGCCGAAGCCGCCCGCGCCGCCAGTGCCGATGCCATTGCTGCCAGCGCCCGCCGAACCGCCGCCAGCGCCGCCGCCGCCGCTGCCGCCATAGCCGCCGCCACCGCCAAACCCGCCATTGCCGCCGGTGGCAAATCGCGCATTGCCGCCCACGGTCAGCCCTGCCGACGACCCGCCTGAGCCCGCCAGCCCAGCGACGCCGGACGCCCCGGCGCCGCCGGCGAAGGCGCCGCCGCCATCGCCGCCAACCGCGCTGTTGCTGCTGAAATTGACATTCACCAGCGTGACCGCCGCCGATGCGCCGACGAACAGGCCGCCGCCCAGCCCTGCCCCGCCGCCGCCGCCGCCGGTGCCGCCGTTGAAACCGCGCGCCCCGGCATTGGCGATGGTCAGGTCTTGCACCACCACCGCGCCCGCCAGCACGGCCAAGCCGCGGTATTGGTTGGCGTTGCCATCGAGGCTGAAATTGCCGCCCTCGATGGTCAGGGTGACGTTGCTGTTCAGCACGATCTGCGGCAACGCCGCATCGAGCGTGATATTGCCGGTCAGGTCGATCGTGACAGCGGTTGGCACGGCAGGCGCCAATGCCTCGACGCTATCGATTGCCGCCGTCAAGTCGCCGGGCGTGGCAGCCGTGAGAGGTGTGGTCATCCAAGGTTGCTCCATGCGGTGCCGACATTGGCGGAGTCGCGGCTGCCGGATCGATCCCGGAAGCCGTCATGTTCCAACAAACATGGAGGCACGCCGCACCACAATCTTAAATTCCCGCCATCCCGGCGCAGCCATGAATGGCCGCGCCGTTGCCCAACATTTGCCGTGTTTGGCGAGCGATATGATGCCAGGTGAGTTGCAACCCCGGCTCGTGCCGCCCCAGGAGGGATGAATGCGCCGATCAATCGGTTTCGCCGCAATGGCCAGCGTGCTGGCAACGTCGGCCTGCACGATCCCGCAGGGCAACGGCCCCAACGTCACCGCAATGCCAGGCGACGGCAAGAGCTTCGAGGCGTTTCAAGGCGACGACCAGCGCTGCCGTCAGGCGGCGGCGCAGGCCAACGGTTTCGTGACCCCAAAACAGGCGGCCGAGCGCGACGGCAACGCTGCCGTGTTGTTTGGCCTCGGCGCTGGCACCGGTGCGGGGGCGATGATCGGCTCGTCGATGGCTGCCGTCGGGGCTGGGGCGATCCTTGGCGCGGGCGCCGGGCTGGCGGCGGGCGGATTGCTGGCGGCCGGGGTGGCGCAGCAATCGGCGCAGAACAATCAGCACCATTACGACGTCACTTATGTGCAGTGCATGGCGGCGGCTGGGGAGCGGGTGCCGGATTTGGCATCGAACGGCAGCCCCGGTGCCATGACCGGCACTGCCCCGGTGCCCGTCTCCGCCGCACCGCTGCCGTCGCAAGGCTATGCGCAGCCGCAAGCCGCCGCCGCGCCATACGAGCCGCCGGCGGCATACCAGCAGGAGACCCCGCCAGCGTATCAACCGCGCCCGGTGTACTATGCCCAATCGGCCTATCCGCCGCTGCCGCCGCTGCCGCAGTTCCGCCCGAGGCCGGTGTATGCTGCGTACTACGACGCGCCGCCCCCACCGCCGCGCGCCTACGGCGGTCGGTGCCAGCCGGGGTATTGCGCCCGCCCGCCGATGTATGCGCCGCGCGGCTACCGGGCCCCTGGCTGGGATCAACCCGATTGGTGATCGGCAATTCTTGAGAGAATTCTCTCAGCTTGCTGTTACAGACTTTCGGGCGTGTGAACCTCGAACGGCAAAATTGCCTGCTCGGGAATGCCGGAAGGCGGGCCGTTTGACGTCATCATCGCAATTGTCCGCGCCGCCAAAGCTTCAACCGGATGAGACAGCACCAGCTTCAACGTGCCGTTGAGCAACCCGGCCCGCGTCGGCGCGGTCAATTCGCTGCTGATGACCGTCACTTTGCCCGCCATGCCGCAATCGGCCAGCGCGCGCATGGTCCCATCGATGCCGCCGCCCGCAACAAACAGCGCGCGCAAGTCGCGGTTGCGCCGCAGCAAATTCATTGCGGCCTCGTAGGCGTACTCGTCGCTTTGCAGCGTCACCATCGGCTCCAGCAAGGTGAAGCCGGGCGCATTTTCGCGCAGGTACGAGCGTAGCCCGATCTCGTTGGCTTCCTGGCACTGATAGCGATGGCTGCCGACCGAGACCGCCACCGTGCCTGGCGGCCCGGCCAGATTGGCGACAAACCACGCCACGGTGCGGCCAAGTTTGCGATTGTCCAAACCGGCATAGCCCCGGCGGCGCTCGGCGCTCAGGTCGGAAATCAACGCCACAACGCTGACGCCATCGCCATGCAACCGGTCGATGGCGCCTGTTACCGCCGGATGGTCGGCGGCGACCAACGCAATGGACGTGGCCTTCTGGCCCATTCGCACCAAGCGTTCGGCCACGGCATCCGGCGTCAGATTGTCCATGAACTCAACCAACGGCGTGGCGCGCAATCCAGGTGCTGCCAGCGTCGCGGCGGTCAGCGCATCGCCCAGATGCCGGTAGAATGCCTGCGACCGGCGTTGCAGCAGGAACCCCAGGGTTTGCTCCGGCGCCTCGCTGCGCAGGCGATCGCGCAGCAGCCCGGCGGCGTAGAACCCGATGCGCTCGGCGGCTTCCTGCACCCGCCGGGCGGTTTGCCGGCGCACCGCGCCGCGCCCGTTCAGCAACCGGTCGACGGTGGACACGCCAACGCCCGCCGCCTTGGCCAAATCCTCCAGAGTGGGCCGAGCCATTGGACGCTCCGATAAATGATTCCTTTCAAGAGTGGCCGCGCTATTTGAAAGGATATGATAGATAATGCCTCATTTTATTGAATGGGCAAGCTGGGCGATGGCCGCCTGCGGTATGCTTGGCAATGCCCGCCGGACGCGGAAATCCGGCTGCGCGATCAGGGGGAATGCGATGACCGGGGCTGCCTGGAAGAACTATGCGCTCACCGGCACGGCTGCCGGGGCCGCCGAGATCACGGAAGATTCGTTTGAAGATCGCGTGGAAGCCAGTTGGTTTTCCTGCAAAGTCGACCGCAAGGATTTGAAGCGGCTGATCAAACGGGCCGATGGCGCGGCGTTGCGGTTCTTCGGGCTGTGGCTGGCGCTGCTGGTACTCTCGGGCGCGGCCGCCTATGCCACCTGGGGCACCTGGTGGTGCGTGCCAGCGTTCGCGGTCTACGGCGTGCTGTATTCGGCGGCGGATCATCGCCACCACGAACTTTCGCACGGCACCCCGTTCAAGACACGCTGGCTGAACGGCGTGCTGTTCCAACTCTGCGCGTTCATGACGTTGCGTGAGGCGTACTATTATCGCTGGAGCCATTCGCGCCACCACACCCACACCACCATCGTGGGCCGCGACCCGGAAATCGCCGCGCCGCGCCCGCCGGATGTGCTGGGCTTCGTCGCCGACCTGTTGTTCTTGAAGGACGGCTTCAACCAGTTGAAACGCCTGCTGCGCAACGCCAGCGGGCAGATCACCGAAGCCGGGCAGCACTTCGTGCCGGACAACGAGCGCGGCAAGATCGTCTGGGCATCACGTATCTATCTGCTGATCATCCTTGCGGTGATTGCGGCGTGCATCGCCAGCAACAGCATTCTGCCGGCGATGTTCGTGGTGCTGCCGCGCTTCTACGGCGGCGCGTTCTCGATGTTGTTCAACCTGACGCAACATGCCGGGTTGGATGAGGACGTCTACGACCACCGCCTCAATACCCGCACCGTGCTGATGAGCCCGGTGTTCGACTTTCTGTATGCCAACATGAACTACCACATCGAACACCACATGTTCCCGATGGTGCCGTTTTACCGCCTGCCGGAACTGCACCAGATGATCCGCGCGCAGTGCCCGCCGCCCTATCCCAGCCTGTGGGCGGCACACCGGGAAATCTGGCCGGCGCTGCTTCGCCAGCGCAAAGACCCGGCGTGGTTCGTGCAGCGGGAGTTGCCGGCCGCCTGACGGGGCACGGCGCTGGGGCACGGCGCTGGGGCGCAGCGTTGGGGCGCTGCGCACCGTCTGCGTCAGACGTGGAAGGTGAGCAGCGTTCCCCCGGTTCCGTCGGCGGTCGTGGTGAAGTTGGCCAGCGTCAGTGCGCCCGGCATCGTGATGCTGGCGCTGTGCGTGCCGTCGGTGACGCTCAGCTTGCCGTTCAGGAACTTGCCGGACTTGGTGGCGAATTTCAGGTCGGTGAAGTCGATCTTGTCCAGCAGACCGTTGGCGGTGCCGAAACCCTTGATGGTATCGCCGTTGAAGTTTGCTGTCAGATCCTTGAACAAATCGCCATGGAAGACCGAGGCGATCAGCGTGTCGATGCCGGCGCCGCCCGACAGGGTCTGGCCTTGTCCGGCCGCAGTGATGGTATCGGCCCCCGAACTGCCAACCGCGACCACGCCGATGGTTTTGTTCAGCGTAAGTTTGCTGGCCTGATCGAGCACGATCTTGTTCACCGTGGTGAGCGGATTGAGGGTGATGGTGCCGCCCGTGGTGATTTCCAGCGAACATCCGGTGCCGGGGTTCTTGATGATCGCCGTCGCATTGGCCGCCGTGGCCTGCACCTGGTCGTGCGCGCCGTTGAGGTTGATGGTGTCGCTGGCGGCGCCGGCCACGATGGTGTTGCTGCCGGCGGTGTTGTCGCGGATCGTCAGATTGGGAATGGCGTTGGCGGTGAACACGTAGGCCGGTGCGCCCGATGTCAGGCCCAACGTCACCAGACTGATCTGGGCCACATTATTGCCCATCGCCATGCTGCCGCCGCCGGTGACCGCCAGCGTGTTGGTGCCGGTGCCGCCGTTGATGGTGGCCCCAATGGTCGCCCCGGTGACGTTGTAGGTGTTGTTGCCGCTGCCGCCGTTCACCGTCTCGCCGGTGCCGCCGAGCGTCACGATGTCGCTGCCGCTGCCGAGATTGATGATGTCGTTATTGGCGGCACCGATGATGGTGATGGTGGCCGGGTTGGGGTTGTTCGGGTTCAGCGCCGGTATCGAGGCGACATTCACCGTCAGGTCGAGCCCGGCCCGCAGCATGAGGGTCTGCGCGGTGTTCGGAATGGCCGGGCCGCTGGGCGGCACGTAGCCCCGCTGGCCCTCGGTGGCCTGCACGATCTGGATATTGGTCAATTGGGTGGGCTGCGTCATGTCGAACTGGCCCGGGGTGGTCAGCACCAGCTTGTTGGTGCCGCCGCCGCCGTCGATGGTGTCCCCGCTCCACAACACGCCGTTGCTGGCGTTGAAGGTGTCGTCGGCACTGCTCGCGTTGATGACGGTCGGCGTGAAGGTGAGGTTCCAAACCGCTGGCAGCGGCGTGACCGTGCCGGTGACCGTCAGTGTGACCGACTGAACGGCAGCGTTGTAGCCGCTGAAGTTGCTGCCATTGCCCGACAGCACGATCTTTTCCTGGAACGCGCCGATGGTCGAGGTCGAGAAGGTGATCACCGGCGCTTCGGCAAATTGCCCAGCCGAAATATTGCTGAACGACTTCAGCCCGGTGACGTTGAACGCCGCATCGCCGGATGCAGTGACGGCGCCGGACAGCAGGTCGGCCGTGCCGGTGGCCCCGTTCAGCGCGCCGATCTGGGCGCTCAGCCCGGCGTTGCCGATGACGACGCTGCCGAGCGCCAGCGTGTAGTTGGTGCCGGAGCCGGTCAGCGTGCCGTTGCCGGCCAGCTTCTGGAATGCGCCGGCGGCATAGTTGTCGACGGTGGCGTTGAAGCTCAACGCGTTGAGATTGAGGTTGAGGTCGGTCAGATCGCTGTCGTGGCTAGCGAAATTCAGCGCGCCGCTGCCGCTGAAAAAGCCGGATGTGCTGGTGTTGACGTTCACCGTCAGTTGCCCGGCCGCCCCGGCGGCGATGCCGGTGCCCAGGTTGCCGGAGCCGCTGAAGATGCTGGAGAAAGCGCCCCAGCCGCCGGTCAGCAGATCGACCAGCGCGCCTTTGCCGATGTTGGGCACGACGATGTTCTGCGACACCACTTGCCCGACATGCAGCACGCCGAAGCCAATGCCGCTGACCGCGATGCCGGATTGCGCCGGGGCGTAGACCTTACCGTTCGCCGTGATGGTTTGGCTGGCGAGCGGCGTATAGCCGAAGCCCGACCCGGCGGCGCCCACCGACCAAGCGTCGACGGTAATTTTGGCGTTGGTGAAATCGCCAGCCGTTTGGGTGTTTGGCAGGATGCCCAGCGCCGCACTGGCGCCCGAGGCGATGGTGCCAACTTGACCGATGCCATTGTTGTAGCCGAGCGGCGTCTGCTCGACGATGTAGTAAAGCTGCTCCTGATAAGCGTCGGGCGCCACGCCGTCGGCAATGGTGAGCCCCTGCCCGGCCGGAGCGGCACCCAGCCGCACCGCGCCGAAGTTCAGCGTGTTGGAGGACAGTATCGGTTTGGCATAGGCATAGACCGTGCCGGACAGCGACAGGGCCGGGAGCGAAAGCGACAGATCCGACTGATCGGCATCGTGGCTGTTCAGCGCGAAGGCAGCGGTGCCGGCGAATACGCCGTCGGCCGCCGTATTCATCGACAGCGATAGCTGGCCGAAGGTGCCGGCAACCGCGTTCAGCGTGCCGCTGCCCTGCCACGGGCTGGAGACCGCGCCAAACCCGCCAGTCAAAATGTCGGTCAGCGCGCCACCGGTAGCGTTGCCGACCAGGACGTTCAGGCTCGACGCCTGCCCGGCATGGGCGTTGAACGTGTAGGTGCCGCCGAACACCGCAGGCACCGCAGGGGCGTAGACCTTGCCGTTCAGCGTGATGGTCTGGCCGCCCAGCGCGGTATCGGCCAGCCCGCTGGTGCCGGAGCCAGTGGAGGTTTCCTGAATAACCGCCTTCAGGCCGGTCTCGTCGCCGGAATATGTGGTGTTCAACGACACCGAAATGCTGGCCGTGCCGCCGGAGTGCACGGTGCCAGACAGCGGGCCATTGAAGTTATAGGTGCCAAACGGCGTCGCTGTGGTGGCGTAGGCCAGCGATTCCTGGAAGGCGCTGGCTGACGCGCCATCGGAAATCTTGATGCTCTGCGGCACCGGGGCCACGCCGACCCGGGTGGCGCCGAAGTTCAGCACCGTGGCGTTCAGCGACGGTGCGGCAAAGTCCCAAGCTGTGCCGCTCAGCGTCACCGGCCCTGCGGCAAGCGGCAGGTCGGCCTGATCGGCGTCGTGGCTGACCAGATTGAGCGGGGCGCTGCCGCCATAGGCGCCGCCGGTAACCGGCGCGAACGATAGTGCCAATCCGCCCGATGCGCCGGAGGCAAGGCCCGCACCCAGCGTGGCGTTGCTGGAAAACGGTGCAGCAATGGCACCGAAGCCGCCCGCCAGCACGTCGGTCAGCGCACCGTATGCGTTGTTTTGCAGATAGATGGTGCCCGCCGAACTGCTGCCGGAATGCACCGACCCGAAGTCCAGCGCGCTGTTGATCAGGTTGGCGACTGCCGGGGTGTAGACCTTGCCGGTCACGGTCACGGTCTGCGAGGCCAGAACGGTATCGGCAAGCCCGCTGGTGCCGGCCCCCGTCGAGGTGAAATCGATCACCACCGGGCCGGAATAGACGCCCGCGACGCTGGAGTTGACCGAGAACACCGGCCCGCTGCTGGCGCCGGACGCGACCGTATCGGTGGTGGCCGAGACGATGTTCATGCCAAGCGGCGGCGCCTCGGTGCTGTAGACGAGGCTTTCCTGGTACGGGTCGGCCACCACGCCGTTGCCAATGGCCAGCGTGCCAATGATCGCGGACCCGCCAACGCGGCTGGCGCCGATGTTGACCGAAGCGCCAGCGAGCACCGGGGCGGCCAGCGCGTAGACCGTGCCAGAGGCGGTGACGTTTTGCGTGCCGAGGCTGACCGGGCCGTAGCCGTCGCCGGGCACGCTGGTGCCGTCCGAGGCCAGGGTCAGCGTCGCCGCGCCGTTGCGCACGCCGTCGGCGCTGGTGTCCAGTGTCACGGTCAGGCTGCTGGCGTCGGTCTGACCCGGTGCCAGGCCCGCGATGCTGCCGCTGACCTGCATGGCGCCCGATGCCGCGCCGAGGCTGGCGTTGAGGTTTTCCGAGGCACCGCCGGTGCTGGCGTTGTTGGTCAGTGTCAGCGTTTGGCTGAGCGCATCGCCGACATGGGCATTGGCGAACGTCACCGGTTCCGGCGTGTGCGCCGACGGCACTGCAAGCTGGTAGCCCGTCACGAGGCTGCCGCCGTGGCCATCGGTGGCGACGCGCAGCGCGCCGGTGCTGGTGTTGCCGGTGACGGTGTAAACCCGCGTGGCACCGCCCGTCAGCGCGACCGTGAGGGTGCTGCCGGAAATCGTGGCGCCGGTGGCCACGACGCCCGCGAGGTCGAGCAAATCGCCGGTGCCGAAATTGGCGATGCTGCCGGCATAGGTCGCCGGATGGTCGAGCAGCAGCGTGGCGCCGCCGCCGTTCATCGTGGTCATGGCGCCCGCAGTGGCGCTGCCGCCGAGTTCCAGCGTCGCACCCGCGTCGACCGCATAGTCGCCAGCGCCGGAAACCGGCTGGCCGATCACCAGCTTACCGCCGTTGGCCTCGATGAGGCCGGTGTTGTTGATGAACAGCGCCGCTTTGCCCGCGCCGAAAGTGACGTTGCCGAAGCCGAGCAGCGTGCCGGTGGCCCCGATCAGCAGGCCGTTCACCGCCGCCGCCACCGTGAGCGTGCCGCCGCCGAGTTGCAGCATTCCGTTGTCGGTCAGCGTGGCCCCAGCGGTGAAGCCGCGCCCGCCCAGCACGCGCAGCGCACCGGTTGGGGCAATGGTGGTCAGCGTGGTGTCCATCGCCACTTGGCTGAAGGTCGCGGTCTTGAAGCTTTGGATGACCGAATTGGCGCCGCTGAGGGTGATATCGGCGGCGTCGGTGACAATCGTGGCGTTGCTGGCCAACTGCATGGTGCTGTTGGCGCCAACCGCGTAAGTGCCGCCGGTCAGCACCGTGCCGTTCAGGTTGCTGAAGTTGATGCTGGCGAGGTTCAAGCTGCCGCCGTTGGCGACGCTCAACAGCCCCTGGTTCACCAGCGTGCCGGCGCCTGAGATGGTGAACGTGGAACTCGCGCCGCCTGCGAGGATGCTGCCCTGGTTGATAACGCGGTCGGTGGCCGTGGCGCCGGTGCGCAGCGCCGCCGTGACGCCGGTCTGCGTGACGCGGAAATTCGGGCCGAGGGTCAGCGTGGACTGCGCCGACGGGCTGTCCCAGCCATAGAAGGTATCGCCGCCGGCACTGCCGATATTTACATTGACGTTGTCGGCCGTCTCGGTGCCGCCAAACCAGATGCTGCCGCCGTTACCGGTGAAATTGATTCCGGCTGGGCCGGTATTGGCCAGATTGCTGAAGGTGATGCCGTTGATGCTCGTGAACGCCGCCCCCGGCGCGCTCATGTCCAGCGTGCCGCGATAAGTAACGTTGTCGAACGTGCCGTAAGCCGCGATCAGCCCGGCGCCGCTGTCGAGCAGCGTGCCATTGTGGATGATGCCGCCGGCTTGCAGCGTGACGCCACCGAGCATGGTGCCGGCGCCGACTTGCAGCGCGCCGCCTACGCCATCGACCGAGCCATTGATGTTCACCGTGCCGCCGCTGCGGTTGACGGTGCCGATCTTGGCAAAGGTTCCGGTGCCGCCGAAGGTCAACGTGCCGCCGTTGACATTGATCGCGCCCGCGTTGTTCCAGGCGGTGTTAAACGCCATCGTGCTGCCCGTTCCCGTCGTCATGGCGCCGAGATTGGAGAACACTGCCGTCCAGACAGTTATATTGCCGCCATTGATCGCCGAGACGGTGCCGATGGTGTCGTTGGTGAAGCTATGCCCGGAAATCGAGAAGGTGCCGCCCGCATAGCTGTTGGTGATCGTGCCTTGGTTCACCACCCCATCACCAGCGGCGCTGCCGCTCATCAGCGTCGCCAATTGGCCAACCTGGGTGACAAGGAGCTTGCTGCCCAGCGTCATGACAGAATTGCCGCCGTTGGCGTCCCACGAATCCAGCGCGTTGTTGAAGCCGCTGCCGATGCTGACAGTGGCGTTATCCAGCGTGCTCATATTGTAGCCGTACAGCGCCGAATTATTGCCAGTGATAATAATCGTGCCCGGCAGAGTGCCTGTGGTGTCGGTCACCGTCAGGCTATTGATGAAATTGAGCTTACCGACCGAGGTGCTGAGATCGATAGTGCCGCGATAGGTCACCGTGTCGAACATACCGTTCTGGAAGATCATGCCGCCGGAGCCGCCTTGATCGACCAGCGTGGCATTGTGGATCACCGACTGACCTTGCTGGGCCAGGATGCCGAGCGTCGATCCGGCGCCGAACGTCAGCGTGCCGCCATTGCCTTCCAGATAGCCGTTCAGATTAACCGTGCCACCGGTGCGCTGGATGTTGCCGATGCCGCCAAAACTGGAGGTGCCCCCCAGCGTCAGCGTCGCGTTGGTTTCGCTAATCTGGCCGGTGTTCGACCACGTGCCGCCGATTTGCAGGAGTCCGCCGGCGGCGGCGTTCATTGTTCCGGAGTTGGTGAAATGCGTGGCCGCCAAGAACACCGCATCGCCGTTAGCGACAGCAATCGCCCCTGCATTGGCGAAACCATAGCCGCTGACATTGAAGTTTCCGGTGGCGAGTTTGGCGTTGATGGTACCGTTGTTGATGATCTGGTCGCCGGCGTTCGAACCGGAGATCATATTGGCCCAATAACCGCCGTGATTGACCGTCAGTCCCGACGCGAGCTGCAACCGGGCATTGCCGCCGCCGAACTGGTCCCATGACCACAAATACACGTTATTGATATTGCTGCCGAGATTGATGGTCGCGGCATCGAGCGTTGCGTCGCCCAACGTCCCGCCGGCCAACGCATACAGTGCCCCGCTGTTGCCGGACAAATTGACGGTGCCCGGCCCAGTCCCGGCGGCGTTCGTCAAGGTCAAGGTGTGGATGAAATTGAGCTTGGCCACAACTTGGCTCAAATCCATCGTGCCTTCGTAGGTCATGGCATCGAACGTGCCGCTCTGCATCAGCATGCCGGCGCCACCGGCGTCGTGCAGCGTGCCGCCGCGCATCACAGCACCGGCACCCAGTGCTGTCAGGCCAAGTGCAGTGCCCTGGCCAATGTCCAGCGTTTGGCCCTGCATGTCGAACTGGCCGGTGAACGCCACGGTGCCACCGGTGTTGGTAACGGTGCCGAGCCCGGCCACATTGCCGCTGCCGCCGAGGTTGATCAGCCCAACGTTGGTGGAAATCGTACCGGTATTGGTCCAGGTGCCGCCAATGGTCACGGTAGCCGACGCGCTGGAGATGGTGCCGGAGTTGCTGAACGCCGCTGCATTTTCAACGAACGAATCGCCGCCGGACATCGTCACGCTACCCTGGTTCACCCAGGACTTGCCGGACGCCCAAATGACGCCGCCAGACACCGCACCCGTAATGCTGCCCTGGTTGACCATCACGTCGCCGGTGCCATAACCAGCGGTGAGCTGTGCGTAGGTCGCTTTGTGGACGATTTGCAGGGACGGACCGAGCGTTGCAACAAAGTTGCCGGGGCCATTGTCCCAATCGTTGATGTACGAGGTATTGCCCGCGTTGCCGATCTGGACGGTCGCGTTATCTAGCGTTCCACTGCCATCGATGTAAATCATGGCGCTGGAGCCGGTATCTTTGATGAAGCCCGGATTGACTCCCGCATAGTCGGTGAGCGTTGATGAATTCTTAAACTCGACGCGAGAGTTGTTCGAAGATAGATCGATTGTGCCACGATATGCGACGCTATCCAGCGTGCCATCGTTAAAGCTCATGCCGCTATTGCTATCGAGGATCGTGCCGCCTTGAATGGTCGCCGACTGTTGCAGCGTCACCGGCCCAAGATTGGTGCCCGCCCCCACCGCCAGCGTGCCGCCGGCGCCGTTGACTTTGGCGGACAGATTGGTCGTGCCGCCGCTCACCGCGATGGCATTGATACTGGCAAAATCCGTGGCGCCGCTCAGGTTCAGCGTGGCGTTCGTAACGGAAATCGTGCCGCTGTTGGTCCAGGCGGCTCCCACGCCGCCAAGGGTGAGGACGCCGCCAGTGGCAAATATGGTGCCAGAGTTGGTGAATTGGGTGGCATTGATCGCAACCGTTTCGCCAGCCGCCGAAATCCAACCGCTATTGGAGAACGCCGCACCCGACACGGTGAAATTACCGCCGGACTGCGCGAGCGTGATGCTGCCGAGGTTGCTGATGACATTCCCAGATACGGGCGCGACAGTGAACGTGGCCGATGCGCCAGCTTGCGTGACAGTGCTATTCGCCCCGAGGGTCAGTTGCGAATTGTGCGGGCCGGTATCGAACATGGAGATTTGGTCGCCACCGGCGGAACCTATGTTGATCGCCGCATTGTCGATGGTATTGACACCCTCAACAACAAAAATGGCACCATTGCCAGTAATATTTACAATTCCCGGCAGCGTTCCAGTAATATCATTGAATTGGACGCCGCCGGTGAAATCCAATCGCTCACCGGCAAGATTCAAATTGAGCGTGCCGTCGATGGTGGTGTTGTCGAGCGTGCCGTCGTTGCCCTGAATGGCACCGCCATTCAGCACCAGCGTGGCGTTATCGATCCAACCTGATCCATTCATCGTAAGCGTGCCCGCATTGAGCGAGATCGTGCCGGGCACATTCAGCGTTTGATTGACCGTCAGATTGGCGCCCGCATCGTTCAGCAGCAACGAATTGGCGAATGACGGCGTGTTGATTGTGATGGTGTAGGCGCCAGCCTGGGAGATCACCACGTCGTCCGTGGTCGCCGGCACGGTGCCGCTGGACCAGTTGCCCACCGTATTCCACGCGCCGCCGCTCAGATTCGTCCAGGTGATCTTGGCCATCTGTGCTTCGCTCCCGTTGTGCCGCCCCGGCCACCGGGACGGCCGCCGCAATCGGCATCTATCGCGATTGCGGCAACATTTATTAACACATCTTTAGCCATTCACACAACGACATGGTGGACATCACACAAAATGTGCCACCGCAGCGCTTTCCTGAACGACCCAACTCTTGCAAGAACCGATACGCGCAACGGCCCGCGCGCCGCTTCCCAACGCGTGCAAGAACGCTTCCCATTCCGTGCATTGGATAAACATTCGTGCACAATTGCCGCGTCGGCGCGGCGGGCACAATGGAGCGCGGGCGCAAAAAAAGGGAACCGGGTTGCCCCGGTTCCCCTTTCCAGCGCCCGAAGGCGAAGGCGGTTAGCGCTTGCTGAACTGGAACGAGCGGCGAGCCTTGGCGCGGCCGTACTTCTTACGTTCAACCACGCGGCTGTCGCGGGTCAGGAAGCCAGCGACCTTCAGGATCGGGCGAAGCTCCGGCTCGAAGTGGGTCAGCGCGCGGCTGATGCCGTGGCGCAGCGCACCGGCCTGGCCGGACAGACCGCCACCGTTCACCGTGCAGAACACGTCGAACTGGTTGTAGCGGTCGGCCACCAGGAACGGCTGGGTGATCAGCATGCGCAGCACCGGGCGGGCGAAATATTGGCCCACGCGCTTGCCGTTCACGGTGATCTCGCCCTTGCCGGGCTTGATCCATACGCGGGCGATGGCGTTCTTGCGGCGGCCAGTGGCGTAGCTGCGGCCCAGCGCATCGCGCTTGGGTTCACGCTTCGGCGCATCGGACGGCAGGGCTGCAGCGACCGCGAGGTCCTTCAGGTCGGCCAGCGTGCGGCTCGGGGTTCCGGACATCGGCTCAGGCCCTCCGGTTCTTGGTGTTCATGGCGGCAACATCCAGCTTCACGGGCTGCTGCCCGTCGTGCGGGTGGGTCGCGCCGCCGTAGATGTGGAGGTTCTTCATCTGCTTACGCTGCAACGGGCCGCGCGTGATCATGCGCTCGACGGCCTTTTCCAGCACGCGCTCCGGATGCGCGCTATCAAGGCGGGCGCGGATGGTGCGCCCCTTGATGCCGCCGGCGTAGCCGGTGTGCCAGTACAGGACCGATTGGTCGGCCTTGTTGCCGGTGACAACGACTTTTTGCGCGTTGATGACGACGATATTATCGCCGCAATCGACATGCGGGGTGAATTGCGGCTTGTGCTTGCCGCGCAGGCGGGCAGCGATGACGGCGGCGAGGCGGCCGAGAACCAGACCCTCCGCGTCGATCAATACCCAGGCCTTATTCACCTCCGCGGGCTTCAGCGAGAGGGTGGACTTCATCATGACAGTGACCGTGTGACCTCGTAGAACAGGCGGCGGCTTATCGCGGTGTTGCGGCGCTGCGTCAAGGGTTTGTCTGTGTGGTAATATCATACCACAGGATTGGCGGCAGCCCGGCGCGGACCCTATGCTGTTGAGCCAGCAAGGAATTTCAGCGTTTGACCAGCCCGGTTCATGTCATCGGCGCCAGCGGAAAGTCTGGCGCGGCCCTGGTGCGCGCGCTTCTCGCACGTCGCATCGCCGTGGTGCCGGTGGCGCGCGACGCTGGCCGCTGGCGGGCGGCGGGCATCGCGGCGCATCCGCTGCTCGGCGCCCTGCGGCTGGCCGATCTTACCGACCCGGTTGCCCTGCGCGCGGCACTGGCCGATGCCAGCCGCGCCGTTTGCACGGCGCACGCCCGCAACACCACCGCCCTGCTGGCGGCGGCACCGCCCGGCGCGCGGCTGGTGCTGCTGGGCAGCACGCGGCGCTTTACCCGCTGGCTCGACGCGCACGGCGAAGGCGTTCTGCACGGCGAAACGGCGCTGCTAAACTCAGGCCGCTCGGGCGTGATGCTGCATCCCACTATGATCTATGGCGCGCAGGGCGAGAACAACGTGCGGCGGCTCGCAGCACTGATCCGCCGCTTGCCGGTGCTGCCGCTGCCGGGCGGCGGATCGGCCCTGGTGCAGCCGATCCATCAAGACGACGTGACCGCCTGCATCGTGGCGGCATTGCAGGTGGACTGGCCGGGGCCGCATGTGCTGACCATCGCGGGCCCGTCGCCGCTGCCCTACGCCGATTTCGTCCGCGCCGTGGCCGCCGCCGCCAAATTGGCCCGCCCGCGCGTGATGACGCTGCCCGCCGGATTGCTGATGGCGCTGGCGCCGCTGGCGGCCCGTGTGCCAGGCTTACCGTCGGTTTCCCCCGATGAAATTCGCCGTCTTGGGGAGGACAAAGCCTTCGACATTACCCAGATGACTGCCATACTCGGGGTCAAACCTATCTCGCTCACTGAAGGTCTCGCCCGCACCTTCTCGCCGTAAGGACATGCCATGCCTGTGATCAATCGCATTGCCGCCTTCCACGACGACCTGACGGCGTGGCGGCGCGATCTGCACGAACATCCCGAACTCGGCTTTCAGGAACACCGCACCGCCGCCGTGGTGGCGGAAAAGCTGCGCGAATTCGGCGTGGACGAGATCGTGACCGGCATCGCGCAAACCGGCGTGGTCGGCGTCATTCGCGGCCGGTTGCCGGGCGGGGCGATCGGGATGCGGGCGGACATGGACGCGCTGCCGATCCTGGAGGACACCGGGCTGGACTACGCCAGCAAAACGCCGGGCGTGATGCATGCCTGCGGGCATGACGGGCACACCACCATGCTGCTGGGGGCCGCGCGCTATCTGGCGGAAACCCGCAACTTCGCCGGCACCGTTTACGTGATCTTCCAGCCTGCCGAGGAAGGCCAGGCGGGCGGGCGCGTGATGGTCGAGGAAGGGCTGTTCGAGCGTTTCCCGATGGACATGGTGTTCGGCATGCACAATTGGCCGCAATTGCCCGAAGGCCAGTTCGTCTGGCGGCACGGCCCGATCATGGCCGCCTGCGCCAGCATCGACATCACCATCACCGGGCGCGGCGCGCACGCCGCCATGCCGCATAACGGCATCGACCCGATTGTGGTGGCTGCTCACATCGTCACGGCACTGCAATCCATCGTCTCGCGCAATGTCGAACCGGCCGATTCCGGCGTTGTCACCATCGGGCATATCTCCGGCGGCGACGCCCACAACGTCATTCCGCAGACCGTGCACATGAAGGGCACCGCGCGCTGGTTCAGCCCGAAGGTCGGCGACCAGTTGGAAGATGGCGTGCGCCGAATCGCCACCGGCATCGCCGGGAGCTTCGGCGCCCAGGCCAGTATCGACTACCGCCGCACCTATATCGCCACGGTGAACGACCCGGCGGCCACCGATCTCGCGGCCATCGCGGCACGCGCGGTGGCGGGCGATGCGCGGGTGAAGCACATGGAAAAGCCCACCATGGGCGGCGAGGATTTCAGCTTCATGCTGGCCGCAAAACAAGGCAGCTACATCATGCTCGGCGGCGCGCGCGGTCCGGACGACGCACAGGTGCATCATCCGAAATACGACTTCAACGATGCGATCCTGCCGGTGGGCGCCAGCTATTGGGCGACGCTGGCGGAGCAGTTGCTGCCGGCCGGGTGACGGGACGGCCGCTCATGGCGGAATGCGCAACGCATTCCGCCACCCGATAGTGCGTGGACCGAGGGTGGCAGACACTGCCCCATTCCTCCCAATGGCCATGGGACATACAGATTCGTGCGCAACGCCAATTGATGATTCGGTTTACGAAGATTACTCTGCCAACAAGGCTGCCGACTTGATGGCAACTTCGTGGGAGGAATCTGTGCGCACCGCATTTATTTCGGTCACAATTTTGGGCGCGATGCTGGCGCTGCCGGTTCATGCCGCCAGCGTCGATGCATATGCCTACTCGGTCTCGGTGCAATCCGGCTGCGCCACATCGGGCCCCACGCCGAATATCACAGCGACCGGCTTGAACTTGATCCATGCGGCCTTTCAAGCCCTGCCCTGCACGGCAGGCCAGAACCTGCAAACCCGTGTGCGGACAACGGCGCAAGCCAACGCGGTAAGTGGCGAGACTGGCAACGGCCTGAGCTCATTCGGCAGTTGGTCCGAATCCGGCACATCGGTTGGCCAAGGGTTCTACGCCAAGATCGCGGCGAAAGCGCATGCGGCGCTGTCGGGCCATACGGATGGGTTCACGTTGGCAGGTCACGAAGCGTTCGGGCGGTTCGATGATATGCTCACCTTCACGAATGGCAGTGGACCCGGCATTGCCCATCTGGTGTTTACCACCACGGGTCATGGCACATTCAATACGCGAGGCAGCGGCGAAGTTTCACTCAACTACATCGGCAGCAACAGCGCCGGCTCACGTGAATTGATGCGGCTCGTCGGCAGCTCCGCGAGCGGCTGGGATTTGCGCAATGACGGACAATACTTGATGCTCGGAAGCAATATCCCCAATCTCCTGCCCAGCAGTGTAAAACGGATGCTGTATGGCTGGAATTTGTTAAATTTCCAGTCGCATTTCGATGTGTCGTTTACGTATGGAACTCCGATGGAGCTGCGCATGCTGCTGTTTGCTTCGGCATTCGGGGCATCGGCTGACACAACCAATGTGTCGGACTTCATGGCTCGCACCGAGCTGACCGGTATCACGGTGAGCGGCAATCCAACCGCTCAGGTCACCGCAGGCTCCGGCCACGTCTACCCGATCACGCCGTAGCGCGCCGCTGCTGGCGGCCGCGAAATCGCCGGCAGAAGTCCTTCGGTTACTGCGCCAAGTAGCCGCCGGGCGGCGCCCGCTTGGTCCATCCGCGCAACGGCCGGGGTGCGGATGGTGCCGGGTGCGACGGCATTGACCCGCAAACCCTTGCCCGCAAGGTCGATGTCCTGTTCCCCCAACGTATCGGCAGCGCGCCTGCGATTGCGGCACATCGGCGGGGTACCGGGATTCTGCCGTTACCCCGCAACGCTGCGTCAGTTTTATGGCAGAGCGGCTGACCAAAGCGCCACGCTGCAATGCAGCAAATTTTATTGAATCAAGCTGCTCGATACGCAAGGCTGTCAGCTCAAAGACAGGATCGCACGATGCTCGGTCTGCCACTGCTTGCCCTGGCGATTGCCTCGTTCGGCATCGGCACCACGGAATTCATCGTGATGGGCTTGCTGCCCGAATTGTCGGCCGATCTTGGGGTGAGCATTCCCAGTGCTGGCAATCTAGTCACGGGATATGCGCTCAGTGTGACCTTCGGCGCGCCGCTGGTGGCGCTGGCCACCGCACGGCTGGCGCGCAAGACCACGCTTCTGGGCCTGATCGGCGTGTTCATTCTCGGCAACGCGCTGTGCGCGATGGCGCCGGGCTACTGGACATTGATGGTGGCCCGCGTCCTCACCGCGCTGTGCCACGGTGCCTTCTTCGGCGTCGGCTCGGTGGTTGCCACCACCCTGGTGCCACGCGCCCAGCGCAGCCGGGCGATTTCGCTGATGTTCACCGGCCTCACGCTGGCCAATATTCTCGGCGTGCCGCTGGGCACCGCATTGGGTCAGGCGGCCGGGTGGCGGATGGCGTTCTGGGCGATTGTGCCAATCGGCTGCTTTGCCGCAGCCGCACTGGCCATCTGGCTGCCGCGCCAGCCCGCTCCGCAGGGCAACCGGCTGCTCGGCGAATTCGCCGTGCTGCGCCGCAGTCAGGTCATGCTGGCGATGAGCATGAGCGTGCTGTGCTCGGCCAGCCTATTCACCGTGTTCACCTACATCGCCCCGCTGCTGGAAACGGTGACCGATATTCCGGCAAAAAGCGTCACCACGGTGCTGCTGCTATTCGGGCTGGGCGTCACGATGGGCAATCTGGCGGGCGGGCGGCTGGCCGACTGGCGGCAAATGCCCGCACTGATCGGCATATTGGCAGCGTACACTCTGATGAGCGTTGTGCTTGTATTCACCAGCCACGCCGTCGTGCCGGCCGTCATCAGCCTGCTGTTCTGGGGCATGGTGAGCTTTGCCCCGGGGGCGGCGTTGCAAACCCGCGTGGTGGACTACGCGTTCGAAGCGCCGAATCTGGCCGCCACGCTGAACCAGAGCGCATTTAACCTGGGCAATGCCGCCGGCGCTTGGGCGGGCGGCGCGGCACTCACTGCCGGGATGGGTTATGATGGGCTGCCATGGATCGCCGCCGGTTTCACGATGGTTGCCCTGGCGCTGGCGCTGGCATCGGCCAATCTGCAACGCCGCCCGCGGCTGGCCATGGCCGCCGAGTGATGCGTCCAGCGCAGCGCGGCGCTGAGTTGGCCAGACCGGATCAGCCCAGACAGCGCATGCAACCGAATGGCGGCAGGCGAGTCGCGGAACCCGGTATCGTTGAACCCGAGGCCGCGCAACCCGTGGATCATCCCGGCAATCGACGTTGCGAGACCAATCTGCGGCTGATGCGCCGGTGCGAGGGCGCGAAATAGACTGAAATCCGCCCGATACGACCGCCGGTCGGGCGGTGCGGCGGCGTTGATCTGCACGGTGGTGCCCGGCAACGCGGCGGCAACGGCGTTTGCCAGGCCAGCGACCTGATGGTTACCCGCGTCGGACCCGGTATTGACCACCAGAAACGGTCCGCCTTGGGCCATGGGCCGGCCAACCGCCCAAGCGATAGCGCGGGCCATGTCCTGCACATCGATCAACGGCCGCCACGGCGAACCATCGCTGAGCACATCGATGCGCCCGCCGGTCAGAGCGCTTGCGACGAAATCGTTCAGCACCAAATCCAGCCGGGGCCGCGCCGACATGCCACATGCCGTGGCGAAGCGCAGACAGGTGACAATCATGCCGTCGGCGCTCAGGCGGCGCAGCCCAGCTTCGGCGCACAGCTTGGAGCTCGCATAGGCCGTCAAAGGCTGCGCGGCGTCATCCTCCCGCCGCGCCGCAACGCCGCCCGCGCCATACACACTGCAACTGGAGGCAAACACGAAATGCCGCACGCCGGCGGCAGCCGCCAACGCAGCGAGGCGCAGGCTGGCAGCACGGTTGATCGAGTCGGTCATTGCAGCGAATTGCGTGCCGAGTGGGTCATTGGAAACAGCGGCCAGATGCACCACGGCGTCCACACCGCGCAGCAGGCTAAGATCGATGTCGCGCACATCACCGCTGCGCTGCATCACCCGTGCCGCCGCGAGCGCCTGCGGTACCGTGAGGCAGCTGGTGAACCAACCAGCGTCAAAGCCAATCAGCGCGGCATCGGGCCAGTCCTGCCGCAGCCGCGCCGATACAGCGGGGCCGACGTACCCAAGATTGCCCGTGATCAAAATGCGCATCGTTAACCTTGCGTGAACCAAAGCCAGTGCACTGAGGCTGGCAGGTGAATATTGCCGCCGGGTAAACGCCGGGTTGGGGGGCGGATGCGCTTCGATGCGACCAGCATCGCCGGGCTTTGGTTGCTGCGGCAGGACAGCGCCGCCGATCAGCGCGGCAGCTTCAGCCGGTTGTTCTGCGCCGAAAGCTTCGCGGCGCACGGCCTGTGCACTGCGGTGGCGCAGACCAGCCTGTCGCTCACCCGCCGCGCCGGAACGCTGCGCGGCCTGCATTTCCAGCGCCCGCCGCACGCCGAAGCCAAGCTGGTGTGCTGCCTGCGTGGCGCGCTGTTCGACGTGGTGGCCGATTTGCGCGCCGGATCGGCAACCTACCGGCGCTGGGCCGCGTTTGAACTGTCAGCCGGCGACGGGCAGGCGCTGGCGATTCCACCGGGCTGCGCGCACGGCTTCCTCACCCTGCGCGGCAACACCCAGGTGCTGTATCAGATGTCGCACACCTACGCGCCAAGCCACGCAGACGGCATCCGCTACAATGATCCAGCCCTTGGCGTGGTCTGGCCCCGCCAGCCCAGCGTGGTGGCGGCGCGACTTGGCTTGGCCGCTGCTCGGCCCGTCATGAACGGAAACGGGCGCCAACCGGCGCCCGTTCCAATCAGTTCGCCAAGGCGGCCGCGCGATTAATCAACCGCGACGGACGATGCCTCGGGGCCCTTCTTGCCCTGCACGACCTGCATCCGAACCGCCTGCCCTTCGGACAGGCTCGGAATGCCGCCACGCTCCAGCGCCGTGGCATGGACGAACACGTCCTTGCCGCCAGTGTCGGGGGCCACGAAGCCGAAGCCCTTCTGCGCGTTGTACCACTTCACGGTGCCGCGCACTTCCTGGCCGCCGCCAGCGCTGGCGCTGTATCCGTAGTCGCCACCACCGCCGCCGCCCATCGGCGCGCGCGGAGGCGCACGGCGCGGCGCCTGGGCCGGCGCCTCACCCTCACGGATGTCAGTGACTTCCATCACCTGCGGGCCTTTGGCGCCCTGGCCGAGCCGCACCTTCAGTTTGGCGCCTGGGTTGACCGACTGCGCGCCGGCCCCAGACAGCACACTGACGTGCAAGAACGCGTCACCCGAGCCGTCGGACACTTCGACAAAGCCGAAGCCCTTCTCGGAATTGAACCATTTTACGACGGCTTCCACCTCAGGACCGCCGGCGCTGGTGGCTTGGCGGGGCGGCGGATATGAACTGGGCGGGGGTGCCCAGCGCGGCTCCTGCGGAACGTCGTCGTCGAATCCGCGCTTCCGGGTCGGGCGCTGTCGCCAGCTGTCGGGCTTAGCCATCTCGTGCTCTCGCAATGCATCAATATCGCACCTTAGCGGCACAGTGCCACGTCGTCACCGGGGTGCGGTGACGTATCAAGCATGCGAACGGCAGTGCCGACAACCGGCAATCGCATCTCTTGCGCCCCAGAGTGAGCGTTCTGCGGCCTGGGAGCAAAAAAACTGCGGGCGCGCCCGCTGGACACGTTAAAGTTCTTGTTTTGTTCAATCGTCGCCGCTACGGTGCCTGAGACCGAAAGGTGAACAGGGGCATACCATGCAGTGCAACCAGTGTGGCGACAAGACCCAGCCGGAAACCGTTGTGCGCATCACGCGCAGCTTCGGCGGCACAACCGCGCTGCGGACGCAGGGCTGGTATTGTTGGAACTGCAAGACGAGCCTTTGCACCCAAGCCGCCCCGGTGGCGGACATGCGGCGTTCCAGCGGCTGGGGCACGTGGCTGCACGCCACGCTCAGCCGGATGGCGCCGCCGTCCGACTCGATCACCCAGCGCGGCACTTGGCAGGCAGCCGGGCGATATGTTGCGTCATAACCAGTTCTACACGTTCTGTTGGCCGCGTAGGCCACGCGGCAATAGATAGGCCAAAGATTCTTCGCCGCAGCGGGCGCCAATTACGCCTTCGCTCGTTTTATTGGATTGGCAGCGCCGAAAAGCAGAATATAATGGGACATGTACGATTCGCAGGAAAAAATGAGCGACACGTCTTCCCGGGCGCAAGTCCTTGGCCTTACGGCCCAAATCGTATCGGCCCATGTATCGCATAACGCGGTCCGCGCCGATGCAGTTCCCGCATTGATCCAATCGGTTTATGCCACGTTGTCGACAGTCGGCGCCGAACCGGTGCAGGCTGAAAAGCAGCAGCCGGCGGTGCCGATCAAGCGGTCGGTGTTCCCCGACTATATCGTCTGCCTTGAGGACGGAAAAAAGCTGAAGATGCTGAAACGGCATCTCCAGACGTCCTATGGCATGTCGCCGGAACAGTACCGCGAGCGTTGGGGTCTGTCCGCCGATTATCCGATGGTCGCGCCGAATTACGCCGAGCGCCGGTCGGATTTGGCCAAGAAGATTGGTCTTGGCCGCAAGCGCGCCGCACCGGAAATCGTACCGGAACCAGTGGTCGAAGCGCCGCCACCGCCGCCGCCCGCAGCCCCCGCCAAGCGGGGCCGCAAGCCGAAGGTCGCCGGAAGCTAAGGCCTAAGCTATCAGAAAAGGGCGGTGGCGTGAAAACGCCACCGCCCTTTTTTTGTCTACGGCCAGGCACGGCTCCTCCAGCGCAACGCGGCATCACCAAGCGCCATGGCGGAACTGCGAGACAATACTTCATCAATCCACCATCAATTTCTAATCAATGCCACGCTATTTCGCGCGAATTTTGCCACATATAACTTCAACACGCGCAGTTGTTTCTCGGCCGTTGTTTCATTGACCGATAAAATGGGTGCTGATAGCATTATCGCCTCGCTTCTATTACTACCCCTCAAGGTGTTGGCGATGCCGGGGAACGCTGCGGTAACCGGGTGGCGGCTGGTGCATTTTGGCAAAACGCGATGAACGCCGGACCGCCCGGTCTGCGGCGCATCACACTCGCCTCCCGGGCACGCCTGATGACCGAACGGGCCAGCGCCGTGCTGGCGGGAATTTGGCCGCACGCCAACCTTTCCGCGGCCGACCCTCCGGCCGGACCAGCGTTGTCGCCGCGACAATTGACCCGTGGCCTCGCAAGACGAACCCGGGCGGCCGCCCTCGCCCGGCTCAATCGGCTGCCTTGTTTCCAGGCGGCCGACTACGCCGCACTCAATCCCGACGTTGAAGCGGCCGGGTTCGATGCAGCATTTCATGCACTTTTTATTGGCGCCATCGAAGGCCGCCAGTTATTCCGCCGCGATCGGCTGGCGCGCGCGCTCGGCGGCTTGAATGGCTTTGCGGTTTGCCAAACCGCCCCGCCGCAACAGCCGGTGCCTGTTGGCATTTATGTGAGCAGCCTCGGCAATGTGTTCATGCAGGACATTGCCCGCGATCTGGCGGATTGCCTCGCCGCCGCCGGGGTGCCAGTGACATTGCGCGATGAGGCGGCCCCCGCCGCACGCCGTCCGCCTTTCAACATCTTCGTTGCCCCGCACGAGTTCTTTGCACTCGGGCGCGGTCCGGCCTGGGTGCGCGATGACGTGGTGAGCACGGCGGTGATGCTCAACACCGAGCAGGCGCAAACACCTTGGTTTGCCACCGCACTGCCGTTCCTGTTGGCCGCGCGCGGCGTCATCGACCTGTCGGCGCAGCATACGGCTCTGTTTGCCAACGCCGGAATTCCGGCACACCACGCAACGCCGGTGCCCGCCCGCAGCCTGCCGCGTCTCAATTCCGCCGTGCGGGCGCATCCGCTGTACCGTGCGCTCCCAGACGCCGCCTTGCTGGCCGCCGACCCCGCCGCGCCGCTGACGGCGCGGCCGCTCGACATCGCGTTTTTCGGCGGCCATACCCCGGATCGTGAGGCGTGGCATGCGCGCAACACGGCGTTCCTTGCCAGTTACAACACGTTCTTCTACGACCGCCGCCAAGGCGATGGCCCGCTGCGCGCCGGCACGCCGGACGGCGCATTATCCGCCCTTGCCAGCCATGTCTGCGGGCACAGCAAGCTGCTGCTTAATCTGCACCGCGACGAGTTCGGCTATTTTGAATGGCATCGTATTGTCCGGCTCGGCATGGCCTCCGGATGCGTGGTGGTCTCCGAACCCTGCCCGCCCCATCCGGTGTTGCTCCCCGGTGTGCATTTCTTTGCCGCGGCGGCACGGCAAATCCCCGATCTGATCGAGTGGCTGCTGCGCTCCGAAGATGGCCGCCAGCGCGCGCAGGAAGTGCAGGAAGCCGCCGCCGACGCGCTGGCTTACGCGCTCGACCCTGCCTGCACCGGGCACGCGCTGATGGCGTTTCTGCTTCAAGCGGCCAGCAGATGATCAATCCGGTCTGCGTCGATACCGTGCTGAAGCACGCCGGTGCCGCTCCGGGTGGCGATGATTTGGTTTCTATCGCCGTCAGTCTGCATAACTATGGCCGCTTCCTGCCGGAATGCCTGGAGTCAGTTGCCGCCCAGTTGCATGGTCCGCTGGAACTCATCGTGGTCGACGACGCCTCGGCCAAGGATGACTCGCTCGCCGTGGCGCAGGCCTGGATGGCCGCCAACAGCCAGCGTTTTGTCCGCACCCTATTACTGCGCCATCGGCGCAACCAAGGCTTGGCGCAAACCCGCAATACCGCATTTGCCGCTGCGCATGCCGCTTATGTGTTTGTGCTGGACGCCGACAATGCCTTGTATCCGCGCGCCATCGGCCGGATGCACAGTGTTGCCCGCCGCGAGGCCGCCGCCGCCGCATACTGCCAGTTGGAGTTTTTCGGCAACCAAAGCTGCCTGGGTCATGCCGATGTGTGGGACAGCCGGCGTTTGCAGCGCGGCAACTACATCGACGCAATGGCGCTGGTGAATAAGCGCGCCTGGCACGACGCAGGCGGCTACACACATCTGGAAGGCGGCTGGGACGACTATGATTTCTGGTGCAAATTCGCCGGACAGGGACTGAGCGCCCTCTATATCCCCGAAACGCTTTGCCGCTACCGCGTCCATGACGGCTCGATGCTGCGCACCGAACACGCCGCGCACAGCGAACGGCTGGCGGTGCAAATGTCGCTCCGCCATCCGTGGCTGCGTCTTGGTTAGACGATGTTCTTTTCCCACATCGGCGTGTTGTCGATCAGCCGCTGCCAGCCAAGCGGCGACAAATCGAGCGTGGTGAAGCCGCCGTGCGCCACCAATTCGGCCACGCCGCGCCCACTGGCCGGGGAATGCTGCATGCCGTGGCCACTGAAACCGGCGGCGAACACCACGTTCGGCACCGCCGGATGGCGGCCGACAATGCCGTTGTGGTCGAACAGATTCAGTTCGTAATACCCGGCCCAGGAACTGGTGATCTTCACCGACTCGAAGGCCGGCACCCGGTGCGCCAGCGCGGGCCAGACGTAGTCGAAGAACATGTCCTCGGTCACCAGCAGCGGCGGCTCATCCGGGTCCGGCTCGCCTGCCTCCGGCGAGCGGCCGGACAGGAAGAACGCGCCTTCCTGGCGGAACCAGTTGCCAGTCGGGTCGATCACCAGCGGGCAGCCGGGCAGCGGCTCGCGGCAGGAAATCACGTACACCATGCGCTTGCGCGGCACGACCGGCATATCGATGCCGAGGAATCCGGCGACCTTGCCCGACCATGCGCCGGCGCTCACCACGGCGGTGTCGCAGTCCAGCACTTCGCCATTGCCCAACTGCACGCCTGTCACGCGCTCACCCTGGCGCACGAAGCCGGTGCATTCCTCGGCCACGTAGCGCACGCCGAGGGCACGAGCCTTGCGGCGCAGCGCCTGCAACATGCCGGGACCGTCGAACGAGCCTTCGCCGGTTACGCCGAATGCGCCCAGCGCCAGCCCCTCGGTGGATATCCACGGGAACCGCGCCGTGATCCCGGCCGGGTCCAGCAACGCGATATTCGCCCCGTGTTCGCATTGCAGCGCATGGTTTTCGCGCAGCACGCTGGCCCCGGACTCGCTGGCCAGGAACAGATAGCCGTGTTCCTTAAAGCCCAGCACCGGCCCCTGCCCGTCCACCGCCAGCGCGGTATCGGCAGCGCGGATGAAGTTCAGCCCATATTGCGACATATGGATACTAACCGGCGTGGAAAACTGCTGCCGGATCCCGCTGGCCGACAGCATCGACGACGCACGCGCGTAAGTCGGGTCACGCTCCGCCACCACGATCTCGCCGCGAAAATTCGGGTCGCTGGCAAGATGATAGGCGGCCGAACTGCCAATCGCGCCGCCGCCGACAATGACAACTTTCATAGGCATCCTTTAATGCGGCGCGCCGCCTCTTCTTAGCGCTCAGATTTTGGTGCAAAGTCTCGCCGCACTCAACAGCCGCCCTCCAGGAGCTCCGCATGATCCGCGTTCCCACCGCATCGCGCCGCACATTGCTCAAAACCGGCCTTGCCGCCGGCGCCGCCGCCATTGCCGGCGTTCGCCCGGCACTGGCCGATACGCTGGCCGAGGTGAAGAAGCGCGGCGAATTGATCTGCGCCACCGAAATGGAATTCGCGCCGTTCGATTTCCTGGTCGGCGACGTCTACACCGGCGTGGACCGCGACCTGATCGACGAAGTCGGCAAGGAACTCGGCGTGAAGGTCAAATACCTCGACCTGCCGTGGACCAGCGTGCTGCCGGGCCTGGAGGCCAAAAAGTTCGACTTCGTGATCGCCCCGGTCACCATCACTTCGGAGCGCATGAAGCGCTATTCGTTCACCGTGCCGATTGCCGAGGCGACCGTCGCGCTGATGAAGCGCGTCGATGACGCCAGCATCACCAAACCGGCCGATCTGGCCGGCAAAAGCGTCGGCGGCCAGAAGGGCACCGCGCAGGTGGCGCAGCTTGCCGAGTTCTCCAAGACGCTGCCCAAGCCGATCGACATCAAGGAATACGTCGACAATAACCAGTCGTACGCCGATCTCGCTGCGGGCCGTCTCGATGCCTCGGTCAACTCGCTGCCCAACCTGGGCTACGTGGTGTCCAAGCGCGCCGACACATTCGCGCTGGTGCTGCCGCCGTTCGGCAAGCCGAGTTACTACTCGTGGGTCGGCCGCCTGGGGGCCGAAGATCAGCCGCTGACCGACGCGATCAGCGCCGCACTGGTAAAGATGCAGGACGACGGCCGCCTTGCCGCCATTCAAAAGAAGTGGTTCGGCCAACCGATCGCGCTGCCCAAGACGGTACCGACGCCGGCGGTTTGAACAGCACGTCTGCCTTGATGCCGATGGCACCGTCCCCGCGCTGCGGGGGCGGGCTTTCTGCTCCATGAAACTTGCCGCTGTCCAAGAAGCGCTGCCCTGGCTGCTGCATGCGGCCGTCGCCACGCTATGGATTTCGCTGGCCGGGATCGCGCTCGGCCAAGTGCTCGGCGGGCTGATCTGCCTGTGCCGGGTGTCGCGGCATCGCGCGTTGGCGCGCTTTGGCGCGCTGTATGTCAGCTTCTTTCGCGGCGTGCCGCTGCTGGTGCAGTTGTTGCTGGTGTACTATTTCCTCCCCTACGTCGGCATCGACGTGCCGCCGCTGGCCGCCGCCATCGGCTCGCTCGGCCTCGCCTCTGGCGCCTATAGCTGTGAGATCTATCGCGGCGCGCTCACCGCCATTCCGCGCGGCCAAGCTGAAGCAGCTCAGGCGCTGGGGTTTTCCGCCCCTGCGGTGTGGCTGCGCATCCTGCTGCCGCAGGCGCTGCGGCTGTCCTCGCCGGCTTTGGTCAATGAGCTGATTTTGCTGCTCAAAGCCTCCTCGCTGATCTCCACCGTCGGCGTCACTGAGCTCACCCGCACCAGCCACACGCTGGCAGCGGCCACCTACCGCCCGTTCGAAGTCTACCTGACGGCGGCGGCGATTTATCTGGCGATGAACCTTGTGCTGGCGGCGGCGGGCGGGCTGGCCGAGCGCAGGCTGGCGGCGGGCGGCTGATGGATTTTTCGGTCTATTTGCAATATTGGCCCAAGCTGCTCAGCGGTTTCGGCGAGACGTTGCTGTGCTGGTTTGCCGGTGCGGCGTTTGGCATCGCGCTGGGCTTCGCTATCGCGCTGCTGCGGCGGCTGAACATCAAACCGCTGCAATGGCTGCTGCGCGCCATAATCGAGGTGGTGCGCGGCACGCCGTTTCTCATTCAGCTATACCTGCTGTACGACGGCGGCCCCGCCATCGGGTTGAAATTGCAGGCAACCCAGGCGGGCATCGTCGCACTTGGCATCTACGGCAGCGCCTATTTCGCCGAGATTTTCCGCGCTGGGTTCGCCGCCGTGCCGGTTGGGCAGGTCGAGGCCGCGCAGAGCCTTGGCATGTCCAGCAGCACGATTTTACTGCGGGTCCGCCTGCCCGCCATGCTGGTCGCCATCGTCCCCGCCCTGACCAACATGCTGATTATTCTCAGCAAGGAAACCGTGGTGCTGTCGGTCATCACCGTGCCGGAATTGATGTATCAAATGCAAAGCATGGCGGCGGAAACCTTCGCCGCGTTTGAGACCATTCTGGCGATGGCGCTGTTGTACTGGCTGATGGTCGAAGCCGCCTCCCGCCTCGGCCGCGCCGCCGAATGGCGGGTGACGGCGTATATGAGGGCGGCATGAGCGGCACACCGGCGGTTGAGATGCGCGATGTGCACAAGCGCTTCGGCAAGCTGGAAGTGCTGCACGGCGTCGGCCTGACCGTGCATCGCTCAGACGTGGTGTGCCTGATCGGGCCGAGCGGCTCGGGCAAAAGCACGCTGCTGCGCTGCATTAACTTCATGGAAAGCTACGACAGCGGCGAGGTGCGCATCGACGGCCGCCTGATCGGCTACCGCGACGAGGCTGGACGCCGCCGCCCGATGCCGGGGCGCGACTTGCAGAAGATGCGCGAAAGCATCGGCATGGTGTTCCAGCATTTCAATTTGTGGCCGCATATGACGGCACTCGGCAACGTCGCCGAGGCGCTGGTGCGGGTGCGCAAACTGCCGCAGGCCGAAGCAACCGGCCGGGCGCGGGCCATGCTGGCGCGGGTGGGGCTGTCGGACAAGGAAACCACCTACCCGGCCCGGCTATCGGGCGGCCAGCAGCAGCGCGTCGCCATCGCCCGCTCGCTGGCGATGGAACCCAAATTGATGCTGTTCGACGAACCCACATCGGCGCTCGACCCGGAATTGGTCGGCGAGGTGTTGCAAGTGATGCGCAGCCTTGCGGCCGAGGGCATGACGATGATTGTCGTGACCCACGAAATGGGCTTCGCCGTCAGCGTCGCCACCCGCATCGCCTTTCTGGACCGTGGCCGCATCGCCGCCGACGGCACGCCGCGCGCGGTGCTGCACGAGAGCGAGGAACCGCGCGTGCGGCAATTCCTGCAAACCTATCACGAACGGAACAGCTTCTGATGGCCCCTTCCCCCGGCCCCGCGATGATCGACGCCGCGCGAACCCGTGCAGCGTTGCCGATGGGTGCATTGGTCGATGCGCTGCATGAAGCCTTCGTTCAGGGTGCCGAAGCGCCGCTGCGCCATCGCCATCCACTCCCGGAAGGTGCGGCATTATTGCTGATGCCGGCGTGGCAAGGGCGCAGCGCGTTGGGCGTGAAGATTGTCACGGTGTTCCCTGGCAACGGCGCGCTGGGGCTAAACGCGGTGTCGTCCAGCTATCTGCTGTGCGACGGCGCGACCGGCAAGCATTTGGCGATGATCGACGGCAACGAGATCACCGGCCGCCGCACCGCCGCCGCCTCGGCGCTGGCCGGGCGCTTTCTGGCGCGGGCCGATGCATCGCATCTGCTGATCGTGGGTAGCGGCCATGTCGCAGGGATGATGGCCGAAGCGTGGTCCGCCGTGCGGCCGATCGAGCGCATCACGGTGTGGAACCTGCGCGCCGCCGGGGCGGAACGGCTGGCCGCCGAATTGCGCGCCCAGGGCTACAACGCCGCCGCCTCGCAAGATTTGCCCGAGGCCGCCGGGGCCGCCGATATCGTCAGTTGCGCCACACTGTCGCAATCGGCGCTGATCCACGGCGCATGGCTGCGCCCCGGCACGCATCTGGACCTGGTCGGCGCGTATATGCCCACCATGCGGGAATGCGACGACAACGCGGTGCGCCAGGCGCGGGTATTCATCGACACCGGCGCGGCGCTGGCCGAAGCGGGCGACATCGTGCAACCGCTGAACGATGGCGTCATCGGGGCCGATCATGTGGCCGGCACGCTGTTCTCGCTGTGCCGGGGCGAGGTGCAGGGCCGCGAGTCAGCCGATCAGTTTACGCTGTTCAAGTCGGTTGGCAGCGCCCTGGAAGATCTAGCGGCGGCCGCGTTGGTGATGGCGGCACACGGCAGACCATGAGCGGGGCGCGCAGGCTCGGCATCGTGGTGCCCTACCGCGACCGCCAGCAGCATCTGGACGCACTGCTGCCGTTGCTGGCGGATTTTTTCGCCAGCCCAGAGCTTCGCGGCGCACTGACGGTCAAGCTGCTGGTCGTCGAGCAGGCCACCGGACTGCCGTTCAATCGCGGGATGATCAAGAACATCGGCTACAACCTGCTGGCCCCGGAGGTGGACTACATCTGCTTCCACGACGTGGATCTGGTGCCGCTGGACGCCGACTATTCCTGGCCATCGCAGCCGGCCATGGCTTGCTTTCACGGGCTGGACTTCAAGCCAGATTTCGTCCGGCAGTTATTCGGCGGCGTCGTTCTGCTGCAAAAGCTGCATTTCGAGGCCGCCAACGGCTATTCAAACGCCTATTGGAACTGGGGCTTCGAGGACGTCGATCTGCGCGAACGCCTGCTGCGTTGCGGCCTGCCGCCGCAGCACCGCGAAGGCACCTACCGCAAGCTGCCGCATAACGACGAAGGCAGCCACCCGGACGGCAAGCCGACCGAAGCGCACCAGCAAAACCAGCGCAAATACACCAGCCAGTGGTTCAGAAAGACCGAAACGGGATGGGCCCGTAAGCCGAATTTGGTTGGCGCGTGGCGGGCCGAGGGGCTCAATTCCGCGCAGTTCGACCAACTCACGCCGCGCTGCCCTATCGGGCCGCAGGGTGCGAACGCCGAACACGTTATTGTGGCGCTGCGCCACGCACCAGAGGCCGCCGGTTAGACGTGCTGGCCCCCGTTGATGTGCAGTTCGGCGCCGTTCACGTAACTGGCAGCATCGCTGCACAGGAAATAGATCGCCGAGGCCACTTCGGACGGCTTGCCCAACCGCCGCATCGGAACCTCGCGGTCAGCGAACGCGGCAGTGCCCGGCGACAGAATCGCGGTATCGATCTCGCCCGGCGAAATCGCGTTGGTGCGCACACCGAGCGGGGCGAATTCGGCCGCCATTTCGCGCGTCAGCGACAACAGCGCCGCCTTGCTTCCGGCATATGCCGCCCCGGCGTACGGATGCACCCGGGTGCCGGCAATCGAGGTGACGTTGACGATCGAGCCCTTCGCCGCCGACAGCAGGTCAACCAGCCCCTTGGCGAGCAGCGCGGTGGAGAACAGATTGACGCTGAACACGTGCAGCCAATTGGCGTAGGTCGATTGCAGCACGCCAAGCCGCGCGCCGTCCGGACCCTTCGGCGAGATCCCGGCGTTATTCACCAGCGCATCGAGTTTGCCCTCAGGCAGCCGCGAGCGGATTTCTTCCAGCCCGGCGCCGATATGATCCAGATTGCCGAGATCGAGCTGCACATGATTCTCCGGCCCGCCAAGCCACGGACAACGCGGCGAAAATGCCTGCCGCGATAGCGTCACCACACGCCAGCCTTCATCGGCGAAAAGTTTGCCGGTGGCGTGCCCGATTCCCCGGCTCGCTCCGGTCAGCAACAGCGTTCGCTGGCTCATGCGTTCTGTCTCCTATCCGCCTCATACAATAGTGATGCATCGCGCCGCATGCCATGATCGGCGTGACGATTCAGGAGGAAAGCCGGCATGACTGAAACCACACGGGCCGCCGTGATCCATGCCGCGCACGATCTGCGCATCGAACCGTTCGACGTGCCCGCCACCGGGCCGCACGATGTGCGGGTGCGGGTGCGCGCAGGCGGCATCTGCGGCTCGGACCTACACTATTTCAACCACGGCGGCTTCGGCGTGGTGCGGGTGCGCGAGCCGATGGTGCTTGGCCATGAAGTGGCCGGCGTGGTCGAGTCGGTGGGATCGGCGGTCACCCGCGTGCGGGCAGGCGACAGCGTGGCGGTCAACCCGAGTCTGCCCTGCGGCGCGTGCCGGTTTTGCCTGATGGGTATAGCCAATCATTGTCTCGAAATGCGCTTTTACGGTAGCGCGATGCGCTTCCCGCACGTCCAAGGCGGCTTCCGCGAAACCTTGGTGTGCCACGAAAGCCAGGCCATCCTGGCCGACATGCCGTTCGAACGCGCGGCCTTCGCCGAGCCCCTGGCGGTGTGCCTGCACGCCGCCCGGCAAGCCGGCAACCTGATGGGCGCCCGCGTGCTGGTCACCGGCGCGGGGCCAATTGGCGCCTTGTGCGCGATGGCGGCACGGCTTGGCGGCGCGCGGGAGATTGTGGCCACCGACCTGATGGCCGCCCCGCTCGCCACCATCCGCCGCGTCGCCGCCGATCACGCGCTGAACTTGCGCGAGCAACCGGACGCGCTGGCGCCGTTCGCCGCCGATAAGGGCTTTTTCGACGTGGCATTCGAATGTTCCGGCAGCGGCATCGCGCTGACCGGCGCGCTGGCCGTGGTGCGGCCGGGCGGCACCATCGTGCAGGTCGGCCTGGGTGGCGGCGAGGCGACGTTGCCGCTCAACATGGTGGTCGCCAAGGAAATCAACCTGCGCGGCACCTTCCGCTTTCACGAGGAATTCGCGCTGGCGGTCGATGTGCTGCAACGCGGCGCACTGGATGTCGCGCCACTGCTGACCGAGACGCTGCCGCTGGACGAAGCGGAACGCGCCTTCACCCTGGCCACCGACCGCAGCCGGGCGATGAAAGTGCAAATTGCCTTTTGAAAGCCGCACGCCGATACACCGCGCCACGCATGCGCCCGGAGCCGCCGATGTTCACCCACCCGAATTTGACCGTGTTGAATCACCCGCTGGTGCAGCACAAGCTCACGCTACTGCGGCAGAAGGAAACATCGGTCGCCGATTTCCGCCGCATCGCGCGGGAAATTAGCCTGCTGATGTGTTTCGAAGTGACCCGCGACTTGCCGTTGGAGCTGGTCACGATCGAAACGCCGCTGGAGCAGATGCAATCGCCCATGCTGGAAGGCAAGAAGCTCTGCCTCGTCTCGATCCTGCGCGCCGGGAACGGCATTCTGGAAGGCATGCTGGACGCCGTGCCATCCGCCCGCGTTGGCCATATTGGGCTGTACCGCGACCCCAAGACGCTGGAACCTGTTGAATACTATATGAAAGTGCCGGAGGACATCAGCGAGCGGCTGGTGATCGTGGTCGACCCGATGCTGGCAACCGGCCACTCCGCCGCCGCGGCGGTGACGCGCTTGAAAGCGGCGGGCGCGACGCAATTCAGTTTCGTTTGCCTGATCTCCGCCCCCGAGGGTCTCACGGTGTTTACCAAGGCGCACCCGGATGTGCCGGTGTTTACATGCGCGGTGGACCGGCAACTCGACGATCACGGTTATATCCGCCCTGGCCTGGGCGATGCCGGGGACCGCCTGTTCGGCACCAAGTAAGGATTGCGGGGCTAAGACACTTTACGACATTCTCCCTTCGCAGCCGGACCAACCGGCGCGGAGGGGGCAATATGAAAAATAAACGAAACATTGCGTTCTTGGCTGCAGCATTCATTGTTGCAGGCTATGGCAGTATCACCGCCAAAGCCGATGATGCGGTGGCGCGCGGCGGCTACTTGGTCCGTGTCATGGGCTGCGGCGACTGTCATACTCCCGGTGTGTTTCTCGGCAAGCCGGATTTCGCCCATGCACTTTCTGGTTCCGATGTCGGCTTCGAAGTGCCCGGCCTGGGTATCCATTGGGGACCGAACCTGACGCCGGACCCGGAAACCGGGCTCGGCAAGTGGACCGAAGCCGAGGTCATCACCGCATTTACCCGCGGCATCGCGCCGGATGGCACGCGGCTCATCCCGACCATGCCGTATAACGACTTCGCCGGTCTGACCGAGGCCGACCAGCACGCGGTTGCCGCCTATCTGATGAGTTTGGCACCGATCAAGCACCAAGTGACCGCCCCAGCCAAGCCGGGCGAGGCGGCCAAGGGGCCGTATATGACGGTGGTTATGCCGAAGTAACGCCGGGAAATCCGTAGGGTGGGTTGCACCCACTCTACGGCAGGCGCGCCAGCCGTTCGATCACCAGATCGAAAAAGCCGTCCGCGTTCACTTTGTCCAGGAAGCGCGCATTCGGTGCGCGGGGTTTGCGGCCCCAGCGGTCGATGACGGTGCGGCCGCGCCCGATGCCTTGGCTGCAATCCACCCGCGCCGCCACATCCGCATGGGTGAACAAGTGCGGCGCCACCGCCCAGGCCACCGCGCAGGCGTCGTGCTGCTCGTGACCTTGCTCGCCGGAGCGGCGCGATGGCGCAACGCTGTCCCAGATGTCCGCCGCCGCCGTGGCGCACGCGCCTTGGCTCGCGGCGCGCAGGGCGGTCACATGCTTCGGGCGGCACAGCGCCTGATTGGTCACATCCAACGTCGCCAGCGTCACCGGCGCGCCAGCGGTCAGCACGATGTCCAGCGCTTCCGGATCGTTCCAGGCGTTGAACTCGGCGGACGGCGTGACGTTGCCCTCGCCAAGTGCGCCAGTCATCAGCACGATCTCGGCGACATTGTCGGCCAGCGCCGGTTCAGTGGCGAACACCAACCCAAGATTGGTCGCGGGGCCCAGCCCGATCAGCGTCATCGAATGACGCGGCGCAGCGCGCAGTGCCGCACGGATCGCATCGGCCGCCAGCCCATGTGCTGCGGGCGGCCCCTCGGGCAACACCAAACCGCCGAGGCCGTTATCGCCGTGCACATAGGCGGCGTCCTCGAAGCGGCCAAGCAAGGGCCGGTCCGCGCCGCCCACGACCGGCACGCTACATCCGCTGAGACCAACGACGGCGCGGGCATTCGCCAGCGTGGCTTGCAGCCCCACATTGCCGCCGACCACCGTCACCATGCGAACGTCCAACTCTGGCGAGGCGAGCGCCAGCCACAGCGCAATGGCGTCATCGGTGCCGGGATCGCAGTCGATAATGGTTGGGCGCGGCGTCATGCGGGAACTTTCGTCTAAGCCCAAACGGGCAAGCCAATGCCTAGCCATTCCACCAGCCGCGTCAACGGTCCAGCGCGGCGCGGCAGCGGTGCGGCGGGGCGGCGCGGGGCAGGAGCCGCCGCCGGCGCGGCGGCGGCTGGACCGTCGCTTAGCAACTCGATCGTCCGGCGTACTCGTCCGCGCGCGCGGTGCAAGAGTACGCGCTGGTTTTCCGACGAAATGGTCAGCAACTCGCAGGCTTCCTCGGCGGTGCGGCCTTCGATGTCACGTAAGATGATGACCGCCTGCTGCCCCGGCGGCAGCTTCTCGATGGCCTCTTGCACGTGCTGCCACAACTGGCGGCCTGACAGCATCCGCTCCGGATCCAACTCGTCCCACAGCCGGGGTGCCTCGGCCCAATGTCCGTCGGGCATGAAGCGGTCGAGCGGCACGGCGCGTTCGGCGGCGTCCGACGCATCGAGTGCCGGCAACGCGACAGTACGGCTCTCGCGGCTAATCCGGGTGCGGGCGCGGTTCATCACAATGGCGAACAGCCAACTCGACAGGCTCGACCGTCCCTCGAAGCGGCCAATGCCGGCAAACACCGCAAGCCAAGCATCCTGCACCACTTCCTCGGCTTGCGCGCGGCTGCCGATGATGGCGCTGGCGGTGCCGACCAGCGAGCCGTGAAAGCGGCGGATCAAACGGCGGTAAGCGCCCGCGTCGCCCGCGCGCAGCAACGCCAGGAAGGCCGGATCATCGAACTCGGTCTCAGCCATGCGGTGATGCGATCCAGCAGGTTGGTCTGCGCGCTATGTAACGCGGCAGGCGTGTGCGAGTCTTGGTAAAGTGCATGGCCCGAGGCTGGGTCGAAGGAGACGGCAGGGTGCCGAAGTGTAGCGAAATGACAGAGCTGGCCACCGACTATCTGGAGGGTGCGCTGCCCTGGCGCGCGAAGCTGCGGGCGCGCTGGCATTTGGCGCTATGCAGCTTGTGCCGCGCCTACTTCGTCCAGATCGGCCGGACCCGCCGCCTGTTGCGCGGCCGGCCGCTCGCCGGTGCGGCACCGGACGTCGAAGCCCGGCTCATTGACGCCAGACGGACGATGAAGCCAGAAAACTAACCGCGCTGCGTGGCGTGCGGCGCCAGCCAGCCGATGCTGGCGTCTGGCTCGGCGTCGGTGGTTGGCAAATACGGTTTAATGTCGAGCAGCGGTGTGCCGTCGATGCAGTCGAGATAGCGCACGCGCAGCCGCCCAGGCGCCGCGAAGCCGTCGAACTTCACCACAGACAGGCCAATCGGGTTCGGCCGGACCGGTGCGCGCGTGGCGAATACGCCGCGCGGCTGGCCGTCGAACGGTGGAACCAATACCAGCTCGGCCGGCCCAGCCTGGTCCAGCCAATACAGCAAAATCAAATGGGAAAAGCCGTCCAAGCCAGCAAGTCCGGGCTGGAAAGCGGCATCGAGCACCGCAAAACACTCTGGCGCAGGCGCGCGCTGGCGGCCATTGCGCGGGCAATCGCCCTTGGTTCGAAACGGGGTTTCGAGCCGCCCGATGGGGCGGAACAACGCGGCGGCGGTTTCAAGCGTGTCCATCAGCGCCCTGTGCCGCGAAATCGTGCCCACGGCAAGCGGACAGCGATTGCGCGCAACAGTTAGGGCAAAGCGTCATCCGGCGGCTAAGCACCCGCCGCCGGTGCGCCTTGCTGCGTCTCAGCGGTCGCGCAGCGCACGCGGATAGAGGATTTCCATTGACTCATTCACCGAGGCAAGTTGCTCGTCGGTGAGCGGGCAAAGCGCCAACAGCGCAGTGCGCAGGCTGGCAAAGCGGCCAACTTCCATCGCCTCGCCTTTGCCGCTCGGCGCGAGCCAGCTCAGAACAACTTCGCGGCCCTTCCAATACAGGAAAAAGGTCGGGGCATCGGCGCCCGGCGGCACGACCGACACCAGCCGAGTGCGGCGCTCGTCGTCGATCAGCACATCCCAGCCGCCCATGCCAGGGGCGACGGCGGACCATTCCAGCGAGAACAGCACATCGCTGCGATGAAACTTGGTCTTTCCCTCGTCCGGACCGAGAACCAGGGTGTCTTCGCGCTTGGGCTTCCTGAACATGGCGAACTCCGGGGTGCTTACCGACGGATGACGTCTCGGTAAGACCGATAATGCAGCCCCCGTGTCAGAAGGATTTCGCGTTTGGCATCGCACTTTGCGACGCCAAACGCGATTTCGTCTTGGTCTAAAGGCTGACGACCTGTTTGACACGGATGCTCTCATCGGCGGCAAGAACAATTCTAAGGCTGTTGACAGCGTCGTTCATGTGATCTGTGAGGTCAATGTCCTCGCGAATTGCATTTAGCAGATAAACCTGTTCGCGGGCGCACAGCTCGTCGTGCCCGGGCTCGTCGTCCATGCGAAAAATCTCGTCGGGCTGGGCCAGCGAGTTGTCGGCATTCAATGCCGCGTGATGCAAACGGATCACACTTGTCTTGGTATGCGTGTCCATATCCGACGAACTGGTCGTCGAAGCGCCCTCGTCAGCGGCGGCGCTCTGCTCGGCCATCACGATGCTGACCGCGCCCTTCGGGCCGACCACGTCTTTCACGAAGAATGCCACTTCGCTCATCATCGGACCCCAGCCGGCCTCATACCAGCCAACCGATCCGTCTTCGAACTCCACGTGCAAGTGACCGTAGTTATCCACCTTGACCTCATCGGACAGGTGGGCGCCGATGCCATGCACCCGCACCGGACGGGACTGGGTCATCTGGCACATCACATCGACGTAATGGACCCCGCAGTCGACCAGCGGCGTAAGGTTTTGCATCAAATTGCGATGCCACGTCCAAGCTGGGCCAATGGATTGCTGATTGAGGTTCATCCGCATGACCAGCGGCTTACCCAAGGTGCGCGCCAGCTCGACAAACTTGGTCCAGGACGGGTGAACGCGCAGGATGTAGCCAACCACCAGCTTCTTGCCGTGCTTGACCGCCGTATCCACCACGCGCTGCGCATCGGCCACGGTTTCGGCCAGCGGCTTTTCGACAAACACATGCGCCCCGGCCTCAATCGCGCGGATGGCGAAGTCGGCGTGCGTGCCGGACCACGTGTTGATCGACACCACATCCGGCTTTACTGCCGCCAGCGCCTCGCCGTAATCGGCAAAACGCGGCACGGCGGCCCAGGCCTCCGGCAGATCGGTGCGGCTGGCGATCGAGCGGGCGCACAGCCCGGCGAGTTCGAACCCATCCAGCGCGGCATAGGCCCGCGCGTGCGAAATGCCCATGTTGCCAAGGCCGACAACCAGAACGCGAAGCGGCTTGCTCATTGCGATCCCTTCCCCCTTTGGCGCCAAGCAATCTGTTCGCTGGCGCTCCACGCGCTATACTGTAGGGAAACCACGCCAGAAGACCATCCGAAGGGTAAGTGAAATGGCCAGCGTCACCGAAGATCTGCTGCGGCTCTACACATCGTCCGACGCGCTCGCCCTCGGCGAATTGGTCCGCAAGCGCCAAGTCACTCCGGCGGAGCTGGTCGAGACTGCGGCGACCGTGATCGACCGGCTCAATCCGCAACTGAATGCGGTCATCCATAAGCTGTACGACATGGCCCGCGCGCAGGTGCCATCGGTCTCTCTGGACGCACCGTTCGCCGGGGTGCCGTATCTGCTGAAGGAATTGGCATCGATGTGGCAAGGCGCGCCGCTGACCAATTCCAGCGCGTGGATGAAGGGCGTCATCTCGCCCATCGATTCCGAGGCCGCGCGGCGCACCAAGGCGGCTGGGTTCGTGCTGGTCGGCAAGTCCAACGCGCCGGAGAACGGCTGGTCGATTTCCACCGAGCCCAAACTGTACGGCGTCACCCACAATCCGTGGCGCGCCGATGTCACGGCAGGCGGCTCGTCGGGCGGCGCGGCTTCGGCGGTGGCGTCACGCATGGTGCCGCTGGCCGAAGCCAGCGACGGCGCGGGGTCGATCCGCGTTCCTGCTTCCAATTGCGGTCTGGTCGGGCTGAAGCCGTCGCGCGGGCGGGTCACCATCGCGCCGTTCGGCGACTATTGGTATGGCGGGGCCTATTTCCTCTGCGTCTCGCGCACCGTGCGCGACACGGCGGCGTATCTGGACGCGATGGCTGGTGCGATGCCCGGCGACGCCTATACCCCGCCCTCGCCGGCTGAAACTTGGCTGGCGCTGTCGGCCCGCGCGCCGCGCCGCCTGCGGGTGGGCTTCACCGTGACGCCACCGGACGGCAATCCGATCGACCCGGAAGCAGTGGCCGCCGTGCGCAATGCCGCCGCCCTGCTGGAACGCCTCGGCCACGATGTCGAGGAAAAGAACATGACGCTGGACGGCGCGGCCGCCTGGAAAACCTACACTACGATGACCCCGGCCGAGACCGCCGCCGCGTTCGAAAATCTCGCCGGTCTGGTCGGCCGCCCGGTGACGCAGGCCGATGTCGAGCCGACCACCTGGGCGGTGATCCAGGCCGGGCGGGCGCAGACCGCCGTGCAGCACGTCAACCTGATGAACGCGCTGCGCGGCCTGTCGCGCGAGATCGCCGCCGATTTGCTGCCGTATGACGTATACCTAACCCCGACGCTGACGCAGAAGCCGCGCCCGCTGGGCTTCTACGACATGAGCGAGACCGATCTGGCGCGCTACAACGCCAAATGGACCGACGCCGCCTTCATGTTCCCGTTCAACATCACCAGCCTGCCCGCCATCTCGCTGCCGCTGCACATGTCGGCGGACGGTCTGCCGATGGGCGTGCAAGCCATCGGCCGCTACGGCGACGAGGCGACGCTACTGGCGGTGGCGTCGGTGTTCGAGGCGGAGGTGAAGTGGGGCGACCGGCGGCCGCTCGTGTGTGCGTAGCCGCCAAAGCACGTTGGGTGGGTTGCGCGCGGCAACCCACCCGTTGCATCCGTTAGAAGTCGACCTTATCGCCGCCCTTCAGCGACAAGATCTCACGCGCCTCGTCCGGCGACGCGATTTCCAGGCCAAGGCCTTCGATAATCTGGCGCACCTTGCGCACCTGATCGGCGTTGCTTTGCGCCAGCTTGCCGGCGCCGATCCACAGGCTGTCCTCCAGGCCGACGCGCACGTTGCCGCCCATCGCCGCCGCCTGGGCGGCAATCGGCAACTGGTTGCGCCCGGCGCCGAGCACCGACCAGCGGTACTGCTTGCCGAACAGCCGGTCCGCGGTGCGCTTCATGTGCATCACGTCTTCCGGGTGCGGGCCGATGCCGCCGAGGATGCCGAACACCGTCTGCACGAACAGCGGGGTTTTCACCAAGCCACGGTCGAGGAAGTGCGCCAGGTTGTACAGGTGCGAGGTATCGTAGCACTCGAATTCGAAGCGGGTGCCCGACTCGCCCAGCGTGTTCAGCACGAATTCGATATCGGCAAAGCTGTTGCGGAACACCAGATCGCGCGAGCCTTCCAGCGCCTTCGGCTCCCAATCGTGCTTGAACTCCTTGAAGCGGTTCAGCATCGGGTACAGGCCAAAATTCATCGACCCCATGTTGAGCGATGCCACTTCCGGCTTGAAGGTTGCCGCCGGCAGCACGCGCTCGCGCACCGTCATGTGCGGCGCGCCGCCGGTGGTCAGGTTCACCACCGCGTTGGTGGCCTGCTTGATCTGCGGCAGGAAGCGGGCGAACGCTTCCGGGCTTTGATCCGGGCGGCCATCTTCCGGGTTGCGGGCGTGCAGATGCACGATGGCGGCGCCGGCCTCGGCGGCGCCGACCGCCGCTTCGGCGATCTCGGCCGCAGTCACCGGCAGGTACGGCGACATGCTCGGCGTGTGAATGGCGCCGGTGACGGCGCAGGTGATGATGACTTTGTTGGCCATGGTGCGAGTTCCCGTTACGATCCGATGTCTTTTGCCGCGCGCCGCTTATGCGCCATCAACGCCATCAAGCGCCGGTCGCGCCACGCCTGACGCTCCGGCAACTTCTCCGCCGGCACATGGGCACGGCGGTCGCGTTCGATATTGTCCAGCACCGGCCCGGCCCAATCGACGCGCCGCTGCATGGTGGCGGTGAGGCCAGCGTACAGGCCCTGATAGCGGTTCACGTAGTCGCGCACGCCGCCCGGTGCGTTCAGATCGATGGTCTCGAACGGGCCGATGAAGCTCCAGCGCAGCGCCAGACCGTCGCGGATGCCGATATCGACGTCCTCCGGGCTGGCATAGCCGTCGGCGACCAGCCGGAAGGCTTCTTCGAGCAACGCGCCTTGCAGGCGGTTCATCACGAAGCCGTCGAGTTCCTTCTGCATCACAATCGGCGCGTGACCGGCGGCGCGCAGGAAGCCGGCGGCGCGCGCCAGCACCGCCGGGTCGGTCCACGGGGCCGGCACCACTTCGGCGGCCGGGATTAGATATGGCGGGTTGATCGGGTGCACCACGAGGCAGCGTGCCCGCCCGGCCAGTTGTTCGGTGAACATCGATGGCAGAATGGCGGAGGTCGAACTGGCCAGGATGGCATCCGGCGGGGCCAGCGCATCCAGGCGGGCAAATATCTCCCGCTTTACCGCCACATCCTCGAAGGTGCTTTCCTGCACATAGGCCACGCCCGCCAGCGCATCTTCCAGCGTCGCCGCCGCGCGCATCCGGCTGCGCACTGCTTCGGGCGAGTCGTTCAGAAGGCCGTTGGCGGCAAGGTCAGGGAGCAACTTTTCGATATAGCCAAGCGCTGCCGCCGGGGCGTCCTGCTGGCCATCCCACAGGGCGACCTCGTGGCCCGCCCGCGCGTAGCTGATCGCCCAGGCACGGCCGACGAACCCGGTTCCGACAATTGCAACGCGGGCCATCGTTTCCTCCATCGTATTGGCCTTAGCCTGCGCTGCCCGGCGCGCCGTGCCAAGCCCGATTGTCCGACAAGCCTATGCAGCGGGAGCAGCCCACCCCTGGCCGGTGTCGTGATCCGGATGTTGATAGTTCACTAACTTGGCCACGATCGGGTCGCCACCCTGGTTGGCGCTTTGCGGCAAAGCGTCCAGCACCGCAGACGCCATCCATGGCAGGCGGCTCTCGACGCCGACATGCGCGACGGGCGTGATTTTCTCCGGATGGTCCAGCGTGCCCACTGCCACCTCCATCTCGCCGCGCGCCACATAGCGGAAGGTGAGCGGCGTGCCGCACTGCGGGCAGAAATGCCGCTCGGCGGCGCTGGAACTGCGAAAGGCGGGCGGGGTGCCGCGCGTCCAGGCAAAATCAGCCATTGGCACGCTGGCGTAGGCCGCGAATGGCTGGCCGACGGCTTTCTGGCACATGCGGCAATGGCACAGCGTGGTGCGCGCCGGGACTGTGGCCAATGCGTAGCGAATGGCGCCGCATTGGCAGCCGCCGGTGAGGGCTGGGGTCATTGAGGTGTCTCCTGACCGCGCAGATCTGGCAAGAACGTCGAAAAGCCGAACACCCCGAAGAAGCCGGCCGCGTTCTCCAGCAGCCATGCCGGGTCGGCTTTGCCCAGCGTGCCGGTCACGATGCCCTTCTCAAGCGTTGCAACCTTATCGAACCGCGCGACGGAAGCGACCTTCAGGCCGGTTGCCGTGTTGGCGGGCAATGCCGCCATGCCAGGACCAGAGCGAGGCACCGAGGTGATAAAACAGGCGACGATACCGAGGCGGCTGACATTGTCGGGCGGCACAACCAAAAGCGGCCTGCGTTTGGAGCCCGAGAAGTCCGTGAACGGAAATTGCGCAATAACAATATCGCCGAAATCAAACACCTAACTACGGCGCTCAATCGTGTCGGCGTCCGTATAAAGGTCTGGCTCGTCGCGCAGAAAGTCGAACGCGCCGCCGGCTTGCGCCATGGCCGCCAGCGGGAACGGCGCATCCTCAAGCAATTCGACGACAACCTGCACCCGTGTCTCACTGCCAACGCCGCGCCGGGCAAGTTCCTCTGACAAGCGGCCAGCTTTGGATGTCAGCGTCAGTGTGTGCATAGGGCAACCTCCAGAACAGTCATGTTATCAGTTTGCCGCTGCCGTGTCGCGGCGCACATCTGCGCACAGCTTGGCCACACCGCTCGCCGCCCGTAAGAAACGTGCCAACCGCCAGGAGCCGCCCGTGCCAGAGACCGCCGAAGCCGAACTGCGCCGCCTGCTCGATGTAATGGCCGCATTGCGCGATCCCGCCACTGGCTGCCCGTGGGACAAGGTGCAGAGCTTCGCCACTATCGCGCCGTACACCATCGAGGAAGCCTACGAAGTCGCCGACGCCATCGCGCGGCAGGATTTCGCGGCATTGCCGGATGAATTGGGCGATCTGCTGCTTCAGGTGGTCTACCACGCCCGCATGGCCGAGGAAGCCGGCCTGTTTGGCTTTGCCGATGTGGCGCAGGCGATCACCGATAAGATGATCCGCCGCCATCCGCACGTGTTCGGCGACGCCGCCGCGCGCAATGCCAGTATGCAAACCCACGCGTGGGAGGAACAGAAACGCCGCGAGCGCGCCGCCCGCGCGCAAACCGGCACGCTGGCCGGGGTGGCTGGCGGTTTGCCCGCGCTGACAGTGGCCGAAAAGCTCACCAAACGCGCCGCCCGCGTCGGGTTCGACTGGCCGGATGCCGCCGCCGTGCTGGACAAACTGGATGAAGAAACCGCCGAGTTGCGCGCCGAGCTGGACGGTGCCGATCCGGCGCGGCTGGCCGACGAGGTCGGCGACATGCTGTTCGTGCTGGCCAATCTGGCGCGCAAGCTGCACCTCGACCCGGAGGCGTGCCTGCGCGGCGCCAACCGCAAATTCACCCGCCGGTTTGGCGCCATCGAGGCATCGCTCGCTGGCGAGGGCCGCACCCCGGCGGATGCGACGCTAAACGAAATGGAAGCCGCGTGGCAGGCAGCCAAGCGCGCCGAGCGGCAGCCGGTCTTGTGAGCCTGCCGCCGCGCAGCGATGCTGGCGCGTCAAGACAGGAGACGGCCATGCCGCAAAACAACCCATCCACCGGCCGCCTGGCCGGGCAAACCGCCGTTGTCACCGGGGCCGCCAACGGCATCGGCCGGGCCACCGCCGAACGCTTCGCAGCCGAAGGCGCCGCCGTCGTGCTCAACGACCGCAATGGCGAAGCGCTCGCCAGTCTGGTGGCCGAGCTTGCCGCCAAGGGCGCGAAGGTGCGCGGCGTGGCGGGCGATGTAGCGCAGGAAGCCGACGTGAAGCGCGTGATGCAAACCGCTATCGACACGTTCGGCGGCATCGACATTCTGGTGGCCAACGCGGGCGTGATCCCAGAAGCCACACTGGCCAGCGCCACCGCCGAGTTATGGGACGCCACGATGGCGGTCAACGCGCGCGGCATGTTCCTGTGCTGCAAATACGCCGCCGAGCCAATGGTGGCGCGCGGCAAAGGGGCGATTGTCTGCGTGTCGTCGATCTCAGCGGTGATCGGGCAAGCCGGTCAGGTGGTGTATGGCCCGGCCAAATTCGTCGCCTCCGGCCTGACCGCGCATCTGGCTATCGACCTTGCCGCCAAGGGCATCCGGGTGAACGCGGTGGCGCCGGGCACCATCAACACGCCGTCGGTACGGGCGATGGACCCGGAGGGCATCGCCGCAGGGGTACGCCGCCATCCGCTTGGCCGCATCGGTCAGCCGGAGGAAGTCGCCGCCGCGATCTTGTTCCTGGCGTCAGACGAGGCCTCGTTCATCACCGGCGTGGTGCTGCCGGTCGATGGCGGGTTCCTGGCGCAGTAAATTCGACCAGCTTCGCCCATCACGCCGCGCGCGCCGCCCCGGCCAACCGCTGGCGCAGTGCCTGCGGCAACTGGCGGGCCGATTTGGCGCGCGGCAAATCCATCTCGTTCTGCGGCGGCAGCGCCGGGCGAGCGTGGCGGTTGTCGAACGCCATCTCCTCGGCGGTGGGCACATAGCTTTCCGCCGCGAGCCCCTCGGCCAGCAAAAGCGCGTGCTCATCTAACTCGACGTGCCAGTAGGTGAAGACCTCCGGCATCGCTGCTTCGCGGATAATGCTGGCGCCGTTCACCAGAGCACCGGCCTGCGCCAGCACGCCGTCCAGCGCCAGCGCGTGTCCCGGCGAGACCAGCAGATCGCGGCGCGGCAGCCCCTCGCCCAGCGCCCCGGCGCAAATCCGCACCGGCAGCGCCCGCGCCTTGTCGGCGAACCGGAGCGCAATCGTCTGCCGCCCGAGCCAGCGCACCGGCAGGGCGCGGCCATCGGCCAGCCGCACCAGATCGCCCGCGCGCAGTGCCTCCACCGGCACTTCACCGGCGGGGGTGGCGATCCGGGTGCCCGCGAGGAAGCAGAACAGGCTGGACGCGGGCACAGTCTGGCCAGCGAAATTCACTGTCGTGATATGCGTCAGGTAATCGACTGTGCTGGTCGATATATTGAGCACTTGCAGCGTGCTGCCGGACGACGAGAAGCTGTAGGTGGCCATGCTGCTGGGGAACATGACGATATTTGTGCCGGTCCCACCGTCGATGTGGTCGCTGTCGGCATTGACCCAAATTGTGTCGTTGCCAGTGCCGCCGATCACGGTATCGATCGCGGTGTTAAAGTCGATGCCAAGATTGTTGGTCAGACCGGCGACGCTGCTGAACGTGCCAGGGTTCAGGTTGATGGTCTGGGTGACGGTGTAGCCGGACAGATCCAAAGTGTTGCCGGGCGCGCTGTCGTACAGCGTGATGACTGGCTTGGCATCCACGGTGAAGTCGAAATACGGCCGCAGCGGGTCGTTGGCCGCCAGCGTGGTGTTGAAGCCGAAGGTCTGGGCGGTATTGAGCGAGGTGCCGGAGGAAGTGCCGTAGAGTTGCTGGGCCGCGAGGATGTCATCGACCATCGGGGTGTAAGGGGCGCGATAGTACGAATCGGACGTAGCGCCCCAATCTGTTCCTGACGGCGAATAACTATTGAAATAATGCGCGGTCGTATCCCACGGATTGATATACGACATTAGAGAATATAACCGATTGTCGGTCGCACTCAGTTGCTGGGAGCTTGGATTGACAGATCCATTATATGGCCCATCATGGCCAAGACCTATGGCGTGCCCCATTTCATGCACCAACGCGTCGATGCCGTAGCCGCCGTAGGTCGAGAATGATGTAATATCGCCATAACTGCCGATAGCTTGCGTCTGGAGCGAGATATAGGAAATCGCGGTACTTCCTATAGTCGAAGTGCCAACGCTTCCCGCGTAATAACCATCATTCTCATAATACCCTGGGCTAAGCGGTGGAATACCAGATGGAACCGTCAGCGATCCATATCGGAAAAACAGCAGGGTCGCGCTGCTTTCGCTGGCAGCCGGCGTGAACGTAACGTTCGCAACCCCTGCCCACAACGCCATCGCACCGAGAAACGCCGACTGCTCGGCCCCGCTCCAGTTCGATCCAGTATCAAAAAAATATGCGGCCGTCCCGCCGGTTCCAACGGTGCTGGTATGACTGGCGTCGGCAGCCCACTTATGTGCCAACCCCTGCAATGCCGAGATCGTTCCATACGTCGCTGGATTATCGCCACTCCAATTCCAAAAATTGGTCAGGTTCAGATTACCGTCCTGATCGAGACCGTTAAGATACGAAATGCTGAGCAGTTGTGCTGCTGAAAGCGACGCCGGGAGCTTGAATACCATCGCGCTAAGACCCTCAGTACGCCGCAGCGTCCGTGAAAAACGTCACCACCGGCCCGGCAGTTGAAATTTGATAACATATCGCGCCGCCGTGTGCAGCACCGGGCGCGCATGCCGGACCTAACCGCAGGCAGCCGCATCCGCCGGCCGGCATGCGAACGCTACGTTATCGACTTCGCCGCCTGCCTAGGGTCTAACCTCCGCCACGCGCCCAAACCGCCGAAAGCGAGGCTATGGATATTGGCAAGCTAACCGGTTTCTTCACTGCCGCCAGTGAGGACGCTGTGGCGATGGTGCAGGCCCTGATGCGTGGTGAAGCGCCGCCTGCCGTTCGGCCAGCGCCCGTTGCCCCGGATGGGCAGCGCAGCGCCGCGTTTCTCGCGGCCACCTATTCCGGCCCGGAAGGCAGCCGCCCATACAAACTCTTCGTGCCAAGCGGCTATCACGGCCAACGCGTGCCGCTGCTGGTCATGCTGCACGCCTGCGCACAGTCGCCAGACGACTTTGCCGCCGGTACGCGCATGAACGCGCTGGCCGAACAGCACGCCTGTCTGGTGGCGTATCCGGCGCAAACCCAAGCGGCCAACATGCAGCGTTGCTGGAACTGGTTTAACGCCGCCGACCAGCAGCGCGGCAGCGGCGAGGCGGCGCTGCTCGCCGGGCTGACCCGGCAGATTATCGCTGAATATGCCGTCGATCCAGCGCGGGTGTATGTCGCGGGACTGTCGGCCGGCGGCGCAGGGGCTGCGATTTTGGGGGCCCGTTATCCCGAATTGTTCGCCGCCATTGGCGTGCATTCCGGCCTCGCCTGCGGTGCGGCGCGCGACATGCCGTCAGGCTTTGCCGCCATGGGTCAACCGAGCAAGGGCGTGCGGCTGGACCATACGCTGCCCGCCATCGTGTTCCACGGCGACCGCGACGGCACCGTGCATCCGGGCAACGGCGATCAGGTGATCGTGCAGGCCTTGGCCGGGCGGCCAGTGGCGCCGCACATCACGGCCGGCAAAGCCGCCGGGGGACTCGGCTTCAGCGTGGCCGACTACCGCGACAGTTTCGGCAGCAGCTTGCTGGAGCATTGGGTGGTATTCGGCGCCGGCCACGCATGGTCCGGCGGCAGCGCCGATGGGTCGTATACCGAGCCACGCGGCCCGGATGCCAGCGCTGAAATGCTGCGGTTTTTCTTGGCACACCCCAAGACATGACACACCCCAGCGTGCCGCATCTGGAAGTGCTGCCAGCGCATCTATAATAACCGCGCATGGCGGACATGCCGGGCGTTGACAAGCCCGCATAGCTGACATGAGATATGTGGAACGTATAAATGGGAGGATGCATCTTTCGGGATGCGCCAGCACACGTGTCAGTAACCAATAATAAGATGCCGTCCATTCGCGCCGTCGCTAGCCGCGCCGGGGTGTCCACCGCGACCGTTTCCAACGTCCTCAATGCGCGCCGCAGCGTCGCGCCGGATTTGGCGGCGCGGGTCCATTCGGCGGTGCAGGAACTTGGCTACATCGCCGATCTCGGGGCGTCGCGGCTGCGTTCGCGCAAGTCGTCCATCGCGGGTGTGCTGGTGCCCGACATCGCCAACCCGTTCTTTGGCGCCTTCGTCGGCGCATTGGAAGCCGCCGCGCGGCGCGATGGTTACGATCTGCTGATTGTCTCCTCCGGCGGCGATCCGGTGCAGGAAGCCGCCCGGTTGCGCGCATTGCTGACGTGGCGGCCCGCAGGCGTGGTGGTCATCCCGTGCGACGACTCGCTGGCTGCGCGCGACGTGGCGATTGCCGCCGGGGTGCCAATGGTCGCCGCCGACCGCATCCCGAGCGGCGAGCCGATCGATTTAGTCGCGGTGGACAATTTCGCCATCGCCAAGCAGGTGGCGGAACACCTCCTCGCGGGCGGGCGCCGGCATATCCTGGCCGCCACCGGGCATCTGGCGATCAGCAACGTCAACGAACGGATCGACGGCACCAGGGCGGCGGTGCGCGAATTGGGCGGCACGCTTGAGGTGATCGAGGTTGGCCTCAGCTACCCCGAAAGCCGCGCCCGCCTTGACGCCCGCTTCGCGGCCGGTCCGTTGCCGGACGCTCTGTTTACGTTGAACAATCTCGCCACGCTGGGCGCGCTGGATGCGCTGTCCGCGCATGGGCTGACGGTGCCGGGCGATATCGCGCTGGTCGGGTTCGATGACGAACCGTGGATGCACGTGGTCTCGCCGCCGCTTACCGCCGTGCGTCAGCCGGTTGAGCAGATGGGCTTCGAAGCTTGGGCAAGGCTGATGGCGCGGATTGGTGGCGACGTCTCGCCGCCCGTGCAAGTGCGGCTGCCCTGCACGTTGATAACCCGCGCCTCCAGCCTGCCAATCGACGCTGCTGCGATGGCCAGCGCCTGACGTGACATGCTTCCTCGGCATCGACCTCGGAACGTCGGCGGTCAAGGCGCTGCTGGTCGATGAGAACGAGTCGGTCCGGGCCGAAGCCGAAGCGCCGCTGACCGTCAGCAATCCCGGCCCGCTGGCGTCCGAGCAAGACCCGGACGCGTGGTGGGCAGCCGTTTGCGTGGCGCTGGACAAGATCAAAGCCGCTGCCCCGGCGGCCATGGCCGAAGTGGCTGGCATCGGCCTGTCCGGCCAGATGCATGCCTCGGTTTTGCTGGATGCGCAGGACCGGCCAATCCGCCCGGCGATGCTGTGGAACGACGGGCGCGCCCATGCGGAAGCCGATGAATTGAAGCGGCTCGGCCCGGAATTGGCCGCCGAACTGGGCGTGCCGGCGCTGTCCAGCTTCAATGCCCCCAAGCTGTTGTGGCTGGCGCGGCATGAACCCGAGACATTGGCCCGCACGGCCTCGCTGTTACTGCCAAAGGACTACATCCGGCTGCATCTGACCGGCGAGCGCGCCACCGACCCGTCGGACGCCGCCGGAACCTGGCTGTTCGACCAAGCGCGCCGCGCCTGGAGCCCGCACGCGGTGGCCGCTGTCGGCCTCAACCCGGCGCTGCTGCCGCGCGTGGTCGATGGCAGTGCGCCGAGCGGCATCGTGCGCTCCGAAATCGCCGCGCGCTTCGGCCTGCGCCCCGGCGTGGTGGTGGCGGGCGGCGGCGGCGACACCATGGTGGGCGGCGTTGGAATTGGCGCGGTGGAAGATGGCCGGGCGTTCGTCGGGCTGTCGACCTCGGCGCAACTGTTCGTCGCCGCCAGCGCGCATCGTCCGGCGCCGGAATATCTGGTGCACTCGTATTGCCACGCGCTGCCGAACCGCTGGTGCCAAATGGCCGCGCTGCAAAACGGCGCCAGCGTGCTGGCCGCCGTGGCGCACTGGACCGGCGATGCCAGCATTCCCACGCTGCTGGCCGAAGCCGAGGCGCAGTACTGCGCACCGTCGCGCCTGTTGGTGCTGCCGTATCTGTCTGGCGAACGTACCCCGCATGACGACCCGTATGCGCGCGGCGTGGTGTTCGGCCTGACGCGCGACACCGCGCGCGCTGAATTGGTGCAGGCGGCGCTGGAAGGTGTCGCGTTCAGCCTCGCCGACGGTCAAGCGGCACTGGCGGCGGCGGGTGCGCCGATTGCCTCGGCCGGTATCGTCGGCGGCGGCGCGCGGTCGCTGTTCTGGACGCAACTTATCGCCAGCGTGCTGGGCATTCCGCTGCGGGTTTACGCGGGTGCGGCGCGCGGCCCGGCGTTCGGCGCCACCCGCCTCGCCCGTTTGGCGCTCGGCCAGGATGACCCAGCGAGCGTGCTGGTGGAACCGCCGGTGCTGCAAACCGTCGAACCCGATGCACGGCTGACCGAGGCGTACCTTCCGCGCATCGCAGCCTTCCGCCGCTTGTATCGCGCGCTGCGCCCGGAATTCGCCGAGGCGGCGCGGTGATCGCGGTCCTCGACATCGGCAAGACCAACGTCAAATTGTCGGTAGCGACGGCGGACGGCGCGATTATCGAAACCCTGTCAACGCCGAACGCAGTCTATCCCGCGCCCCCGTACCGGCATCACGACGTCGTGGCACTCGAAGACTGGCTGGCGGGGGCGCTGGCGGCACTGGGCCGCCGCCATGTTATCGACGCCATCATGCCGTGCGGCCATGGCTCCGGCGCGGTGCTGGTCAATGCCACCGGCCCGGCGATGCCGATGATCGACTACGAAGACGAACCGCCCGCCGCACTGAATGCGCTGTATCGCCACATCGTCGGCTGTTACCGCGAACGCGGCAGTGCCGTGATGATGGGTGCGTCGCACATCGCCCGGCAATTGCTGTGGCTGCAAACCGGCTGGCCGGATGCGGTGGCCAATGCCACGGCATTCCTGGCCTTGCCGCAATACTGGGCGTGGCGCTTGAGCGGCGTGGCGGCGGCGGAACCGTCCTGCCTCGGGGCGCAATCGCATCTGTGGTCGGCCATCTCGGGCGTGTACGCCCCCATTGTTGCGGCACGCGGCTGGGAACGGCTGTTGCCGGCCATCCGCCCCGGCTGGACGGCCCTCGGTCCGCTCAGCCCGGAATGGGCGGTGCGCACTGGCCTGCCGGCCGACGTGCCGGTGCTGTGCGGCGTGCATGACAGCACCGCCAACTTCTACCGCTACCAGGCTGCGGGGATGCGCGGCCTGACGGTGATTTCCACCGGCACCTGGATCGTCGGCATCAGCGACGAGACCCGGCTGGAGGCGCTGGACGAAGCACGCGGCATGACCAGCAACGCCGACCCGGCGGGCCGCCCGCTGGCGGGCGCGTTGTGCATGGGCGGGCGCGAATACGCGCTGATCGCCGGGCAGCAATCAGCCCCCGGCCATGCCGATCCCGCCATCGCCGCAGCCCTGATCGCCCGTGGCACCATCCCGGTGCCCTGCTTCGGCGAGGAGGACGGCATGCTGCCGGGCCGGGGGGGGCGCGGCTATTTCGACGGTCCGCCGCCCGAGTCTGCCGCCGAGCGGCGGGCGCTGGCGGTGATCGCCACCGCGCTGCTGACCTGCCACGTGCTCGACTCGCTGGCCAGCCAGGGCAGCGTGGTGCTGGACGGCACGTTCGCCACCGATCCGCTGTATCCGGCGCTGGTGGCATCGCTGCGGCCGGATCAACGCATTCTGTTTAACCTCGATACGTACGGTGTTGCCGCAGGGGCGGCCTTGCTCGCCGGGCACGCCAGCCGTACCAACCCAGCGCCGGTGGCCCTGCTGACCGCCCAACCGCTCACCCTTCCTGCGCTGCCCGCCTATCGCGCCCGCTGGCGCCGGCTGGCCGCTGAACCGACGGAGACACCGACATGAACAAAGCCCAAGAAAACGCCCTGCGCCGCGAGATGGTCACCACGTGCCGCAAGATGAACAGCACCGGCATCAACCAGGGCACGGCGGGCAACCTGTCGATCCGGCTGGATGACGACAGCTTTCTGATCACCCCGTCGTCGCTGCCGTACGACATCATGCAACCGGACGACATCATGAAGATGTGGTTCGACGGCACGTTCGAGGGCAAGCACCGCCCGTCGTCGGAATGGCGTTTCCACCGCGACATCCTGCGCCACCGCGAAGACATGAACGTGGTGCTGCACTGTCACTCGATGTACGCCACCACGCTGGCGGTGCACCACAAAACCATCCCGTCGTTTCACTACATGACCGGCGTGGCGGGCGGCATTACCATTCGCTGCGCGCGCTACGCCACCTTCGGCACGCAAGCCCTGTCCGATGCCGCCATCGAGGCGCTCGACGGCCGCCTCGCCTGCCTGCTCGGCCAGCATGGCCAGATCTCGCTGGGCAAAAGCTTCGCCAGCGCGCTGTGGCTGGCCGTCGAGGTGGAAACCATCTCGCGCATGTATGTCCAGGCGCTGACGCTGGGCGAGCCGCCGATCCTCAGCGATGAGGAAATGGCCCGCGTGATCGGCCAGATGCAGCGCATGAGCTACGGCCAGATGCCGGAAGCCGACGGCAGCAACGATGTGGCCCGTCCGAAGGCGGCACCGAAGAAGGCCGCGGCCAAAAAGGCGGCGCCCGCAAAGAAGGTAGCGGCTGTGAAGAAGGCAGCACCGGCGAAGAAGGCGGCACCGGCTCGGGGGGCGGCGCCCGCGAAGAAGCCGGCTGGCCGCAAGCCGGCGGCCAAGGCGGCGCGCAAACGCAACTGACGCGGGTTGGCCGGATGTGCTAGGCTTTTGCCATGTTCGCATCCGCCAAGATCCCGGATCATATCACGGCGGCAGAGTTCCTCGCGTGGGATCCGCAGGACGGACAAGCGTGGCAACTGGTCGATGGCGAGCCGCAGGCCATGTCGCCAGCGGGCGTCTCGCACGCAGGCCGTTGACAGCGGCGCGCGCCGCATTCGATCATACGTATACAAATGATCGGACGGCGCCGCATGGGCCTATATCTGACCCCCGCCAGCCTGGAAGCGGCACTCGATGCCTTGGCCAGCCAGCGCCTGACGGTCCTGGCGGGCGGCACCGATCATTTCCCCGCCCGCGTGCTGCATGCGCCGGACGAAGCCATTCTCGACATTACCCGTCTGCCCGGACTGCGCGGCATCGCGCGTCAGGGCAACGCGTGGTGGCTGCCGTGCCTGACCACCTGGGCGGACATCGCCGAAGCCAGACTTCCGCCGCTGTTCCACGGGTTGCAGCAGGCGGCACGGCAGGTCGGCGGCGCGCAAGTACAGAATGTGGCGACGCTGGCGGGCAATATCTGCAACGCCAGCCCGGCGGCGGACGGCGTGCCCGCGCTGCTGGCGCTGGACGCCGAAGTGGTGCTGGCCTGCGCCACCGGCGAGCGCACACTGACACTGCAAGACTTTCTGCGCGGCCCGCGCGAAACCGCACGTCGGCCGGATGAATTGGTGCTTGGCCTGCGTATCCCGGCGGCGGACGCGCGCTCCTGCTTTCTCAAGCTCGGTGCGCGCGCCTACTTGGTCATCTCAATTGCCATGGTATCCGCCGCCGCCGCATTCGCTGGCGATGGCCGCATTGTCCGCGCCCGCGTGGCCGTCGGCGCGTGCTCGCCGGTCGCGGCGCGGCTGCCCGCGTTGGAGGCGGCATTGACTGGGCAGTTCCCCGACCCGGCGCTGGTGCGGCCCGAGCATCTTGCGCCGCTGGCCCCCATCGACGACATCCGCGCCTCGGCAGCCTATCGCCGCCACGCCGCACTCGAACTGGTACGCCGTGCGGTCGCTGCATTGGCCGAAGCGCAGGCGGTGGCGGCATGAACATCGCGTTCACGCTGAACGGCCGCGCCGTCAGCCTGGATAGCGCGCCGGGCAAACGGCTCGCCGATGTGCTGCGCGACGATCTCGGGCTGACCGGCACCAAGATCGGCTGCAATGCCGGCGATTGCGGCGCCTGCACGGTGCTGCTCGATGGGCGGCAGGTCTGCGCCTGCATGGTGCCGGTGGCCCGCGCCGAGGGCCGCAGCGTGCAAACGGTGGAAGGACTGGCCGATGCCGGCGTTTTGTCTGCACTGCAAGCCGCCTTTCTGCGCCACGGGGCGGCACAATGCGGCATCTGCTCGCCCGGCATGCTGATGGCGGCCAGCGATCTGCTGACGCGCAACGCGAACCCGAGCGAGCCCGAGGTATTGGACGCGCTCGGCGGCGTGCTGTGCCGCTGCACCGGCTACCGCAAGATTGTCGAGGCAATTCTGGACGTTGGCGGGCAAACGGCGGAGCCTGCGCCCGGTGCGTCGGTCGGCGCGCGGCTGCCCAAGATCGACGGCCCGGCCAAACTGACCGGCGTTGAGCAATTCGGCGCCGACGCGCTGCCGCCTGAGCCGTGTCTTTCGCTGCACGTGATGCGCAGTCCGCACCCGCACGCCCGCTTTACGCTCGGAGATTTCACGGCACTGCATGCCGCCCATCCCGGCTTGGCCCGCGTGCTGACAGCCGCCGATATTCCCGGCCGCAATCTGTATGGCATATACCCAACCGGCAAAGACCAGCCAGTGCTGGCCGAAGGCTACGTGCGCCATCGCGGTGAAGCTGTTTGCGCGCTGGTGGGCGATGCCGACACGCTCGCCCGCATCCGCGACGCCGATGTGCCGATTACCTGGGAGATGCTTCCGGCGGTGACTTTCGACGGCGGCGGGGCGGATCTGCACGCCCACGCCCCTGATAACGTGCTGTGCCGCGGCCACGTGGCGCGCGGCGATGTGGCCGCCGGACTGCGTGGCGCCGCCCACGCCGCCATCGAAACCCGCTCCGGCTTCGTCGAGCACGCCTATATCGAGCCCGAGGCCGGTTATGCCCGGCGCACTGGCGAGCGTATCGAAGTGGTGGCCTGCACCCAGACGCCGTACATGGACCGCGACGAACTGGCACCGATTCTCGGTATAACACCGGAACAGGTACGTGTCATACCGACCGCCGTCGGCGGCGGGTTTGGCGGCAAACTGGACCTCAGCCTGCAACCGCTCGCCTGCATCGCGGCGTGGCTGCTGAACCGCCCGGTGCGCGTGGTCTACACGCGGCCCGAAAGCATGGTCTCCACCACCAAGCGCCACCCATCGCGCATCGCAGCCGAGGCGGCAGCGGATGCCGATGGGCGGCTGACCGGCTTTCGTTTCCACGGCGATTTCGATACCGGCGCCTATGCCAGTTGGGGGCCGACGGTGGCCAACCGGGTGCCGGTGCACGCCACCGGCCCGTACCAAGTGCCCAATCTGCTGTGCACCAGCACCGCCATTCACACCAACGGCCCGCCGTCCGGCGCGTTTCGCGGCTTCGGCGTGCCGCAGGCGGCGATTGCCGGTGAGGCGCTGATGGACATGCTGGCCGCGCAATTGGGCCTCGACCCGTGGGCAATCCGCCGCATCAACGCGCTCGGCGTCGATGGCGTGACCGCGACTGGGCAGGTGCTGGGCGAAGGTGCGGCGTTGCCGGAATGCCTGGACGCGATCAAGCCACGCTGGGACGCACTGCGCGCGGAAGCGGCCGCGTTCAACGCACGCCAAACCGGGCCTCTGCGGCGCGGCGCGGGTATCGCTTGCATGTGGTACGGCATCGGCAACACCAGCCTCGCCAACCCGTCAGAAATGAGCGTTGGCATCACCCAGGATGGCCGCGCGGTGCTGTTCTCGGGCGCGGTGGATATTGGCCAGGGTTCCAACACTATCATGCTGCAAATCGCCGCCGATGCTCTGGGCATTCCAGCGAATGCGCTGGACCTGGTGGCGGGCGACACCGGCCGCACCCGCGATGCTGGGAAAACCAGCGCATCGCGGCAAACCTTCGTCAGCGGCAATGCGGCGAAACGGGCAGGCGAGGCGTTGCGCGCCGAGATTCTCCGCCGGGTGAATGCCGGGCCGAGTGCCGCCATCGCGCTGACGGACGGCAAGATCGCCGTGACCGATGCTGGGCAAACCACCCTGCTCGACCCGTCGTTGCTACCGGCCGAAGCGGAGGGTGTGGTGCTGCGCGGCGTGGGCCGCTTCGATCCGCCCACCACGCCGCTGGACGCCAACGGCCAGGGCATCCCGTACGCGGCGTACGCCTTCGCGGCGCAGGCAGCCTTGGTGGAGGTGGATACCGCGCTCGGCACCGTGCGCGTGTTGCGCATCGTGGCGGCACATGACGTGGGGCGGGCAGTGAACCCAACGCAGGTCGAAGGCCAAATCCACGGCGGTATCGCGCAAGGTCTGGGCCTTGCCTTGATGGAGGAATACGTGCCCGGCCGCACCGATAACCTGCACGATTACTTGATCCCCACCATCGGCGACATCCCGCCCATCGAGACGCTGTTGATCGAACGACCCGACCCGCTCGGCCCGTACGGTGCGAAGGGCGTCGGCGAGCCGGCACTGGTGGCCACGGCACCGGCCATTCTGAACGCCATTCATCACGCCACCGGCGCGCGCATCACCCAGGTACCGGCAACGCCGGATCGCGTGCTGGCGGCGCTGCGCCAATGACCACCGCCCACGCCGGACCTCCCGGCCCGGACCAAGCGGCGCTGTCCGCCGCCGTCGAACCCGGCCCCGAACCTACGATTGTCACCTGCGACGCCTGCCCGGTGCTGTGCCGCATCCGTGCCGGCAAGACCGGGGCCTGCGACCGCTACGGCAACACCGGTGGCCGCCTGACCCGCCTGGACCCGCTGACCGTGCTGACCCGCTCGCCCGAGGCGGTGCGGTTTGCCGGCGCCGACTGGACCGGCAACCCGATTGCGGCGCGCGACGTGTTCGTCACCGCCATCGGCGCGGGCACCACCTACCCGGACTACAAGCCCGCGCCGTTCATCGTCGGCAGCGAGGTCGATGGCGTCGATATGGTGACCGTCGTGTCCGAAGGCGTGTTCAGCTATTGCGGCCTGAAGGTCAAAATCGACACCGACCGCTTTCTCGGCCAGGAATGCGCCGCCGTGCGAGCCCATGGCGAGGCGATCGGCCACATCACCACCGCCGAATACGGCAGCCAGATGCTCTCGCTCGGCGGCGTGCATCATCTGACCGGCGGCTCCAAGCGCGAAGGCGTGGTGACCTGCGAAACGTTGCTGGCGCTGGCCAACGGCGGTGCTGTCGAACTGACAGTCGATGGCGGCGCCACGGTGCTGGTGCAATCCGGCGCCGCCCCGGTGGTCGATGGCGTGCCCGAGCACCGGATGCGGGTCGGCTGCGGCAGCGCCACCATCGGGATTTTCGCCAATCAGTGGCTCGGCCATGCCGACGAGGTGATCGTGGTGGATGACCACATCACTGGCGTGTTGAGCGAACACCAGGCGGGCAAATTCCTTGGCCTGCGCCCGGCGGGCATCCGGGTGCGCGGGCGGCGATCCACCCCAGGACGGTATTTTCAGGTGGCCAATCCGGGCCAGGGCTGGGGCGGCACCGATATCGCTGAGCCGTTGAGCATCATCGAGAAGATCGACCCCAAGCTTGCGTGGCCCGGCCTGCGGCTGCTGATGGTGTCCACCACTGGCGAACATGCGGCGTGGTTCGTGCTGGACGACGCCTTGCGCCCGCAACCGGCTGGAATGCCGCCCGCGATTGCCGCCGCCGTGGCGCGCATCGGCGAGAACTGCGAACCGGCGCTTTGCACCGTGCTGTTCATGGCGGGCGCTGGCGGAAGCTTGCGCGCCGGAGCGACGGAAAATCCGGTGCTGCTGACCCGCTCGGTGCAATCCGGGCGCGCCCGCGTCACCTCGGGCGGGGCACCGGTTTACGTGTGGCCGGGCGGCGGGATCACCTACATGGCCGATGTCGCCACGATGCCGGCCGACGCCTTCGGCAGCGTGCCGACCCCGGCGCTGGTGGCGCCGATTGAATTCACCCTGCCGCTGGCCGATTACGCAGCACTGGGCGGGCACATGGAACGGGTTCGGCCGGTGGCCGAATTGCTCGCCGATGCGCGGCCGCGCGGCGTCGTGCTGCCGCCGGGCGTATCGTTTCCAGTTTTGTGACAAGCGTCGTGCTCGCCCGCCAGATGCGCCAGAACCCGACGCCAGCCGAACGGTTACTGTGGCAGGCGTTCCGGCGCAAAGCCTTTGCTGGACTGAAGATTCGACGGCAAGTGCCATTCTGGTACTACATTTTGGACTTCTATATTCCGGCGCTGCGCATCGCCATTGAGGTCGATGGCGAAAGCCATGTTGATGCTGCTGCCGACGTTGCGCGGGATGCTTGGTTCCTGGCTCAGGGCATTCGCACAGTCCGCTATTGGAACAATGCGGTGACAGCAAACCTCGAAGGCGTGCTGTTGTCGCTACTTGCTGAATTCTTCCCTGCGGCACCGCCCCCTCCCCCCAACCCCCTCCCGCAAGGGGAGGGGGTGTTCGCTTCCCCCCTCCCCTTGCGGGAGGGGCCGGGGGAGGGGTGACACCCCGATCCCACCGTGTCGCATCAAATCGACCTGCTGCCCGGCCAGCGCCTGCATTTGCAACACGGGCCGATTGACCTGATTTGCCGTGCGTGGGGCGATGCGGACGAAGTGCAAGCCGCCTACGCGCAAGCCGCTGCCGCATTTCCATCAGTGCTGCCTGACTTATGCGCCGAACTGCCGCTGCTGCGTACCCCCCTGCCCGCCCCGCTGCCGCACGGTGCGGTGGCGCGGGCGATGCACGCCGCCTGCATGCCTTATGCAGGCGATTTCATCACCCCTATGGCAGCCGTCGCGGGGGCCGTGGCCGATTACGTCTTGTCGGCGATGACCGCCGGGCGGCGTTTGCAACGCGCCTACGTCAACAACGGCGGCGACATCGCGTTTTATTTGCCGCCCGGTGCCGAATTGCGCTGCGGGCTGGTAGCCGACCTCGCGGCCCCGGCGCTGAACGGCATTTTCGTTTTGCAGTCGGCGCATCCGGCGCGCGGGCTGGCAACATCCGGGCGGGCTTGCAAAGGCCAGGGCGGGCGCAGTTTTTCGTTTGGCGTTGCCGACGCGGTAAGCGTGCTGGCCGACAGCGCCGCGATGGCCGACGCGGCGGCCAGCATGGTGGGCAACGCGGTGGACTTGCCCGGCCATCCGGCCATCGCCCGCCGCCCGGCCAACGCGGTCGACCCGGACTCCGATCTTGGCGGACGGCTCATCACCTGGGCGCTCGGTCCGCTGAATGAAATTGAAATTATCAGCGCGCTAGACGCCGGGGCAGCACGCGCGGATGCTCTGCTGCAAGCGGGGCTGATTCGCGGCGCGGCGCTGGCGTTGCGCGGGCAGATCAGACTATGCGGCCAAACCGTTCCGCTTTTGGAGAGCACATGATCCGCAAACTGCTGACCGTGATCGAGGAAACCCACCAGGAGGCGGGCCAGCCCGTGAAGCCGGCCACTCGCAAGGCCGCCGCCATCGCGGTGATCGAAAATCCGTTCGCCGGGCGGCATGTCGCCGATCTGGCCGACCTGATCGAAATTGGCGAGATGCTGGGCGGCTTGCTTGGCGAGCGCGCGGTGCGGGCGCTGGGCATCCAGCCCAGTCAGGCGGAAAGCTACGGCAAGGCGGCGATTGTCGGCGAGGACGGCGAGTTGGAACACGCCGCCGCCATCCTGCACCCCAAGCTCGGCGCGCCGTTGCGCGTGGCGGTGGAAAGGGGCGCCGCCCTGGTACCGAGTGCCAAAAAGCGCGGCGGCATGGGGGCGGCCATCGACGTGCCGCTTGGCCATAAGGACGCGGCCTTCGTGCGCAGCCATTTCGACGCCATGGAAATCCGCGTGACCGACGCGCCGCGCCGCAACGAGATCGTCGTCGCGGTGGTGGTGACCGATTCCGGCCGCCCGCTGCCGCGTGTCGGCGGTCTCAAGGCAGCGGACATCACCGGCAAAGACGGATTGCGCTGAGCATGTTCATCGTTCGCATCGTCAAAGGCCGCCCACGGCTATTCCTGGGCGCGCTGTTCGGTCTGTTGGTGTGCGTTTTGCTGCCGGCGCATGTCTCGGTGCTCGGGCGGCTATTGCTGGCATGGGACGCCGGATGCGCCGCGTTCCTGGTATTGGCCGCGCAAATGTTCAGCAGTTCGCGCCATGCCGACATCGCCGCCGATGCTGAACGGCAGGAAGAAGGTGAGTGGACCATCTTCTGGCTCACCGTCGGCAGCGTGACCGCAAGTTTTGCCGCCATTTTGGGCGAGTTCGCGGTGATCAAGGACTTGCCGCCGACCATTCGCGGCTTGCATGTCGGCTTGGTCGCGGTGACGCTGTTTCTGTCCTGGCTGATGACGCACACGGTGTTCGCCTACCGCTACGCGCATGAGTATTACGAATGCGATGCGTCGGGCAAAATCGTCGGCGGCTTGATGTTCCCCGACGACGAGGTGCCGGACTACTGGGATTTCTTTTACTTCTCCATCGTGCTAGGCATGACCTTTCAGGTCAGCGATGTGCAAATCACCAGCCGCAAACTACGGCGGCTGGCGGCGGCGCACGGCCTGCTGGGGTTTCTGTTTAACACCGTTATTCTGGCGCTGACCGTCAATATCGGCGCCAGCCTGTTGTGAGCGTGCCCAATTGACGCCAAACGCCGGGCGGCAGAGGCTGCCCGGCCTTGGTTCCGCGACCCGGAGACTGCCATGATGCTGCGCCGCCGCACGCTGCTTGCCGCCACCGCCGCCGGGCTTGCCGCCCCGGCCATCGTTCGCGCCCAAAGTGCGGACACCATTCGCATCGGCGAAATCAATTCCTACACCGCCGTGCCCGCCTTCACCCTGCCGTATCGCAACGGCTGGCAACTGGCGGTCGAGCAGATCAACGCGGCGGGCGGCGTGCTGGGCCGCAAGCTGGAGGTGATCAGCCGCGACGACGCCGGGCGGCCGCAAGACGCCATCCGGCTGGCCGGCGAGTTGGTGAACGAACAGAAAGTCGATCTGCTGGCTGGCGGCTTCCTGTCCAATATCGGCCTCGCGATCAGCGACTTCGCCAAGCAGCAGGGCAAATTGTTCGTGGCCGGTGAGCCGTTGAGCGATGCGTTGGTGTGGCAGAAGGGCCATCGGCTGTGCTTCCGGCTGCGCCCGTCCACCTATATGCAGGCGGCGATGCTGGTACCGGATGCCGCGAAGCTGAAAGCCAAGCGCTGGGTAACGGTGGCGCCGAACTATGAATACGGCACATCAACCGTGAAGTGGTTCAAGCAATTGCTGAGTGCCGCCCGCCCGGACGTGGCGTTTGTCGGCGAGCAGTGGCCCGCCCTGGGCAAGATCGACGCGGGGGCCACGGTGGCGGCCCTAGCCGAAGCCAAGCCAGACGCCATCCTGAACGTGACGTTCGGCGCCGACCTGACCAATTTCGTCCGCCAGGGCAATACGCGCGGGCTGTTCGAAGGCCGCGACGTGGTCTCGGTGCTGACCGGCGAGCCGGAATACCTCGACCCGCTGGCCGATGAGACGCCGCCGGGCTGGATTGTCACCGGTTATCCGGTGGACAGCGTGACGGACGCCGCCAACCGCGTCTTTATCGACGCCTACAAGGCCAAGTTTGGCGAACGCCCGCGCATGGGGTCGGTGGTGGGTTACGCGCTGATCCAGGCGATTGCCGCCGGCATTACCCAGGCGGGCAGCACGAATACCGATGCGATGGCCGGCAAGGGCTTCCCCGGCGCGTCGTTCGCCACCCCGTTCGGCCCGGCGCAATGGCGGGCGCAGGACCATCAATCGACGCTTGGCACATATGTTGGGCGCACCGCGCTGGTGGATGGGCACGGCACGATGGTGGATTGGCGCTATGTGGACGGCGCCGCCGCCCTGCCCGACGACAACACCGTGAAGTCGCTGCGCCCGGCATGAGTTTGGACTTTTCCGCCGTTCTGCGCCCGCCGCGCCGCGATCTGGCGGGGGCGCTCGGGCGGATCGACGGCATGGTGATCGCCGAGGTCTGGGGCTCGGTGGTCGGCTGGATGGTGCACCCGATCCACCGGATCGAGCGGGTGCGGCTATTGCTGAACGGCGCGGTGCTGGGCGAGGCGGACACGCAGGAGCGCGCCGATGTCGGCGGGTTTTTCCCCGGTGTGGCGCACGCCGCGCACGGCTATTTCCATGTGCAGGGCAAAGTGAAGCAACTGCGCGGGCAGACCGTGCACGTGCAAATGATCGGCCTGTCCGGCGGCCAGGAAGTTGTCTGCGCCGAGGACTTCTTCCCCGGCGAGGCGCTGGCGGATATTGCCTCGCCGGACGAAGATTTGATGCACCGGGTCGCGTCAACACGGGACAGCGAAGAATTCCGCCGCCTCGGCTTCGCCATCGCGGCACAGTTGCTGCAGGCCATGCGCGACAACCTGCCCGGCAACGCCGCCCCGCGCGTGCTGGACTGGGGCTGCGGCTCCGGGCGGGCGACGCGTTTCATGCCGCTACTGTGGCCGGCGTTGCGGCTGACCGGCTGCGATATCGATGCGACTGCCGTTGAGTGGTGCCGCGCACATATCCCAGGCCCGCAATTCGACGTCACCGGCCCGTTCCCGCCGCTGCCGTATGCCGGCGGCGCATTCGATGCGGTGGTGGCGTCATCGGTGATGACCCATCTGACCGCCGATGTCCAGGTGGCATGGCTGCGCGAAGTGCGCCGTATTTTGGCCCCCGGCGGCGTGTTCGTGGCCAGCGTGCTGGGCGCGCTGTCGATGACCAGCCAGCCGGCCAGCGAGCGCGAGGCGCTGGACCGCGAGGGGATTCGCGACGCCAAGCCGGACCCGGCGTTGGATGGCGTCGCCCCGGCGGGATATTATCGCTCGACGTTTCAGACCGAGGCTTACACGCAGCAGGTTTGGTCGCCAGTGTTGCCGGTGATCGAATACCGGCACGCTGGGCTGACCAATTATCAGGATTTGGTGATTATGCGGCGGAAGGTGGCGGAGAGCTGAATAGGAGGTACGATGCCCTATCGAGCTCCGGACGCCCTGGATTCTGGCCTATGCCGGAATGACCATGACCCGTTATGAAACGGCGTTCAAGAATACAGCACCGCAGATCAACGCCGAATTCGCCCTCCCCCAGCATACGAGAGAGGGCGAATTCGTTGGCTTGGTCTGGTTCGCTCAGCCCTTCCGCAATGCCGCCCGCCGCGCCGCCGTCTTTTCGGCGTTCACCGCGTAGCCGTAACCGTCGTCGACTTCATCGAACACCACGCCGTACACCTCGAAGGCGTGTGCCGCGTTGATGAACTCGTCGAGCACGTCGTCCAGCACCTTGGCCGGGTCACGGTCCAGCGGGTCGCCGTAGCCGCCGCCGACCGGGCTGAAATACGTCACCACATCGCCCGCTTCGGCGCGCAGGCCGGAGAACTTGGCGTATTCGGCGCGGGCGTTTTCCGGATTGGCGATGTTGTGCACCTGCATCCGCCCGCCATGCCCGGCCTGTCCGCCGAATATGCCCCACGGGGCATCCTCGTGGCGATCCGATTCATGGGTGACGAAGCCGGGCGACAGAAAGCGTTGCGACTTCACCACGCCCTGCCCGCCGCGGAACTTGCCCGCACCGGGGAACACGTCGTCGCGCACTTCGTAGCGGTCGCAGATCAGCGGCAGATGCATGCCGAGATCTTCCAGCGGGTTGTTGCGGGTGTTGCGCATCAACTCTTCCACCGTGTCCGGCCCGTCCGAACGCGGACGCCCGCCCATCGCGGCTTCGTTGACTTCGAGGAACACCCAGTAATTACCGTTCGGCCGCACGCCGGAATAAGCGGCGAAGCTCAGCGTCGCCGCGTTGCCCGCCGTGGCTTTGTCCGGCACCACCGGGGCCAGCGCCTTGATGATCAGATCGACCACCCGCTGAATTTGCGAGAACCGCGCCTCGGCGGCGGTCGGTGCAATCGGGTTGTAGATGCAGCCCGCAGGAGCGGTGACTTTCACCGGGCGGAACGAGCCTTCGTTCGCCGGGATCGGGTCCGCCAGCGTGTAGGTATCAAGCAGCAGCGCGCGGAAGGCGAAGTAGCACGCCACTTTCGTGGAGCCTTCGAACGGCACATTATACGCGGTCGGCACCTGCGGCGAGGAGCCGGTGAGGTCCACTTCCACGCCGTCGCCGCGCACCCGCACTGTCACCTTGATCGGCAGGGTCTTGCCACGGTTGCGGCCATCGTCATCGAGGAAGCCTTCGGCGGTGTAATCCCCGTCCGGAATCGCCGAGATCGCACGGCGCAGCGCGCCTTCGGAGTAGTCCATCAGCTGCTTGCAGCACTGCTGCACCACGCCCTTGCCGTAGCGCGCCAGCAATTCCTGAAAGCGCCGCACACCGAGTTCGGCGGAGGCGATCTGCGCTTCAAGGTCGCCCATCACCAAGCCCGGCACGCGGGTGTTGTCGCGGATGAACTTCCACAGAAACTCGTTGCGCTTGCCTTCTTCGTACAGCTTCAAGCCATTGAGCAGCATACCTTCGGCGTACATGTCCGGCACGTCGATAATCAGGCCCGGCGTGGCCGCCCCGATATCGACATGGTGCGCGGTGTTGGCCGAGAAGCCGACCAACTCGCCTTCAAAGAAGATCGGCATCACGATGGCGATGTCGGGCGAGTGGCTGGCGCCGAAATACGGGTGATTGTGGATGCAGCAATCGCCCGGCTTCCACGCATCCAGCGGGATGCTTTTTTCGATGCCGCGCAGATAGCCGGGCAGCGAGCCGATATGCATCGGCGTGGAGTCGGATTCACACAGCGTTTGAAACTGCGCGTCGAACAGGCCCGCGCCGAGATCCTGGCTCTCGCGGATAATCGACGAGTAGGACATGCGGTACAGCACGTTGCCCATCTGCTCGGCGATGGAATGCAGCGCCCCGCCAACCACCTGCAGGGTAATCGGATCGACTTCGTGGCTCATGATGCCGGTACCTTCTTGCAGGGATCAGGCGCGAACGATGTGCATGTCGCCATGCGACAGCACGCGGGCAGTGTAGCCGGGCGGCAGCAGCGTGGTGGAGTTGTGCTGCACCACTAGCGCCGGGCCGCGAATGATGTCGCCGTCCAGCAGCTTGCTGCGCATGTAGCGCGGCGTCGGCGTGGCTTTGCCATCGTCGAAGATGGTGTCACGCACATACACCAGCGCATCGGCCGGATCGGTGCGCCCACCCTTGGACAGATCGGGCAGCTTCAGGCTGTCAACCTCGGCGGTGCCGATCACCCGCAGAGTCACCACTTCCACCATTTGGTCGGCGAAGGCGTGGCCGTAGACCTGCTTGTGGGCAGTATAGAAGTTCTTGATCACCGCAGCGACGTTGTCCGCACCAAGTGCTGCCGCCGGGATTTCGGCACGCAGTTCGAAGCCCTGGCCGGCATAGCGGCACTCGGCGATGCGCACGAACTTCTGCTTATTCGCCGCAATGCCGTCCGCCGTCAGCCGCGCCGCCGCCTCGGCCTGCAGAGCGTCCAGCGCGGCGTTGGTGGTGGCGAATTCTGCCGGTGTCGCCGTGTTCAGCACCGTCAGCACCGAGCGGGTGAATTCGTAGCGCAGTTCGGTCACCAGCAGCCCCATCGCGGCGGTGATGCCGGGATGCAGCGGCGAGATGCAGTCCTTGGAGTAGATCATCTCCGACAGCGCCGTGACATGCAGCGGCCCGGCGCCGCCGAAGCCCATCAGCGAGAAGTTGCGCGGATCGACGCCCTTGGCCACCGAGTTGGCGTTGATTGCCAGCGCCATGTTGTTGTTGATGATCTTCAACACGCCGATCGCGGCATCCACCACGCTCAGGCCGAGCTTGTCGGCGATGTGCGTCTTGATCGCCGTTTCGGCCAAGGCCGGGTCGATCTTCAGATCGCCGCCGAGGAACTGCTCCCGATCCAGCCGCCCCAGCACGACCTGCGCGTCCGTCACCGTCGGTTCGCTGCCGCCATTGCCGTAGCACGCCGGGCCAGGCACCGCGCCCGCCGAACGCGGACCGACGCGGAACGCGCCGCCCTGATCGATATAGGCAATCGAGCCGCCGCCGGCACCGATGGCGTCGATGTCGATCATCGGCACCAGCACCGGCAGGCCCGCCACTTCGGTATCGCGCGGGTTCTTGATGCGCAACTGCCCGTCTTCGATCACGCTGATATCAGCCGAGGTGCCGCCGATATCGATGGTGATGACGTTGCCGGTATTGCACGCCTCACCCGTCCAGCGCCCGCCGATCACGCCGCCAGCCGGGCCGGACAGCAGCAAACCGACTGGACGCACCGACGAGTTTTCAATCGTCGAGATGCCGCCGTTGGACTGCATGATGCGCACTTCGGCGCGCACGCCCGCATTGCGCAGGCGCTGTTCCAGATTGCGCAGATACAGCGAGGTTTTCGGGCCGATATAGGCGTTCATCGCGCAGGTGCTGAACCGCTCGTATTCGCGGATCACGTTCACCACGTCCGACGAGGCGCAGACGAACGCCTCCGGCAGCGTGCGCTTGACGATTTCCTTGGCGCGCTGCTCGTGGTCGTCGTTCAGGAAGGCGAATAGGAACGCAATAATCACCGCGTCGAGCTTGCGCTTGGCAAACAGCTCGGCGGCGGCTTCAACTTCACCGAGATCCAGCGGCGTCTCGACCGTGCCGGCCGGCGGCATGATGCGCTCGGTGACCGCGATGCGGTTACGGCGCTTGACCAGCGGCTTGGATTGCCACGGCACGTCGAATTGCAGCGAGAAATTGTGCGGCCGCTTGTGGCGGGCCATGTGCAGGATGTCGCGGAAGCCCTTGGTGGTGATCATGCCCACCTCGGCACCCTTGCGCTCGATGATCATGTTGGTGGCAACCGTGGTGCCGTGGAACACGAAGTCCACTTCACCGGGCGCGACACCTGCCAAGGCGCAGGCTTCGACCACGCCGCGCACCACCGCCTCGCTTTGATCGGCGGGGGTGCTGGGCACCTTATGGACGACAACCTGCTGCCCGCCTCCGGGTGATCCGCGCTCCAGAACGATGTCGGTAAAGGTGCCCCCGACGTCCACGCCCACACGGATCATTGCATCACTCCCGTTGTCCTCAACCTGACTATAGCGCAGCAACCCCGGCCGTATCAGTGGCCGGGGTTATTTCTGGTATTAGCCGATGGCATTGCCGCGCAGATACGCCAGCACATTCTCCAGCGGCTCGACATCGCCGAATTTCGCGTCGATATCGAACAGGTTCCATTCCACAGCACCGGCAATGCGGTCGCCGACGCACTCGCGCACCGCGATCGGGCGGAAGCCTTCGGCAATGCCGTCCTCGATGGTGTGGCGCACGCAGGCGGCGGCGGTGACGCCGGTGACGATGATGGTATCGACGCCGCAGGCCTTCAAATAGCCGCTCAGATAAGTGCCGTTGAAGCCGGAGGCGCGCTTCTTGACGATGACCATTTCGTTTGGCAGCGGCGCGATGCGGTCGTCGATCTTCACGCCTTCGGACCCTTCGGCCAGCACCTCGACCGGGATCTTGTGGTGCCACAGCCCCATATCGGTGTTCGGGCCTTCGGTGACGGTGTAGGCGGTCGTGGTATAAACCACCGGCAGACCGCGCGCACGGAAGGCCTGCAACAGTGCCTGCACGCCGGGAATGATCGTTTCCATACCGTCGCAGGTAAAGGCGTAGCCCGGACGGGTCCAGGCATTGGCCAAGTCGATGTTGATCAGCGCCGGTTTCTTGCCGTAGCCAATGCGGCGCTGGAAACCGCGATCCTGATACAAGGTGGAATTGGCCTTGAACAGCACGTTCAGCGCGTTCTTGACTTCTTCGGAGGTCTGCATCGGGGGGCTCCCTTGGTGGCGATGGCAGGACCGTATCGAGAGCCCGTCCCAGGGGGAAATAGCGTTTCTGCTGCTGGTAATGCGTGCTAGGCATCACCATGGCCTACGACCTCCGTCATGTCCGCGCCTTCGTCGCGGTTGCCGAAACCCTCAGTTTCCGCGCCGCCGCCGAGCGCGCCCATCTCGCCCAGCCGGCCGTCAGCCGCACCATCCGCGATCTGGAAGCCCGGCTAGGCGCCACGCTGTTCGAGCGTGACACGCATCATGTGGCGCTGACTGAAGCCGGTTCGGTGTTTCTGGACGATGCCCGCGCGCTGCTCGCCGCTGCCGAGCGGGCCCAGCAAACGGCGCGGGCGGCGCAGGCTGGGCGGCGGGGGCGGTTGACCGTGGCCTATATGGATTTCGCCACCCACCGGCTGCTGCCGGCGATTCTGCCCGCGTTCAAGGCGCGCGAGCCAGACGTCAGCGTCGAGCTGATCTACATGGCCACCGAGCGCCAGCGCGTGGCGCTGCTGCGCGGCGAAATCGATGTCGGGCTGATGATCGGCCCGTTCGATAGCCCCGACGTGGCGAGCCAAACCCTGGAAACCCTGCCGCTGCTGCTCGGCCTGCCGCAACAGCATCCGCTGGCCAGCCGTGCCGACCCGCCAACGCTGGCCGAAGCCGCCGCCGAGCCGCTGGTGCTGGGCGCGATGGAAGGCTGGTCGGCGTTTCGCAGTATTGTCGCCCGCGCGTTCGAACAAGTCGGCGCCGCACCCCGCGTGGTGCAGGAGGCTTCCACCGCTTCGGCGATCTTCGCCATGGTGGGCGCTGGCATGGGGCTGACCATCCATGCCGGCGCGCCGAGCCGCTACGACACCCGTGATTTGATTTTGCGCCCGTTCGCAGGCAATCCGCCCTGGGTGCCAACGGTGATGAGCTGGCGGCCCGGCCGCCGCGATGCCTTCACCAGCCGCTTTGTCGCCGCGGCGCGCATGACGATGATGGGATAGAACTATCGGATGTTGAAGGATTTTTCCGGTCAGGCGCTGGCGGCCGGCCTGCTCTCGGCCTTCGTCGGCTTCGCCAGTTCGTTCGCGGTGATCATCCACGGCTTGGTCGCGGTCGGCGCTACCCAAGCGCAGGCGGCGTCCGGGTTGATGGTGCTGTCGGTCGTGATGGGCACTTGCGGCATCATTCTGAGCATACGCGGGCGAATTCCAATCACCGTGGCATGGTCGACGCCGGGGGCGGCGCTGCTGGCGACCACCGGGCAAGTCGATGGCGGATTCGCCGCCGCCGTCGGCGCGTTCTTGATCTGCGGCGCGCTGGCGATCGCGGCTGGACTGTGGAAGCCGCTCGGGCGCTGGGTCAGCGCCATTCCCGCCCCGCTGGCCAGCGCCATGCTGGCGGGCGTGCTGCTGGGCATGTGCTTGGCCCCGGTGCGGGCGGTGGCCGAAACGCCGCTGCTCGGGCTGCCGGTGGTTTTGGTGTGGGCGGTGATGGCGCGCATCAAGCGCTTGTATGCGGTTCCGGCGGCGGTGGTGGTGGCGGCCATCGGCATTGTCGCCACGGCGCATCTGCACGCCGATGCGATGGGGTCGCTGTGGCCCGCGCCGCACTTGGTGCTGCCGACGTTCTCGGTCGCGGCCGCCATCGGCATCGCCATCCCGCTGTTCATTGTCACCATGGCCTCGCAGAACATCCCCGGCATGGCGGTGATGACGGTGAACGGCTATCGCCCGGATGCGAGCCACATGTTCCGCGCCACGGGGATTGCATCGGTGCTGGCAGCGCCATTCGGCAGCCACTCGATCTGTCTGGCCGCGATCACGGCGGCAATGTGCGCTGGGCCCGACGCGCAGCCGGACCCGAAGAAGCGCTACTGGGCAGCAATAGCCGCAGGCGTGGTCTATATTCTGCTCGGGCTGCTGGCCACCGCCGCCACGGCGTTCATTGCCGCCGCCCCGCCGATTCTCATCGAGGCGGTCGCCGGTCTGGCGCTGCTCGGCGCGTTCGGCGGCGCATTGGTTGGCGCAGCACACGATCCGTCCACACGCGAGGCGGCGATCATCACCTTTCTGGTCACCGGTTCCGGCGTCACGCTGCTGGGGATCAGCGGCGCGTTCTGGGGATTGGTGGCGGGCGGCGCCTATATGCTGCTGGGACGTTTCCGCCCCAACCTTATCATGCCACGCGGCTAAGCGGGCGGCCCGCGCCGGCCATGCCGCGCTCGATGGCCCCGGCGTACCAATCGTTGAACTGCACCAAGGCGCTTTCATGCGCCATCGAGTACGGCCCGGGCTCGTAGGCTGGCGAGTTCACCCCGATCTGGTTCTCCTGCACGATGCGGCGGTCCTGCTCGTTGGTGTTGAGCCAGACATGGGTGAGTTCGTCGATGGTATAGTCCACGCCTTCCACCGCATCCTTGTGCACCAGCCACTTGGTGGTGACCTGGGTTTGCAGCGGCCCGAGCGGCAACACGCGAAAGCTCAGCGCATGGTCGCCCAGCACGTGGTTCCAGGTGCTGGGAAAATGGAACATCAGCATCGAGCCGATGGCAGGTTCACTGACCGAGTCGCTGAGCGGACGCCGCACGGCCGCTTGGCCCGACATGGTGTAGCTGACCGCACCATCGAGCAGCGGCATCCGCACGGTGCGGAAGTTGCCAAGCTCGGATAGCAAATACTGGCTCGGCAACCCGGCCGCCTCGCAGCGCGCCCAATGCGCCAAGTTCTCCGGGTCCGAGTCCGCCCCGGCGAGGCCGCCGACGGTGGGGCGTTCGGGGAACGTGCGGCACAGTTCGGGGTGGCTGCCGCTGCAATGGTAGCACTCGCGGTTATTCTCCCAGACCAGCTTCCAGTTGGCCTGTTCGACGATGCTGCTTTCGAACGCCACTTTGGTTTCGCCCAGCCGGTGCGGCGCCAAATAGCGCTCGGCGACGGCGCGGAAAGGAGCGAAATCCGGCGCGGTTTCAGCGACGCAGACGAACACATAGCCGCCAACGCTCTGGCAATGCACTGGTTTCAGACCATGCGCGGCCTTCTCGAAGCCGTCGTGCATGTCCCGCGCATAGACCAGCCGGCCATCGAGTTCGTAGGTCCATTGATGGTACGGGCATTTCAGCCGCGACACGCTGCCGTGATCGGTCGAGCAAATGCGCGAGCCGCGATGGCGGCAGGAATTGTGGAAGGCGCGGATCTCGCCCTCGCGGCCGCGCACAAGAACCACCGGGTAGTCACCGATCTGCACGGCCAGGAACGCGCCAGGGGCCGCGAGTTCGCAGTCGTGGCCCGCGAACACCCAATCCTTGTACCAGATGTTCTCCAGATCGAGGCGAAAATACTCGGGATCGGTGTAGAACGCGCGCGGCAGCGTGTAGCCGGGCCGCCGGTTGGTCAGTTGCGCCAGCATGTCGGAACGCACGGTCATCGCATCACCCTCAGTCGACCAAGGGCAGGATGCGGGCGGCGCGCGCGGATGCAAAGCCGCTTGGCGGAGCGTTGCTGAATTCAGATGGCAGCATCGGGAAATGCGATGCGCTACCCCGCCGCCAGCGGCTCCCGGCTCGCGCGCACCCGGTCCACCCGCCTGCCGTCCATCTCGATCACCTCGAACAGCCAGCCGGCGAACACGATTTTGTCACCCAGGCGCGGCACCCGGCGCAGCAGCGCCAGCAGCAGCCCGGCCAGCGTGTGATAGCTGCCTTCGGCGGGCAGGTCCGGCAAATCCAGCCGGTTCTTCAATTCGTCCACCGGCATCATGCCGTCCAGCATCAGCACCGCGTCCGCCTGGGTGGCGTCGGTGGCCCCAGGCTCGCTGCCGTCGTTGGCGTCGCCGATGATGGCTTCCAGGACATCGGCTGCCGTCACCACGCCTTCGAAACTGCCATACTCGTCGAGCACGATGGCGATACCGAGCGTGTCGGATTTCAGCCGCTCCAGCGCGTCCAGCGCGGTCACGGTATCCGGCAGCGCCAGCGGCTGACGCAGCGCATGGCCGATCGACAATTCCTTGCCGTCCAGAATGCGGTCCAGAATGTCCTTGGCCTGCACCACGCCGACCACGTTATCGACACTGCCGTCGCACACCACAAAGCGCGAATGCGGGGCGGATTTCAGCGTGGCGGCGATTTCCTTGGCCGGGTCGGTGCGGTCGATCCAGGCGATTTCGGTGCGTGGCGTCATGATGGCACGGATCGGTTTGTCGGCGAGGCGCAGCACCCGCTCGATCATGTCGCGCTCGCCGCTTTCCAGCACGCCGGTTTCCTCGCCCTCGGCAAGCAAGGCCTTCAATTCCTCTTCGGTGACCGTTTGCGGCGGCGAGCGGTGGGCGCCGAGCAGATGCAGCACCAGCGCCGACGAGCGGCCCAGCACCCACACAAACGGCCCGACCGCGCGCGCCGCCGCTGACAATGGACGCGCCACCAAGGCCGAGACCCGTTCCGGCTGGCGCAGGGCCAGTTGCTTGGGCACCAGTTCGCCCAGCACCAGCGTGAAATAGGTAATGGCGATCACCACCAGCCCGAGCGACAGGCTGTGCGACAACCCGCCGATATAGGGCACGCCGCGCAGCCAAGGCTCCAGACGGTCGGACAACTGCGCGCCGCCGAACACGCCGGTGAGGATGCTGACCAGCGTCATGCCGACCTGCACCGTCGGCAAGAATCGCTGCGGATCGTCGGCTAGCACCTTGGCGCGGGCCGCACCCAGCACGCCTTTGCGCTCCAGCACCGACAGGCGGGCGCGGTTCGAGGACACCAGCGCCAATTCACTGAGCGAAAACAACCCATTAAGCAGGATCAGCAATAGCAGGACGAGAAGTTCGGCGACGGTGTCCATACGCTCCGGCCAGCATCGATGTTAATTCAGGGGGCCAGCATACAGGCAGATGCGCTGCGCCGCGCGCGGCATTCCGGTTAATCTGCCAACGCATTGGTCCAGGAGTTCGCCATGAGCAAGCGCTTGCCGCCCGCTGCCGTGATCCTTGGCATCGCCGGGCTGGTCCCGTTCGTCGCACTCGGCATCGCCGCCCAATCCAACATCGTCGAAGCCGACTCGCAGCGGTTCTTGCTGGGACTGCTCGCCTACGGCGCAGTGATCCTGGCATTCCTCGGCGGCGTGCATTGGGGCTTCGTGCTGCACCCCGGCGCTTTGCCTGAGGGGATGACCGAAGCCGAGCGGCGCGACGCAACCCGGCTCGGGCTCGGCGTGCTGCCGTCGCTGATCGGCTGGGCGGCGATGATGACGCCGGTGCTTGGCGTGCCGGAAGTGGGGCTGGCGGTGCTGATCCTGGGCTTCATCGCGGTGGTGGCCACCGAGGCGCGCAAGAGCGGGCGGGCCTACATGCCGAACGGTTACATGGCGCTGCGCTGGATTCTGAGCATCGTCGTGCTGATCGTGCTGGTCTCGGTGCTGGGATTGCGGTTGATCGGCGCGAAAATCCTTCTTTAACTTTTTGCTCGATTTCGCGTGCGCTTTGTGATCTAATACAAAAAGTCACAAACACGGAGCGCGGCCATGGCGGCGACCATCATCCCCTTCCCGCCTCTGGCCGCCGATCTGGCCGCCGATTTGGCGCGGCAACGGCTGGCGCGTGCGTTGGCGTTGTTGAACGAGGCCTTGGCGGCGCAGCGCGAGGCAATCGGCGCGTGGCGGCAATCGTTGGGCGAGTTCCGGGCGGTGACCGGCGAATTGGGCCAATCGCTCGGCGCTTATCAAACCACGCTGGGCGACGTTGCCGGCAAAGTGAGCGCGCTCAACCAGCAGGCTCGCACGCTGGAACAATGGGCCAGCCAGCATACCGCCTGACCGCCATGTTTGTGGCGACAGTGCTTGGCCCGCAGCCAAGGGCCATGCGATAATCTGAGTTATGACAGAGCCCTCCCTTCTGGTCCGCCTGCGCGCCGCGCGGGTGGTCCCCGTGGTCCGCACGCACAGTGCCGCCCATGCCGCCACCGCCGTCGCCTGGCTGCGCGACGCCGGTATCCGCATTTTCGAGATCACCATGACCATCCCGGACGCGCCCGCGCTGATCCGCGATCTGGCCAGCGATCCCGAATTGCTGGTCGGCGCTGGCACCGTGCCGGACGCGGCAACCGCCGAGGTCTGTTTGGCCGCTGGCGCGCGCTTCGTGGTGGCGCCCTGGGTGGATGCGGCGCTGGCCCCGCCTTGCCGCGCACATGGCGCATCGTTGCTGCTCGGCGCGGTTACGCCGACCGAGGTGCGCGCCGCACTCGCTGCCGGAGCGGACGTGGTGAAGATCTTCCCGGCGTCCTCGGCTGGCGGCCCCGGCCACATCAAAGCGTTGTGCAGCGTGTTCCCCGGCGTGGCGTTCTGTCCGACCGGCGGCATCGACGCGGGCAATGTCGCCACCTACCTCGCGGCCGGTGCGGCGTTTGTCGGCATGGGCGGCAATCTGGTGGACGAAAAGCGCATCGCGGCCGGGGATCGCGCCGCGATCATGGCGGCGGCGCAAGCCATTCTGCCGGCATGAGCACGTCCGCCACCCCGGCGCTGGTGTGCATCGGCGAGCCGATGCTGGAGTTCAACCAGCAGCCGGACGGCGGCGACGGGCGGCGGCTATATTTGGAAGGCTACGGCGGCGACACGGCCAACGCTGCTGTGGCCGCCGCGCGGCAGGGTGTGGCGGTGGCATACCTGACCGCGCTCGGCCGCGACCCGGCGGGCGAACGGTTTTTGGACCTCTGGCAACGCGAGGGCGTCGATACCTCTGGCGTGCGGTTGTCCAATGAGCGGCCGACGGCCGTCTATTTTGTTACCCATTCGGCTGCTGGGCATCAGTTTCTCTATTACCGCCGCGACTCGGCGGCCAGCGCCTTTGGCCCAGCGGACGTCAGCGAAGCGCTGGTGCGCGGCGCTAGGATTGTCCACGCGTCGGGCATCAGTCAGGCGATTTCGGCCAGAGCGGCCGATGCCGTGTTCCACGCCATTGGGCTGGCGCGCGATGCTGGGGCACAGGTGTCGTACGACACGAACTTCCGCCCCCGGCTTTGGCCGGCGGCCCGCGCCGCAGCGGTGATCCATGCCGCTATTGGGCAAGCCGACATCGCGCTGCCGAGCCTGGACGACGCCACGGCGCTGACGGGGCTGAGCCAGCCGGACGCGATTGTCGATTTCTATTTGCGGCTCGGCCCAAGCATCGTCGCGCTGAAACTCGGCGCCGAGGGCGTGCTGCTGGCAACCCCGGCGCAACGCTGGCGCGTTCCGGCGCATCGTTGCCAACCTGTGGATGCGACCGGCGCTGGCGACACTTTTGCCGGCAGCTTTCTGGCCAGACTTATTCTTGGCGACGCGCCCCTGCTTGCCGCGCGCTACGCCGCGACGGCAGCGGCGCTGAAATGCGAAGGCTATGGTGCCGTGGCGCCGATTCCAACCGCCGCGCGCGTGCTGTCGGCGCTCACTGGTGAGGCCGGGTAGCCAGCGCACTCGCCCGGTAGCGGCTGTGCAGTGCCACGATTTACATCAATTTCCATCAATGCCGGCGGCAATACTGCCAGAAAAAATCACTTTGCCGGTTAAGTCTGACATGTCATTCTCCCGGCCGGTTGACGCGCGCGCCGTCGTCACGTTGCCCCTAGGGTCGCGGGACATGGTGGCGAAAAGACGATTGCCGCCGCGCGCGGTAGCTTGCATCCTAGTCTAACCAACAACGCCGCCCACCAGGGCGGGGAACCGGAGGGAATATGTCGAAGATCGCCAATGCGATTGTGGCCGCCGCTGTCGGCGCTGCCATGCTGGTGTCGGCCGGGGCGCAAGCCGCGGGTCCGAAGGTAATAGCTGGCCCGGGCGCGGTGCCGGAATGCTTCCTGCCCGCCGCGAAGGAAACCAAGTTCTTCCAGTGGCCGGCCAAGAAGGGTCCGTATCGCATCGCGCTCGCCAACGGTTTCGTTGGCAACACGTGGCGCATTCAGATGATCAAGACGGCGAAGGCCTACGCCGAACTGCCGGACGTGAAGGCTGACCTGAAGGAATTCAAGGTCGTCTCGACCGGCACCGACGCCGCAGCACAGCTTGGCGCCATCGAAGACTTCATCAACCAGGGCTTCGACGCGATCGTCACGATTGCCGTGTCCACCACGGGCTTCGATCGCGTGATCCGCCAAGCGAACGCCAAGGGCGTGGTGCTGGTGCCGTTCGACAACCTGCTCGACACCGACCAAGTGATGCAGGTCGGCGAAGACCAGTACAAGATGGGCCAGATGTCGGCCGATTGGATCAAGAAGTACGCGGGCGACAAGGGCAAGCTGCTCGAAGTGCGCGGCGTGCCGGGCAACTCGGTGGATCGCGATCGCCACGAAGGCTTCCGCGATGGCATCAAGGACACCAAGTTCGAAGTGACCGAAGTGGTCGGCAACTGGGCGACCGGCGACAGCCAGAAGGTGACGGCGGACGCACTCGCCGTGCAGGGCCATTTCGATGGCGTCTTCACGCAAGGCGGTTCGGACGGCACCGTGCAGGCGCTGATGGATGCCAAGCATCCGTTCGTGCCGATGTCGGGCGAAGGCGAGAACAACTACCGCAAGCAGATCGCCGAGCACGCGAAGGACGGCCTGAAGGGCATGTCCTACGGCCAGTCGCCGGCGCTGGTGGCGATTGCCATGAAGGCGGCGATTTCCGCCCTCAAGGGCAACGTGATGCCGCAGAAGGTGTTCATCCCGATCCCGTACGCCGACTTCATGACGTTGAAGGCTGGCGACAACTACTTCCCGGACCTCGATGCGCAGTTCTTCGCGGCGAACTCGTTCCCGCCCTGCGGCATCACCTTCACCGCGCCGCAGATCATGGCGCAGTCGCAAGCCGACGTGAAGTAATACGACGCTTTGACTTGACGTGAAAAGCGCCGGTCGCCCTGTGCGGCCGGCGTATTCGCCTAGAGACTGCGGCAGCTCACCGGAATACTCATGACGGACCAACAAGGTCATCTGCTCGCGCTGAAGGGCGTGTCTAAGCGCTATGGCGGCGTGCGCGCCTTGTCCGGCGTCGATTTTGCCTGCCGCAACGGCTCGATTCATGCCGTGCTCGGCGAGAACGGCGCGGGCAAGTCCACGCTGATCAAGATCATCTCCGGCGTGGTGCAGCCCGACGAAGGCACGATCACGCTCGATGGCAAACAGGTGACGATTCCGACGCCGCAAGCAGCCAACGATGCTGGCATCGTCTGCATCTTCCAAGAATTGTCGCTGATGCCCGACCTGTCGGTCGCGGATAATATCAGCATCACCACCCCGCCTCGCCGCTTTGGGATGATCAATCGCAAAGCGCAGCGCGCCCGCGCCGAGGAATTGCTAGCCCGCGTCGGTTGCGACGACATCAATCCGCTCACCCTGGTGAAGAACCTGCCGCTGTCGCGCCGCCAAATGGTGGAAATCGCCAAGGCGCTTGGACGCAATCCAAAATTGCTGATTTTGGACGAAGCCACATCGGCGCTGACCTCGGCGGACGTGCACAAGGTGTATGCCATTTTGCACGGCCTGCGCGATCAAGGGTTGAGCCTGCTGTATATCTCGCACCGGATGCATGAGATTGAGGAGTTGGCCGACACCTGCTCGGTGTTCCGCAACGGCCAGCACATCGACACCTTCTCCAAGGGTGACCGCAACGACGAGCAGATCGTGCAGATGATGATCGGGCGCGAGTTGCAGAACGTCTACCCGCCGAAGCCGATCCGCAATGCGCCACCACCGGCGACGCTGGAAGTGCGCAAGATCGGCTGGGATACCAAACTGTCCGACATTTCCTTCACTGTCGGCAAAGGCGAAGTTATTGGCTTGGGCGGCCTGGACGGCCAAGGGCAGCGCGAACTGCTGCTCGCGCTATTTGGCGTGTTGCGCGGCGTTTCCGGCAACATCGTGCTGGCCGGCAAGACCGAACACGTCAACAGCCCGGCGCAGGCGAAAAGCCCTGCGGTCGGCATGGCGCTGATTCCGGAAGATCGCAAGACCGAAGGGCTGATGCTGCCGATGGGCGTCGGCGACAATATTTCAATGGCGGCCCTGTCCAGCATGACGCGCGGCTTGGTGGTCGACCGCGCCATCGAGAGCAAGAAAATTGCCGAGATGGTCGCCAAGCTGAAGATCAAGTTCGGCCAGTTGTCCGATCCGGTGGCGACGCTGTCGGGCGGCAATCAGCAGAAGGTCGTGATTGCCAAGTGGCTGCTGACCGGCGCGCGGGTGATCCTGTTGAACGACCCGACCCGTGGTATCGACGTCGGCACGAAGCAGGAAATCTATCAATTGCTGCGCGACCTCGCCGATGCGGGCACGTCGATTGTGCTGTACTCGACCGATTATGATGAACTGATCGGCTGCTGCGACCGCGTGCTGATCATGTATAGCGGGCGGATCGTGCGCGAACTCGACGGTCCTGAAATCACGGAGGCGAACATTATCGCCAGTTCGCTCAATCTGGCCCTGACCGGGCAAGCCGCTGCCGGAGGCCACGCATGAAAGATCTCCGGCTGCGGCTGTCGCAGAGCGTCGGCATGTGGGTGGCGCTGTTGCTATTTTCAGCCCTCTACATTCTCTACAGTTCGCTGCACCCAAAGGGCTGGACGGTGGATGTTCTTGTCCAGAACTCCAACGAATCGTTCGCGCTCATTCTGGTGTCCATGGCGCAGACCGTGCCGGTGCTCACCGGCGGCATCGATTTGTCGGTCGGCGCCATGATGACCTTGACCAATTGCGTCGCCTCGAACGTGGTCAGCGGCTCGGCGATCCAGATCGTCGAAGGGCTATTGCTGACCTTGATGGTTGGCGCACTGGCCGGTTTCATCAATGGCTGCATCGTGGTGTATGGCCGTATTCAGCCGATCATCGTGACCTTGGCGACCGGAGCAGTCTATCTCGGCATCGCGCTGTTCTTGCGGCCCACGCCGGGCGGCAAGATCGACGACGACCTGACCTGGGTGACGACCAACGCCATGTCGGAGATGGATACCACGTACGGCTGGTTCCCGAATGGCGCGCCGGGCTGGTTCGCCCATGGCATCGGCCGCCTGCCCGTGCCGATGCTGTTGCTGCTTGCGATCATCCTGATCGTGTGGCTACCGTTCAAGAACACGGTCACTGGGCGTGGCTGCTACGCGGTCGGCTCGTCGGAAGGTGCAGCCTACATGTCCGGCCTGAATGTCGGGCGCAGCAAGCTGGCAGCCTACACGCTTGGTGGATTGTTCGCGGGCCTCGGCGGCTTGTACCTCTCCATTCAAACCGGCAGCGGCAACGCCGACATTCCGCAGGCTGGCGGCTACACGCTGCAATCGATCGCGGCCGTTGTGATCGGCGGCACGTCGCTGTTCGGCGGCACCGGCGGGGCGTTCGGATCGCTTGTGGGGGCGATGGTGCTGCGCGCCATTTCGTTCTGCTTTCGTGTATTCGACGCCGACAGCCCAATGGGCTTCCTGGCTAACCCGCTGCTGCAGCCCATTTTCGAAGGCATCATTCTGTTGCTGGCGGTTTCCATCGGCGCCGCGCGGGTGTTCCGCGTCAAGAACCGGCTGAGCTTGTTCACATGAGCGGCATGCAAAAGACCTCCGTATTGCGGTCCATCGACCGGCCGACGCTGATCGCCTGTGGATTTATCTTGGTGATCCTGGCGGCTGGCACCTTGTACATGCTGATCACCCAAGGTACAGCGACGTTTATCGAGCCGACCTATCTGCTGCAGCAGCTTAAGATTGCTGCGTTCCTCGGCATCGTCGCCGCTGGGATGATGATGGTGATTCTGCTCGGCCATATCGACTTGTCGGTACCCTGGACCCTGGCGGCGAGCGCGATGCTCGCCACGGCCGTCGGCGGACCTTGGGCCATCCCGATCGGCCTCGCCGTCGGGCTGGTGGTCGGATTGTTCAATGGTGTGGGCGTCGCCTATCTGCGCGTGCCGTCGATGATCTTCACGCTTGGCGTAAATGCCGTGCTGCGCGGGCTGATGGTGATGCTGACGGGCGGCTTTGCGCCACAGAGCTCCGCCACGCCGATCATGAAGTGGTTCGCGGCCGGGCAACTCATCTATCTGCCGGTCGGCGACGGCTTCGGCTTGTCCAACTCTGTGCTGGTGTGGGCGCTGATTTCGGCTGGTATTGTGTTCATGCTCACCCGCACGTCGATGGGCCGCTACATCTACGCCACCGGAAACCGCGAAGCGGCAACCTACTTGTCGGGCATCAACACCAAGTTTGTGCTGATCTTCGGCTTCGTGATGTGCAGCCTATGCGCATCGCTCGCAGGACTGCTGGTGGCGGGCTACACTTCCAAGGCATTCCAGGCGATGGGCGACACCTATCTGTTGCCGGCCATTGCCGCCGTCGTGGTGGGTGGCACCAACATTCTAGGCGGCCAGGGCAAGTACACCGGCACGGTGGTCGGCACCATTCTGATCGTGCTGCTGCAAAGCCTGCTCAGCGTGATGCAGATGCCGGAAGCCGGGCGGCAGATCATTTATGGTTTGGTGATCATCGCGATGTTGCTGGTCTATGGCCGTAGCAACGCTATGCGCACCTGACGGCGGCTCGACAAATTGACCTGTGATCCGTAGGGTTCGCCGCCCTACGGAGACACCGATGAAAGCCTTTTGGTCCGCTGCGCAACAGGCGCACGCCCCGCAGTTCTTCCTGGTTCGCGGCGAACTTAAACCGAATTTCGAAATCCCCGCCCGGGCCGAAGCATTGTTGGAAGGCTGCCGAACCCTCGGGCTGGAGGTCGTGACGCCGCCGCCGGTGGCGGAAACGGCATTGTGTAGCGTACACCGCGCCGACTACCTGGATTTTCTGCGCGAAGCGCCAGCCGCATGGGCGGCACTGCCGTCCAAAGGGCCGGAACTGGTCGCTAATATTCATCCAAGCCCGGAAATGCTCGCCAATCGAGGCCGGCTGCCGGAGTCGGTCGTCGGGCAGGTCGGCTGGTACACGGCCGATACCGCCTGTCCGATCACGGCCGATACGTGGCACGCAGCCCTGATTGCCGCCGCTGGCGCCCTCGCCGCCGCCGAGGAAGCCGTCGCAGGACGCCACGCCTACGCCCTCGCCCGTCCACCAGGCCATCATGCCTACCCGGCGCGCGCCGGTGGGCATTGCTATCTCAACAACGCGGCATTGGCTGCTGTTCAACTGCGCAAGCGCGGCGCCGCTCGTGTGGCGATTTTGGACATCGACTCGCATCACGGCAACGGCACGCAGGGCATCTTTTGGGAACGCGACGACGTCGTGACCATCTCTGTGCACGGTGACCCATCGCAATATTATCCGTGGTATGTCGGCCACGCCGCTGAACGCGGCGACGGGCGCGGCGCCGGCTGCAACCTGAACCTGCCGCTGCCGCGCGGGAGCGGTGACGCAGCATGGCTGGCCGCTATCGATCATGGCCTTGACATGGTTCGCCGCTGCCACGTCGATGCCCTGGTTGTTTCGCTGGGCTTTGATGCCTCGAAAGATGAACCGCTCAACTTCCTAACGGTCAGCGAAGATGGTTTCGCCCGCGCCGGTGCTGCTATCGGCGCGCTGCGGCTACCCTGCGCCGTTGTGCAGGAAGGCGGCTACAACGTCGATATTCTAGGAAGGCTGCTGGAACGCTTCTTGGGCGGGCTCGCCGGATGAGGGCCTAGCCGTCCTGCATATCGGCCAGCAATTGCCGCAGGCGGACGGCCCCCGTAGTCCCCTTCAGCGCATCGCGCCACAGCAATTCAGCAACCCGCTGATGGGCAGCGATGGCTTCGTCGGCCGCAGTGATCATCGCGACCCCGGTTGTTGTGGCGGGTGCGCTGTCGGCACGGAAAGGGCTGATGGCAATGCTGGCCCGGTCGCGTGAGCGCAGGATCTCGAATGTGCCCGTCGGCTCTGCGGCAGGCAGCAGGCCGAACTGCAGCCCCATCGGCTCGGCCTCCATCATGTCGGCAATATGCGCCACTTCGGCGGCGGCCACTTGGCGGCACAACCGGCGGGTGCGATCGCTCAATGTCAGTGCGCCGGCAACGCCGGCGACGACGAATTGCTGCACGCGCACAGCCGAGATCATGCAAATAATGCCCGGCTTGCGTGAAGCATACATCCGCTTGCGCGCCACTTGGATGCCGTGCACCTGCTCCACCACCGAGCGCTGCGCGGCGCGTTCTGGCCCGGCGGAATCGGAAACTTCGTCGAGCGCTTGGCCAAGCGCGCCATCGTAAGCATCCGACGTCGTCAAATAACAGATTTCGCCATTAACCAGTAGTATTTGATCGGCGGTTTCTTCAATCTGCCGCACCCGCTCAAAATAGCCAATCGGGCGGTTGTAGTATTCCACGCCAATGCCAAGCAGCGATAACGGAGAAATTTTCAACAATTCGGCGAGCCGCTTGATCGTGTCAAGCTTGATGACCTCACCCTTTTCATAACGATATAGCGCTGCCCTTGACACGCCCAGACGCGCCGCGATTTCCTCGGCTCGCAGCCCGGACTCCAATCGGTAGGCCCGCAATTGCTGGCCGATTTCCGTGAAGCGCATCCGACGTGTCCCTTACGGTATCGCATTGAGTATGGCAACATCGGGCCGCCCCGGCAACCCGTCTCAGAATAGTGCAGCGCCCAACTTATTGTAGCGAGCCTAAATTCAGCAACTGCACTTCATCTGGCTAGACTCAAATCTACAGTGGATCGATGCTGGCCGTCAGTCCTCCACCCCGGCCATCCGCTCAATGGCCTGGACCAGCGCAGAGTGATCGAGATCAGCGCCGCCCTGCGATACAACAACCGAAAACATTTGCTGCGCAACCGCAGTATTGGGCAGCGCCATTCCCATCTCGCGTGCCGCACTCAGCGCCAGATTGAGGTCTTTTTGGTGCAAGCGGATGCGGAATCCAGGCTTGAAGGTACGATTGATCATACGCTCGCCATGCACTTCAAGAATTCGTGATGAGGCAAATCCGCCCATCAGCGCCTGCCGCACCTTGGCCGGATCGGCTCCCGCCTTGCGTGCGAAGGTCAGCGCCTCACTTACCGCCTGGATGTTCAGTGCGACAATGATCTGATTGGCGACCTTGCAAGTCTGTCCAGCACCGTTCTCGGCGCCGACATGGGTGATGTTCTTGCCCATCGCTTCGAACAGTGGCCGCGCCCGCTCGAACGCCGATTCCGGACCGCCCACCATAATGGTCAACGCCGCATTCCTGGCGCCGACTTCACCGCCCGAGACCGGCGCATCCAGGTATTCGCACCCTAACCCATTGATCCTGGCAGCGAAACTTTTGGTGGCGATCGGGCTGATCGACGACATGTCGATCACCAGCTTGCCCGCCGCCAGCCCCTCGGTGACGCCATGCGCGCCAAACAGCACCCGTTCCACATCAGGCGTGTCAGGCACCATCAGGATGATGACATCGCTCGCCTCGGCCACCGCCGCCGCGTCGCCCAGCACGGTGGCGGCGGCACGAAGGTCATCGGTCAGGCTGGCGCGGTCGGGGACGAAGAGCGCGTGTCCGGCAGCCTTGAGGTTGAGCGCCATGGGCCGGCCCATGATGCCGAGGCCGATAAATCCGATGTTCATGTGGCGTATCCCCTAACTTGCGCCGTCGCGCCGCTCAAACGCCGTAGCGCTGCCGCCACGCCAGTCCGGCGACTGTATCGCCGGCCGGGCGGTATTCGCAGCCAACCCACCCCTGATAGCCGAGCGCATCGATCCGGCGGAACACAAACTCCCAGCCAATTTCGCCGGTACCTGGTTCATTTCGCGCCGGCACGTCGGCGATTTGCATATGCGCGATCACCGGCAGCAGCGCCTCCATCCGCTTGGTCACGTCGCCTTGGGTGATCTGGCAATGATAAATGTCGAATTGCAGCCCAAGCCGGTCGCGGCCAACGGCCTCAACCACGGCAGCCCCCTGCTCGACCGTGTTCAGATGAAACCCGGGCATATCGCGGTGATTGATCGGCTCGATCACGATGCGCTTGCCGGCTGCGAGCGCCTGCTCGCCAGCCCAAGCCAGATTGACGGCATACAAGGCGGCGGCCGTCACCGGCGGCACGCCGCTTGGAATGCCAGCCATCACGTGCACCAGCGGGCAATCCAAAGCCGCCGCGTAGTCGAGCGCCTTCAGCACACCTTCACGAAACTCGGCCTGGCGGCCCGGCAGCGATGCAAGACCGCGCTCGCCCTTCGCCCAATCGCCTGGCGGCGCGTTGAACAACACCTGCTTCAGCCCAGCGCCGTCCAGACGGCGGCGCAGTTCGGCGGCCGGAAATTCGTAGGGGAATAGGTACTCCACAGCCGTGAAACCTGCCGCGGCGGCGGCGGCAAAGCGGTCGAGGAATGGCACCTCGTTGAACATCATGGACAAGTTAGCGGCCAGTTGCGGCATATCGGTTTCCCCCTCGGCGCAGGGAGGCTAACCGCGCCGGGGCGCGTTGGCCAGCGCTGGCCCGTCCGAATGTTGCCCGGCGCCGCTAAACCGCGCCGGGGTGATCGAGCGGCATGGCCAGCAACTGTTCGAGCGCCAGGGCAGCGCAACGTTGCAGGGCAGCAGCCAACTCAGCCTCGGACACCACATGCCCATGGCCCAGCAGCACCGCGCCAATCTGCGCCTCAAGTGCCGCGTCGTGGCCGGTCCGGTCGGGAATATGGATCACCTCGGCGACCAGCGCATCGGCCGCCGCTTCGCTCAATCCGGCTAGCTCGGCAGCCCAATGCGCAAACAACTTGTCGCGCCGCGCATGCACCCGGAAACGTAACGCCTCGTCATGCACGAATTTCGCTTCGTACGCCCGCTCGCGATCATCAAACATCGTTGTCACGCAAACCTCCAGCCGATCTGCCTGCGACGACTGTATTCCAGCGGCGGATGTCTTGCCATGCGACATCAGAAGGCCAGTTCCGCCTCGTTGAACAGCACACCATCGCAAAATTCCGCCCGGTGAAACCGGCGCGGCTTCCCGCGCAAGCGCCCCCGGGCGGAACCGGCCAGATTGCCCTGCAACACCGAGTGCGCCGGCGTCCCGGAGCAATTTTCCCGGCACCCCGCGCCCGTTGAACTTCCCGCCCGCATGTCCGATACCGCACGGCTGAGGAAACACGGGACACGGCAATCATGAATGCGCAACGCGTCCTGATGGGATTGCTGCTGGGCGGCATCGCCATCGGCTGCTCCCAGGTGCTCTACCCGTTCTTTTCCGCCATTCTCTGGGCGGCGATTCTGACCTACACAACGTGGCCAATGCATCAGTGGCTGCGCGCACGCGTGCCACTCGGCCGCTCCGGCACTGCCCTGGCGATGGTGCTGATCGCAGCCGTCGTCGTGGCTCTGCCGTTGGGCCTCGCCGCACCCGGCGGCGCGGACGATGTGAACGATCTGCGCAAATTGATCCAGAATGCACTGGCCGCCGGGCTGCCCGACGCCCCGGCCTGGGTGGCCGAGGTGCCGCTGGTCGGCGCGACAGCAACCGATTTGTGGAATTCCTGGGCCGCCGATCTCACTGTGATGGTGACCTTTTTCAAGCCCTATTTCGGCATGGCGGCGGAAGAAGGGCTCAAATTGCTGCTCGGCCTTGCCAACGGCGTGCTGTCCTTCTGGCTGGCGCTGTTCATCGCATTCTTTTTCTTTGCCTCCGGCGAACAACTGGCGGGCGCGATTTCGGCCTTGCTCGGCCGCATCGCTGGCGAAAGCGCGCCGCGCCTGATTGCGGTGACTGGAGCGACGATCCGCGGCGTCGTGTACGGTATTCTCGGCACCGCCATCGTGCAGGGCATCCTGACCACGTTCGGGTTGTGGATGGCAGGCGTGCCGCGTCCGCTGTTGCTCGGGGTCATCGCGGGCGGGCTGTCGGTGCTGCCGATCGGCGCCCCGTCGGTGTGGATTCCGGCCTCATTGTGGCTGATGGCCGAGGGCCATATGATCGCGGGGGCCGGCCTGTTCGCCTACGGGTTGATCGCCGTGAGCGGCGCCGATTCGCTCATCCGCCCATTCTTCATCGCGCGTGGGGCGCAATTGCCGTTCCTGCTGACCATGCTGGGCGTACTCGGCGGCGCGTTGGCGTTCGGTTTGCTGGGGGTGTTTGTCGGGCCGGTGCTGCTCGGGGTTGGCTACACCTTGGTCAAAGAATGGGCCTATCCCCCCGCAAACGCCGCTGCGGTGCCGAGCCCCACCTTGGCGGAGCGGCCGAAATAGATATAAACGTAAAACCGTAACGCATTATCTTGAGCATGATTGTCAGATTCGCCATTTCCCGGCTGCTGCAAGCGGTCCCGGTGCTGTTGCTGGTCAGCGTGCTGGCGTTTGCGCTCAGTGCTGCCGGTGGCTCGCCTAGCCAGCCGGGCAGTGGGCCGCTGCCGGAACGGTATGCGCGCTTCATTATCGGGGCAGTGCAAGGCGATTTCGGCGCCAGCTTGCGTTTGGGCCGTCCGGTCGGCGCGGTCATCCTGGACCGGTTGCCCGCCACGGTGGACTTGGCTGGCAGCGCCTTTGCGCTATCGCTGCTGCTCGGTGTTCCGGCCGGCGTCATCGCGGCCGTTCGCCGCCGTTCCCTGGCGGGCCGCTTGGCGCAGGCGCTGTCGGTGCTGGCGGCCTCGATACCAGCGTTTCTCTCCGGCACCGTGCTGTTGTTGCTGTTCGCCGAACGCTGGCAAATGCTGCCTGCCTCGGGGCGCGGCGAGACAGTGGAGTTGCACGGCTGGAGCACCGGGCTGCTGACCGTGAGCGGTTTGCAGTCCTTGGTATTGCCAGCTTTGTCGCTGGGGGCGTTTCAGGCGGCGTTGCTGATGCGGCTGCTGCGCGACGGCATGGGACAGGCGCTCGAAAGCGGTTTCATCCGCTTCGCCCGCTCGCGCGGGTTGCGCCGGTTATCCGTGTTGCGGCACGCATTGGCCAATGCGCTGGTGCCGGTCGTCACCGCCTCGGCCTTGCAGTTCGGCTCGCTGCTGGCGGTCTCGATGGTAACTGAATGCGTGTTCAACTGGCCGGGGATCGGCCAATTGCTGGTGCAATCGGTCGCCGCTGCCGACGTGCCGGTGATGGTCGCTTATTTGCTCATGCTGGGCGTGGCGTTCCTGGCGCTGAGCGTGGCCGCAGACCTGCTGTGCTTTGCGCTCGATCCGCGGCTGCGCCCACCCCGCACCGCGCAGCGGACGGCCGCATGAGGTGGATTCCGACAGCCATCGTGCTTGGGCTGGTGGCCATCACGTTGCTGCCGGTGCTCGCTGCCGTGTCGGCGCTGCTCGGCTACGATGTGCTGCCCAAGACCGGCGCTGGCGTGCCGGAAGTGCACGCGACGGATATCTTGCTGCGGCCCGGATTCCTGGTCGGCGGCGACGACCGCTTTCTGCTGGGCACCGATGCGCAGGGACATGATTTGCTGTCGGCGATCCGGCACGGTGCCCTGATGAGTTTTGGGATCGGCTTGGCAGCCGCTTCCCTAGCGATGCTGGTCGGCGTGCCTGCCGGCTTGGCCGCCGGCTACACCGGCGGCTGGCTCGACCGCGTGGTCATGCGGCTCGCCGACGCGCAACTGACGTTTCCGCCGTTGCTGGTGGTTTTGCTGGCTGCCGGTGTGGCGCGCGCGCTCGTGCCCGCCGCCGACTTGGCCAGCACCATCATTCCCGCCCTGGTGCTCGCCATCGGTTTCGGCCGGTGGCCGCACTTCGCCCGCTTGGTGCGCGGGGCCGTGCAAATCGAACGCGACCGGCCGTACGTGGACGCCGCCCGTATGCTTGGCTTGCAACCAACGCGAATCGCCTTCGAACACGTGCTGCCCAACGTCATCGCCCCAGCCTTCGTGCTGTTGCGCCTGAGCTTGGCGCTGGCGATCATGGACGAAGCGACGCTGTCGTTTCTCGGCCTTGGCCTGCCAGCGGAAACCCCGTCGCTGGGCACACTGATTTGGCTCGGCCATGAGCAAATGGCTGCCGGCGCGTGGTGGACCGTGTTGTTTCCGGCGGCGGCGCTGGCGCTGCCATTGATGGCGATCAACGCCTTCGACCTCGAACTGGGGCGGAGGCGGCGGCGATGACGTTGCTGAAGGTCGATGAGCTGCAGGTCATCGTGCGCGGCGGCATGGCTGTTGATGGCGTGTCGTTGACGCTCGGCCAAGGCGAAGTGCTGGCCCTGATGGGCGAAAGCGGTGCGGGCAAGTCGCTCACGGCCGCAGCTATCGTGGGCTTGCTGCCGCCAGGTTCGCGGATGAAGGGGGGGATCATTGCTTTCAAAGGCAAGCGCATCGACCAGTCCAACCGGGCCGGGTGGCGCAAATTGCGCGGCAAGCACATTTGCGCCGTGTTCCAAGATCCGTACGGCGCACTCGATCCGTTGCAGACCATCGGCGTGCAACTCACCCAGACACTGCGCACCCACCAGCCGCAACTGACGCGCGCTTTGCTGCGCGACCGGGTGGCAGAATGGCTGGAAGCGGTCAGCCTGAGTGCGGACCGGGCGAGCGCCTACCCGCACGAATTGTCCGGCGGCATGCGCCAGCGTGTGGCGCTTGCCTTGGCGATGGCCCCCGGCCCGGAAATCTTGATCGCCGATGAGCCGGCGGCGGCCTTGGACATGCCTTTGCGGGCGCAGTTGGCCGGGTTGATGCGGCGGCTGGCGCAAGCGCAGAACACCAGCGTGCTGCTGATCTCGCACGATATTCGCACCGCGCTGGCGGCCGCCGACCGGGTGGCGGTGATGTACGCCGGGCGCGTGCTGGAAACTGGCCCGGCCGCCGCTGTGCTGCAATCGCCGCGTCACCCGTATGTCGCGGGCCTTATCGCCAGCATGCCGGGCTTGGCTGAGCGCAAGCATCGCTTACCCGTGGTTTCCGGCCGAATGCCGCTGCCCGGAACGGCGCCGAGAGGCTGCGTGTTCCGCCAATCCTGCCACAACGCTTCCGACCAATGCCGCGCCGAGCGGCCGGCGCAGCCGGCCTCCGGGGCCGCGTGTTTTCATCCGCTGCCGGAGTTGGCCGATGCCGGTATCCGCGCATGAGTGACGGCCCGTTGCTGGTCATGGAAGATATCAGCCACAGCTTTGGCGCCGTCCGCGCGGTGGTCGATGTGTCACTGGCCATTCCGCGCGGCACGACACTGGCGCTGCTGGGCGAAAGCGGCTGCGGCAAGACCACGCTGGCGCGTATCGCGCTTGGATTGCTGGCCCCGGACACTGGCAAAGTCCGCTTCGACGGCGAGGAAATCACTGGCAAACGCATCCGCCGCTCGGTGCGGCGGCGGATGAACATGGTATTTCAGGACGCCAATGCGTCGCTCAACCCGCGCTGGCAGGTGCGCGACAGCATTGCCGAGCCGTTGAACGCGTTTCGCTTGGTGGCACGCCAAACCGACCCGATGGACCGGGTCGAGGAGCTGATGCAGTTGGTCGGGATGGCCCCTGAACTCGGCAAGCGGCTGCCTGCTGAACTGAGTTTCGGCCAAATCCAGCGCGTCGCCATCGCCCGTGCGCTGGCCAGCGACCCGACATTTCTGGTGTGCGATGAGCCGACCAGCGCACTCGACGTCTCATTGCAGGCGCATGTGCTGAACTTGCTGCGCGGACTGCAAGAACGCCTGGGGCTGACCATGCTGTTCATCAGCCACGATGTCGGCGTGGTGCGGCATATGGCCGATCTGGTGGCGGTAATGCATCGCGGCCGCTTGCTGGAATTCGGCGCCGCCGAGGCGGTGTTCACCCGCCCGCGCCACCCGCACACCCGCCAGGTGCTGCCACTCATTCCGGATGTGCCAGTCAATGCGGCGAGCGTCGAGACCGCCACCGGCTGCTGCTTCCGCGCCCGCTGCCCGCTGGCCACCGCGCGCTGCGTGGCAGAAGCCCCCGCGTTAGAATATGCCGATGGCGTGGCCGTCGCTTGCCACGCGGTGGAAGAAGGCCGCGACTGACCGGCCCGCGCAGCCTGCGCGGCCGCCGGGCGCATTCGGACGGCGTGGACGCCGAGTCGCTGGCCTGTGCCGCTCTGGCGGCCGAAGGCTGGTTCATCCATGGCCGCCGCATCCGCACGCCGGCCGGCGAGATCGACGCGGTGGCCGAGCGCGACGGCCTGCTGGCGTTCATCGAAGTCAAACGCCGCCCCAGCCTAGCGGACGCCGCCGCCGCGCTGAGCCAGCGGCAACAGACCCGCTTGCTCGCCGCCGCCGAGATCTTGCTGGGCGCAAATCCGGGCTGGGGCGCGCAGGGTGTACGATTCGACGTGCTGGTGGTGGACGATGCCGGACGGGTGCGCCGGATCGCCGATGCGTTTCGCCGTGAGACCTGACGCAGCGCCGCGCGCGGTGTATGCAGCCGCCACCGTATTGTGCAGGAGCTCGCCATGCCCCCCATTCGCACGCTGTCCCGCCTGCGTGTTCTAATTGCCGCCGCCGCTTGCGCCGCGATTTCGGCCCCGCTGCACGCGGCGCAACCGCTCGTGCTGAGCCCGCCGCCCGGGAATCTCGGCGCAATGCCCGCCACGCCGGCGCCTGCCCCGGTGGCAGCGACAGCACCCGCCCCCGTGATAGTCACCGGCACCCAGCCGATGTCGGCCACCTCCAGCAACACCAGCGCCGCCGATACCAAGACCACCTGGGCGCCCAGTCTGCCCGCGCCCGCCGTGGACGACGAAGCCCCGCCCGCCGCGTTCCTCGACGCCGCCCGCCGCGCCATCGCCGCCAATCGCACGGGCGAGGCGCAGGAAGCGTTGGAACGGGCCGAGAGCCGGGCGCTCGACCGTTCGGTGAAACCATCCAACGCCGGGCAACCAAGCGGCCAGCCGCTGGTCAAGCAAATTGCCGCCGCGCGGCACGCGCTGTCGGCCGGAGATCGCCAAATGGCCGTCCAATTGATCGAGAAGGCGATGAAGCACCCGGAAGCCAGCGCACCGGCGAATTAGAGTTACACCGCCCGCCCCGGCTGACGATGGCGGTAGGCCAGCGCCTCCGCCACGTCTTGCCGCCGGATCGCGGGCTCGCCTGCCAGATCGGCGATGCTGCGCGCCACCCGCAGCGTGCGGGTATAGCCGCGCGGCGACAGCCGCAACTTGTCCGCCGCCTGTTCGGCCAGCGCGCGGGCGTCCGGTTGCAGCGCCAGTCCGCCCGGTTCCGCCTCGGCATTGGTCGGCGGTCCCGCCTCGCCGCCCCGGTCGCGCTGCATTTGCCGCGCGGCGGCGATGCGGGCGGCCACGACGGCGCTGGTTTCACCCTGCGGCGCGCGGGACAACTCGGCGGGGGCCACCGGTTGCACCTGCACCGACAAGTCGATGCGGTCGAGCAGCGGCCCGCTGATGCGGTTCTGATAGTCCTCGCCGCAGCGCGGCGCGCGGCCGCATTCGCGCCCGGCGTTACTGAGATAGCCGCAGCGGCATGGATTCATTGCAGCGATCAATTGAAAGCGCGCCGGATAGGTGATGTGCGCCATCGCGCGGGCCACCGTGGTGCGCCCGCTTTCCATCGGCTGACGCAACGCTTCCAGAGCGGCACGCGGAAATTCCGGCAACTCGTCGAGAAACAGCACACCGCGATGCGCCAACGACACTTCGCCGGGCCGCGCCCGCGTGCCGCCGCCGGTCAGGGCCGCTTGGCTGGCGCTGTGATGCGGCTCGCGGTACGGCGGCCGCTTCACCAGCCGCCCGCCGTCCAGCATCCCGGCGACACTGTGCACCATGCTGACCTCCAGCGCCTCGCGCGGGGTCAGATCGGGCAGCAGGCCCGGCAGCCGGGCGGCCAGCATGGATTTCCCGGCACCGGGCGGGCCCACCAGCAACAGATTATGCCCACCCGCCGCCGCGATTTCCAAGGCGCGCTTGGCGGTTTCCATGCCGCGCACCTCCAGCATGTCGGGCATCGGCCCCGGATCGGCCACGCCTGCCGGATCGGGCGGCGCTAGCACCTGCAAGCCGCGGAAATGATTGATCAGCGACAGCAGATCGGGCGCCGCCAGCACCTGAATGCCGCCCGCCCACGCCGCCTCGCCGCCTTGCGAAGCCGGGCAGATCAGTCCCAGTTCCGCCGCCGAAGCGGCAATGGCGGCGGGCAGCACCCCCGCCACCGCGTTCAACGTGCCGTCGAGCGACAATTCGCCGAGGGCGGCGAACTCGCCCAAGTCCTCGCGCGGCACCACGTCCATCGCCGCCAGCACGGCGAGCGCGATCGGCAGGTCGAAATGCGAGCCTTCCTTGAGCAGATCGGCCGGGGCGAGATTGATCAGCACACGCTTTGGCGGCAGCGACAGCCCCATCGCGGTCAGCGCCGCGCGCACCCGCTCGCGCGCTTCGCCCACCGCCTTGTCGGGCAGGCCGACCACCAGAAACGCCGGCAGCCCAGGCGAGATTTGCACCTGCACTTCCACCGGGTTGGCTTTGATGCCGGAGAAAGCAAAACTGCGGATGCGGGCGAGGGACATTGACGCCACGGCTGGTTACGCGAAAGCATCGGGCCGCGCCGCCGTGGCGTCAATCAGATCAACCGGTTACCGCAGTTAAGCGCGCGTCAATCCACCGTCAAAAATTCGAACAGCACCACATCGAAAGTGAAGCTGCCGTCCGGCTCGATGGCGAAGTAGCGCCGCACATCGTCGGCCATCGCGGCCTGCAAGGTGCGGATCGCCGCCGCCATGTCCGGCGGCGTGCGCATCCGCTCGATCCAGGTGGGAAAGTCGATCCTTACCTTGAACGCGCTGACGCCGCTGCCCGCGAATCCGGCGCGCGCGGCGGCGTCCTCCCACTCGGCCCGGCTGCGGTCGCGCACATGCGAGGTGTCGCGCAGCACTTCGATGGCTTGCAGAAAGGTGTCGAGCAGCGGACGGCCCGGCGAGACCACATCGACAAACCCTGCGCGCCCGCCCGGCTTCAGCACCCGCGCCGCTTCACGAAGCCCTGCCTCGAAATCGCGCCAGTGATGCGCGGAGTAGCGGCTGAGCACCATATCGAAGCTGGCGTCGGCGAACGGCAGGTGTTCGGCGGGGCCCTGCTCGGTCACGAGATTGCCCAGGCCCCGGCTGGCTGCGGTTTGCGCGACCACGTCGAGCATTTGCTGCGACAAATCGTACGCCACCACCTCCGCCACTTCGGGCGCCACGGCATAGGCGACGTGCCCGCCGCCACAGCCGAGATCGAGCACGCGCGCTGTGCTCTGTCCTTTCACCAGGGCGGCCAGCGCCACAAGGTCGACGCCCTGCGAATGCACCGCGCTCTTGAGGTAGGCGGTGGCCTGGTCGCCGAAGCGCTCGACGACCACGGCCTCCTGCGTGCGCCCGCTCATGCCGCGTCGATTTCCTTGAACACGGCGGCGGCGGCGTGGAATGCCTCGAGCCCGGCGGGAATGCCGGCATAGACGCACGCCTGCATCAGGATTTCCTTGATTTCCTCGCGCGTTACGCCGTTGGTCAGCGCGCCGCGCACGTGCAGCTTCAACTCGTTCGGCTTGCTCATCGCCGCCAGCATGGCGAGCACGATCATGCTGCGGGTTTTCCGTTCGAGGCCCGGACGCGTCCAGATGGTGCCCCAGGCCAGTTCGGTGGTCAGCTTCTGGAACCCGGCCATGAATTCGTCCGACCGCGCCAGCGACGCATCGACGTAATCGGCGCCCAGCACTTCGCGGCGCACCACGAGGCCGTCACGGAACAGGTCGCTCTGGTATTCGGGGCGGTCAGGGATCTCGGGCATCGGGCGGCTCCTGGCAATTTCCTACGGCGGCAACCTACGGATTGCGGCGAACACCGGCAAGAACACCCAAGCCGCCACGAACCGTGATATGGTCCGGCAATGATCCGCTGGATGCGCCGTGGCCTAGCCCTGCTGGTGTTTGTCATACTGCTCGCCGCCGCTGGCGTGGGCGGCATGATCTGGCTGACGCTGCCCGGCGGCGATTTATCGATCGCCCTGCCCGGCCTGTCCGCCGCCGCCAGCGCCACGCTGGACAGCGACGGCGTGCCACGCGTCGTGGCGCAAACCGATGCCGATGCCGCCGAAGTGCTGGGCGCATTGCATGCGCGTGAGCGGCTGTTCCAGATGGACTTGATGCGCCGCGCTGCCTCCGGCGAGCTTGCCGAATTGTTCGGCCCGGCCGCGCTGAACTATGACCGCACCATGCGCACGCTCGGTTTGCGCAACCGTGCGCTGGCCGATTTGCCGGGACTGAGCCCCGAGACACGGCAAATGCTCGACGCTTACGCGCGCGGGGTGAATGCCTGGATTGCCGCGCGCGGGCGGTGGGCGGCCCCGGAGTTTGCGGTGTTTGGCGCGCCGCAGCCGTGGACAGCGGTCGATAGCCTGCTGTGGGGCAAGACCATGGGGCTATACCTGTCCGGCAACTGGCGCGAAGAACGCGCGCGGCTCATTCTCGACAGCAAGATGCCGCCCGAAGCAGTCGATGAACTTTGGCCGGATGGCGGCGGCGGCCACCCGGAGGCGGCGCTGACGTCAGACCCGGCGCTGACGTCAGACCCGGCGCTGGCCCGCACCGCTGCAAAACTGGCCAGCCTGATCCCGGATTTCCCCGCCCCATTCACTCTGCCGCACAGCGCCAGCAACGCCTGGGCGGTCGATGGGACGCATAGTGTCACTGGCGCGCCACTGCTGGCCGGCGACCCGCATTTGGGCTTCGGCTTTCCTGGCGTGTGGTTCCTCGCCCGCCTGGAAACGCCGCGCGGAGTCCTAGCGGGCGCCACAGCGCCGGGCACGCCGTTCATGATCCTCGGCCATAACGGCCGCATTGCCTGGAGCTTCACAACCACCGGCGCCGATGTGCAGGATCTGTTCGTCGAAACCCCGGCGCCGGACGGAAAATACGAAACGCCCGGCGGCGCGGCCACCTATGCCGTGCGTGAGGAGCGCATTCATGTGCGCGGCGCGGCCGACGACATCATCACGGTGCGCGAGACCCGGCACGGTCCGGTGATCAGCGATCTGGCCGATCCGTCTGGCCCGGTGCTGGCGCTGCAAGCGGCCAACCTGTCGCCCGGCGACACCGCCGCCACTGGCCTATTGGCGCTGAACCGGGCGGGCGATGTGGCCGCCGCCGGACGCGCGGCGGCGCAAATCTCCTCGCCGGTGCAGAACCTGATGGTGGCGGATCACGACTCCATCGGCTTGTTCGTCACCGGGCGGGTGCCGCTGCGCAAAGCCAGCGACGGCAGCCGGGCGGTGCCGGGCGCGGACGGCAGCTACGACTGGACCGGCTGGGCCAGCGGCGTGGACCTGCCGCATGTCGTCGCACCGGCCAGCGGACGCTTGGTCAACGCCAACGAACGCGTGGCGCCAGCCGATTTCCCCGTGTTCCTGGGCCGCGACTGGTACAGCGACGAGCGCGCCCAGCGCATCCGCGCCCTGCTGGCCGCGCAGGACCAGCACAGCACCGCCAGCTTCGCCGCGATGCAGACCGACATTATCAGCCTGCCCGCCCGCGACCTGTTGCCCACGCTGATGAACGTGGCGTTACCAGAAGGCCCAGCACGCGCCGCCCAAGCCCTGCTGACCGGATGGGATGGCAGCATCGGCCGCGATGCGCCGCAGCCGCTGATCTTCAACGCCTGGATGCAGCACTTCCGCGCCGCTTTGGTTGCGCGGCTGGGCGTGCCCGCCGAGGCCGAACCGGCGGTGGCGCCCTGGCCGCAATTGCTGCGCCACGCGCTGTCGCCCGCCGGTGCGCATTGGTGCGGCGGCGACTGCGGGCCGATGCTGGCTGCAAGCCTGGCGGCCACCGTGCGCGACCTGTCCGCCCGTTTTGGCCCCGACCCGCGCGCGTGGCGCTGGGGCAGCGCGCATCAGGCGGTGTTTGCCCACCCGGCGCTGCGCCAGGTGCCGTTGATCGGGCGCTGGCTCGAAGGCCGCATCGAGACCTCCGGCGACGGCAGCACGCTCAATCGCGGCGGCATGGCCGGCGGCCGCTTCGAGGCGGCGCACGGCCCGGAATTTCGCGCCGTCTATGATCTCGCCAATCTCGACCGCAGCCTGTACGCGCTCGCCCCGGGCCAATCCGGCAATGTATTCAGTGACTTGGCGCGCAACATGCTGCCGCGCTGGCGCGACGGCGCCAGCCTGACGCTGAGCGCCAAACCGGACAGCGTGGCCGCCCGCATGTCGTTCACCCCCAGCCAGCAGGTGCTGCCGTGACATACCGCCCGGCCCCCGGCGACGATGTTCAATGGCTCAGCGATGAGATGATGACCGGCGGCACCCGTAGCCGCCGCATCTTTGGCTTCCTGATCGACGGCCTCATTGTGCTGGTGCTGTGGAAGCTGTGCGCGCTGGCGTTGCTGTTGTTCGGCATCCTGACGCTTGGCCTGGGCATGCCGCTGCTCGGACTGCTGCCGTTCTTACCCGCCATCTACAACTTCGTCTTTTTGCTTTCGCCGCTGTCGGCCACGCCGGGGCAGGCCATGCTCGGCCTCATCGTGCGGCGCAATGACAACCTCGGGCCACCGACCGGCTTCGCCGCGATCATTTGGGTGCTCGGCTTCTATGTGTCCTGGGCGCTGTCCGGCGTTCCATTCCTGCTGGCGCTGTTCAGCCAGCGCCGCCGCACCCTGCATGATATTGCCTCGGGGCTGGTCGTGGTGCACGCACGGGCGTTGACCGGCGGCGCCGGGTTCGTGAACATGGGGCCCGGAGGTCCGCCGTTCGCATGAGCTACAAGCCGCCCCGCCGGCCGCAGTTTTTCTACACCACGGCCCCACTGCCCTGCCCATACGTGGCAGGACGCACCGAGCGCAAGGTCGTCACCGAGATTGCCGGCCCCGAGGCCGACGCGCTGCATGACCGCCTGTCGCGCGCCGGATTCCGCCGCAGTCACAATATTGCGTATGCCCCGGTGTGCCCCAACTGCACGGCCTGCGTGCCGATCCGCATTCCGGCGGCGCATTTCCAGCCGGACCGCACGCTGCGCAAGATCGCCCGCGTCAACGTCGGCGTCGAAGGCTTCGAGGTGCCGCCGCGCGCCACCGCCGAGCAATACCAACTGTTCCAGCGCTATCAGCAAGTGCGCCACAGCGACGGCGATATGGCGACGATGAGCTTCTACGACTATCGCGCCATGGTGGAGGACACGCCGATCAGCAGTTTCGTGGTCGAATTCCGCGATCTGGACGACCGTTTGATCGGCGCATGCCTGACCGACCGGCTCGGCGACGGCTTGTCGGCAGTCTATTCGTACTTTGTTAACGGCATGGACCGGCGCTCGCTCGGCACCTTTACTATTCTTTGGCTGATCGAACGCGCGCGCGCCATGGGGCTGCCGTATGTTTACTTGGGTTATTGGGTGCCGGAGAGCCGCAAGATGGCGTACAAGGCCCGCTTTCGCCCGAGCGAGATTTTGGTGGCGGGAACGTGGCGGCTGTTGACCGGCGCTGAAAGCCATGCCGAACCAGCCGGCGCCGATGATGCGCTGGTGCCTGCCACAGCAACCTGACCTGACACTGACAGCGGGTAAGACGAAATCATCGGGCAGAGCTGACAGCCGCTCAAATTGCTCGGTGCTCGTGTCGGCACTATCAAACTCATTCGCTCGCCGGGAGGCACGCATGACCCAAACGAAACGCCAAAATGTCCGCCGCACAGCAGCCATAGCGTGCTTGCTGGCTGGGAGCGTTGCCGCATTTCCGGCAGCCGCGCAGATGCGGGCCTCCATCGGTGGGCGGGCGGATGCCGCCAGCAGCGCGTCGTTCGATGTGTATCTGCCGATGCGCGATTCCGCCGGGCTCGAAACGCTCCTGAATGAACAGCAACGCCCGGGCTCGCCGCTGTATCACCACTGGCTGACCCCCACCCAATTCGCCAGCCGGTTCGGCGCCTCGCCGGACGCTATGGCCAAAGTGATCACCCGCCTGCGCAGCGCGGGCTTGGCCGCGCAAGTCAGCGGCAGCCACTCGGTGCATGCCGCAGGCTCGGTTGCCGCCGTTGAGAGTGTGCTCGGCACCCAGCTTGCCACCGGCTATTTTCCGAACGGGAAGCACCGGCTGGTGGCGAAATCACCGCCCGCGCTGCCAGCCGAATTGACAGCGTCCGGCGCCGTGGTGGCCAACTTCGCCGGCGTTACCCACATGCATCGCCACGCGGTCCGGTCCGGTTGGACATTGACCGAAAACCGGACGAGCCGCACCGGCAGCTACTGGTTCGACGATTTGAAGCAAGCGTACAGCTATCCGTCGGTCGCGGTTGCCAACGGCACCGGCGCCAATATCGGCATTCTGATGTCGGGCGATTTTCTGCCGTCGGATATGACGCTGTATTTCGGGCACGAGAATTTGCCAGTGCCGAAATTCAGCACCGTTCCAATATTCGGCGGCGCGGCGTTCGATCCGAATGGCGATTCGGTCGAGTCGGAGCTTGATTTGCAGCAATCCGGCGGCATGGCGCCGGGTGCAAATATCACTCTCTATAATATTCCAGATCTGACGGACGCCGCCATCTTGGCTGGACTGTCCACCATCGTTGAAACCAATGCCGTCGATATCGTCAGCATGTCGTTTGGTGGTCCCGAAGTGGGCTACACCGCCGCCTACAACAACGGTGTCGATTTCACGGCCGTTCTGACCGTCGTCGATGGGATGTTCAAACAGGGCAACGCCCAGGGCATCACTTTCGTGGCCAGCAGCGGCGACGGCGGCGCGTTGCCGATTCCGCAGCCCGCCTGCTTCGCCAGCGGTGCGGTGGACGGCTGCGGCGTGTTCGTGCGCACCGCCGAAAACCCAGCCACTAGCCCACACGTGACAGCCGTCGGTGGTTCCAACCTCGTGACCACCCATTTCGTTACAAACCTGAACTCCAACTACGTCAGCGAAGCGGCGGCGTTCGACCCGGTGGCTTCGGATATTTTCTACAGCACCCCGGCAACCGGGGCGATCTGGGGTTCGGGCGGCGGGCTGTCGATTGTGTTTGCGCAACCCAGCTATCAGAAGGGTATCAGCACGATTTCCCGGAACAAGCGGATGGTGCCCGATGTCGCGCTGCACATGGGCGGCTGCCCGGGCGGCGCGGTATTGCCGTGCGGCCCAAGCCGCAGCGCCGATGTGGCGGCGATCAATGGCAGCTTTGTTGGATTGATCGGCACCAGCGCCGCCGCTCCGGACTTCGCCGGCCTGCTGGCGCTCAAAGTCCAGTTGACCGGCGGGCGGCTGGGCAACGAGAACGTCAATCTCTACACCCTCGCGCACCTGCAGGCGCTGGGTACGAAGCCGCTGGTGTTCCATACCGGCATCAAGGGCAACAATGGCTACGGCGCCGTTCCGGGCTACAATCTCGTGCTCGGCAACGGCACGCTGTTCGCCAATGCCTATCTTGGCGTCAGCAACCTGCCGGTCGCCGGCACGCCGCAGACGCCGAGCAACCCGTAATACCAAATCTCGCTGACCAAAACTCATTGTCGTTGCCGGGCCTGACCCGGCAATCCATGGCGCCGCACAGAGCATCTCGCGTCTAACACCGAGCGTTGGCATGGATCGCCGGGTCAAGCCCGGCGATGACGATCGAATGGATCATGGGTACTCTCCCAAGAGATTTGGTATAACTTCGCTGCGCTTCAACCGAACCGGCTGGTCTTGGGGAACCCGTTAGGCGGCATTTTGCCAACCTGCCCGCGTTCGCCGAGCCAGCCGCGCAGCGACACCCCGGACTCCGTCCGGGTGCGGTCGCCCGACTTCCAGGTCAGGCCGCCGGCCAGCTTGAACACCAGCGCATAGTCGAGCGTGGCGTCCTTGTAGCGTTGCAGCGTCACACCGGTGCCACGCGCCAGTTCCGGCACCTGCTCCAGCGGAAACACCAGCAGCTTGCGATTGCTGCCCAGAATGGCGACATGGTCGCCATCGGCCGGCACGCACAGCACCGCGCGCTCATTGTCGCGCAGGTTGAGCACGGTGCGCCCGGTGCGCTTTTCCGCCAGCAAATCCTCGGCCTTGACCACCAGGCCGCGCCCACTCGCTGAGGCGACCAGATAGCGTGCGCCGTCGCGCGGCACGAACAGCGCCAGCACATCGTCCTCGTTGGCCAGTTCCGCCAACAACCGCACTGGCTGCCCGTCACCACGCCCGCGCGGCAAGTCGTTGGCGCGCAGCATGTAGGCGCGGCCGTTGCTGCCGAATAGACACAGCCGGTCGGTGGTCTCGCACGGCAACAGCAGGCGCAGCGCGTCGCCTTCCTTGAATTTCAGCTCGCCGCCGTCGGCCAAGTGACCCTTCACCGCGCGAATCCAGCCCTTTTCCGACAGGATCGCGGTGATCGGCTCCCGCTCGACAAACGCCTCGTTGCTCACCTCCATCGGCGGCGGGGCGGCCATGATCAACGTCCGCCGGTCGCCGAGCGCGCCGCTGCAGAACTTCTTGCGGGTGTCCTCGATCTCGCTGGCGATGCGCTTCCATTGTTTCGCGGTATCGCCGAGCAACGTCTGCACCTCGCCGCGCTCTTTGGTCAGCGCCGCGTGCTCCTTGCGGATTTCCTCTTCTTCCAACCGCCGCAGGCTACGCAGCCGCATGTTCAGAATGGCCTCGGCCTGCACATCGCTCAGCGAGAATGCCGCGATCAGCGTCGCCTTTGGCTCGTCCTCATAGCGGATGATGCGGATCACCTCGTCGAGATTGAGATAGACCGCGAGGAATCCGTCGAGGATTTCCAGCCGCTTCTCAATGGCCGCCAAGCGGTGCCGCGAGCGGCGCACCAGAACGTCCTGCCGGTGGTCCAGCCAGTGCCGCAGCACCTCGCGCAACCCCATCACGCGCGGCGTGCGGTCGGCGGTCAGCACGTTCATATTCAGCGGGAAACGGCTTTCCAGCGCGGTGGCGCGGAACAGCGTCTCCATCAGCATCGCCGGATCGACGCCGCGATTTTTGGGCTCCAGCACGAGGCGCACCAGTTCGGTGCTCTCGTCGCGCACATCGGCCAGCAGCGGCAGCTTTTTTTCTTCCAGCAACTGCGCGATCTGCTCGATCAGCCGCGATTTCTGCACCTGATACGGAATTTCGGTGACGACAATGACCCAGGTGCCGTGCTTGCCGTGTTCCTGCGCCCATTTGGCCCGCACCCGGAAGCCGCCGCGCCCGGTTTCGTAGGCGGCCAGCATCGTTGCGCGGTCCTCCACCAGCACGCCGCCGGTGGGAAAATCCGGGCCGTGGATGAAGGCCATCAAGTCGGCGGCGGTCGCGTCGGGCTTGCGGGCCAGCAGACTCGCCGCTCCGCAAATCTCGCCGACGTTGTGCGGCGGAATGGAGGTCGCCATGCCGACCGCGATGCCGGCGGCACCGTTGGCCAGCAGATTGGGGAACGCGCCGGGCAGCACGACGGGCTCGTGGTCCTCACCGTCGTAGGTGGCGCGAAAATCCACTGCGTCGTCGTCGATCCCGGCCAGCATCGCGCTGGCCACCAGCGTCAGCCGCGCTTCGGTGTACCGCATCGCCGCTGGGTTATCGCCGTCGATGTTGCCGAAATTGCCCTGCCCGTCGATCATTGGATAGCGGGCGGCGAAATCCTGCGCCAACCGAACCAGGGCGTCGTAGATCGACTGGTCGCCGTGCGGATGGAACTTGCCCATCACGTCGCCGACGATGCGGGCGCATTTTTTGAACCCGGCGGCGGGGTCGAGCCGCAGCACGTGCATCGCGTAAATCAGCCGCCGGTGCACCGGTTTCAGCCCGTCGCGCACATCCGGCAGCGAACGGGACATGATGGTGGACATCGCATAGGCCAAGTACCGCTCGGACAGCGCGTCGGCGAGGTTGGTGTCTTCGATGCGTCCGGGCACGTCGTCGGTCATGCAGTCTCACTCTCGGCCAATGCGGCGACGCGGTCGTACAGCGCAAGCCGTGCCGGGGGCAATGGCCGGTGGTGATGGCCGAATGCATCGCGCGCCAGGAAATGCCCGGTCAGCCGCAAACCATCGCGCCAATCCGCAGGGCTGCCCGTCTCATCGTGCAACAGCAGCACCGGCAACGGCAGCAACCGGGCCCGCCATTCGCCGGCCGCTTCGTCCGACACCGCCCGCCCGGTGCGCGGTGAGACGAACGCCAGCCGCGCATTGCTGCCGGTGACGGCACAGGCAGAAAAATCCAATCCGTACCCCAGATCGGCCAGCACCGCTGCTTCCCAGCGGATTTGGTCGGCCAGCAGACTGTGGCCCTGCGCCAGATGCGCCAGCAAATGCAGCAGGCCGCCGAACAGCCGCAGATGCGGCTCACGTTCCGGCAGTGCCCCCTCCGCCACCGCGCAGGCGGCGCGCAGCATGGCCAGCGCCAGCGGATCGTCCATCGCCAAGGCCGCCGCCGGATGCACCAATTCCGCGCTGATCGCGCCCAATTGGTCCGAGAGCCGCCCGACCCAGCGCGCCTGCACAATGTTGCCCGGCTGCCAAACCGCCGCCTTGCCGCGCGATAGCCCGCCGCGCGCCAGCCCGCGATGCGTGCCGTGCGCCTGCGTCATCACGGTGGCCACGGCATCGGCCTCGCCGAACGGGCGAGCATCCAGCACGATCGCAGGGGCATCCCAATCCATGCCAATGTTCTTATCTTGTTCTCGAATGAGAGTCGAGACCGCTGCGCTATTCGACGACCGTTCCACCTCGACTCACCCGGTCAGCACCGCGTTGCGCGCCAGCGCCACCTGATTGCGGCCCGCTTGCTTGGCTGCATAGAGGGCCGCATCGGTGCGCCCAACCCACTGCCCCAGCGACTCGCCCGGTTCGTACGCGGCCACGCCGACCGAAACCGTGATGGTGCCAATGCTCTGGCCCGAACCGCGCAGCACCACTTGGCTTTCGGCGAATGACTTGCGGATCCGCTCGCCAATTTCACCCGCCGCGTTGGCCGCCACTCCCGCCAGCACCACGGCGAATTCCTCGCCGCCATAGCGGGCCGCCAGATCGGCCTCGCGAATACTGGCGCGCAGCGTGCTGGCGGCGAGCTTCAGCACTTCGTCGCCGACCGGATGACCCCATTGATCGTTGACCCGTTTGAAATGATCGATATCGACGATCAGCAGCGACAAGTCCAAGCCGTCGTTCATCGCCTTGCCCGCGCGCGTCTGCAACGCTTCATCCAAGCAGCGGCGATTGGCCAGTCCGGTCAGCGGATCGGTCGACGCCTCGCGCCGCGCATCTTCCAGCGAGCGCTGCATAGTCTGCATCAGCTCGGCATTGCGGGCCAATTCCCCCTGAATACGCAACGTGCTGGCGCCGATTTCGCGCGCTTCAGACAGCAAGCACTGCACCAGTTCACCAATCGAGACCTCGTTGGCGGCGAATTGGCCAGAGACCCGGCGTATTGTGCTGCCGAACTGACTGGCGCCGGAACTCGCCTCGCTGACCAGCGCCACCAACTGCGCCAGCGTTTGCTGCATCCGCGCGGAGGTTTCGTGGATGACGCGGTAGTCCACCGCGTTGGCGATAAAGCGTTCGTAGATGCGGGCAACAGCGACCGGGCTAACCGGGCTGCGATTGGTTAGGATGATGTCGATAACCCGCCGCAATCCGGGGTTACCGCCCTTATGGTATTCATACCAAACGGAAAACGTCTTTGGGTCGATCTGCAAGCCATTGTCGCGAATCGCCTGAATTGCCGCCGCAGCATAGGTGTTGCTGGCGTCCCGTTCGCCGGACTGCTCCATGATTGTTGTCCTCGCCAGCAGCGAATCGATGGCGGCGTTCTGCCGCGAAGCGCCGCGCAACTAAGTCAGGCGTGGGTAACCATCGAGTTAACGCTCAAGATGCTGCCCCGTCTATTCGAATTCAGTCGGCAACGACGGCTCGCACCGGTGTACGAAAACCCGGCGCAGTTGGTGTGGCAGAACCCGGCCGGTAGAGAGATCGGCTGGCAGATCGTCTTCGGCAAAGAAGCCGACCTCAGAGGTCTCCAGGCTCACCGTGGCCGCACCGCCGATGATTTCGCACAAAAAGAATAGCTTATAGGTCGAAAACGGGAACGGCCCATGGCCCTGCCGGGAACGGTCCCAGACGGAGACCAACTTGGTCACCCGCACCGCGAAGCCCGACTCCTCAAAGACTTCCTTGGCCACATTCTCGGCAGCGGTCAGGTTCACATCCGCCCAGCCGCCCGGCAGCGTCCAGCGCCCGGCATCCTGCACCTCGCGCACCATCAAGATGCGGCCAGCCGCGTCGAACGCCGCCCCGCGCACATCGACTTTTGGAGTCGCGTAGCCTTCCTGGGCGGCGAACAGTTCTGTGACACGGCGTAGATCCGCGCTACCCGCTTCGGCCATGATGCGGGCCACGAGCGATTGTAATGCGGTATATCTATCTCGATCATAAGGGTCGCGGGTGAAGGTCAGCCCGGTTTGCGCGATGGCCTGAACCTCGCGCGCCCAGGCCGGCCAATCCGGCTCGCTCACGCCGGGTCCACCGCTCGCGGGCGGCCGGCGTCGTCGATGGCGACGAACACGAAGGTGGCCGACGTGACCCGGTCGCGGAGTTCAGCGGAACGCTCGCGCCGCCAAGTCTCGATGAACACCCGGATCGAGGTGCGGCCAACGCTTTGGATCGTCGCGTAGATGCTCACCTCATCCCCGACCTTCACCGGCAGATGGAAGCTCATCGAATCGACCGACACGGTCGCCACGCGGCCATGCGCCCGGCGTTGCGCCGCCGAGGCGCCGGCCAAGTCCATGTGCGCCATCAGCCAGCCGCCGAAAATATCGCCCGATGGGTTGGTGTCGGACGGCATGGCGATCATCCGAATCGCCGGTTCGCCCGGCAGGACCGGCACCGGCTCACTCATTTGGTGTCGTCCAGCCCAATCGCGCGCAGCCGCGCGCCTTCCTCGTCCCAGCCGGCCCGCTCCTTGACGTTGAGGAACAAATGCACCGGACGGTCGAGCAGCCGCGTCAGTTCCGCGCGCGCTTTGGCGCCGATTTCCTTGATTTTGGACCCGCCCGCGCCGATCAGGATCGCCTTGTGGCCCGCGCGCGCCACGTACACCGTTGCCTCGACACGCACCGAGCCGTCCTTGCGTTCCTGCCAGTTCTCGGTTTCCACCGTGGCGCCGTACGGCACCTCCTCATGCGTTTGCATGAAGATCTGTTCGCGCACCAACTCAGCGGCCAGCAGACGGTCCGGCAGGTCAGTCAGATCGTCGTCCGGATAAAGATACGGCCCATCCGGTACCGCCCCGGCCAAGCTGTCGAGCAGCCGGTCAAGTCCGTCGCCGGTGTTGGCGGATACCATGAAGGTCTCGGCAAACGGCACCATCTCGGTCAGCGCCGCCGTCAGCGGCAGCAGGCGCTGCGGGGTGATCAGATCGACCTTGTTCAGCACCAGCCACACCTTGCCGCCACGTTCGCCGAGCTTGCGGGCGATGCCTGCCACCTGTTCGGTCAGTCCCGCCTTGGCGTCGACCAGAAACAGAACAAGATCAGAGTCTTGCGCCCCGGTCCAGGCGGCGTTGACCATGGCGCGGTCCAGCTTGCGCTTCGGTGCGAAAATGCCCGGGGTGTCGACCAGCAAAATCTGGCTGGCGCCGCGCATCAGAATGCCCAGCACGCGGAACCGCGTGGTCTGCGCCTTGGGCGAGACGATGGACAGCTTCGCGCCGGTCAGCCGGTTCAGCAGCGTCGATTTGCCCGCATTCGGTGCGCCGACAATGGCCGCGAAGCCGCAGCGCGTGGTCATGTGGTGGTCCCTACCCCCAGTTTGTTCAGCAAATCTTCCGCCGCCAGCCGTTCGGCCATCCGCTTGCTGCCGGCCCGGCCTTCGCCGCGCTGCCCGCCAGCGGCCACCGCAATCACGAACACCGGATCGTGCGGCGGGCCCTCGCGCGACACCAGTTCGTAGTCTGGCAGCTTCTGGCCGCGCCCGAGCAGCCATTCCTGCAACCCGGTCTTGGCGTCCTTGGGCGGCGCCGCCTGGGTGCGCATGGTCTCGTCCCAAGCTTTGCGCACAAAGGCGCGCGCCGGGACGAGGCCGCCGTCCAGATACAGCGCGCCGATCAGCGCCTCGGTGGCATCGGCCAGCACGGTGGCCAGCTTGCGTACGCCCGCCCGCGACTCGCCCGCCGCCACCGACAAAACGGCGGGCAGGCCGATACGCTCGGCAATCGCCGCCAGCGCCGGTTGCGAGACCAGCGCAGCCAATCGCGGGCCGAGTTTGCCTTCTTGTTCATCGGGGAACCGCTCGGCCAGCCACTCGGCGATCAACAGGCCAAGCACCCGGTCGCCGATGAACTCCAGCCGTTCGTTCGAACCAGCGCCGGTCGATGGCGCGGTGCGGCCCCGGCTCAGTGGCTTGCCCGACACCGCCGAGCGGTGGGTCAGCGCCTCACGCAGCAGGTCCGGGCGGGCGAAGCGATGCCCGGCGATCTCCTCGGCGTGCAGCGGCACGCCGGGTTGGTGCGCGGTCAGGTGATCGACGAGAACAGGCGGGACCAGCGGATCTCGAACGGCCATTCCCACACCTCCCACCAGGGTGCCGTGGCATCGACCGAGAAAAAGATGAACTCCGCCCGGCCAACCAGATTTTCCAGCGGCACGAACCCGACGGCGTTCAGCACCCGGCTATCGAGGCTGTTGTCGCGGTTGTCGCCCATGGCGAACACGAAGCCTTCGGGAATGTGGAATTCCTGCGTGTTATCCAGCGGCTGATCGTCGGACATCTTCAGAATAAAGTGCTCGCGCCCGCTGTCGGGCAGCGTTTCCAGATAGCGCCGCGCCAGGATCTTCGGCCCCTCGCCCTCGGCGATGTAGTCGCCGGCCGCCACGCGGGAGACGACAGCGCCGTTGATATAAAGCTGGCCCTGCTTCATCTGGATGCGGTCGCCGGGCAAGCCCACCAACCGCTTGATGTAGTCGGTCGAATTGTCGCGCGGCAGTTTGAACACCGCGACGTCGCCACGTTGCGGCAGATGGCCGAAAATCCGCCCAGACCATAGCGGCGGCGACAGCGGCAGCGAGAAGCGCGAATAGCCGAAGCTGTATTTGGAAACGAACAAATAATCGCCGACCAGCAGCGTCGGGATCATCGATCCCGACGGGATGTTGAACGGTTCAAAGGCGACGGTGCGGATACCGATCGCGATCAGCATCGCGTAGGCGATGGTTTTGATCATCTCGACCAAGCCGCCGGATTTGCGCTTGGCCATGCTGGGCTGGGTTGTCATCTAAATTCTATGCGCAAGGTGGGAGGCGGCACTCATTGGACGATCCGCTCCGAGAGGGACGCCGGGTTGAAGCCCACCGCATCGGCTGCTGTCAAGCAAAGGTCGCGGCATCCGGGCTCCGCACGGGCCACCCTGGCCCGCGACGGCGGGCCAGGGCAGTTAGTCAGGGTAGTTAGCCAGTGCGGTTGGCGAGGCGTGGGCTGTCAGATCTCGTTCTTCGCCATCAGGCTGGCAATCGTGGCCGCCTGCCGGGTGGCCAGGGCGACAATCGTCAGGGTCGGGTTTTCGGTGGCGCCCGTGGTGAACTGCGAGCCATCGGAGACGAACAGGTTTTTCACGTCATGGGTCTGGCCCCATTTGTTGACCACGCCGTCACGCGCCTTGGCGCTCATCCGGTTGGTGCCCAGATTATGCGTCGACGGGTAGGGCGGGGTCGGGAACGTGCGCACCGCGCCCACCGCCGCATAGATTGCGCTCCCCTGCCCGTAGGCATGATTGCGCATCGCCACGTCGTTGGCGTGATCATCGAAGTGCACGCTGGCCGCCGCCATCCCGTACTTGTCCTTCAGCTTGGGGTCGAGCGTGATGCGGTTGGTCTCCTGCGGCATGTCCTCGCCGACGATCCACATGCCGGCCATGTTCTCGTAGCCGTCCAGCGCGGAGGTGAATTCACGCCCCCAGGCGCCCGGATTGAGGAAGGCGGCCATGAACGGCAGCCCCAGTGACAGCGTTTCCAGCTCATACCCGCCGGCAAACCCGCGCGACGGATCATGACGCGCCTCGTCCTGCACGATGCCCGCCATCGTGGTGCCGCGATACATGTGCACCGGCTTTTCGAACACGCCGTACACCGAGCCAGTGGTATGGCGCATGTAATTGCGCCCAACCTGACCCGACGAATTCGCCAGTCCGTCGGGGAACATGCTGGAGGCCGAGTTCAGCAACAGGCGCGGGCTTTCGATCGAGTTGCCCGCCACGGCCACCACGCGGGCCTTCTGGCGCTGCAACTTGCCGTCTTTGTCCGCATAGACCACGGCCGTCGCCTTGCCCGAGGCATCATGCTCGATCTTGATCACCTGGCTGTCCGGCCGGACCTCCAGATTGCCGGTCGCCTCGCCCTTCGGGATTTCTGCGATCAGCGTTGACCACTTGGCACCCGATTTGCAGCCCTGAAAGCAGAAGCCGATCTGCTGGCACGCCCCGCGGCCGTCGCGCGGTTCGGAGTTGATCGACATGCGCCCGGTATGGACTTCCTTGTAGCCGAGCTTCTTCGCGCCGGCTTCCAGGACCTTGAAATTGTTGTTGCCCGGCAGCCCCGGAATGCCGTTCGTCCGCGTCGTGCCCATGCGGAACTCGGCCTTCTCATACCACGGCGCCATCTCGTCCAGCGTCACCGGCCAGTCGAGCAGGTTCGCCCCGGCGATGTCGCCATAGGTGGTGCGGGCGCGGAATTCGTGCTCCTGGAAGCGCAGCGAGGCGCCGGCCCAGTGAACGGTGGATCCGCCGACCGCCTTGACAATCCATGCCGGCAATCCGCCGAAGTCCTTGTGCACCCGCCAGTTGCCGGACGTGCTGCGCGGATCGGTCCAGGCAAGCTGGCCGAACGACGCCCATTCATCGTTGACGAAATCCTCGATCTCGTAGCGGCTGCCCGCTTCCAGGATCACGGTCTTGATGCCGGCCCGGGCCAGATCGGTGCCCAGAGTCCCGCCCCCGGCGCCGGAGCCGACGATCACAACCACGCTATCGTCGTTGAGGTCGAATTTTGTCATTGTTATTGCCCTCCTCCGGCGCCGTTACAGCCACTCGATGTCGTTGAAGCCGCGCTTGACGTAGCCACCCTTTGAGGCGCTCTCGCCCTGGTAGCCGAACAGCGGCCAGACATCCGGATTGTTGTAGAGACTGACCACCAGGCCGCCATGCACCGCCTGGAAGAACGCGCCGCCTTCGGCCTGCCGCAGGATCGCCACACGGTCAGCCTCCCAGGCGACATCGGCATAAGCGGTGCCATGGCTGGATTGCGCGATGGCATCGAGGGTCGCGATGCCGCCCAGTACCATCGCCTTGGCCGCCGCATCGGCGGCCGCCTTCTCATCCCAGCCCTTCACTGCGACGGCATAGAATTTGTCGGCAAGGCGGTCGTGAGGAAAAATGTCGCGCGCCAGCACCACCAGCGTGCGCATCGCCGCCGGGGTCAGCGCCTTGGCTTCGAGCCCCCACGCCTCGCCGGAATGAATGATCGCGCCGCCGGTCACCGCGATGGCCGCGGCCGCCGCCGAGGTCTTCAGAAAGCCGCGCCGGCCAAGTGCCGACCCGGCCGTGTCATTTTGGATTATTGCCATTGTTTCCTCCTGTTGGGATGCGGTCCGATCCGTTTGTTACCGATACCTGCCGTGTTTCTGCAGCACCTCGATCCGGTAGCCGTCCGGATCGGTCAGAAAAAAGAAGCGCGCCATCAGCGCGCTGTCGCGGTGGAATTCCTTCACCGGGTTGGGTGCGAGGCCGGCCGATGCGCAGCGCGCATGCTCGGCGTCGAGATCGTCCACGGCGAAGGCGATGTGGCCGTAGCCATCGCCAAGCGCGTAGGCTTCGGTCCGGCCATGATTGATGGTCAGTTCCACCTCGAAATCGGCCGCTGGATTGCGCAGGTAGACCAGTGTGAAGCCATCGAAGCCGAAGCGGTCCGCCACGGTCAGCCCGAACGCCGTCTGGTAGAACGCCACCGACCGCGCCTCATCGCGCACGCGGATCATCATATGGATCGCTTTTGCCATGACGCTGCCCTCAGTTCTGTGCCGCGAGCGATTTCAGGTACTGGATCACCAGCAGGCGCTTGGCCGGATTGGCCTGCCGGTAATTCATCACCGTGCCCGGATGGGCCGCCTGCGCGTCGGTGATCCAGCGATCGAGGGCCGCCTCGTCCCAGACCCAGCCACCGTTCTTCAGCGCCGCCGAGTAGCTGAACCCTTCGAGGGTGCCGGCCGGGCGGCCGTAGACGGTATACAGGTTCGGCCCCTGCCGTGTGCCGCCACCCTTTTCTGCGATATGGCAGGTACCGCAACTGGTCACGAATTGCTTGCGCCCCGCATCGGTGTCATCCGCCCAGGCCGGGGAGCAGGAGGTGAATAGAACGACCGTATACAGCGCTCGCCGCCAGCACATGCGCACAGGTAAACTCCCACGGTGCTACCGTGACGTCACCCTATGCAGGCTGGCTTTGCCGCGGGTAGTAGCGGTATACTACATCGCAGGCATGAAATCGGCCGCCGCCTCGTGCATCAGCCGTTCAGTCTGCCCCGCTGCGGGCCGCGCCGCGCTGGCGTGGACAAGGCAGGCGCACCGCAGCAACGAGGCGAAATTGGTCACATCGCCACGCAGGTCCAGCACCTCGTCGTGAAGCTTGGTCAGGAACCGCCCGACAGTCACACCCTGCGCCGCGGCAATCTGGTCCAGCGTCTCCCAGAAGGCCGCTTCCAGGCGGATCGATGTGGCATGCCCGGCAATTCGCACGGACCGCGTCTCGGTGGTGTAAGCGCTCGGATCGATCTCAGAAAATATCTTGCACATGGACATCCTTCCCGCCTGGCCTGTCTGTCGCCGGATCGAGCCATCCGGCCGCAAAGCCTTTGCATCCACACTATGCGGTGCTGTCCCGGTTGCCTGCAATCGCCACGTCTGGCCGTGCCGAAATGATCACATGGGCGTAAGCATACGGGTATTCGTCGGTCATCGTCAGATCAACGCGGGCAACCATTCCCGCCGGGGTGAGCGCCACAAGGCGCGCGGCGGCCAGCCCGCTCAGCCGCAACGTGGGCTGCCCGCCCGGCAGGTTCACCACGCCGAGATCGGACATGAACACGCCCTGGTTGAACCCGGTGCCGAGCGCCTTGGCGCAGGCCTCCTTGGCGGCAAAGCGCTTGGCGTAGGTGCCCGAACGGTTGGTGCCGCTGCGCCGGTCCGCCTTGGCGCGCTCGGTCTCGGTGAACACGCGCAGCAGGAACCGCTCGCCGAACCGCGCAATGGCGCGTTCGACGCGACGGATGTCGCAGATGTCGGAACCAATGCCCAGAATCATGATACACGGCTATCGCGCGCCGCGGGCCGGGGTTGCAATCCTAATCTGGCTGCCAAGTACCCGTGACAGCGTTATTCTCGGGAAAGAGTTTTGTCATGCCGGTTTCAACCTTGCGCGATATCGCTGGCCTGCCATCCGCCCCGGCGGCATTGCGGGACGCGGCACTGGTGCTGATCGACTGCCAGAACACTTACCGCGAAGGCGTCATGCACCTGTCCGGCGTCGAACCCGCCCTGGCCGAAGCGGCGCGGCTATTGACACTGGCGCGGGCGGCGGGGCGGCCGGTGTTTCATATCCAGCACGATGGCGGCGCCGGCTCGGATTACGACATTGGCGCCCGGATTGGTCAGATCAGCAGCGAGGTGGCGCCGCGCAGCGGTGAGCCGGTCATCACCAAGCACTATCCGAATGCGTTCTTTCAGACCGATCTGGAGCAGCAATTGCGCGCAACGGGCGTGGTCCATGTGATCCTGGCCGGCTTCATGACGCATATGTGCATCAACTCCACCGCGCGGGCCGCGTTCAATCTCGGCTTCCAGCCCACCGTGGTTGCCTCGGCCACCGCGACCCGGGATCTGCCGGACGGGGCCGGCGGCGTGGTCGCGGCCGATGTGCTGCAAATCGCGAGCCTCGCGGCCCTGCGGGACCTGTTCGCGGTCATCGCCCCGGACGCCGCCGCCCTGGGGTGAGCCGCTCAGCCCCGCGCGCGCTCGACCTGGTGCACCCCGGCGGAGGCGCGCAGGCCAGCGATGACGGTGGCGAGGTGCCGTACGTCGCGCACTTCCACATCGAGCAGGATTTCGCAGAAATCGAGCTGCCGCGTCACCACGCGCAGATTGGCCAGCGTGCCCTCGTGTTTGGCCACCGCATTGGTGACCGTCGCCAGCGCCGACGGGCCGTTTTCCGCCGTCACCGTGATCCGCCCGGTATGGCCATCGGCCCGCTTGTCGGCGATGAACGCCGAGGGTTCCCAGTCCACATCGATGAACCGCTCCGGCGTGGCGGCGAAGCTTTCCAGCGTCGGGCAGTCCTGGCTGTGGATGGTGACGCCCTTGCCGGTGGTGACGATGCCGGTGATGCGGTCGCCGGGCAGCGGGTGGCAGCAACCGGCGTAATGGATCGCCATGCCCGGCACCAAGCCGCTGATCGGCATGTCGGCGCCGAGTTTGCCAGCCGGGCGGGCGCCAGGGCGCGGCGGCAGCGTCGGCAGCACGCGCGGGGCACGGCGCAAATCCGGGTAGGCGGCCGCCACCACATCTTTGGCGCTGATGTTGTTGTTGCCGACCGCGACATACAAATCGTGCAGCGTCGGCAGCTTGAGGCCCTTGAGGGCGGCTTCCAGCACTTTTTCCGAGCCGTCCACGCCTTCCTGGCGGAACGCCTTGGCCAGATTGGCCTTCCCGGCGTCCAGATGCTGCTGGCGCTGCTGCTGCTGCACATAGCGGCGAATGCGGGCGCGCGCCTTGCCGGTAACGACGAAGCGTTCCCATTGCGGGCTCGGCGTGCCCGCCCGCGAGGTCATGATCTCGACCTGATCGCCGTTTTGCAGCACGTGGCGCAGCGGCAGCAGGCGGCCATTCACTTTGGCGCCAACGCAGGTATCGCCGACCTGCGAGTGCACCGCGTAGGCGAAATCGACCGGGGTTGCACCACGCGGCAACTGGATCAGTTGCCCCTTCGGGGTGAAACAGAACACCTGATCCTGGTAGAGTTCCAGGCGGGTATTCTCCAGGAACTCGTCCGGCGTCGAGTTCTCCAGGATTTCCAGCAGGTCCTGCACCCAGCGGAAGCGCTGCGCCTCGGTGGCCGCCGCGTCGTGGGCCTTGTAGATCCAGTGCGCGGCAACGCCGTTTTCCGCCACGTCGTGCATCTCGGCGGTGCGAATCTGCACTTCGATTTTCTGGTTGCGCGGCTCGCGCAGCGTCACCCCGGTGTGCAGGCTTTGGTAGCCGTTGGCTTTCGGCGTCGAGATGTAATCTTTGAACCGCCCGGCGATCACCGGATAGGCCGCATGCACCGCGCCGAGTGCCGCGTAACAGGCTTCGCGCGTCGGCACCACGATGCGGAATGCCATGATATCCGAGAGTTGCTCGAACTGCACGTTGCGGCGTTGCATCTTCTCCCAGATCGAGTACGGCGACTTCTCGCGTCCGGTCACTTCGACCACTTCGCCGCCATGCTCGCGGCAGACCCGCAGCAACTCCTCGCGCACTTCCTCGATCACATCGGCGCCCTGGCCGCGCAGGAAGTTCAGCCGGGCTTCGATGGTGTCCGAGGCTTCCGGTTCAAGCTGAGCAAACGCAAGGGTTTGCAGCTCGTTCTTCAGCCCCTCCATGCCGATGCGCTCGGCCAGCGGGGCGTAGATATCCATTGTCTCGCGGGCAATGCGCTTGCGCCGGTCCGGATTAGTAACGAAGTGCAGCGTGCGCATGTTGTGCAGGCGGTCGGCCAGCTTGACCAGCAGCACGCGAATATCGCGGCTCATGGCCAGCACCAGCTTGCGGAAATTCTCCGCCTGCTTGGTGCGGTCCGATTGCAGTTCCAGGCGGGTCAGCTTGGTGACGCCATCGACCAGCAGCGCAATTTCGTTGCCGAACGACCGCTCCAGGTCGCGCAGCGTCACGGCGGTGTCTTCGATGGTATCGTGCAGCAGTGCCGTGGCGATGCTGCCGGTGTCGAGCCGGTAGCCGGCCAGAATATTGGCGACTGCGACCGGATGGGTGAAATACGGCTCGCCGTTGTCGCGCTTTTGCTTGCTGTGCGCCTCAGCGGCAACCGACCACGCGCGTTCGATCAGGCCAGTATCGGCCTTGGCATCGTATGCCTTGATCTTGCTGACCAGATCGGCGGGGTTGCCCGCGAAGGCCGGCGGCTCGTTCGCCTGCGGCGCAGCACTGGGGCTCGCGGACCCGTCAGGGGCGGGACGCGCGGACGAACGCCAGAAATCCGCTGCCCCGCCTTGCATGGTGCCCGGCCTAGCGGCGGCGGCCGGCCAATTCCGCCTCGATGGCGGCTTCCAGATCTCCCGGCGTGTCGTCGGCTTCCACCGGCAGCACCTGGGCTTCTTCCTCGGCCGAGATATCCTGCAAGCCGAAGATATTCTGATCGGTCGGGATCAGATCGAGCACTTCCTCGTCGGCGGGCTCCGGTTCCGGCGCGCGCGACAGCGATTTCACGAGGTCGGCGTGCAGCTTATCGAGACCGATGGTCGACTCGGCGATCTCGCGCAGCGCCACGACGGGGTTCTTGTCGTTGTCGCGGTCCAGCGTCAGTTCTTCGCCACGGCTGAGATTGCGGGCGCGCTGGGCGGCCAGCAACACCAGTTCGAACCGGTTGGGGATACGCTCGACGCAGTCTTCGACGGTTACGCGCGCCATGAAGCAAGCTCCACTCAGCCCCGATCGCCTGGGGCCTGCCAATAGGGTGATCGCAATAGATAGATGCCCGCCCCCGCCACGGCAAGGGCGTTGCTGCAGCACAGCAATCAGTCAGACGCGGTCATCGGCTTGATGCCTTGCGGCGGCAAGGCTGCAACGAGTTGCGCGACCGGCTGGCCAAGGCGTGGATGCACCCAGTCCGGCGCGACATCGGCGAGCGGCACCAGGACGAAGGCGCGCAGATGCGCGCGGGGATGCGGCAGGGTCAGCACGGGCGTTGCCGCCAGCAAGCCGTCGCAGTCGATCAGGTCCAGGTCCAGCGTACGCGCGGCGTTGCGCGCGCCGCGCACCCGCCCGCCCTGCGCCTCGATGGCGTGCAGCCGGGCCAGCAGCCACGCCGGATCGGCATGCCCCTCAAGCCGCGCCACGCCATTGACGTAGTCGGGCTGGCCGGATGGCGGCTGCGGGGCGGTGCGATACCAGCGGGACATCGCCTGCACGCGCAGCCCTGGCAGCGTGTGCAGTGCTTCGGCGGCGGCGCGGCACGCCACCAGCGGCTGCTCGCCATGCGGCCCGGCCAGATTGGCCCCAATGGCCACCAGGATCATGGCTGGCGGCAGCGGCTGGCGATTCCGTGACAAATG
>JANYDF010000002.1 GCA_025359905.1 Rhodospirillales bacterium
AGAAGGCGGTCGCGCGCGGGGCCAAGACCATCGCGCTGCTGTACGCCAACGACGACGCGTTCTCGAAATCCGGCTTCGACGTGATGCAGAAAGCCGCCCCGGCCGCCGGACTGCAAGTGCTCGCGGTCGAGAGCTTCGGCAGCAAGGATACCGACTTCTCGGCGCAACTCACCAAGGTGAAGGCGTTAAAGCCGGATGCGATCGGCATTTCGGCGCTGGTCGAACCGGCGTCTGGCGTGCTGCTGCAAGCCCGGCAACTGGGTTTTGGGCCCGAGACGTTATTCGTCGGCGGCAATGGCTCCAATTCACCGAAGCTGGCCGCTATTGCCGGGGCCGCCGCCGAGGGACTGCTGGTCGGCAGCCCGTGGTTCGTGGCCAAGCCGGATGCGGCCAATCAGGCGTTCGTGACCGCATTCCAGGCCAAGTACGGCAAGCTGCCCGACCAGTTCGCGGCCCAGGCGTACGACACGCTGTTTATCCTGGCCGCCGCCATCGACCGCGCTGGTGAGGCCGATCCCGCCAAGATTCGCGACGCGCTGACGCAGACCGATTACAGCGGCGCGATGGGCCCATTCCACTTCAGCGAAAAGCGCGACCCGGCTTCGGCCGAGGGCGTGGTAGTGCTGGAAATGCATGAGGGGGCGTTCCGCATTGCGCCGTAACGTGCGCATGGCGGCGGCAGCGGCCTGAACCGCCGACATGCTTGCCCAGCAACTTCTCAACGGCCTGCTGCTGGGCGCGACCTACGCGCTGTTCGCGCTCGGTTTCACGCTGATGTTCGGCGTGTTGCGCGTGGTCAACCTGACCTACGGATTTTACTTCACGGCGGGCGCGTTCATCGCGCTGTGGCTGACTCAGTTCGGACTGTCACTGTGGCTGGCGCTGCCCGCCGCCGCCATCGCCTCCGGCGGTATCGCGGTGGCGGTGGATTGGCTGCTGCTGACCCGGTTGCGCCGCGCCAAGGCCGATGAACTCACCTCGCTGATGGTCACTCTCGGCGCGGTGCTGGCGCTGTATGCGGCAATGACGGCGTGGCTCGGCCCGGATATTCGCCGCCTGCCGCCGGGGGTGATTGCGGGCGGCGCGCTGGAGGCGTTCGGGCTGCGCGTCAGCACCGCGCAATTGCTGATCCTGCTGGCGTGCGTGCTGCTGGCGGGCGGCTTGCTATGGCTAATGCGCGCGACAAGGCTGGGCCTTGCCATCCGCGCGATGGCCGAACGGCCGGACACCGCCGCGCTGATGGGCATCGCCACCGGACAACTGGCCGCCCTGGTGTCGTTCATCTCGGGCGCCTTGGCCGGGGCGGGAGGCGTGCTGATCGGGCTGAATTTCAACGCCATTCACCCGTACATGGGCGAGTCGATGATGCTGCGCGGCTTCGTCGTGATCGTCGTGGGCGGGCTGGGCGACATCTTCGGGGCGCTCGCCGCCGGGCTGCTGCTCGGCGTGGTCGAGGTGCTCACAGCGGGCTACCTCGCCTCCGGTCTCAAGGAAGCCGTGGCGTTCGCGCTGCTGGTGGCGGTGCTGTGGACCCGGCCGTCCGGACTGTTCGGCGTGGCGCAGGGCCGCAAGGCATGAGCATGGCCGCCCTGGACGACCTGTTATGGACCTACCAGAACGTTATTACCGCGCTCGGCATCAACGGGCTGCTGGCGCTGTCGATGTACGTGGTGCTGGCGGTGGGCCAATTGTCGCTCGGACAAGCGGCGTTCATGGGCCTCGGCGCGTATTCGGCGGCGCTGATGAGCCTGAAACTGGCGTGGCCGTTCTGGGCGGTGCTGCCGCTGTCATGCGTGGCTCCGGTGGCGTTCGCGCTGGCGGTCGGCGGGCCGACGCTGCGGCTATCCGGCGTGTATCTGGCCATCGCCACCATCGGCCTCGGCGAAGTGATGCGCGGGGTGTACCTGAACATCGACTTGTTCGGCGGCGCGCTCGGTCTGTCCGGCATTCCCGAAGCGGCGCCGCAATGGGTGATTTTCGCGGTACTCGGGCTGGCACTGTTCGTGCTGTGGCGCATCGGCCGCTCCGGCGTGGGCCGGGCGATGGAGGCGATGCGGCTGGACGAGACGGCGGCGTTGTCGATGGGCGTCAACGTGCGCCGCTACCGGCGCAATGCGCTGCTGGCCTCTGCCGTGCTGGCCGGGCTGGCGGGCGCGCTGTCAGCGCACGCCACCAGTTTCATCGGCCCGAACGATTTCGGCTTCGAGCCTGCGGTCAGCATCCTGTCGTTCGCGCTGCTCGGCGGCATCGGCTCGCCGTTCGCCCCGGTGCTGGGCGCGTGGCTGCTGACGCTGCTGCCGGAAGTGCTGCGCCCGCTGGCCGATCTGCGGCTGGTGCTGAACGGCGTGGTGATCGTGCTGGCGGTGCTGTTTCTGCCGCGCGGGCTGCTTTCGTGGCGGATGCCACGGCGGGCGATGTGATGCTGCTGGCAACCGAACAGCTCACCCGCCGCTACGCCGGGCTGATCGCGGTCGATGCGGTCGATCTGGCGGTGCCGGATACCGGCATTCACGCGGTGATCGGCCCGAACGGTGCGGGCAAGACCACGCTGTTCAACCTGATTTCCGGCCTGACGCCGCCGAGCTCCGGGCGCATCGTGTTCGCCGGCAGCGACGTGACCGGCGACCCCGCCGACCGCCGGGCGCGGGCGGGCATGGCGCGCACTTTCCAGAACATCCGCGTGTTCAACAGCATGAGCGTGCTGGACAACGCGCTGACCGGGCTGCACCCGCGCCTGACCGCGTCGCTGCCCGCCATTGTCACCCGCCTGCCCGGCTTCCGGCGCGAGGAATCCGCCGCCATCGCCCGCGCCCGTGCGGCGCTCGGGCTGGCCGGGCTGCTGACCCGGGCGCACGAAGCGGCCGGCGCGCTGCCGTACGGCGATCAGCGGCGGTTGGAAATCGCCCGCGCCATGGCGGGCGAGCCGCGTCTGCTGCTGCTCGACGAACCCGCCGCCGGGATGAACCCGGCCGAGCGCGCCAGTCTGGCCGCGCTGATCCGCGCGATTGCGGCGGGCGGCACCACGGTGCTGCTGGTGGAACACGATATGCCGTTCGTGATGGGGCTGTGCGACAGCGTCACCGTGCTGAATTTCGGCCGCCGCATCTTCAGCGGCCCGCCCGCCGCCGCACGGCAGAACAAGGCGGTGATCGAAGCCTATCTCGGCCCCAAGGTGGCCGCCCGGCTGGGCGGCGCGGCATGAGCACGCTGGCGGTCTGCGGCCTGACCGTGGCGTATGGCCGCACCGAGGCGGTGCGCGGCGTCGATTTTTCCATTGCCGACGGCCAAATCGTCTGCCTGATCGGCGCCAACGGCGCGGGTAAAACCACGGTGCTGCGCACGCTGTCCGGCCAGTTGCGCCCGCGCGCCGGGCGCATCGTGCTAGACGGCGCGGACATCGCTGGGCTGGCCGCCCACCGCATCGTGGCGCGCGGCATGGTGCAGGTACCGGAAGGACGGCAGGTGTTTGCCGCATTGACGGTGGCCGACAACCTCGAACTCGGCGCCTGGCTATGCCGCGACAGCGCCGAGCGGGCGCGGCGGCGTGAGGCGGCATTGGCGCGCTTTCCCCGGCTGCGCGAACGGCTGCGCCAGCCCGCCGGATCGCTGTCGGGCGGCGAACAGCAAATGCTCGCCATCGGCCGCGCGCTGATGGCGGCCCCCCGGCTGCTGCTGCTCGACGAGCCGAGCATGGGGCTGGCGCCGCTGGTGGTGGAGGAAATCTTCGCCATCCTGGCCAGCCTGCGCCGCGACGGCATCACCATTTTGCTGATCGAACAAAACGCATCCGCGGCGCTGGAAATTGCCGATACGGCGTATGTGATCGAGACCGGCCGCATCGCGCTGTCCGGCCCGGCCACCGAGGTGGCGCGCAACCCGGCGGTGGTGGCGGCGTATTTGGGGGGCTAGGCGCGAACGCCGTCCTGGGCGGTTATACCAAATCTCGCTGACCAAGACTTCAATGGATCATGGGTTCTCTCCCACGAGATTTGGTATTAGCCGGGGCGGCGGCCTTTGGTGACCCCGGTCAGGCGGCCTGTCGCCCGACCGCCGCGCTCAAACCGGGCGGCGCGGCACCACCATTTTGACTGTGAACAGCATCACCGGTTCGCCGTCCTGATTGCGGGTCGTGATGCGCATCGTCGCACTGCCGCGATCCGGCTTGGAACGCGACGGCACCGCCTCCAGCACCTCGGTTTCAACCGTCAGCACGTCGCCCGGCCGCACCGGGCGCGGCCAGGACAGTTCACCGCCGCCGCCAATGATGCCGCCCGCAATCGGCAGTCCGCCATCGACCAGCAGGCGCATGGTGATACCGGCGGTGTGCCAGCCGCTCGCCACCAGACCGCCGAACAGGCTGGCCTTGGCCGCCTCGGTGTCCAGATGGAACGGCTGCGGGTCGAATTGCGCGGCATAGGCCACGATCTGCGCGGCATCCACGGTATGGCTGGCGCTGACGAAGCGCTGGCCCACCTGCAAATCCTCCAGATACAGCCGCATTCCCTGCCCCCGTGCTTACGCCGGGCTCAGCCTACCACGACGGCAATAGGCCGCGCCGCATCACGAACCGTCATGGGATGGCAGCCCGCCGCGTCGCCATCGGTTTGCATCGGCACGTGGTCGGTGCGGATGACAATCTCCGAAGCGCGGATCAGCCGCAGCCCTGGCATACGCGGGATGAGGTCGAGCGGCAGCGCCGCCCCGAACGCCAGGGCCGAGAACGGGCCGGGGCGGTCGAACAGCGCCACGGTGAAGCCGGGGGCCGACGGTGTGGCGCCGGGGGCCAGCACGTAGCGCCCGCCATAGAAATGCCCCTTGCTGACGATCACCGTGCCAGCCTCGGTCTCCACACCGTCAATGCAAACCTTGATCGGCGGAAACCGGTAGCGCACCACTTCGCGCGCCGCCTGCACCACGTAGGCATTGCGGCCGATGGCGCGCTTCAGCGGCAACGCCAGATGCTGCACCACATGGGCGTCGAACCCAGCGCCGAGCATTTGCACGAATACCCGCACGAAGCTGGCGCCGGTGGCAACGCCTGGCCAGACGTCGCGGGTGCGCCCGAACGCCAGCGCTGCGGCGACCGCGCGCGGCTCGAACGGCAACCCCAATTCATGCGCCAGCACGTTGGCGGTGCCGAGCGGGATCACGCCGAGCGTGCACCCCGACCCATTAAGCCCGTTGGCCACTTCGGCGATGGTGCCGTCGCCGCCCGCCGCCACCACCAATTGCTTGCCAGCCCTGGCGGCATCGCGCGCCAGTTCGGTGGCGTGCCCGGCGTGGCGGGTTTCGGCCAGTTCCACCCGCACGCCGTTGGCCACCATCACATCCAGCACCCGCCACAGCCGGTGCGCGCGGTGCCGCCCGGCCGTTGGGTTGAATACGATCAGCATGCCGACTCGATGCCTGTGCGGTTGGAAAACGCGCACCATCGAGACGATGCATGACCGCAAGATGACATCCGCAAGTCTTTCACATGAAATTGTCTGGCACGGTGCAAATCACCGCAGGTCATGGAATGTTCACATGCACGGCGCGGCGGCTGCCGTATCTGCTGGCGCCGCAGCCATCGTGCGAGCGATGCGCGGCAAACGCAACACCACAGATCACGGTTGGCCGCATGAACGCCACGACCAAGATCCCGCTGCCCGGCGCGCGATACCGCAGCGTGTTCATCTCCGATGTGCATCTCGGCACACGCGGCTGCCGCAGCGATTTCCTGGCGGATTTTCTGCGCCAAGTGAGCTGCGAAAAGCTGTTTCTCGTCGGTGACATCATCGACGGCTGGCGGCTGCGCAAGTCGTGGTATTGGGATGCCGGTTGCGATGAGGTGTTGCGGCTGATCTTGAAGCAGGCGCGCGCCGGGACCGATGTCACTTACATTCCCGGCAATCACGACGAAATGTTTCGCGCCTGGATGCCGCTCGGACTGGAGATCGCCGGGATCAAATTGCGCAAGGAAGCCAGCCACACCACGGCGGATGGCCGCCGCCTGCTGGTGCTGCACGGCGATGAATTCGACAGCGTGGTGCGCTACGCCAAGTTCCTGGCCCTGCTCGGCGACTGGGCTTACAACGCCGCCATCGCCTGCAACACGTATTTCAACGCCATTCGCCGCCGCCTGGGCTACCCGTACTGGTCGCTGTCGCAATGGCTGAAGCGGCAGGTCAAGGAAGCCGTCAAAGCCATCGACCGGTTCGAAACCGCTGTCGCCACTGAAGCAAAGCGGCGCGGCTTCGACGGCGTGGTGTGCGGGCACATCCACTATGCGGAAATGCGCGAGGTCAACGGCGTGCTGTACATCAACGACGGCGACTGGGTAGAAAGCTGCACCGCCCTGGTCGAACACCACGACGGCCGGCTGGAACTGGTCGATTGGGTGGCGCTGAACCGCCTGTCGTTCTACGCGCCGCGCGTTGCCGCTGTCCCTGCCACGGTCTGAAATCATCCAGTTGCCGGATTACCAGTTGCCCGATTCGTTGAACGTGTTCGACGCCGCCGCCGCCGAAGCGGCCCGGCTGATCGCCACCGGCCCGGTGCCGGCCCGTATTCTGATTGTCTCGGACGCCTGGCGCCCGCAGGTCAACGGCGTGGTGCGCACACTCGCCACCGTGTCGGACGAACTGCGCGCGATGGGGCATACGGTCGAGGTGATCGGCCCGGACCGCTTCCGCACCTTCCCGACGCCGACTTACCCGGACATCCCGTTGTCGATCCTGCCGGGCCGCAAGCTGCGCCAGTTGATCGAGGCGTTCCGCCCGGACACGATGCACATCGCCACCGAAGGCCCGCTGGGCATCGCCGCGCGCGCCTGGGCCCGCAAGCGCGGCTTCGCCTTCACCACGTCGTTTCACACCAAGTTTCCCGAATACGTGCAGGCCCGCACCGGCCTGCCGACCGGGATCTTTTATCGCTGGCTACGCGGCTTTCACGGTGCCGCCGCCGGGATGATGGTGGCCACCAACAGCCTGCGCGACGACCTGATCGCGCGCGGCTTCACCCATATCCGGCCATGGACGCGCGGCGTCGATCTGGCGCTGTTCATCCCGGTGTCGCACGACGTCCCGACTGAAGATTGGGCCAGCCTGCCGCGCCCGTGGTTCCTTTATGTCGGGCGGGTGGCGGTCGAGAAGAACATCAAGGCGTTCCTCGACCTCGACCTGCCCGGCTCGAAAATCGTCGTCGGCGGCGGGCCGCAACTCGCTGAGCTGCAACGCCACTACAAGGGCGTCAAATTCACCGGCCCACGCCACGGCGAAGCCCTGGCGCGCTGTTACGCGGCGGCCGATGTGTTCGTGTTCCCGAGCCTGACCGACACGTTCGGGCTGGTCATCCTCGAAGCGCTGGCCTGCGGCACGCCGGTGGCGGCCTATCCGGTCACCGGGCCGCTCGATGTGCTGGCCAACACCGGCGATACGGTGGGCGCGGTGGACCCGGATTTACGCACGGCTGCCCTGCGTGCGCTCAACGCCGACCGGGCCGCCTGCCGCCGTCATGCTGAGCGGTTTTCCTGGCGCGCCTGCGCGGAAATCTTCCTCTCGCACTTGGCGCCGCTGCACGTCCCATAACCGGGAGCCCCGGCCGGGAGGGCCTAGCGAACTGTCAAGTTCTCCTTACACTGGGGAACGATAGCGCGAGGAGGCCGGATGGCGGTTGTGGCGTTGCGGATGTTGTTTGGCGACCGTGCCAAGTATTTTGGCCTCGTGCTGGGCGTGGCGTTCGCCACCCTGCTGGTGACACAGCAAGGCGGCATGTTCGTCGGCTTGATGACGCGCACCGCCAGCGTGATCGCCGACATCCAGGAAGCAGATATCTGGGTGATGGACCCGCAGGCCAAATATATCGACACGGTGCGGGCGCTGCGCGCCACCGAGTTGCCGCGCGTGCGCGGGGTGGAAGGTGTCGCCTGGGCGGTGCCGCTGTTCAAGACCAGCGCCCCGGTGAAAACGCTCGACGGGCGCATCGACAACGCCTTGGTGCTCGGCGTGGACGACGCCAGCCTGATCGGCTTGCCGCGCCAAATCCTGCTCGGCCGGCCGGAGGATTTGTGGCGGCCGGACGCTATCGCCATCGATCAGGCCGGGTTTATCCGGCTGTGGCCCGGCGAGAAATTGCAGTTGGGCCGCGAGTTGGAACTGAACGACCACCGCGCGGTGATCGTGGCGATCACCCAGGCCTCGGCGGCGTTTTCCGCCAACATCATCATCCACGCGCCGTTTACCCGCGCAGTCACCTTTCTGCCGCAGGGCCGCGACACGCTCAGTTTCGTGCTGGCCCGCGCCGCCCCCGGCCGCAGCGCCGCCAGCGTGGCACAGGCCATTTCACGCCAGACCGGCCTGCAAGCGCTGAGTGCGGCAGATTTCCGTTGGAAGACCATTTCGTTCTACCTTGCCAACACCGGCATCCCGATCAGCTTCGGACTGGTGATCGTGCTGGGCGTATTCGTCGGCATCGCCGTGGTCGGGCTGACCTTCAACACCTTCGTCGCCGAAAACATCCGCCAGTACGGCGCGCTGAAAGCCATGGGGCTGTCCGATTTGCGCCTCACCGGGCTGGTGCTGCTGCAAGGTGCGGTGGTCGGGCTGGTCGGCTACGGCCTCGGCCTCGGCATCGCCGCGCTGTTCTTCAACTTCGCCACCCAGCCGCCGGGCGCGCTGCGCGGCTTCAACCTGCCGTGGTGGATTGCGGCGGGCGATGCCGTGGTGACGGGGCTGATCGTGCTGCTTGCCATGTTCGCCAGCCTGCGCCGCGTGCTGGTGCTGGACCCGGCCATCGTGTTTCGCGGATGAGCCTCGCCGTTACATGCCGCGACGTGGTCAAGGGCTTCGGCAGCGGCGATGCCCGGGTGATGGCGCTGCGCGGCGTCACGCTGGACGTGCGGGCCGGTGAAATGACATTGCTGGTCGGCCCATCCGGCTGCGGCAAGACCACGCTGATTTCCGCCATTGCCGCGATGCTGACCCCCGATTCCGGCGACATCACCGTGTTCGGCGAGAACCTGCGCAAAATGCCGCGCCGCAAGGTTACCGCATTTCGCGGCGGCACTGTGGGGTTCGTATTCCAGCAATACAATTTGCTGCCAGCCCTGACCTGCGTCGAAAACGCCTCGATCCCGCTGCGCGTGCTGGGCCGCCCGGCCGGCGAGGCCAATCGCCGCGCCACCGAATTGCTCGACCGGCTGGGTCTGGCCGAGCATCGCCACCGCTTCCCCGCCGAACTCTCGGGCGGCCAGCAACAGCGTGTGGCCATCGCCCGCGCGCTGGTGCACGACCCGCGCTTGGTGGTGTGCGACGAACCGACCGCCAGCCTGGATGCCGCCAACGGACAGGCGGCCATGGCGCTGCTGCGCGAACTGGCGATCAAGCCGGGGCGCGCCGTTATCGTCGTGACACATGACGAGCGCATCTTCCGCTTCGCCGACCGCATCGCCCACATGGCCGACGGGCACATCGAAACCGTGTCCGATCTGGAGGCCGCTGCCGCATGAGCCGCTCGCGTTTCGCCACCTACATTCTGCCCGGCATCGCCGTGCTGGCGCTCGCCGGCGGCATCAGCGTGATCGCCCGGCAGCAAACCACGCACGCCATGGTCGATCCGGCCATCCCGCCGCCGGCCCCCCCGCCGGAGCAGGCCGCCACCATCGGGGCCGTCGGCTTGGTGGAAGCCGCCAGCGAGCAAATCGGCATCGCTGCCTCGGTGGCCGGTCCGGTCACTGAGGTGCGGGTGAAGCCGGGGCAGATCGTGCGAGCCGGCGACGTGCTGTTCGTGCAGGACAGCCGCCAGCCGCGCGCCGACCTGCTGGTGCAGCGCGCCGCCCTGGACAGCGCCCGCGCCAAGCTGGCCGAGGCCGAGGCCGCCGCCGCCGACCTCGCCGACCAACTGGCCCGCTCCGAGCGGCTGTACAAAATGTCGCCCGGCACCGCGATCAGCGACGACACCATCCTGCGCCGCCGCTTCGCCCAGCGCACCGCCGACGCGCATGTGATGACCGCTCGCACCGATGTGGCGAGTGCGGAGGCCACGTTGCAGTCGGCCGAGGTGACGGTGGAGCGGTTGACCGTGCGCGCGCCGATCGACGGCACCATCCTGCAGGTCAATGTCCGCCCCGGCGAGTCGGCCCCGGCGACGCCGCTGACGACCCCGCTGATCGTGCTGGGTCAACTGACGCCGCTGCATCTGCGCGCCGATATCGACGAAACCGACGTGCCGCGCTTCAATCCGAAAGCGCCTGCCTGGGCCAGTGCGCGCGGGGCGGCGGCCAAGCGGGTGCAACTGTCATTGGTGCGCGTCGATCCGCTGGTGGTGCCCAAGCAGTCGCTCACCAACGCAGGCACCGAGCGGGTGGATACCCGCGTGCTGCGCGTGGTCTATGCGTTCGACCCGAAAGACCTGCCCGCCTATCCTGGCCAGCAGATGGACGTGTTCATCGCGTTGCAGCCGTAGCGACACCGATGGCGGGCGCCTGATTGCGGATGCGGGGCCTGCATGCTACCGGCGCGGCCATGCCGCTGGCCCGCACCCCCCGATGCTGAAGCGCCTGCTCCGGCAGCCAGCGGTGCAAGCGGCGCTGGCAGCGCTGGTTGGCCGTTACCTGGCCTGGGCGCTGGCCAGCACGCGCTGGACGTTGCATGGCGGCGAGCATTTGACCGGCTTCACCGGCGGCCGCCCGGTGATCGCCGCTTTCTGGCATGAACGCCTGCCGCTGATGACGGCCCTGCGCATGCGCGCCAAGCACGACGGGATCGCCGAGCGCATGGTGGTGCTGGTCAGCCGCCACAGCGACGGCCGCTTCATCGGCGATATCATGCGCCGTTTCGATCTGGAGGTGGTGCACGGCTCCACCGCCCGCAAAGGCCAGGACCGTGGCGGGGCCGCCGGGTTGCGCGCGCTGCTCGACCGGCTGGCGGCGGGTTGCTCGGTGGTGATTACGCCGGACGGTCCGCGCGGCCCGCGCCGGCAAGCGGCACCCGGCGTGGCGCAACTGGCGGCATTGTCTGGCGTGAAGCTGCTGCCCTGCGCGGCGCAAACCTCGCGCAAAATTACCCTCGGCAGTTGGGACCGCATGGTGCTGCCGCTGCCGTTCGGGCGCGGCGTGCTGGTGTGCCTGCCGCCGCTCAGCGTGCCGCGCGACGGCTACGCAGCGGCGCTGCCCGCCATCCAGGCGGCGATGACCCAGGCCGCCGACCGGGCGGACCAATTATGCCGGTGATCGCGCCGTTATACGCCGGGGTCACGGCGCTGGCCGCACCGCTGTTGCGCCGGATGCTGCGGCGGCGAGCGGCGCGCGGCAAGGAAGTCGCGGCCCGGCTGGCGGAACGCTGGGGCCAGGATGCATCGCCGCGCCCGGCCGACCGCCTGCTGTGGCTGCACGCCGCCAGCGTCGGCGAGAGTGTTTCGCTGTTGCCGGTACTGGGCGCGCTGCACGCGCAAGCGCCCGGTTTGCACGTGCTGCTGACCACCGGCACCGTCACCTCGGCGACGCTGCTGGCCGCGCGGCTGCCGGAGCTCGGGCTGGCAGACCACGTGCTGCACCGCTTCGTGCCGCTCGACGTGCCGGCCTGGACGGCGCGGTTCCTCGACCATTGGCGGCCGGACGCCGCAGGGCTGGTGGAAAGCGAAATCTGGCCGAACCTGATTGCCGGGTGCCGCCGCCGCCATATTCCGCTGATGCTGATCAACGCCCGCCTGTCGCCGCGCAGCTTCGCCCGCTGGCGGCGCATGCCCGGCTTGGCGCGCGATTTGTTCGGCGCGTTCGAGCGCGTGCAGGCGCAGTCGGCAGCGGACGGCGAACGCTTGCGCGCCTTGGGCGCGCGCGGCGTGCAGGCGCCCGGCAACCTGAAATTCGCCGCCCCGCCGCTGCCCACGCCAGCAGACGGGTTGCAGCGGTTGCGCGACGCCTTGGGCGCGCGCCCGGTCTGGCTCGCAGCCAGCACGCATCCCGGCGAGGAGACCGCCGCGTTCGCCGCGCATCGCGCGCTGGCCCCGCGCCACCCCGGCCTGCTCACCGTGATCGTGCCGCGCCACCCGCCGCGCGGGCCAGAGATTGCCGCGCAAGCGGGCGATTTGGCGCTGACCCGCCGCGCGCTCGGCGAGGCCCCGCCGGATAGCGCGGGCATTTGGCTGGCCGATACGCTCGGCGAATTGGGGCTGTTCTATGCTGCCATCGGCATCGCCTTCGTCGGCGGCAGCCTGGTGCCGCATGGCGGGCAGAACCCGCTGGAACCCGCCCGCCTGGGCTGCGCCGCCGCCGCCGGACCGCACATGCAGAACTTTGCCGAGCCGGTGGCCGCCCTCAGTGCCGCCGGAGCCTTGCAGCACGTCGCCGACGGCGCGGCACTGACGGCGTGGGTGGACGCCATGCTGACCGATCCGGCGCACCGCGCGCGCATGGGTCAGGCCGGGATCGCCGCCGCCAGCCAGGATGCCGGGCTGCCGGCCCAGGTGGCCGCCATGTTGCTGGGTTTGCTCCCGGCGCGGGCCGGCTGATGCGCGCGCCCGGCTTCTGGCAAACCGGCGGCTGGGCGGCGGCACTGCTGGCCCCGCTTGGCGCGCTCTACGCCGCCGCCACAGCCCGCCGGGTGGCCCAACCCGGCTGGCGCGCGCCGGTACCGGTGATCTGCTGCGGCAACGCCTCGGCGGGCGGCTCGGGCAAAACCACGCTGGCGCTCGATATCGGCGCCCGCCTCGCCGCGCGTGGGGTTGCCGCCGCTTTCCTGTCGCGTGGCTATGGCGGGCGGGTCAGCGCTCCGCTGCGGGTCGATCCAGTGCTGCACGCCGCCGCAGCCGTGGGCGACGAGCCGCTATTGCTCGCAGCCGTCGCCCCCACCTTCGTCTGCGCCGACCGCGCCGCCAGTGCCGCCGCCGCCGTGGCCGCCGGGGCCCGGGTGCTGGTGCTGGACGACGGGCTGCAAAACCCAAGCCTGGTGAAAGACTTATCGCTGCTGGTGATCGACGGCGCCGCCGGGTTCGGCAATAGGCGCTGCATCCCGGCAGGCCCATTGCGTGAACCAGCCGCCGCCGCCGCCGTGCGGTGTCAGGCGGCCGTGCTGATCGGCCCGGACATCACCGGCGCGCTGCGCCACTTGCCGCCGTCGCTGCCAGTGCTGCGCGCCGATCTGCAACCCGGCCCCGAACTGGCCACCCTGGCCGGGCAGCGCGTGCTGGCGTTCGCTGGGATCGGCCGCCCGGACAAATTCTTTTCGATGCTGGAAGCCAACGGCGTGACGCTCGCCGCACGCGCCGCGTTCCCCGATCACCATCCGTTCAGCGCCGCCGAGTTGGCCCGCCTGTTCGCGCACGCCGCAACACTCGGCGCGCGCCCGGTCACCACCGCCAAGGACGCCGCCCGCCTGACAGTGGCGGACCGGACCCGCGTGACAGTGGTTGGCGTACGGCTGGCGTGGCACGACGAAGCCGCTTGGCAAAAGCTGCTGGCGGGGATCGGATGAAGGGCGGCCTGCAATTCCGCCTGGAAGCCGCCGTGCTGCGCGCCGCCCTGGCGCTGGTCCACGCGCTGCCGCCGCTGGCCGCCTCCAACCTGTTCGGCGCCCTGGCCCGCGCCATCGGCCCGCTGCTGCCAGTCTCACGCATTGCGGACGCCAATCTGCGCCTCGCCATGCCAGAGCTTGACGCCGCCGCCCGCCACCGGATCGTGCGCGGCGTGTGGGACAATCTGGGCCGCGTCGCCGCCGAGTTGCCGCATCTGGACCGGCTCGGCCCCACCGCCTCCGGGCCGGGCTGGGAGATCGCGGGCGCGGAGGAATTGGCGCAATTGCTCGCCCAGGGCGGCCCGGCGATCTTCTTCTCCGGCCATTTGGCAAATTGGGAATTGCTGTCCGCGATCCCCAACCGCTCCGGCATCAAGCTGGCCTCGTTCTACCGCGCCGCCAGCAACCCGCTGGCCGATGCGGTCATTCAGCGCCTGCGCCAGCGCGCCGCCGGGCAAAGGGTTGCGCAATTCGCCAAGGGCGCCACCGGCGCGCGGGAAGCGATGGCGCACCTGAAAAGCGGCGGCTTCCTCGGCATGCTGGTCGATCAGAAAATGAACGACGGCATCGCCGCCCCGCTGTTCGGCCACAACGCCATGACCGCCCCCGCCGCCGCCGCCTTCGCGTTGCGCTATGGCTGCCCGCTGGTGCCAACCCATATCGAGCGGATCGGCCCGCGCCGGTTTCGCTTGGTGGTCGAGCCGCCGCTGGCGCTGCCCAACACCGGCGACCGGCTCGCCGACGTGGCAGCCCTCACTGCCGCGATGAACGTCTCCCTGGAGCGCTGGATTCGCCAGCGCCCGGAACACTGGCTGTGGCTGCACCGCCGTTGGCCCAAGGAACTGTATCAGTGACCCAACCCACCGCGCTTTTTGATCTCGACGGCACGCTGGTGGAATCCGGCCCCGGCATCATCGCCAATATCCGCCACGCCATGCACACGATTGGCCGACCGCTCGACGAGGCGCACGAGCTGAACTGGGTCATCGGCCCGCCGCTGCGCGACATCTTCGCCCGGCTGCTCAACGGCGACGATCCCGCCTTGGTGGAGCAGGCCGCCAACCTGTACCGCGACACCTACGACAGCGTCGGCCTGCTCGCCACCGCGCTGTATCCCGATGTGCTGACGGCGCTCGACGCATTCCGCGCCGCCGGCTGGCGGCTGTTCGTCGCCACCAGCAAGCCCGCCAAGCTGGCGCGCCGCATCCTGACCCGGCTGGAAGCGGCGGACCGGTTCGAGGCAATTTACGGTTCGGTCGACGACGGCGCGCTGTCGCACAAGCCGGAACTGATCGGCTACATCATCGACGCCCAGGGTCTCGACGCAAAGCACACCGTGATGATCGGCGACCGCAGTTTCGATATCGCCGGCGCGCACGCCAACGGCGTGCGCGCTATTGGCGCGCTGTGGGGCTACGGCGGGCTGGCCGAAATGGACCAAGCGGGTGCCGACGCGGTCGCCGAGCAGCCGGGCGGGTTGCTGCCGCTGGCGTCCGGCCTCGTGCGCTGGCCGTAGCGGCGCGTCAGGCGGCCTTGGACACCCCTTGCAGCGCCGCCTTCAGCGAGCCGAGTGCCGGTGTCAACGTGCCGCGAATGGACATGCTCACATTGAATGGGTTGCTGTCGCACACCGCGATGCGTTCGTCGGCTGCAATGTGACTGGTAAATGAATCGACAAGCTTGATGGCTGCCGCCGCAGCCTTGGCGTCGCTGGGGGATACCGCCAGTCCCATCAACACAGCCTGCAACTTCACCTTGTGATTGGCGGTGAGCGCGTTGAGGCCGAATTCCGCGATCTCGTGCAGGTCGGAGTCGTCAGACGCCTTAAGTGCCGCCTGCAACGCGCCGATCTGGCCATCAATCTCCTCCATCGCATCGCGATAGGCATCGATCGCAAGCGGCAGGCTGCTGGCCCTCGCCGTTTCATGGCCCACGACCGCAACGCCGAGCACGCGCCCGATCCATTCGCCCTGCGCTTCTGTTCCCGGCGGCATATTGGGCTCCCACGCTTCACGCTCGCAATTTTAATGAGCAGACTCTTGCGCTGGCAAGCGTGCGGCAAGATCGCGTAGCCGATCCCGCAAAGCACCTACCGCAAGGCGCTGGCCCAATCGACTGGCGAGGACGGCGCATTGCTTCGCCCGTACTACGCCAACGTGGCAGGCCAGAAGAAGAAAATGCCCACCGGCAAGATTCTCGTTTAACCAAATCTACAGCAGCAACGCGCCTTGCCGGGCGTCGCGCGGCTTGGCCGCTATGGCGCGCACATCGCCATCAGCAAAGCTGATCTTCAACGCCGCCCCGGGCTTCACCGCCGCCGCCGCAGTCAACAACGTCCCGTCGGCGCCGAACACCGCCGCATAGCCGCGCGCCAGCACGGCGTGATGCGACACCGATTCCAGCCGGGCCGAGAAACCCTCCAACCGGGCCCGCGCCTCGCGCAGCCGCGCTTCCGCCGGGGCCGCGGTCAGGCGGGGCAGCGTGCGCGCCGCCAGCGCCGCACGGGCGGCCAGGCTATGGCGCAATCCGGCCGCCAACCGCGCATCGCTCAGCGCCAGCGCCGCACGCCGCGCGGCAAGCAGACTGGCGGGCTGCGGCATATGCCGCTCGGCTTCGTTCAGCGCCGCCCGGCGGCCGGCCAGCAGTTGCGGCAACGCCAGACGCAGCCGCAGCGCCCGGTCCGCCACCGACTGCCGCGCCGCCGCGACGGTTTGCCCCGGCTGCGGCAGCCGGGCAGCCGCGTGCTGCACTGTGGCGCGGCGGGCGGCCAGCACATTCACTGCCGCCATCCCAAGCCGCTGGCCCCGGTCGTCGAGCCGCTGCCGCGCCGTCCCCAGCAGCCCGGGCAAATCGGGCAGCCCCGCCTCGGCCTTTTGCAGCCGCAAACGGCGTTCCTGGGTGATGCGGTGCAGCGCGCCGCTCAACCGCGCGGTTTTCTGCTGCACGTCGGCCAGCAACTCCACCCGGCTTGGCACCGCCAGTTCAGCCGCCGCCGTGGGGGTCGGCGCACGGCGGTCGGAGGCGAAGTCGATCAACGTGGTATCGGTCTCATGGCCGACCGCCGAAATCAGCGGAATGGTGCAGGCGGCGGCGGCGCGCACCACGATTTCCTCGTTGAACGCCATCAGGTCTTCCAGGCTGCCGCCGCCGCGCGCGACGATCAGCACATCGGGGCGCGGAATCTTGCCGCCAGCCGGAAGCGCCGAAAATCCGTTGATCGCTTCGGCGATCTTCGCCGCCGCCCCCTCGCCCTGCACCGGCACCGGCCACAGCAAAATCATGCGCGGAAACCGGCGCTGAATCGTGGTGCGAATATCCTGCAACACCGCGCCCTGCGCGCTGGTCACCACGCCCACCACCACCGGCAGCAGCGGCAGCGCCTGCTTGCGGGCGATGTCGAACAACCCTTCGGCCGCCAGCCGCAGCCGCAGCATCTCGATTTTCGCCAGCAGCGCGCCAACCCCGGCGAACTCCATGCGGTCGACGATCAACTGGTAGCTGGAACGGTCGCCGTAGGCCGAGACTTTCCCGGTCGCGATGACTTCCACGCCGTTTTCGGGCTCGAGCCCGAGCCGCGCGACGGCGGATTTCCACACCACGCCGGAGATTTTGCCGCCTTCGTCCTTCAGCGAAAAATAAATATGCCCGGACGGATAGCGCTTCAGTTCGGTGATCTCGCCGCGCACCCGCACCCGGCCGAAAGCACCCTCCAGCGTGCGCTTCACCGCGCCGGAAATTTCCGACACGGTGTATTCTGGAACATTGGAGACGGGTGGCGGCGTGTCGTTCATCGGCGCACCCTATGCTATGCGCGGCGCATGACGGAAGGTAGGGCGGCAATGCGCGTTTTGGTGGTCGGATCGGGTGGGCGTGAGCACGCGCTGTGCTGGGCGCTGGCGGCAAGCCCGCTGCTGACCAAACTATGGTGCGCGCCCGGCAACCCCGGCACCGCGCAGCACGCCGAAAACGTGCCCATCGGCGTGCTCGACGTCGCCGCCCTGGTGGATTTCGCCCGCCAGAACGCTGTCGATCTGGTGGTGCCCGGCCCGGAAGCGCCGCTGGTGGCAGGCATCGCCGACGCATTGGCACATGTGGGCATTGCTTGCTGCGGCCCCTCGGCGGCGGCGGCGCGGCTGGAGGGCAGCAAGACCTTCACCAAGGAAATCGCCGACGCGGCGGGCATTCCGACCGCCAAATGGGAACGCTTCGACGACGCCGAAACAGCGCGCGACTTCGTCCGCCGCCGGGGCGCCCCCATCGTGGTCAAGGCCGACGGCCTCGCCGCCGGCAAAGGCGTCGTGGTCGCCGCCAGCGTCGCCGAGGCCGAGCAGGCGATCACCGACTTCATGGACAGCCGCACCCTCGGCCACGCCGGCGACTCGCTGGTGATCGAGGAATGCCTGATCGGCGAGGAGATCAGCTTCTTCGCGCTGTGCGACGGCAAGCACGCCATCGCACTCGGCGCGGCGCAGGACCATAAGCGGGTCGGCGAGGGCGATACCGGGCCGAACACCGGCGGCATGGGCGCGTATTCGCCGCCGCCCGTCTTCACGCCCGAACTGGAGCACGAGACGATGGCGCGCATCGTTCGCCCAGCGCTGGCCGAACTGGCCCGCCAAGGCACGCCGTTTCGCGGCATCCTGTTCGCCGGGCTGATGCTGACCGCCGACGGGCCGAAGCTGATCGAATTCAACGTCCGCTTCGGCGACCCCGAGGCCGAGTGCCTGCTGCCGCGCTTGCAATCCGACCTGCTGCCAGCACTGCTGGCGGCCTGCGACGGCGAACTGGCCAATTTCGCGCTGCGCTGGCGCAAGCGCTCGGCCTTGTCCGTGGTGATGGCCGCGCGCGGCTACCCCGGCACGCCAGTGCGCCATTCCAAGCTTGGCAGTCTCGCCGCAGCCGAGGCGGTACCGGGCGCTTTGGTGTTCCAGTCCGGTACTGAACGGCTCGACGGCCAACTGGTATCGTCCGGTGGACGGGTGCTGACCGTGTGCGGCACCGGCGAAACCTTGGCCGAGGCGCAGGCCTGCGCCTATCGCGCGGTGGGCGCGGTGCATTGGCCGGAAGGCTTCTTCCGCCGCGATATCGGCTGGCGCGCGCTTGGCTGACGGGCGGCCGCCGCGCCCCAACACCCAGCGGCTGAGCGATCTGCTCAGTTCACCGCTGCGCAATTTGCTGTTTGTGCTGCTGTACTTGCTGGTGGTGATGGTCGGCGCGGCGGCGGCCTATGTTGGCTACGGCTGGAGCCTGGGCGACGCGCTGTACATGGTGGTGCTGGCGGTCTACAGCGTCGGCTTCGAGGAAGTGCGCCATGTCGACACGCCCGGGTTGCGCGCGATCACCATCGTGCTGATCGTGCTCGGCTGCACCGGAATGATTTTCCTGTCCGGCGTGCTGGTGCAGTTGATCACGCTCAGTCAGTTGCAGGCAGTCTTGAAAGGCAAGCGCATGCAGAACCAGATCGACCGGCTGTCCGGCCACGTCGTTGTCTGCGGCTATGGCCGCCTGGGCGAAAAACTGGCGCGCGAACTGAAGGCCGGGCAGGCCGCATTCGTGCTGATCGAGCACCGCGAGGCGCGGCTGGCCGAAGCGGCGGAAGCCGGCTTTCTGGTACTGCACGGCGACGCCACCGACGAAAACGCGCTGGAAGCCGCCGGTGTGCGCCGGGCGGGCGTGCTGGCCACCGTGCTGCCAGACGATGCGGCCAACGTGTTCATCACGCTCAGCGCCCGCAGCATGAACCCGGCGCTGACCATTATCGCGCGCGGCGAAGCGCCCAGCACCGAAAGCAAACTGCTGCAAGCCGGGGCCAACCGGGTGATCCTGCCGACCCATATCGGCGCGGAACGCATCGCCGAGCTGATTCTTTATCCGCAGGCCGCCCTGCTGCTGCACGGCACAGCACAGGAGGAAGACTTCGCCCGCGAACTGCGCCGCTTCGCGCTGGACATGGAAGTGGTCGCCGTCGCCGAAGACAGCGGCTGCGTCGGGCGCACCGTTCAGGCTATCGAACAGGAAGCGGCCGGCGCGTTTCTGATCGTCGCGCTCAACCGGCGCGATGGCCGCACTGATACGCCGCCCGAACCCTCCGCCGTGGTGCGTGCGGGCGACGGCGTGGTGATCGTGGGCCACCCCGGCCGGTCGCAGGCTATGGCGGGATTGTTCCGCAGCAAATGGCGGCGCTCGGCGCGGTAGACCTATGCTGTCTTGCCTGCGGCTGGGTGCGGGACGTGCCACGGTTTGCGCCGCCGTCCCGGCTCGGCGAGGCGGAAATTGTGGTCGCGGCGATCGAAATTCGGATTGTAGAACGGGTCGCAGTCCAGCGCCGCGCCCCAATGCTGGCGCATGAACCCCATCTCGCGCGCCGCGCGCGCCGCGTGTTCCGGCGTGGCATCGGAACCGCGCGAGGCGGACTCTAAATGATACAGCAACGCATGCGGCGTCCACAGCACCCGCAGCCCCTGCTGGCGCAGGCGCAGGCATAAATCGACGTCGTTGAACGAGATCGGCAAATGTTCGGCGTCCAGCCCGCCTGCCGCTTCGTAAACCTGCTTGCGCAGGGCCATGCAGGCGCCGGTCACCGCTGAAAGCTCGCGCGTCATCACCAACTGGCCGCAATAACCCGCCACGCGCTCGTTGATGCCGTGGCCGAAATGCCCGGCCACCATCGGCGCGCCGACACCCAGCACCACGCCGCCATGTTGGATGCGGCCATCGCCGAACAGCAGTTTGGCCCCGACCGCGCCCACATCGGGCCGGATTGCCAACGATACCATTTCACGCAGCCAGCCTGCGTCGATCACATCGATATCGTTGTTCAGCAGCACCACCACCTCGCCGGTCGCGGCGCGCACGGCGGCGTTGTTCAGCGCGGCATAGTTGAACGGCCCGGCAAACGGCAGCACGCGCACCCGGTGGTCGCCTTCCAGCCAGGTCAGCAACGCCAGCGCCGCTGGATCGCGGCTGTCATTGTCGACGATCAGCAGTTCGATATTCGGATAATCGGTGCGTTGCAGCACGCCGTCGGCGCAGCGCGCCAGCAACTCCGCCCGGTCGCGGGTCGGCACGATCAGCGTGACCCGTGGCGCCGGGTCCGGCAGCGGCCAGATCACCCGCGTCCAATCCGCATTGCCGGGGGCGGGCACCACCTCGGCACCCACGACACCGCGCGCCTGCAAGTAATCGCGGATTGCGCGCTGCGCGGCAGCGACACAGCGATCCAATTGGGTTTGCGAGAACGACGTCGGCTTTTGCGACAGCCGCCAGTGATACAGCATCGCCGGAATGTGGTGGATACGGGCGGGGGCACTGGCGGCAGCGGCGCGCAACGCCAGATCGTAATCCTGGCTGCCGTCCACCACGCCTTCGCGCAGCCCGCCAATCCTGGACAGCAGCGCCCGGCGATATACCCCCAGATGGCAGAAGAAATTCTGCCCCAGCATCAGGTCGATATTCCAGTCCGGCTTGAAATACGGCTGAAACCGGCGGCCGTTGCCGTCGATCCTGTCCTCGTCGGAGTAGATCAAATCGGCGTCGGGATGCTGCTCCAATTCGGCAGCGACTTCGTACAGCGCCTGTTCGGCCAACAGATCGTCGTGATCCATCAGCGCCACGAATTCGCCGCGCGCCAATTGGAGCGCCGAATTGGTCGCCGCCGCGATATTGCCGTTGTGCGGGCGGCGCATCCATTTGATGCGTGGATCGGCGGCTGCCGCCTCGGTCAGCACCCGCGCCACGCTGTCCGAGCGCGAGGCGTCGTCGGCGATGCACAGTTCCCAATTCGGGTATAGTTGCGCCTGCACCGAGGCAATCGCCTCGCGCAGTTCGCGCTCCGGCGTTTCATAGGCGGGCATCACCACCGAGATCAGCGGGCAGTGCGCCAGTTGGCCAATATGCGCGCGAATGGCAGCGCGGTCCGCGTCGGTCAGCGTGTCGTGGTCGCGCACCCAGCGCTCGTACGCCGCCTGCGACGGCACGCCGAGCCGGGCCGCCTGCCAATCCGCCATCCGGCGGCCAAACGGCAGCAGCGCCAGCCGGTATGCCGCGCGCAGCGCGCGCCGCACATTGCCCCGCGCCGAAGCGGGCAGCGACTGGCCGAGCAGCCGCAACGGCTGGCTGGCGCGCCAAATTGTGGAGTTGATGACGGCATCGCGCTCAGCGCGCGCCAGCGCCAGTTCGGCCTGGGTCGCCGCCAGTTGCGCTTTAAGGTGGGCAATTGCCCCAGGCGCAGATTCGGCGCGCAGCCGAAGTGGACCGGACAAGCTGCTGCCCAACCCGGAATCGCCGGATGTGGCGTTGGCGATCGCGGCGATCCGGGCGATATCGTCGGGCATTCACCTTACCACGCACAAGGAACGGCGGCGTCGCTTTCTGTGGCCACCGCCACACGACTATGGCAGCCCAATTGTGCGGTAGCGAATTACAAATCTTAACGGCGCGGCGGATTGTCCGCCGCGCCATTGTCGCGCAACCGACTCGTTCAGCCCCGGTGGGCGAGGCGGGCGAGCAGAAAATCGCGGAAAACCGCCACGCGCTTGGACGTGCGCAATTCTTCCGGATAGACGAAATACACATCCACCTTTGGTGCCTTCTCGGCCGTGAGCAGCCGCACCATGCCGTGCGCCTCCTCCTCGGCCGCCATGTAGTCCGGCAACGCCGCGATGCCGAGGCCGGAGCGCACCGCCATCACCATGGCTTGCAGGCTGTTCACCTCCAGCAACGCCTTGCGCGGGCTGCCGGCGCGGCGGCCAATCTCGGCCAGCCAGTTGATGTCCGGCACCGGCGGGCGATAGTCCCCGAACAGGATCAGCCGGTGATTATCCAGATCCTCGGCCTTCTGCGGCGTGCCGTGCTTCTTCAGATACTCGGCGCTGGCGCAGACGTGCCATTCCATCGACATCAGATGCCGCTGCACCAGATCGGGCTGCTTGGGCGGATGCATGCGGATCGCCACGTCGGCCTCACGCATTGCCAGATCGAGGTCCGAATCGTCCAGGATCAGCGCCATCGTCACGTCGGGATAGGCGTCCAGGAACATTTGCACCCTGGGCGCCAGCCATGACGATCCGAAGCCGACCGTGGTGGTGACCTTCAAGCGCCCGGCGGGCTTCTCCTTGCTCTCGGTCAGCAGCGCCTCGGTCATCGCCAGTTTGGCGAACACTTCGCGCACCGTCCGGTTCAGGCTCTCGCCCTGCTCGGTCAGGATCAGTCCGCGCGCATGGCGATGGAACAGCGGCACTTGCAGTGCCTCCTCCAACGCCGAGATCTGCCGCGAGACCGCCGATTGGCTTAGATTGAGGGTGTCGCCCGCATGCGTGAAGCTTCCTGCTTCGGCCACCGCATGGAACACGCGCAGCTTGTCCCAGTCCATCGTTCCGCTGTTCCTTACCGGTGGGCCAATTTTCATCCGGCCCGTTGGCCCCGTTTCACTCTGCCGCAAGCGCCGACTCGGCGTGCAACCCTGCTAACCACTTTTCGGCTTCCAGCGCCGCCATGCAACCTGTTCCAGCGGCTGTAACGGCCTGACGCCAAATTTTATCTTGAACATCGCCTGCCGCGAACACGCCGGGCACGGAAGTTCTTGTCGTTCCAGGAACGGTGACGACGTAACCTTCGTCATCGAGCCGGACCGCGCCCTTGAACGGCGCGGTGTTCGGCGAATGGCCGATTGCCACGAACACGCCATCGACGGCCACATGGCTCTCGGCCCCGGTTCGCACATGGCGCAGCCGCACCCCATCGACGCCCATGCCGTCGCCGGGCGAGGTGATTTCCTCGACCGCGTGATCCCAGATCACCTGAATCTTCGGATTGCTGAACAGCCGGTTCTGCAAAATCTTTTCCGCGCGCAGCGTGTCGCGGCAATGGATCAGCGTAACACTGGCGGCATGGTGGGTAAGGTAGAGTGCCTCTTCCACCGCCGTATTGCCGCCGCCGATCACGGCAACGTGTTTGCCGCGGAAGAAAAACCCGTCGCAGGTGGCGCAGGCCGACACGCCAAAGCCCTGCAAGCGCTGCTCGCTGGGCAAGCCAAGCCAACGGGCCTGCGCGCCGGTGGCGATAATCACCGAATCGGCGGTGTAGATATCGCCCGAGTCGCCAATGCAGCGGAACGGCTGGCGCGTGAAGTCAACGCTGACGATCAGGTCGTTGATCATGCGGGTGCCGACATGCTCGGCTTGCGCCGCCATCTGCTCCATCAGCCACGGCCCTTGGACGGCCTCGGCAAAGCCCGGATAGTTCTCGACCTCGGTGGTGATCATCAACTGACCGCCGGGTTGCAGGCCTGCGGCCAGCATCGGTTCCTGCCCGGCACGCGCGGCATAGATGGCGGCCGTATAGCCGGCTGGCCCGGCGCCGATGATCAGCACACGGGAATGAAATTCGTTCGGCATCGTTGGGTCCGGTCGCGGGAAAGTCTGTGTATATCGGCGGCTCTCCGCGTGGAACAAGGAACTCGCACGCGCGGGCCTTGCCCCGGCGGTTCTGTGCAATAATATTTCGTGTCACCGCCCCAGCAGAGACGAGCCGACGTATGAAGACCCAGCCGAACGACACGACCGAACTGGACGCGATCGACCGGCGCATCCTGACCGAATTGCAGGCCGACGGGCGGATGACCAATGTGGAGCTGGCGCGCCGCGCCGGCATCTCGGCGCCGCCCTGCCTGCGCCGGGTGCGTCGGTTGGAGGAAGCCGGATTGATCCGCGGCTATCACGCCGACAGCGATCCGCAGAAGCTGGGCTGGGAAATCACCTTCTTCGCCATCGTCGGGCTGGAAAGCCAAAAGGAAGCCGTGCTGTCCGGCTTCGAGCAGATGGTGGCGACGTGGCCGGAAGTGCGCGAATGCCACATGATCCGCGGCGGCGGCGATTTCCTGCTGCGGCTGGTCGCGCGCGACACCGCGCATGAAAACCAACTGACGCAGAAGCTGACCGGGGCCAGCCATGTCAGCCGGGTGCAAACCCTGCAAACCATCCGCACCAGCCGCAGCCTCGCAGGCGTGCCGCTCTGATCTTCTCGGCACGGGCGGCGATTTACGGCCTCGCCGCACTCACCGCCGCGCGTCTGGCCGTGGCCGGTTCGACGGCGCTGGCGCCGGACGAGGCGTATTACTGGGTGTGGTCGCGCGCTCTTGCCCCCGGCTATCTCGACCACCCGCCGATGGTCGCGCTGTGGATTTGGCTGGGCACCGCCATCGCTGGACCCGGCGCACTTGGCGTGCGGCTGCTCGCGCCGCTTGCCGCAGCGCTCGGCAGCGTGCTGCTGGTGCAGGCGGCGGAGGATCTGTTGCCCGGCCGCCGCGCCGGGCTGATCGCGGCGTACCTGCTGAACGCCACGCTGCTGTTCGGCGTGGGCGCCGTCACCATGACGCCGGATACACCGCTGCTGCTGTTCTGGACCGCGACGCTGTGGGCGCTGGCGCGGCTGCACGCCACCGGCCGCCCGGCCTGGTGGCTGGCGGCCGGAGTAGCAGGCGGGCTGGCGCTGGACAGCAAATACACCGCCGCCTTGCTCGCGCCCGCCGTGCTGGTGTGGCTGCTCGCGGTGCCCGTCAACCGGCAATGGCTGCGCCGCCCGTGGCCCTGGCTGGGGCTGGCCGCAGCACTGCTGCTGTTCGCGCCGGTGCTGGGCTGGAACGCGGCGCATGACTGGATCAGCTTCGCCAAACAGGGCGGGCGCACCGGCGACTGGGATATGTCCCGCGCATTACAATTCATCGGTGAACTGTTCGGCGCGCAATTGCTGCTCGCCACGCCGCTGCTGGCGGTGCTGTTCGGCGGCGGCATCGCGCTGGCAGCCCAGCGCGGCTGGCGGCGCGATCCGGTCTGGGTGCTGCTCGCCGGGCTGACCGCGCTGCCCGCCCTGGTATTCCTGCAACACGCGCTCGGCGACCGGGTGCAGGCCAACTGGCCTGCGGTCATTTACCCAGGCGCCGCCATCGCCGCCGCCGGTCTCGCGCCGCGCTGGTCGCGGCTGCATCGCCCGGCGGCAGCGCTCGGGCTGGTGCTGACTGGCTTGGTCTACGCGCAAAGCATTTGGTTCCTATTGCCGCTGCCCGCCGGGCTCGACCCGGCCCAAGCCCGTCTGGCTGGATGGGAAACATTCGCCGCCGCCACGGCCACGGCGGCGCGCGGCGTGCAGGCGGACTACGTGGTGGCGGAGAACTACGGCGATGCGGCCGAACTGGCGCTGCTGCTGCCGCCCGGCCTGCGCGCGCTGGGCCATGATACCCGCTGGCGCTTCTTCCGCCTGCGGAACGCCAGCCCAGCCACTGGCGGCCCAGCCACCGGCAGCCAAATCGGACTGCTCGTGCAGCCCGCCCGCTACGGCAGCCCGCTGGAGCACGGACGGTGGGCGTCGGCGGTCAAGCTGGCCGACCTGTCACGTCTTGCGGGCGGGGTGGCCGTCGCACAGTACGGGCTTTATCGTGTGAGCGGGCCCGCCGGACAGATCCCGCTGACCGAGTTGCCACGGCCATAGTGATGGAGACGACGATGGACCTGCCGACCCACACAGATGTGCTGGCCGCGCGCGGCCGCATTGCCAGCCGGGTAGTGCGCACCCCGATGCTGCGCAACCCGCTGCTCGACGAGCTCACCGGCGGCACCATCCTGTTGAAACCGGAACCGCTGCAACGCACCGGCAGCTTCAAGTTTCGCGGCGCCACCAACGCCATTCTGCAACTGAGCCCGGCGCAACTTGCCGCCGGCGTGGTGACGCACTCCTCGGGCAATCACGGTCAGGCCGTGGCGTGCGCCGCCGCCGCCGTGGGGGCCCGTGCCACGGTGTTCATGCCGCAGGACGCACCGCGCATTAAGCAAGACAGCACCGCGCGCTGGGGCGCCACCATCCGCCACTACAACCGCGTCACCGACGACCGCGAGGCGATGACGCACGGCTTCGCCGCCGAAACCGGTGCCACCCTGGTGCCGCCGTTCGACCATCCGCACGTCATCGCCGGTCAGGGCACGCTGGCGCTGGAGTTGTGCGACGACGCCTCGGCTGCCGGGCTGGCGATGGACTCCATGCTGGTCTGCACCGGCGGCGGCGGGCTGATCGCCGGCTGTTCACTGGCGATGGAAGGCGTGTCGCCCGCCACCAGGATGTATTGCGTCGAACCGGAAGGCTGGGACGATACCGCCCGGTCGCTGGTGGCGGGCGAGCGCGTGGCAGCGGACGGCGGCTCGATGCTGTGCGACGCGCTGCTGGCGAAAATGCCCGGCAAGCTCACCTTCGCGGTCAACCGCACGCATCTTGCGGGCGGCGTCGCGGTCAGCGACGCCGAGGTGCTGGCGGCGGTGGCGTTCGCCTTCCTGCACCTGAAAATGGTGGTCGAACCGGGCGGCGCAGTGTGTCTGGCCGCCCTGCTGGCCGGCAAATTCGACGCGCGCGGCAAGGTGGTGGGTGCTGTGCTCAGCGGCGGCAACGTCGATCCGGCGGTGTTCGCGCGCGCCATCGGGTAGCGGCGGCTACATCAGCTTCACCGCCGCCAGTACTTCCTCGACGCCGTTGATCAGGATCTGCACGCCGACGCACAGCAACAGAAACGCCATCATGCGCGATACCGTGCGCCGCGCCGTCGCCCCCAGACGGCCGGCCACCTGATCGGCGGAGCGGTACGACACCCACACCAGCAGTGCGATGGCCGCCGCAGCGGCGCTGACGCCCAGGAAGAAGCCGAGAATGCCGGGGCCGCTGGCCGGGCGTTCGGCGCCGAGCGCGATGGCCACCGAAATGGTGCCCGGCCCGGTGGTCAGCGGCATGGTCAGCGGAAAGAACGCGATATCCTGTGCCGCGCTGCCGGGGCTGCCCGCCTGCTGCTGCTTGCGCTGCTCGCGTTCCTCGGGCGTGGTCAGCAACGTCCAGGCTTGCAGCGCCACCACCGTGCCGCCCGCGATCCGCAGCGCCGCCATTGAAATGCCGAAGAAATTCAGCACGTAAGCGCCGCCCCACAGCGCGCCGAGCATGGTCAGCAACGCGTACAGGCCCACGCGCCACGCCAGCCGCGTGCGCTCGGGCTGCGGCAGATGCGCCGTCACCTCGTTGTAAATGAACGCGGTGCCAAATGGATTGACGATGGAGAACAGCGCCGGAAACGCCAGCAGGAAGGCGGCGGATGCGGTCATGCGCCTGCCCTCCTTTGCCTACCGAACGCAATCCCTCCCCCGCCCCCCCCCGCAAAGGAAGGTGGCCGGGGGAGGGTTTTCTTCAGGCCCCGAGATAGTCGCGCTTGCCGACCTCGACGCCGTTGTGGCGCAGGATGGCGTAGGCGGCTGTGCAATGGAAATACACGTTCGGCAGCACGAACGTGGTCAGGTAGCCGATCCCATCGAAGCTCTGCTCGCCGGTGCGGAACTTCAGCACGATCGTCTTGTCCTCGCTGCCGTCGATCTGCGCCGGAGTGAAGCTGCCGACGAAATCGACGGTGCGCTGCACCCGGTCCTGCAACTCGGCAAACGACGCCTCGGTGTCCGCCCAGCTTGGCGCTTCCACGCCGGCCAGACGGGCGGCGCAGCCCTTGGCGGTGTCGCTGGCAATCTGCACCTGACGGGTCAGCGCGAACATGTCCGGCGCCAGCCGGGCGTTCAGCAGCACCGACGGATCGATCTTTTTGGCTTCGGCGAATTCCGCGCCCTTTTCCAGCACCTTGCCGAGTGCGGTGAGCGCGCGCGTCATCAACGGCACCGAGGCCGAATACATCGAAATGGTCATACTATAGGCTTCCCCCACGGCGTCCGGCCATCGCCCCAAGGCGCAACCGCAACGCGTTTAGTTTGATGAACCCTTGCGCGTCGAACTGGTCGTACGCGCCCTGGTCATCCTCAAATGTTACGTGTTTCATCGAATACAAGCTGTTCGGGCTCTCGCGCCCGATCACCGACACGTTGCCCTTGTACAGCTTCAACCTTACCGAACCGGTCACGCTGGCCTGGCTGGTGTCGATCAGCGCCTGCAACATGCGGCGTTCCGGGCTGAACCAGAAGCCGTTGTAGATCAACTCCGCGTAGCGCGGCATCAGGCTGTCCTTCAGGTGGCAGGCCTCGCGGTCGAGCGTGATGCTCTCGATGCCGCGATGCGCCGCCAGCAGGATGGTGCCGCCGGGGGTTTCGTAAACGCCGCGCGACTTCATGCCGACGAAGCGGTTTTCCACCAGATCGAGCCGGCCGATGCCGTTCGCCTTGCCCAGTGCGTTCAGCTTGGTCAGCAGCGTGGCCGGCGACAGCTTCTCGCCGTCGATGCCCACCGCATCGCCATGCTCGAATTCGACCGAGATCACCGTCGCCCGATCCGGCGCGTCCTCGGGGCGGATGGTGCGCTGGTAGACGATCTCATCGGCTTCCACGGCGGGGTCTTCGAGGATTTTGCCCTCAGACGACGAGTGCAGCAGGTTGGCATCCACCGAGAACGGTGCCTCGCCGCGCTTGTCCTTGGCAATGGGGATCTGGTTGGTCTCGGCGAATTCCAGCAGCCGCGTGCGGCTGGTCAGGTCCCATTCCCGCCAGGGTGCAATGATCTTGATGTCGGGCTTCAGCGCGTAATAGCTGAGCTCGAAGCGCACTTGGTCGTTGCCCTTGCCGGTGGCGCCGTGTGCCACCGCATCGGCGCCGACCATTTCGGCGATCTCGATCTGGCGCTGGGCGATCAAAGGCCGCGCGATGGAGGTGCCGAGCAGGTATTGCCCTTCGTACAGCGTATTGGCGCGGAACATCGGAAAGACGAAGTCTTTCACGAAGGTCTCACGCAGATCGTCGACGAAGATTTCCTTGATGCCGAACATCTCGGCCTTGCGCCGCGCCGGCTCAAGTTCTTCGCCCTGCCCCAGATCGGCGGTGAAGGTTACCACCTCGCACTTATAGGTGGTTTGCAGCCACCGCAGGATCACGCTGGTGTCGAGCCCGCCCGAATAGGCCAGCACGACTTTCTTGACATCCTTCACACGCATCGGACCGCACATCCTCGCCCAAACCCAAGCGCCGCAGGTAGCGCCGCCCGCTTGTCTTACGCAAGCGGCTGCGGCGTTAGTCTGCTCCGGCGGCGGCGGTTTGCGGCCGGCGCATCAGCCGGGCCAGCCACAGCGCGCACAGCAGCACGGCGGCGGCGTCGATGGCGAACGCCATCCGGTAGCCGCCGGTGCCGATCAAGGCACCCATGCCGCGCGCGCCGATGCTCTGGCCGACGAACAGCAGGCAGGCGAAGCACGACACGGCGGTGGCGCGGGCGTTCGGCAGCATCTCGGTAGCGCGCGCCTGCATCGTGCTGTGCAGCATGAAAAACCCCAGGCCGAGGGCCAACTCCACCAGCACAAACGCAGGCCACCACGGCACGCTGACCGCCACAGCCAGCGCCAGCACCAGCAGCAATCCGCCGGCCAGCACCATGCGCGCCTCGCCGAGATGGCGCACCAGCAGCTTGGCGCTGCGGATATAGATCAGCGCGCCCAGCCCGAAGCAGGCCAGCAACAGGCCGATGGCCGCATACGGCAGGCCGAACCGCTCACGCAAATAGGGGGCCAGGAACGGAAACGCGCCCACCAGCACCATGCCGTCGATGAACGCGCCGATCAGCAATTGGCGGGATGCCTTGCGGCGCAGAAGGCCCACGAACGGCTCGATAGTGAACCGCGCCGACGGGTTGCGCCGGTCCGGCAGGTGGCGGATGCGCGCCGCCAGCGCTGCCGCCACCAGCAACGCGCCGGCCGCCAGCACCAGAAACACCCCACGCCAGCCGACATAGTCGCCGAACACGCCGCCGATCGGGCCGGCCAGCGTCTGCGCCAGCACGATCCCGGTCAGGAACCGGCTGAGTGTGACCTGCCGTTCGGCATACGGCACCGAGTCGCCGATATAGGCCAGCCCGACCGGGATCAGCCCGGCGCTCGCCCCGCCCGCCCCGGCGCGCAGCAGCGTGAGCGTGCCCAGGTCGCTGGCCAGCGCGCAGGCGCTGGTTGCCACCGCATAGGCCAGCAGCGCGCCCAAAATCACCCGCAGCTTACCGAAGCGGTCGCCGACCGGGCCGAGCACCAACTGGCAGACGCCGTACGGCAAGGTGAAGGCGGCCACCACGATGGAAACGGCGGGCACCGTGGTGTCGAAGTCCGACGCGATGACATGCAGCAGCGGGTCGATCACCCGCGCCCCGGCCGACGACAGAAACCCCGCCGCCGCCAGCAATCCCAGCGGCAATGCCACCTGTCCCATACCGGGCTCCTCGCACCCCGGCCCTAGAAGTCGCTACAGCGGCCCTTCTGCTCCCAGTCACCGTAGCGCGTCGGCTCTGGTCCCTTGGGGCCGCCGATTTCCTTGGGCATGGGCGCGGGCTTGCTTGCGGATTGCGTTGGCTGCGCCGGGACAGCGGGCGGATTCAGGACAGCTTGCGTGTCGGTCATGACCTTACTGTAGTCCGCCGCACCAGCCCTGCAACCAAGCGCCGCACGAATTGTGTTTTCTGCGCGCTGTCGGGCTTGCGCACACCCGTACTGCAACAGAAATCTACTAAGCTGCCGCAGGGCATCGCCGCCCGGATAAGGTTTCTCATGCGTTGCGTCCTGCCCTTTGCGCTTGCCATCGTGCTGGCGCCGCTTTGCACGCCGAACGCAGCCCCGGCGCTGGGGCAGCCGTTGCCTGAACGCGAGGTGACGGTGGTGAACCATGCCAAGCAGCCGATCAACGAACTGTACGCCTCGCCGTCCGACGCCGCAGCCTGGGGCGAGGACCGGCTTGGCGAGCAGACCCTGGCGCCTGGGCGCAGTCTGCGGCTGAAACTGGGCAAGCCGCACGACTGCGCTTTCGACATCCAGGCGGTCTATATCGACGCCAGCCGCGAGGAACTGCACGGCACCGATCTGTGCCGCCTGCATCAAATCACCTTCGACGGCACCGCCGCGACGCCAGCCCCAACGCTGACCGCCACGCATGAAGTAACCCTTGCCAACCGCGCGCCGCGCCCCATTCAGCAAGTGCTGATCTCGTCCGCCGACGCAGGCGATTGGGGCGACGACCGGCTGGGCAATTCCAGCATTTCGGTCGGCGACAGCGCCGTGGTGCAATATCGCGGCGACTGCATCGCCGATCTGCGCGTGGTGTTCGACAACCGCAGCGCCGAGGAGCGCCGGGGCATCAATTTCTGCGCCGCGCGCCGCATCGCCATCCAGCCCGGCTGGGCCACTGCCGACACAGTACCGACCGAGATGCAGCCGGGTGCGGAGATGGTGCCGCTCGATGTCCTGAACAGCACCGGGCACGCAGCGACCGGGCTTTACCTGTTTCCGGCGGGTAGCGCGGATCGCGGGCCGGACCTGCTGGCGGGTACGCCGCTGGAGGACCGGGCGCATATGTCGATCATCGTGCAACGCCCGGCGGGCATCTGCGCGTTCTCGGCGCATTTGGTGTTCGGCGGCAAACTGCCGGATCAGGATGTGACCGGGCTCGACGTATGCGGCCCTGACGGCGTGGTGCTGCCGCGCCGGGGGTAGCCTATTTCGCCGCGATCATCGGGCACTTCCCATCTTCCAGCGTCCGCGCCGCAGCCTCCGGCGCCGTGGTCGCCGCCAGCTTGTAGTAGTCCCACGGCCCGGTGCTTTCGGCCGGGGTTTTCACCTGAAACAAATAGGCCGGATGCAGCAGGCGGCCGTCGGCGCGGATCACGCCGGGGCCGTACGCGTCGTCATCGGTTGGCATCGCCTTCATCCGCGCCACAGCGACGCTGCCGGATTTGCGGATTTCGACGGCGCCCATATCGGCGGCGGCTTTCAGATAGTGCAGCGTGGCGCCGTACGACCCGGCGTGCTCCATGTTGGGCCGCCAATCCGGGCGCATTTTCGGCAGGATGCGCTTGGTGAAGGCGCGGGTGCGGTCATTCAGATCCCAGTAGAAACTCTCGGTCAGCAGCAGCCCCTGTGCGGCCGGCAGGCCGAGTGCATGCACGTCGCCGATGAACATCAGCAGCGCCGCGATCGACATGCCGCCTTGGATCAGCCCGAATTCAGCGGCCTGCTTGATGCAGTTGATGGTGTCTGCGCCGGCATTGGCCAGCCCGAGCACTTTGGCCCCGCTGGCCTGCGCCTGCACCAGATAGGCGGAAAAATCCGAGGTTTGCGGGAACGGGTAGCGCACCACGCCCGCCATCTTGCCGTGCGCCTGTTCCACGAGCGCGGTCACGTCACGCTGAAACGCCTGGCCCAGCGCGTAGTCGGCCACCAGCAGAAACCAAGTATCGCGCCCGCGTTCCACCAGCGCGCCGCCGGTCGAGCGGGCCAGCATGAAGGTATCGACCGTCCAGTGCACCGTGGTCGGCGCACATCGCACGCCGGTGAGATCGACGGTCGCGGCCCCCGAGACCAGGAACACCTTGTCTTTCTCACGCGCCACCTGCGCCACCGCGAGGCCGACGCCGCTGTTCGGCACATCGACGATCACATCGACGCCGTCGCGGTCGAACCATTGCCGGGCGATGGTGGCGCCAACATCCGGCTTGTTCAGATGATCGCCCTGGATCACCTCCACCGTGAGGCCGGGTGAGGCCGCCATCGCCTCCTCCGCCGCCTGCCGCACGCCCGCCACCGAGCCAGCGCCGGCAGTGTCGCGATACGGGCCGGACAAATCGGTGAGCACGCCGATGCGTAACGTGGGCGCGGTTTGCGCCCGGCCCAATCGCGGCGCCGCCACCGACGCCGCAAGCGTGGTGCCGAGCAGAGTCCGCCGTGTGATCGACATTGCTATATTTCCCTGGCCGCCCCAGGTAATTTATGACCGATCGGCGCACCCCGCGTCCAGCACGGCAGCTTTCAAACGGTCACCAGCCCGGTTAACAGCCCGGTCAACAGCGCGCCAGCCTGCGCCAGACTGTCCACGTCGGCCATGCGGAACCGCCCGGCTTGCTCCCAGCGGCTCACAGCACCGTCGCTGACCAGACGCGGCGGCAGGATGTTGATGAAATCGCGCACCCCGGTGCAGGCCATCGCCGGGTTGAACACCCGGGCCAGCCAATCCGGGTCGTGCTGCACCATCGCCCCTTCGGTGTGGCGCAAATCGATGATCCAGCCGGTGATGCCGGGCCGCCCCCGGCAGAAATCCGCCGCCCGCAGCAACGCCGCGCGCTGGCCCCGGTTCGGGCCATAGCCCAGCCACTCGGCCCGCACCGCGCGCCATTCGGCGTGGTGGTGGAAACGGATCTGGTTCTCGACCGAGAACACCAACATCGCGGCAATACCCCCCGGACACTCTGCGGGGCAGCATGCGGCGCGCGCGTTAAGGCGGAGTAACGGACCTAACTGCGGATCAGTTTGATCCGGCGCCCATCCACACCGAGCGCGATCTGGCCCGCTTTCAATGCCCGCGCATCGGCGCCGAACACCTCATCGCGCCAGCCATGCAGGGCCGCGATATCCGGCGCATCCTCCAGCGCCAGCCGGTCGATGTCGTCCGAACTGGCCACCAGCTTGGCGGCGACGTTGTGCTGCTCGCATTTCGCCGCCAGCAGCACTTTCAGCAAGCTGACCAAGGCGGGCGACGGGCGCGGGCCGTCGCGGTTGAACGGCGCTTCCGGCAGCGCGTCATCCGGCAGCGCCTTGGCTTCGGCGATGGCGGCGAGCAGCGAGGTGCCGGTTTTGCCGCGCGCGAAGCCCTCAGTAATGCCGCGCGCCCGTGCCAATACCTCCGGGGTTTCCGGCGCGGTGGCGGCGATTTCCAGCAGCGCCTCGTCCTTCAACATGCGCTGGCGCGGAATGTTGCTGCGCTGCGCCTCCCGCTCCCGCCACGCCGCAATCGCGCGCAGCACGCCCAACATGCGCCGGTTGCCGGTGCGCGGGCGCAACCGCTCCCACATCGCATCCGGGTCCGGCCGGTAGGTGGCCGGATCGGCCAGCACCGCCATTTCCTCGCCCACCCATTCCAGGCGGCTTTCCTTGGCCAGCCTTGCGGTGAGTTTTTCGTAGACGCCGCGCAGATGCGTCACATCCGCCGCCGCATAGGCGATCTGCGCCGGGGACAGCGGCCGTGCCGACCAGTCGCTGAAGCGATGCGCCTTGTCGATGTTGCCGCCGGTCAGCGCCGCCACCAGGCTATCGTAGCCGACCTGATCGCCGAAGCCTGCCACCATCGCCGCCACCTGCGTATCGAACAGCGGGCGCGGCACGTCGCCGTAGCGCAGCACGAAGATCTCGATGTCTTGCCGGGCCGCGTGGAACACCTTGGTAACCGCTTGATCGGCCAGCAAAACCCCGAGTGGCGCAAGGTCGAGGCCCGGGGCCATCGCGTCCACCACCGCGACCTCGCTGGTGCCGCCAAGCTGCACCACGCACAGCTCCGGCCAATAGGTCCGCTCGCGCATGAACTCGGTATCGACGGTCACGAACGTCTCGCCGCGCAGCCGCTCGCACAGGGCGGCCAGCTCGGCGGACTCGGTGATCAGGACGGGGGCGGGATAGTCGGCACGGGAGGAACGCGGCATCCGCCGCTTCTAGACCCTGACCCAACGCACGGCAACTTGACAGGCGCACCCCTCGCAGGTTCCTTCCCGCGCCAGTCCAGCCAGGATTTTCGCCATGCACGCCTATCGTACCCATACCTGTGGCGCGCTGCGCGCCGCCGATGCCGGCCAAACGGTCCGCCTGTCCGGGTGGGTGCATTCCAAGCGCGACCACGGCGGTTTGCTGTTCATCGACCTGCGCGATCACTACGGCATGACGCAAATTGTGTTCGCCGCCGGCAGCGCCGCGCTCGCCGCCGTGGACAGCCTGCGCGTCGAAAGCGTGATCACCGTCACCGGCAGCGTGGTGCTGCGCGAGGGCGGCACGGTGAACCCGAAGCTGCCGACCGGCGAGATCGAAGTGCGCGCCGCCGAGGTCTCGGTGCAGTCCGCTGCCGACGTGCTGCCGTTGCAGGTGGCGGGCGACGAGAAATACCCCGACGACCTGCGGCTGAAATACCGCTTCATCGACCTGCGCCGCGACAAGGTGCACCGCAACATCATCCTGCGCGCCGGCGTCATCGCCAGCATCCGCCGCCGCATGATCGAGCAGGGCTTCACCGAGTTCCAAACCCCGATCCTGACCGCCTCCAGCCCGGAAGGGGCGCGCGACTTCCTGGTGCCGGCGCGCAACCATCCGGGCAAGTTCTACGCGCTGCCGCAAGCGCCGCAGCAGTTCAAGCAGTTGGCCATGGTGGCGGGCTTCGACCGCTACTTCCAAATCGCCCCCTGCTTCCGCGACGAAGCCAGCCGCGCCGACCGCTCGCCTGGCGAGTTCTACCAGCTTGACTTCGAGATGAGCTTCGTCACCCAGGAAGACGTGTTCAACACCATCGAACCCGTCATCGCGGGCGTGTTCGAGGAGTTCGCCGGCGGCCGGGCAGTGACCAAGCCGCCGTTCGTGCGCATCCCGTACGACACCGCGATGCTGGAATTCGGCTCCGACAAGCCCGACCTGCGCAACCCGCTGCGCGTGACCGACGTGACCGCGCATTTCGCTGGGTCCGGCTTCGGCCTGTTCGCCAAGATCGCGGCGTCCGGCGGCATCGTGCGCGCCATCCCTGCCCCCGGCACCGCGCACAACCCGCGCAGTTTCTTCGACAAGCTGAACGAATGGGCGCGCGAGCAGGGCGCCGGCGGGCTGGGCTACATCACCTTCGACGCCGACGGACCGAAAGGCCCGATTGCGAAAAACCTCGAACCCGCCCGCGCCGAGGCCATCCGCGTGGCCTGCGGCGCGCAGGCGGGCGACTCGATCTTTTTCGCCGCCGGCAAGAAAGACGAGGCGCCGAAATTCGCAGGCTCCGTGCGCACCAAGCTCGGCCAGGACCTCGGCCTGATCGCACCGGGCGAATTCCGCTTCTGCTGGATCACCGATTTCCCGATGTACGAGATGAACGAGGAAACCAAGCAGATCGACTTCAGCCACAACCCGTTCAGCATGCCGCAGGGCGGAATGGAAGCGCTGCTGACGCAGGACCCGCTGACCATCAAGGCGTTCCAATATGATATCGTCTGCAACGGCATCGAACTGTCCTCGGGCGCCATCCGCAACCATCGCCCGGACATCATGATCAAGGCGTTCGAAATCGCGGGCTACCCGGCCAGCGAAGTGGAAGCCCGCTTCGGCGGCATGTTGAACGCCTTCCGCTACGGCGCGCCGCCGCATGGCGGCAGCGCGCCGGGCATCGACCGCATCGTGATGCTGCTGGCCGATGAGCCGAACATCCGCGAGGTGATCCTGTTCCCGCTGAACCAGCAGGGCGAAGATTTGCTGATGGGCGCACCGGCGGAAATTCCGCCGAACCGGTGGAAGGAACTGCACCTGAAGCTGGATATGCCGCCGAAGGCGAAGGGGTAAGGCAAGGCGAGGGCTCTGCCCTCGACCCGCCGGGGCCTGAGGCCCCGGGCCCCGTGGGTTTCGTTATAACTTTGAACATGCAACATTATGGACGCGATGCTGCTTTGTGGCCATTTACCGGGATTGGGGCGGGCCTTGCGCGGAAGGCGGCGGGCACACGGCGCCTGCCGGCATCGCGCGGAAGGGCATCGCGCGGAAGGGCGGCGCGCGAGGGCATTCGGCCGGCGGCCGCTTCGGCCTTGACCGGCGCAGCGGCACGTCCGGCGGAGGTTGCACCGGTGGCGGCAGCCGGACCCCCAACATGCGGCACAGCGGGCGCATGGCCCGGCGCAGTTGCGGCGCGGCGCCGAGCAGCGCCGGCATATCCGGGTCCGCCAGCAGATTTTGCAGGTGAGCGCCACTGACCGCCACCTCCGGCATCAGCCGGACCAGCCAGCCATGACCGGACGGCAGCACAGGGGGCTTAGGGCGGCGGCGCGGACCGGCGGCAGGCGGCGCCGCGCGGCGGGCGGGGTAACGGCGCAGGGTTCCGGCCTGCATCCGGGCCAGCAACCCCGCCACCTGACCGCTGATGCCATTCACCCGCTGCCAGATCAACACCACCAACGGCCCGGCCAGCCGCCGCAGATGGCCGTGCCGGGCGATCAACCCGGCCAGCACAGCGGCGGCGGCGGCAAAGCGGGCTGCGGTGAGGGCGGCGGGATTCATGTTAGATGAAATAACATGATCGTCGGGGACGGGGCAAGAGGCTGGCGGGGCAAGAGGCAGGTGGGGCAAGGCAAGGGCGCTGCCCTTGACCCGCCGGGGCCGGGAGGCCCCGGACCCCTTTTGTCAGACGGCGGGGCGAATCGTGAATCGTGATGCGCCGCCGCAGGCAAATGGGTAGACTTCGCACATGACGAAGATTCAGATCGAACTTCCGAATGCCACCGCCCCTGCCGCCCATGAAGCCGGCTTGCTGACTTCGAACGCGCTCGACCGGTTGTTGACCAATGCGATCAAGCGTCGGCAGACGGCGGACGCGCTGTTGTCCATGGCCGGCCGGATTGCCGGGGCAGGCGTTGCCGCCATGCCGATGGACGAAATCGACGCTGAGGTGAAGGCGATCCGGGCCGAACGGCGACGGCGGGCGGGCGACCATTGACACCAATATCTGGTTGTCCGGTTTGCTGTGGCAGGGTGCACCGCATGTGCGAGTGCGTTGTCATTTGGGGTGGGTCCCGCAAACACCTTGGACCCCAATCGCATAGCGTCAAAAGAATGGATCAACTCGTTATCGCTTACTATCGTATGTCTGAAAATCTGCTGTTTAGGGGTGGACCACGATGAATCTTGGGATCATGGCACAAGGTTTTGCTCCACTCCGCCACCGAATGTCGCAATCGGTGCGTGAGCGCGAGATCTTACGGGTCGCCGCTTCGATCGAGAGTGACGCTTCACCTGACCCGATGCTTGGCATTCAACATGAAGTTCTTCTCTGGGCGCAGAACAGATCAGGTGATAAATTGCCTGATGACGCTTGGGAGGGCAAGAGTTTCGAACATATGATTGGTGGTCGTACCGCTCTAGGTGCCAAAGTTCAGACTGACGATTCTGCCTTATGGGCGCTCCGGAGC
>JANYDF010000020.1 GCA_025359905.1 Rhodospirillales bacterium
CTCTCCCGGACTCCCGGGAGAGGGTCGGGGTGAGGGGAGCGCACCAGCCGGAGCCCCCCGCCGAGCCTCTTCTCCCGCGCGCGGACTCCCCGGCTTGGGCTGCGAAGCCGACCAGAAATAGGGGAGAGGCGGCCGGCCCAGCCCGATTCTCCGCCTACTCCCCCCGATCCCACCCCGGCCGCTTCGCCCCCTCAGGAAGCCGCAAATCCCCAATCCGATGCCGCAGCATCGAGGCATCCCGCACCTGCGTGCCGTTGAGATCGAGGAATTGCAGCGCGGTGAGCCCCGCGATCGGCGTGAGGTCGCGCACACCGGTGCCGTTGAGAGTGAGGCGTTGCAGCGCGGTGAGCCCCGCGATCGGCGTGAGGTCGCTCACACCGGTGCCGTTGAGATAGAGGCGTTGCAGCGCGGTGAGCCCCGCGATCGGCGTGAGGTCGCGCAAAATGCGCGGATTTGCGCGATTTTCCGCCGCATCAAAGCCCGGCTGCGCCGCTTCGTCGATGTACTCACTGCCCCGCCCGAAATTCAACTCCACCACCAACTTCCGCCACGCCTTCGGCACCTCCTTCCCCGCCAGGATCAGCCGATGCACCTCCCGCAAGTCGAAGGGAAGGGTCGGCGTCCAGCCCTGCGGCATGATGGTGTCATCATCGATTATCGCGCCGGCGAAACCATGGTCATGCGTCGCCCCGGTCAGGTCGGACCCGGAGAAATCCCACCCCCCCACGTCATCCCCGCCGAACCGCGCCCCGCGCAAGTCCCGCCTCCGTAGCGCATGATGCGGGTCGAGTTCCGCCAAACGCAGCAACGCGGCGAAGCCCTGCCCCTCCGCCTCCAGCACGGCGCCGAGCCGCGCGACAACCTCGCGCATCAGGTCTTGCTTGGGTCGCATTCCCGCTTCATCTCCACCTTGGAGTCCGCCAGCCGCATCCGCCCGCGCCCATCCTGGCGGTCGTTGATAGCGGAGTTATAAATCATGTTCAGAATGATCTCCTTGTTGGCGTCCTCAAGCCGCTGCATGCCGGCCCGATTGCCATCCGCATCGAGGAAGGCGAAGCCGAACCCACGCTCAGGCGCGCTCACCGCGAGCCCCACCGAGGGCAGCCCGTCGCCGACCGGCTCCAGGTCGGCGATAGACTCCCCCTGCAACGGCGAGCCTTCCAGCATCGCGCCGGGCTTCGCCTTCACGGTGATCGAATTCGCCCCGACCTTGACGCCCTCCATCGGGCGTCTCGTATCGCCCAGCAGCGAGTTGGCGGCGAACACGCAGCCCACCGGATCGAATGCCAGCACCACCTCGCGCAGCCCCACCGCGATGCTGCGCCCGTCGTACGGATATTCCACGATCTCGCACCGGAACGTCCCATCCAGCCGCCCGAATTCCGGCTGCGAATTGCTGAACGGCCGCGGCCGATGCAACGACGCCTCCGCCAGCTCCGTATAGTAAACTGCCGGAGAGATAACCCACGCCGTGCTGGGCGGCTCGGTCGGCTCGTCACGGGGAAGGGAAGGGGCGGGGAGGGCCTTCGGCAGCAGGGCTTGGGGATTCGCCGCACGACACTTGTCCTTGAACGGTTCCAGGGCGGCGTCCCACCACTCAACCTCGATGAGGTAGCCGTCCTGGTTGAAGGCAACCGTAACGGCGGATACGTGCTCCGTAGAGATCGGAATCTCACCGGCCCTGTTTTTGGAACCAAAGAGACTGTAGAATTGCGACTTCTTGAGTGAGGTCAGACAAAGGACCTCATCCGGGCTGTGCAATCTACCGCCGCGCAGCCCGGTTTCCTGGCAGAGAAACATCAACTTATCATAGGGTGCGGTATAGGACCTGGATGCGAAGGCCATGCGGAACGGCTCCGATATGCGGACATTCCAGACATCGAATAGCGGCAAGCGGGAGTAGACAAGCGGAGATTGCCGGAATTTTTCGGAATGGCGTGGTCCAGATCATTCCGATATCCGGCACACTAGAGATAGGGGCATGGTGACCACCTCGGAACGGAGGTCCCCAATGCTCGAACATCTCATCCCGATCATCGCCGCCCTTCACCTTTTGATCGAAGCCCTGCGCGGTGCCGGTTGGATCGTATTGCGCTGGCTTCCCAGAGGGCTGCCGCTCCTCGGCCTGCTCTCAGCGCTGGTGCTAGCCAGCTGGGAGATCGTCCGCTCCTTGGCTGCCCTCGTCCTCGGCTGAACGGTGGCGGCGGCACCATGGCCGCGCTCTCGCGGTTCCAAGCGGAACCGCTGCCGCTCCCGCCGCCGCTTCGCTGCGCTACGCGTCAGAGTTTTTGCGGAGCTTTTTTCAAAAAGCGACCGCTTGCTTCCTCCCCACCACCCCCCGAAATATCGCAATCTGTCCCGCCGTCGTCGCATCCCACGAGAACCGTTCGGCGAAGGCGCGGGTAGCGCCGCGGGCCGGGGGGATGGCGGACAGCGCGTGTACCGCGGTTGCCAGGGCTTCCGGCGTATCTTCCCGCATCAGCCGCCCGGCCGCCGGCGCGCTCACCACTTCGGCGTTCATCGGGATATTGGAGGCCACCACCGGCGTGCCGCAGGCCATCGATTCCAGCAGCACATTGGCCCAGCCTTCCCGGGTGGAGGCCAGCACCATGGCGTCCGCCGCCCCGTAGAATTCCGCCAGCCGGTCGTGCGGCTGCGCGCCGAGGAAGCGCACCCGATGCGCCACCCCCAGCGCCGCCGCCTGGGATTCGAGCGCCGGGCGTTCCGGTCCGTCGCCGACGATCAGCAAATCCCATTCCGGCAGATAGGCCATCGCCGCGATGGTCAGATGGTTGCGCTTGCGTGGGATGAGATGGCCGACGCTGATCAGCGTCGGCCGCGTGAGCCCGAGCGCAGCGCGCGCGGCGGCGCGGTCCACGGGGTGAAAAATCTGCGTATCCACGCCATTGCGTAACGCCGTAACCTTGTCCCGCGGCGCCCCCAGCGCCACCATCCGCGCGCACAGCGCCTCGCTCACCCCGATCAGATGCGCCGCCGCCGCCATCGCGCCCTCGATCAGCCGCCGCGGCACCTTGTGCTCCGGCAGTTCCGTCACGTCCGAACCCCGCGCCGTTAGCACCACTGGCTTGCCGAAGGCGCGCCCGAGCCACGCCGCCGCCACCCCGTCGGGGTAGAGGTAATGCGCGTCGATCGCGTCGAATTGCAGCCCGCCGCGGATCAGCCGGGCGAGGGCAGGGCGGGCGAAGGCGTAGAGCAGATGCGGCGCCACGTTCATCCCCACGCGCGGAATCACGGGATAGCGCGGATGATGCACGTCGAGCCCGTGCCACCGCTCGAAGCGCGGCACGGCGGCGAACCTCGCATAGTCGCCGAAGCGCGGATCGGCCGAGGGGAACCACGGCACCGGCGCCAGCACCGTGCTTGCCACATCCCCCGAGGCCACGAGATGGCGCAGCCGGTTTTCCACGAACACCCCGTGATTCGGCCGCACGCTGTCGGGATACAGCGTCGAGAACGTCAGCAGGCGCAGCTTTGTCACGTCTTGCCTATCAACTCGTCGAGCAGCTTCTGCGCCGCCGGCCGTTCCTCGAACTCGGCAAGGCCGAGCAGCAGCGGCCGCAGCGTGGTGATGGCATCCTCCTTGCGGCCGGTCGCCTTTTGCGCCACCGCGTAATGGTAGAGCACCGTCGGGTCGCGCCGCAGGCTGCCGGCGGCCTGGCGCAGCAGGGTATAGCCGGTCGCCGGGCTGCCGGTGTTGACGAGGATCCAGCCCAGCGTATCGGCGGCCTCCGGCGTCGGGTTCAGCAGATAGGATTTCTGCGCCACGATCCGCGCCCGGCTGTCGCTGCGCTGCAGATAGACCCAGGCGAGGTTGTTCAGCGCCACCGCGTCCGACGGGCGCTGCGCGATGATGATGCCGAGCTGCTTCTCCGCCTCGAAGAACCGCCGCGCGATGATGTCGAGCGAGGCGAGTTGCTCCGCCGCCGCCGCATCGGTCGGGTTGCGGGTGAGCCATTCCCGCAGCAACAGGGTGGCCTGCTCGGTGCGCCCGGCGGCATTATAGGCCCCGACCAGGCGCACCAGGCCGACGGTGCCGGGGTCGGCGCGGAAATCGGTGGCGAAGGCCGCCGCCGCATCGGTGAAGCGGGCGGCGGCCATCAGCGCATCTCCGCGCAGCCAGCGCGCATTGGGCATGTTGGCGGGGTCCCGCGCCAGCCGGTCGGCTTCGCCGAGCGCCGCCTCGAGGCCGCGGGTGCGCAGCGCCACCTCCACCATCAGCCGCATCAGCGTCTCATGGCCGGGCTCGGCGCGCAGCCCGTCGGCGAGGATTTTGCGGGCGCCCTCGGGGTCCTTGGCGGCGATCCGCAAATCGGCGATCGCCTTGCGCACCACGACATCCAGCGGGTTGTTGTCGAGCGCCATGCGGAACGCCTGCTCGGCCTCCTCCGGCTGCCCGCGGCTGGCGAGGAAGCGCCCCTTGGCGGCCAGCAACGTGGCATTCTCCGGCTGCTCGCGCAGCACCTCGTCCACCAGCGCCAGCGCCTTCTTGCCCTCATTGGCGCGCAGGATCTGGTTGGCCAGGGTGATCGAGATATCGGCATCGCGCGGCGCGGCGGCATGTGCCTTCTCCAGCCGGGTCTGCGCGATGCTGCCGCGGTTATCGGCGTTCAGCAGCGCGACCAGCATGGACAGCGCCACCCCATCGGCCGGCTTGCGGTCGAGCACCTCGCCGAGGATCACTTGCGCCTCCGCCGTGCGGTCGAGCAGCACCAGCACCTTGGCGAGGTTGATGCGCGGCTGGGTGGACTCCGGATAGGCGGCGATGGTGGCGCGCAACTGCGCCTCGGCACCCGCCAGATCGAGCTGCGCCATGCGCAGCAGGGCGGCGAGATTGCTGGTTATCTCGCTTTCGCCCTTGGCCTTCACCAGCCGCGCCAGGGCGACGGCGGCCCGGTCGAGCTCGGCGGCGGAGATCGAGGCCAGCACCAGCTGTTCGGCCGCCGCCGTCTTGTCCGGCGCCATCGCATAGGCCTTCTCGAACTCGTCCGACGCGCGGGAGGCGTCGCCCAGCGAAAGCCGCAGCGAGGCGAGGCGGGCGAGAATATCGGCGTTGCTGGGCGAAAGCGCGGCGGCGCGCTCCATCGTCTCAAGCCCAAGCTGCGGCCGGCCGGACAGGATATAGGCGCGGCCGAGCAGTTCCAGCATGTCGCTGTCCACCGTGCCGCCCTTCTGCGCCTCCAGCATGATCTTGATCACCGCGCCCGGCCGCCGCGCCGCCAGCTCGATGCGGCTGAACAGCTTGATCGCGTCAGGGTCGCGCGGGTTCTTGGCGAGGAACTTGTTGGCGGCATCCGAGGCCTGCTCGGCCTGGCCGAGATTGTACTTGGCGATGGCGTAGAAGAAGAACCCGCGCGGGAAGCGGGTGAGGATGCCGGCGATCTTGTTGAGATCGGCATCCGCCGCCGCATAATCCTCGGTCTTCACCTCGATGACCGCCCGCAGATAAATCGCCATCGAGCTGCGCGGCTCGATATCCAGCGCGGCATTCACATCATCCTTCGCGCGCGCGTCCCTGCCGTCCATCAGCAGCAGGTTGGCGCGTTCCAGCCGGGCCGTGAGGTTGCGCGGACTGAGCGCCAGCGCCGCGTCGAAATCGGCGATGGCGCGCACCCGGTCGCCCTTCACGTTGCTGAGCTGCCCGCGCATGATCATCGCCTCGATGGAGCTCGGACTGATCTGCAGCGCCCGCTCCACCTTCACCTGCGCGGCATCGAAATCGTTGCGCGCCACCAGGATGCGCGCGGTGGCCAGCGGCGCCTCGCCGGAGCTGGGTACCAGGCGCTCCGCCTCATTGGCCGAAGCCAGGGCGGATTGCGTATCGCCAAGCGAAAGCTGCGCCAACGCGCGCTGGGTCAGCAGCACGGCGGCCTGCTCGGGCGGCAGGCCTTGCACCGGAAAGTCGCGCAGCAGCTCGCGATAGCGGGTCTGCGCCATATAGGCCTGCGCCAGCGGCGGATTGACCAGGCGCGCCTCGTAGCCCTGATCGCGCGCGGACTTGAGCTCCTTCTCGGCGGCGACGAAATCGCCAAGCCGCAGATCCACCACGCCGAGGCGGAAATGCGCGCCGGCATTATTGGCGTTGGCGCGGATCGAGTTGCGCAGCTCCAGTTGCGCGCCCCGCAGGTCGCCCTTGTCCATCAGCTCCTGCGCATGGGCGAATGGGTCGCGCGCGCGGCCGTATCGCAGCCACAGCCCGGCCCCGGCGACCGAAAGCAGGATGACGGGGATGATGAGCAGCAGAATTTTTTTCATGCTGGCGGATCAAGCCTTATGCGGGCGGTAAAACGGGGTCATGCATCGCGGCCCGGCGGGTCAGACTCGGCTTCAAGCCGCGCCTCGCCGGAGGTTTCGAGATTATGCGCCTCAAGCAGCGTATAGAGGGTCGGCCGGCTGACCCCGAGCAGCTTGGCGGCAGCCGCAAGCGTGCCGTTGCTGCGGGCCAGCGCGCGCTGCAGCACGTCACGCTCGGCCCGCATCCGCGCCGCCCGCAGATCAAGGTCCTCCGTCTCCGTCTCGCCCGGGGCAAGTTCGAGATCCACCGCATCGACCAGCTTGCCATCGGCCATCACCACCGCGCGCTTCAAGCGGTTCTCGAGCTCACGCACATTGCCCGGCCATTGATGCGCCGAGACCGCCGAAACCGCGGCCTCGGTGAAGCCGCGCAAATTGCGGTTGAACTCGCGGTTGAAGCGGCTGAGGAAGTAGCGCGCCAGCAGCATCGGGTCCCCCGGCCGCTCGCGCAGCGGCGGAATGCGCACGGTGACGGAGTTCAACCGGTAATAGAGGTCGTTGCGGAACCGCCCATCGGTGATCTGCTCCTCCAGCATGGCATTGGTCGCCGACACCACCCGCACGTCGACCGGGATGGTGCTGCGCCCGCCGATCCGCTCGATCACCTGCTCCTGCAGGAAGCGCAGCAGCTTCACCTGCAACTGATGCGGCAGATCGCCGATCTCGTCGAGGAACAGCGTGCCCTTGTTCGCGGCCTCGATCTTGCCGATGGTCTGCTTCACCGCCCCGGTGAAGGCGCCGCGCTCATAGCCGAACAGCTCGCTTTCCAGCAGATTCTCCGGAATGGCGCCGCAGTTGATGGCGACGAAGGGCTGCTTGGCGCGCGGCCCGAGATCGTGCAGCGCACGCGCCAGCGCCTCCTTGCCGGTGCCGGATTCGCCGAGCAGCAGCACGGTGACATTGGTCGATGCCAGCCGCTCCACCGTGCGGCACACTTTCAGCATCGGCTCCGCGCCGGTGATGATGCGCTTGATGGGGGAGGGGGCCTGCGCCTCCGACAGCCGCCGGTTCTCCTCCTCCAGCGCATGCACTGCCAGCGCGCGCTCGATGATGGTGCGCAGCAGCGCGATATCAGCCGGCTTCTCGCAGAAATCATAGGCGCCAGAGGAGATCGCCCGCAGCGCATGCATCTTGTCGCCGTGCGAGGTGGCGACAACCACCTTGAGGTCCGGCGCCAGGCGCAGCAGCGCATCCAGCGTCGCGAACCCCTCCGAGACGCCGTCCGGGTCGGGTGGCAGGCCGAGATCGACGATCGCCGCCGCCGGCCGGTCGCGCTGCAAGGCGGCCACCGCCTGCGGCCGGCTGCCGGCAATGATGACGTCGCAGGCCGGGAAGGCCCAGCGGTACTGGCCGGCCAGCCCTGCGTCGTCCTCGACAATCAGCAGCTTTGGTTTGCTCATTTCGTTCCTGGGTCGGGCGGAGGAATCATCAAGCGTCATTCTGCCACGCGGACATGGCGAATAGCAGCCTCTCACATAGCAGCGTCAATATGCGGTCAAGCCGCTACACCTTCCACCGCCGGCAGCAGCAGCCGCATGGTGGTGCCCGCTCCCGGCCTTGTGATCACCACCAGGTCGCCGCCAGCCTCGCGCAGCAATTCGCGCGCCTGATAAGCGCCGATCCCGGAGCCGCCGGGCTTGCTGGTGCGGAAAGGCCGGAACAGCCCGTCGCGCACGAAATCCGGCGTCATCCCCGGCCCTTCGTCGGCGATGTCGATCAGCGTGCGGCGGCCCTCGTGGCGCAGCGTGATCAGCACCGGCGGCGCAGCGGCGGGGTGCGCGGTGCGCGTCGCCTCGATGGCGTTGTTGAGCAGATGCGTCACCACCGCATCCAGGCCCGCCGCCGCCATCGCCACGCCGATATCCGGGCCCGGATTGTCGAAGCGGATATCCATGCCCGTCGCCCGCGCCGCATTGGCGATGATCGCCTCGATCCGGCCGGCCGGCTGCACCACCGCCTGCACCACCGTATTATCCGGCGCCTCCAGCCGTTTGATCAGGGCGCCGATCTTGGCCACCGCGGCGCGGATGGTCGCCAGCATGTCGCGCTGGAACTCGGGGTTCTCCATATGCACCTCGGCGTTGGACAGCACGAGGGTCAACTGCGTCGAGACGTTCTTGATGTCATGCGCCACGAAGGCGAAGCGCTTGGAATATTCATGCAGCTGGCGGGTCTGCATCAGCACCTCCGCCGCCCGCTGCTCGGCCACCACGGTGGCCACCTGCCGGCCGACCACGCGCAGCAGGTCGAACACCTCGCGATCGAGCCGGAACGGCGCGCGCGGGGGGGCGAGCAGGATGAAGCCGATCAGCGCGCCGCCATGGTTCAGCGGCGCCGCGATCCAGGCCGCGGGCAGCCCGTCCCGCGGCGCAATAACCGCCATGTCCACGATCCAGTCGCCACCGCGCAGCCCGGTGACGATGGCGTCATCCGCGGCAATCGAAACCGTCGCCGCCGGCATGCTCCAGGAGCCCGCCCACTCGAACCCCGCCTCGCCCTCGCGTACGAACAGCAGCCCGCCGGGGCTGTCCACGATGTCGGCCAGCGCGCGGATCACGCGGGCATGCAGCGCGATATAGCCCTCCGTGGCGGAGAGGGTGATGATGCAGCGCATCCATTCCCGGCGGTAGTCGTAGCGGTTGGCGAAAAAATGGTCGATCAGCAGGAAGCGCAGCCGCGAGCGCGCCGAACGCGAAGTCGCCAGCACGGTGACGCCCACCAGGCCGCCGAACATCACGGCGATTTCCGCCACCCCTGACCAGTCGCCGCCGAAATAGCGGAAGGCCTGGCCGGCACCGACCAGGCCGAGCAGGAACAGGCCGGCCATCACCAGGCTCGCGGTATGCACCGCCGCCGCCCTGGTGATGCGCAGCTCCGCCTCCCAGTTGCGCCGGTTGCGCGACACCGCGAGCGCCAGCAGCGGCATCACCACGGCGGCGGCGATCGGCCGGCCGTTGAACAGCAGCGGCGAGAGGCCGCGGAACAGCAGCGTGTCGCCGGCCAGAATTGCATCATAGGCGGCCAGCGCACCCACCGCGATGCAGGGCAGGTTGACGTGCCAGCGCACCTCCTCGCGGGTGCTGAGATAGAGATTCTCGATCACCAGCATGGTGCTGACCGCAAGCGCCATGAGTGCCATCACCCAGACATTGCGCAGACTGTAGCCGCCGCCCGCCGACGTGCCGGTGAGCAGGATCGCCCCCACCGCCAAGGCGGCGATGAAGGCGAGCAGGAGATAGACCTGGGTGGGATGCCGCCCGCCGAGGGCGGCGCGGCGGTAGAGGCGCAGGATGAACACCAGCCATATCGCCGGGCGCATCAGGTCGAGCAGGAAAGCCAGCGGCGCGACGGGAAGGAAGGACATCGCCGCGACCATGGCCGCCCAGGAGGCCGTCGCCAGGCTGCAAGCGGCCAGCAACGCCCGCTCCGGCCCGTGCCCGCGCAGCACCACCAGCAGAGCAAGCGCAAGATACAGCACGGCACAGACGGCGTGCAGGACGAAGGCGGTTTCAAACATCGCGACGACCCGAGGTAATGCCGGCCAGAGTGCCGCAATCCGCGGCGCTGGCAACCATCGGCGTCCGCGGCCGCGCTAGCGGGCGCCTTCCTGGAACAGCACCACGCGCACGGTGGCGAGCAGGATCACCAGGTCGAGGAACAGGCTGCGGCGCTTGATGTAGTAGAGATCGAAGGACAGCTTGTGCCGCGCATCCTCGATCGAGGCGCCATAGGGGTAGTTGACCTGCGCCCAGCCGGTGATGCCGGGCCGCACGGCGGCGCGGTCGCCATAGAAGGGAATGGAACGGCCGAGCTGCTCGACGAAATGCGGCCGCTCCGGCCGCGGGCCGACCAACGCCATCTCGCCGCGCAGCACATTGAACAGCTGCGGCAATTCGTCAATGCGGCTACGCCGCAGAAAACCGCCGACGCGGGTGACGCGGGCATCGCCACACACCGCCCAGGCCGGGCCGAAGGCTTCGGCGTCGCGGCGCATGGAGCGGAATTTATAGAGGGTGAACCCCCGCCCGTGCAGGCCGACGCGCTCCTGGCGGTACAAGAGGGGCCCAGGGCTGTCGAGGCGGATCGCCAGCATGCCCAGCAGCATCACCGGGGCACAGAACACCAACAGGGCAAGCGCGATGACAATGTCGAGCACGCGGCCGAACACTTCCTCGGCGGGGCGCCGGGTAAGGCCGGGCGCATAGAGCAGCCAGTCCGGCGCGAGATGGGTGAGGTCGATGCGGCGCAATTGCTGCTCGCGGAACTCGACCTCGCCATAGACATGCAGGCCGGCGGATTTGCTGCGCATGAGCACTTCGCCCGCCACCTGGCCACGGCATCGCTCGGTGACCAGCACCGCCCAGACGCCCTTGTCGCGCAGCGTGGCCGGGGCCAGCGCCACGGCATCATCCGGCGTGACCACGCCAACCACGCGGAAGAAGCCGGTGCGCACGCGCGCGATGGCGGCGCGGGTTTCCGCCGCGTCGGCCGCGGTGCCGACGATGACCACCCGGCGGGCGAATACGTCGAGCCGAAGGGCGAGGCGGAAGAGGAAGCGGGTGGCGAACAGGAAGGCGATCCAGGTGAGCACGAACTGTACCGGACGCATCGCCGAGGCGCCGAGCGCGCCGATCAGGTTTAGGCGCAGGAGATAGTCCACCGCGACCGCCGCGGGCAGGGTCAGCAGGCCGCCCACCGCAGAGCCAACGAACAGCCGCCAGTTCTCCTGGCAGACCTCGGGCTGGTAGAGGCCGACAGCAACCCACACGGCGCTGATCGCCAGCGCCAGAGTGGTGGCATGGCCCAGCGCGTCAACATCGGCCCAGGCGCCACTGCCACCGGGCAGCAGCAGGAGATAGAGGGCGAGGATACAGGGCACAAACTCGATCAGCCACAGACCGAGCATCTCGAGGGCGATGAAATGGCCGAAAATACGGGTCACCGCGCGCGCTCCGCGGATACGGCAGGGCAGTTCGGATGACGCAAGTGGTGCACGCGGCTTCCCTTCACCTCGCCCGGCGTCCGAAGCGCGGTTCCGCCGGCATGCCAAACCTTAACCACCGCGTCACGAATTGGTCAAGTTTTATCAAATATGAAACACAAAAATTTTCAGGAATTTCTCATTAATGACGCTTATTGACGAATAGCGCCCGCCCGGCCGCCCTTGGCCGCCGCCCGAGATCGTTGCCGGACGCGCCGGAGCAATTAAAAATTCGTCAAGGAAGCAAGCGTCTAAACGCGTTCTTTACGTTGAGATGCCAACAGTGATAGGTGATCATCGTCAGGCCGCTCCATGTCGTGCTTAGCGGAGCGTGCATAACGGATGGCAGTCTCGAAGAAGGACTGCCGTGAATGGTCCGGTGTCCGAATGACGGACGGTAATGTGAACATAAGGAGCGCCGGATGGCGATCCATGAACGGCAACAAGGCTGAAGGCGCGTAGCTCAATGGCAGAGCGCTGTCTTTACATGACAGAGGCTGGGGGTTCGACTCCTTCCGCGCCTATTCCGTCGCGCCCGCGGCGCCGTCGTGATATACGACCAGCCGTCGGGCGCATTGTGATGGTTTCGTTGTGCGGGCAGGGCGAAAACGCGCCGTCCGCCGCCGCGGAACCCTTTCGGGACGATCGGCGCCCCGGCGCTATACGGCCCGCCAACCTGCGTATCTGTACGGGGTGAAACCGGACCGGTCATGATAGCCACTGCACGAAATCCCAGCACTGCACCAAATCCCGGCACTGCACGGAATCCCAGCTTGCGGCCCCTGGCCCGTGCCCTCGCCGTCTTCCTCGCCTTCGGCTTGCTGGCCGCTTGCGAAACGCCGCCGCAGATGGCCGCCAAGGCAACCCCGGCGCCAGCGCTTGCACCCGCCCCAGCTTCCGCCCAAGCTTCCGCGCCAACGCCCGCCGCCACGGCTGACGCCCCGGCCGAACCGGGATCGGGCGCGCAATACGTTATCGGCGCCGGCGATATGCTCGGCATCTCCGTCTACCGCGCCCCGGAACTCAGCGTCCCCTCCATCCCCGTGCGGCCGGACGGGCGCATCTCCATGCCGCTGATCCCCGACATCGTCGCGTCGGGCAAAACCCCGACCCAACTCGGCAAGGAGCTTGAGGAGCGGCTCAAGGAATACGTCAAGGACCCGATTGTCACCGTCATGGTGTCCAACTTCATCGGCCCGTACAACCGCCAGGTGCGCGTCATCGGCGCGGCGACCGAGCCGATGGCGATCCCCTACCGCGACCATATGACCGTGCTTGACGTGATGATCTCCACCAAGGGCCTGACCAAGTTCGCCGCCGGCAACCGCGCCGTCATCGTGCGCACCGTCGGTGACAAAAAGGAGACCATCAAGGTCCGCCTCAACGACCTGCTGAAGGAGGGCGATATCGAACAGAACGTCGAGATGGTGCCCGGCGACACGTTGATCATCCCGGAAAGCTGGTTCTAGGGCTCCGCCGCCATGGGTACGCTGCTCATCATCATCCGCCGCCTGTTGATCGCCGCCTGGCGATATCGCTGGGGCGCGGTCACGGTCTCATGGCTGGTCAGCGGCATCGGCTGGACCGGGGTCTATTTCATCCCCAACCAGTACGAGGCCTCCGCCCGCCTCTACGTCGATGCCGACATGGTGCTCACCCCGCTGCTGCGCGGCCTGTCGATCGATAGTTCGCTCACCAGCCAGCTTGACGTGCTGCAGCGCACCTTGCTGTCGCGCCCCAACCTCGAAAAACTGATCTCCAACACCGATCTCGACCTGCAGATCACCGGCCCGGCCGACCTTGAGACATTGGTCGCCAAACTTGGTCTCGAAATTAAAATCACGCCCCAGACCCGCAACCTCTTCACCATCACCTACCGCAACCCCTCGCCCAAACTCGCCTTCGACGTGGTGCAGACCATCCTGACCACTTTCATCGAGAGCAAGACCGGCAACAACCGCTCCGAGATGGAGAACGCGCAGCTCTTCCTGCAACAGCAGATCTCCGGCTACGAGCAGCAGCTGCGCGCCGCCGAGCGCAAGCGCGCCGATTTCCGTGCGAAATATATCGACCTGCTGCCGATGGGCGACAGCGGTGCAAGCCGGCTGGACCAGGCACAAACCAACCTGCGCCAGCTCCAGGGCCAGCTCGCCGATCAGGTGGCCAAGCGCGACCTGCTCAACCGTGAACTCTCCTCCACCCCGCAGCTCATCGTCACCGAAACCGAGGCGCCCGCCGCTGCGCCCGGCAGCGCCGCCGCCGCGAGCGCCGCCGGCCTGCCCTTCAAGGACCCAAGGGTCGAGGCGGCGCAGAACGAGCTGAACGACCTGCGGCTGCGCTACACCGACAACCACCCCGATGTGGTCTCCGCCAAGCGCCGGCTGGAAGGGCTGAAGGCGCAGGCCGACCAGAACGCCACCG
>JANYDF010000055.1 GCA_025359905.1 Rhodospirillales bacterium
CGCGCCGCCGCCGCCGCCGGGCTGCACGCGGCGCGCAGTGCGGTGGCCGAGGCCACCGTGGCCGTCACCGCCGCCAGCGCGCGCGCCACCACCGCCGCCGCCGCATTGCCGCTGCTGCGCGAGGACGAAGGCGAGGCACGCGCGGCGCGCGAGCGCCACCGGCTGCGGCTGGAGCAATTGCAGGCCGAGGCGGCGCGGGCCCAGGCGGCGCTGAGCGAGGCCGAACAGCGGGCGGCGCAGGTGGCGCGCGATCTGGCCCACGCCGGGCAAACCGCGCGCGATGCCGAGGCGGCCACGGCGCGGCTGGACACCGAAGCGGCACGGCTCGCCGCCGAGGATGCCGCCCACCCGGCGCGCTTCGCACGCGCCGATGCGGCGGCGCAGGCCGGGACCGAGGACGTGCGGCTGGCCGACGCCGCCGCCAATCAGGCCACCGAACTGGCCGCCGACCTCGCGGCGCGGCACCGGGCACTGTCCGATACGCTGGCGCAGGTGGAACAGCGCGCCAAACGCACCGACGAGCGCGCCGCCAAGCTGCGCGAGGAATACGCCAGCTTGGCCGATGCCGTGGTGGGACCGGAACGGCTGGCCGCCGCCGAAGCCGAACGCGCCGCCGCCGAACAGGCGCTGGCGGCGGCCCGGCTGACGCTGGAAGCCGCCGAACGGGCCAGGGCGGCGGCGATTGCCGAGGCCGCCAGCACCCGCAGCAATGCGCGCCTCGCCGCCGAGCAGGCGCGCAATGCCGCGCAAGCTGCCCTGGCCACCGCGCGCGACCGGGCGGCGGCCAGCGGCAGCGCGCGGGCCAAGCTGGCCGCCGAGGTGCAGGGACTGGCCGAAGTGCTGGCGGCCGGCGGCGGACGCCAGGGCCAGCGGCTGCTCGATCAATTGACCGTGCCCGCCGGGCTGGAAGCCGCCCTCGGCGCGGTGCTGGGCGACGAACTGGAAGCGCCGCTCGACGAACGTGCGGCGCGGCACTGGCGGGCGCTGCCGCCGCTCGACCCGCCGCCGCCGCTGCCGGGGGGCGCGGTGGCGCTGGCCGATGTGGTGCAGGCGCCGGCCGCTCTGGCGCGCGCGTTGTCGCAAATCGGGCTGCTGGAAGATGGCGGCGCGGCGCAGGCGGCGTTGCTGCCGGGCCAAGCGCTGGTGTCGGCGGGCGGCGCGGTGTGGCGCTGGGACGGATTTAGCGTGGCGGCGGGCGCGCCCTCGGCGGCGGCCGTGCGGCTGCAACAGCGCAACCGGCTGACCGCGCAGCGCGCCCGGCTGGCCGCAGCCGAAGTGGAGGCCGAAACCGCGCGCCAAGCGTTGAGCGCCGCCGAGGCCGAGGACCGCGCGGTGCGCGCCACCACTGAAACCGCCGAACGCATCGCCCGCGCCAGCGCCGACGGGGCCGAGCGGGCCGCCACCGAAGCCGAAGCGCGTGCCCGCAGTGCCCGCAGCGAGGCCGAGCAGCGCGCCGAACGGGCGCGGCGGGCGGAAGCCGGGCTGGCGGCGCAGAATGCCTCGGCCACCGCACGGCTGGCCGCCGCCAGCGAGCAGATGGCGCGCCTCGACAGCGAAGTTACCGAAACCGCCGTGGCGCTGCGCCGGGCGCGCGAGGCGCGGGCCGGACTCGGCGACCCGGTGGCGGCGCGCGAGGCGATGGAACGGGCGCGCGCCGCATTGACCGCTTCCCGCGCGCGCGAAGCCGCCGCGCGCGGCGAGCGCGAAGCATTGGCCCGCGCCGCCGCCGGGCGCCAGCACCGCGCCCGCACGCTGGCCGCCGAGCGCGAAGATTGGGCGATGCGCGCCAAGGACGCCGCCGGGCGGGTCACCGACTTGACCGCCCGCGCTGGCGAAAGCCGCATTGCGCTGGCGGCATTGCAAGCCGCCCCGGCGCAGGCAGCGGCGCAGCGGCAAGCAGCACTGAACGCCGCCGACACTGCCGACGCCGCGCACCGGCGCTGTGCCGACGCGCTGGCCAGCGCCGAGACCGAAGCCGCCGCCGCCGAGCGCGCCGCCCGCGCCGCCGAAACCGCGCTGGCCGCCGCGCGCGAACAGGCAGTGCGCGCCGAGGGCGAGACGGTGCAAGCCGATGCCGCATGGGGCACGGTGGAAGAACGCATCCTGGAACGGCTCGGCGCGCACCCCGATCTGCCCGATCCGCCCGCCGACCTCGGCCCCGACAGCGAGGACAAAGCCCGCCGCCGCCTGGAACGCTTGCAGCGCGAGCGCGAGGACATCGGGCCGGTGAACCTGCGCGCCGGCATCGAGGCAAGCGAGATCGAAGCGCAGATCGGCAACATCGTGCGCGAGCGCGAGGAATTGACCACCGCGATCGCCAAATTGCGCGGCTCGATCGGCCATCTCAACCGCGAAGGCCGCGAGCGGCTATCGGCAGTGTTCGCCGAGGTCGACCGCAATTTTCAGGCGCTGTTCGCCCGCAACTTCGGCGGCGGCAAGGCGCATCTGGCGCTGGTGGGGTCGGACGATCCGCTGGTCGCCGGGCTGGAAATCTACGCCCAGCCGCCGGGCAAGAAACTCTCGGCGCTGAGCCTGCTGTCGGGCGGCGAACAGGCGCTGACCGCACTATCGCTGATCTTCGCGGTGTTCCGCTGCAACCCCGCCCCGGTGTGCGTGCTGGACGAAGTCGACGCGCCGCTGGACGACGCCAATGTGGAGCGGTTCTGCGGCCTGCTGGAAGACATGGTGCGCGAGACGGGCACGCGGTTCTTGGTGGTGACGCACCATCATTTGACCATGGCGCGCATGGACCGGCTGTACGGCGTGACCATGCAGGAACGCGGCGTGTCGCGCTTGCTGAGTGTGGATCTGCACGAAGCCAGCGGCATGGTGGAATCGCCCCGTCTCGCCGCGGAATAAACCGCGCGCTTCGTGCGTCATCGAGGTGGGCTTCTGGTCTGGCGCCGATGTGGCGTTGCACGCACCGAAGTGCTCGAAGGGATGACTCACATGCAACGGCACATCTACGCGATGGCGGGCGGCGCTGTGTTTGCCGCCGGACTGGCCCTGTCCATTTCGCTGGCGTCGGCGGCCATCGGCGTCACGGTGGCGGTGGATTTGCGCGACGCCTCATCCGGCGGGCAGACCGGCATGACGGTGCAGCCGAGTGCCGCGTCGGTGAAATCCGGCACCATCGTATTCCGCGCGGTCAACCGCTCGGCATCGCTGGTGCATGAAATGCTGGTGGTGAAGCTCGCCAAACCGGGGCAGACGCTGCCGTACGACGCCAAGGACGACAAGATCGACGAGGGAAAGGTCAAGTCGCTGGGCGAAGTGTCGGAACTGGAGCCGGGCAAGGATGGCACTTTGCAAGTAAAACTGGCGCCTGGGGTTTATGCGCTGCTGTGCAACCAGCCGGGGCATTACAAGGCGGGCATGGCGGCGACTTTGACAGTGGTGCGGTAGCGGGGCTGGTGATGGACGGGTCCCGGATTTTATTGCAGAGGCAATAAAATTGACTCTGTTGCCCACCCCTCCCCCCTCCCCTTGAGGGAGGGGCCAGGGGAGGGGTTCGTGCCGCGCCCAATGCTATGCCGGTTGGGTTATTGTCCTTGCCGGCACTGTGGCCGTGGACTCCGGCCTGCGCCGGGGTGCCGAGATAATACGAATACGAATTCGTCCCCCCGCCTCAGAATATCCCGAAATAAAACAGCAGCCCGACCAAAATCGCCCCGCCAACCAACGGCCCGGCGATCGCGACGATCGACCAGAAGCGATCCTTGGATGTGTTGGGATCATCCCAGCCGGGGTAATACGACACCACCTCGGTGCCCGGATTGTGCGGCAGCGTGATGCGCCGGGTCAGCAGCGGGCGGATCGTGGGGTCCGGGTCGGCCACGTCGATCACCCAGTCGTCACGCACCGGCGTGGTGAAATCGTTGCCGCGCATCTGCACCGGCACCGGCGGCTGCTTCGGGGCGGTGTACAGGTTGAAGTCGATCACCTGCATCTGGCCGTAGGCGCCCTCGACGATTGAATGCCGCACGTCGCGGATTTTGCCGCGCAGCATCCCGCGCTTGACCGGCGGCAGGCCGAAACGGTCGAGCTTGCTGGGCGGGCCTGCTGGTTGCTGATCGGACTCGCTCATGCGGCGTCTCCCGGCGGCGGATACTGGATGGCGATCACTTCAACCTCCTCCGGCCCGGACGGCGTGTGCATCCGCACCGTGTCGCCGGCGCGGGCGCGCAGCAGCGCGCGGGCGATGGGGGCATACAGGCTAACCTCGCCGCGCGCGATATCGGCTTCGTCGGCGCCGAGGATGGTGACCGTGCGGGTTTCGTCGCGTTCGTTGACGAAGGTGACGCTGGCGCCGAAAAATACCCGGTCGCGCTGGGTTTGCCGGGCCGGGTCGACCACTTCGGCATTTTCCAGCCGTTTGCCGAGGAAGCGGGCGCGGCGGTCGATCTCGCGCAGGCGCTTCTTGCCATACAGATAATCGCCGTTTTCCGAGCGGTCGCCGTTGCCCGCCGCCCACGAGACGATCTCGACGATCTTGGGCCGCTCGACGCGCATCAACTGGTGCAGTTCGGCGCGCATCCGCGCTGCCCCGGCGGGTGTCATGTAATTCTTGGCGCCCTTGGGAATCGGCGGCGCCCCTGCCTCGTCGTCGTCGTCCACCGCCGTGCTCACGCGCGCCATGTCCTTTCCTGCTGCTCACCGCGATTGACGCGGGGCGGTTGCGGCCCCACCCAATGCAGCATGTTCCGCCCGTTCGAAACCATCCTGCGCCCGACCTCGATCCCGCCCGACCGGCCGCCGCCGCCGCTGGACGGGCCGCGCGCCTTGCTGCGGTTCTACTGGCATTTCGTGCGCCAGTCGCGCGGGCTGGTCGCCGCCCTGTTCGCCGCCGGGCTGGCGGTGGCGTTTCTGGATACCATGATCCCGGTGTTCATCGGGCGCGTGGTCACGCTGGTTTCGACCACAGAGCCCGCCGATTTGCTGCGCGGGCATTGGCCGCAACTGGCGGGCATGGCCTGCGTGATGCTGCTGCTGCGCCCGGCGGCGCTGCTGGCGCAAAACCTGATCACCAATCAGGCCATCGTGCCCGGCATGACCAATCTGATCCGCTGGCAGAGCCATTGGCACGTGGTGCGGCAAAGCTGGGCGTTCTTTCAGAACGACTTCGCCGGGCGGGTCGCCAACCGGGTGATGCAAACCGGACCGGCGCTGCGCGAAAGCGTGGTGAGTACCGTCAACGCGGTCTGGTATATCCTGGTCTACGGCACCAGTGCAGTGTTGCTGCTGGCGCGCACCGACTGGCGGCTGGCGGTGCCGATGGCGGTGTGGTTCGTGGGCTACGCCTGTCTGCTGCGGTTTTTCGTGCCGCGCCTGCGCGACCGTTCGCGGGCGATGAGCGAGGTGCGTTCGGCGCTGACCGGGCGGGTGGTGGACAGCTACACCAACATCCTGACCGTCAAGCTGTTCGCCCGCGCGACCGACGAGGACCAGTTCGTGCGCGATGCGGTGGACGAGCACCACAGCACCTTCCACGGCCAGCAGCGCATGATCACCCGCTTCTCGCTGACGCTGTACACCATGAACGCCTGCATGGTGAGCGGCACGGCGGCGATGGCGCTGTGGCTATGGAGCGGCGGTGCGATTGCGGTGGGTGCGGTGGCGATGGCGCTGCCGCTCGGCCACCAGATCGCGCAGATGTCCGGCTGGGTGGCGCAGAACGTCACCAATATTTTCGAAAACGTCGGCGTGGTGCAGGACGGCATGCGCAGCATCGCGGTGCCGCGCCAGTTGCCCGATGCGGCGGACGCCGCCGAGTTGCAGGTGACGCGCGGCGCCATCCAGTTCCAGCACCTGACGTTCGGCTACGGCACCACGCGCGGGGTGCTGCACGATTTGTCGCTCGACATAGCACCCGGCGAGCGCGTCGGGCTGGTCGGCGTGTCCGGCGCGGGCAAATCCACGCTGGTCAATCTGCTGCTGGGTTTCTACCGGCTGGAGCAGGGCCGCATCGTGATTGACGGGCAGGACATCGCGGGTGTCACGCAGGAAAGCCTGCGGCGGCAGATCGCCATGGTGACGCAGGATACCTCGCTGCTGCACCGCTCGATCCGCGAGAACATCCGCTACGGCCGCCCGAGCGCCAGCGAAGCTGAGGTGATTGCCGCCGCCGAGCAGGCCGAGTCGATGGGGTTCATCGGCACGCTGGAGGATTGGGCCGGGCGCACCGGGTTCGACGCGCATGTCGGCGAGCGCGGGGTGAAGCTGTCCGGCGGCCAGCGCCAGCGCATCGCCATCGCGCGGGTGATCCTGAAGAACGCGCCGATCCTGGTGCTCGACGAAGCCACCAGCGCGCTCGACTCGGAGGTGGAGGCGGCGATTCAGGGCCAGTTGGAGCGGCTGATGCGCGGGCGCACGGTGATTGCCATCGCGCACCGGCTATCGACCATCGCGCGCATGGACCGGCTGGTGGTGCTGGACCATGGCCGCATCGCCGAACAAGGCAGCCACGCGGCCCTGCTGGCGCAGGGCGGCGCCTATGCCCGGCTGTGGCACCGCCAGTCCGGCGGGTTCATGGCGGCGGCGGAGTAGCCGGTTCGGCTTGCGCGGGGACAAGACTTGCCAGTTGTGCCAGATCGGCCACGCGCAGGGTTTGCACCCCGGCGGCGAGGGCAATTTCGGCAGTGGCGGGCGGCGGCCGCAAATTGGTCACCGTGGCCGGACGCGCGCCGGGGAAATCCGCCGCGGCATAGGCCAGGCTGCGCAGCCGGATCGGGGTGAGTTCCTCGCCCCGGCTTTCGCACAGCAGCAGCGCCCGCGCGCCGGAGCCGTGCCGTGCATCCAGAAACACCCCATAGGCGGCGTTGGCCTGCACCGTGTCCACGGTCCAGCCATTTTGCCGCAGATAGGCGGCGCAATGCGCCTCGAACGCCGCTTGCGGCAGTGTCGCCGGCCATTTCAGCGAGGCGGCCACCGCCGGATTGGGCGGTGCGGTGCGCTGGCGCTCGTGCCGCCGCCGTATTTGCCGCAGCACCAGCAGCGCCACGCCAATGCCCAACGCGATCAGCACGCCGCCCGCCGCCAGCACCACCAGCCGGTCCGGGTCGTAGGTGAACAAGATCATCATGAACGGCGACAGCACCGCTTCGACGAACAGCAGGATGATCAGCGCGAGAACGACGGACAGCATCGGGCGGTGGCTCCTAAAGGCGGGTCTGCATCGGCAGGGGTGTTGCCCCATTGGCGCTAAGATGAGCGCAACAACGTCCCCTCTCCGCCCCGGCCCTTCTCCCCCCGCAACGGCGGGCGGAGAGGGAGCAGAGACGCAGTTTGAAGCTCAATCTTGGCGCACTGGGCAGTGCCCCCATCCCGCCTAATACCAAATCTCTTGGGCGAGAACCCATGACCCATTCGATCGTCATTGCCGGGTCAGGCGCGCACCGCCGCCGCACAGGCGGCATCCACCGCGTCGCCGATGCGGGCGGTGATGGCGTCGATCTCCGCTGCGGTGACGTTGTACGGCGGGGCAAGAATCACATGGTTGCCGTGCACGCCGTCGATGGTGCCGCCCATCGG
>JANYDF010000094.1 GCA_025359905.1 Rhodospirillales bacterium
CGCCAGCCGGGCGCGCAGGTGGCGAAAAATATCGGCAGCCGTCGCCGCCGTCGGTTCTGCGCCCGCCACCAAAGCGATGAACGCCTTCGGCACCGCCATGCGCAACGCATCCGGCGCGGGCACGACGGCAGCTTCAGCCACGGCAGGGTGCTCGATCAGCACGCTCTCTAACTCAAACGGGCTGATCCGGTAATCGGAGGCTTTGAACACGTCGTCGGCACGGCCGATATAGGTCAGATAGCCATCGGCATCGCGCGCCGCTACGTCGCCGGTGCGGTACACGTCATCGGCGGCGGGCGAGATGCTGCCGTCGTCGTTCAAATAGCCGCGCATCAGTCCAGCCGGCGGCGGATTCATCGCCAGACACACAGCACCTTCCTCAACCTCGTTGCCGTCCACATCGAGCAGCCGGATTTTGTAGCCGGGCAGCGCGCGGCCCATTGAACCCGATTTGACCATCTGGCCGGGCGGATTGCCGATCTGCGCGGTGGTCTCGGTCTGGCCGTAGCCGTCGCGGATGGTCAGCCCCCAGGCGGCCTTTACTTGCTCGATCACTTCGGGGTTCAGCGGCTCGCCCGCGCCGGTCACCTCGCGCAGTTTCACTTTCCACGCTTTCAGGTCTTCCTGGATCAACATGCGCCACACCGTCGGCGGCGCGCATAGCGTGGTGACCGCGTGTTCGACCAGCGCATCCAGCAATCCGCGCGCGTTAAAGCGCGGCTGGTTGTGGATGAACACCGTCGCCCCGGCGTTCCACGGGGTGAAAAAACAGCTCCAGGCATGCTTGGCCCAGCCTGGCGACGACACATTCAGATGCACGTCGCCCGGTTGCAGCCCGAGCCAATACAGCGTGGACAGCGCGCCCACCGGGTAGGACAGATGGCTGTGCAGCACCAGTTTCGGCCGTGCGGTCGTGCCTGAGGTAAAATACAGCAACATCGGCTCATCCGAGCCGGTCGGCCGGTCTGGCGTGAAGTCCGGCGCTGCCGCCAGCAAGCCGGCGTAATCCACGCAGCCCGCCGCACCACCCACCGCGACGCGCTGCACGCTGGGGTCAACATCGGCGAGCTTGGCGGCATCGGCGGCGGCCAGCACGACGAAGCGCACGCCGGCGCGGGCGATGCGCTCGGCCAAATCGGCGGGCGTGAGCAGCGTGGTGGCGGGCACCAGCACCGCGCCGAGCTTCATCGCCGCCAGCATCGTCTCCCAAAGCGGCGCGACATTGCCCAGCATCAGCAAAATCCGGTCGCCGCGCTGCACGCCCAGCGCGCGCAGGCCGTTGGCAACCCGGTTGGAATTCTCCGAAAGCTCAGCAAAGCTGCGCTCAGCAGCGTTGGCGCCGGTGATGCGCAGCGCCGGGCGGTGCGCCAAGCCGCCGCACGCCAGCTCGGCATCGAACCAATCCAGCGCCCAGTTGAATTGCGGCAACTCCGGCCAGCGGAATTGCGCGTACGCGGTGGCATAGTCCTCGCGATTCGCGAGCAGGAAATCCCGCGCCGCTTTGAACGCCGCCGTGCTCATGCCACCCATCTCCGTCCCACGGCGCATGGCCGTGCCGCAACATAGGCGGGGGTGGCGCGCAGCCGTCAAGCATCTCCGGTGCAACACGGCGCAGACACGCTATATCGTCTGCCCATGTCAGACCCGTACAAAACCCTCGGCGTTGCGCGCGGCGCCAGCGACGACGAAATCCGCACCGCCTACCGCGCGCTGGCCAAGCGCTACCACCCGGACATGAATGCCGGGCGGCCGGAGGCGGCTGAGAAATTCAAGACGATCGGCGCGGCCTACGACCTGCTATCGGACCCAGCCAAGCGCGCGCGGTTCGATCGTGGCGAGATCGACGCGCAGGGCAATGAAACCGGCGCCTTCCGCGGCCGTCCACGGGGGCACCAGCGGCCAGGCGGCCGCGCGCCGGGGGCTGGTCCGAGTGCCGGCGGCTACAGCGCCGAAGATTTGGATATGCTGTTCGGGCAAGGCTTTGGCGGCGGCGGTTTTGGCGGAGGCGGGCGCGATGCGACCTACAATGTCACCATCAGCTTCCGCGAGGCCGCAACCGGCGCCGTGCGCCGCGTGCTGCTGCCCGATGGGCGCGAACTCGACGTCACCATCCCGCCCGGCTCGCGGGACGGCCACGTGCTGCGGTTGAAGGGTCAAGGGCGGCGCGGCCCGGCTGGCGTCGGCGACGCGCTGGTGGAGGTCGCGGTCACACCAGACAAATTGTTCCGCCGCGAGGGCGACGACATTGTGATGGACCTGCCGGTCAGCCTGCGCGAGGCCGTGCTGGGCGCTACGGTCGAAGTACCGACACTGAAAGGCGCGGTGCGCCTGACAATTCCGCCCGGCTCGGGCTCTGGCGCGCGATTGCGGCTGAAGGGCCGGGGTATTGGGGCCGGGCACCAGTATGTGGTACTGAAACCGGTGTTGCCGTCGGGCGAGGAACCCGCACTCGCGGCCTTCCTTGCTACGTGGCAGCCAATTATTGACTTCGATCCCCGTGCCGGGCTCGGTGATTGATCCGTCTGCGAGTCTGATTTGGATCAATGCCCCGTAGCCGCGAGCATGGTGCTATAATGTTATAGCACTCCTTAGGAGGGAGCCATGAACGCCAGTGATGTCATGACCCGCAATGTGGTCACCGTAAGCCCCGATACGACCGTGCCGGAGTTGGTGCAGGTTCTGCTGAGCCGCAACATCAGCGGCGCGCCGGTGGTCGATGCCGCAGGAATGCTGGTGGGTATCGTCACTGAGGGCGATCTGGTGCGTCGCGCCGAACTCGGCACCGAGAAAAAGCGCGGCGGCTGGCTGTCGTTCTTCACCGGCACCGCGACCATGGCGCAGGAATACATCCGCAGCCACGCCACCAAGGTCAGCGACATCATGTCCCCGGGCGTGGTTGCGGTCGGACGCGATGCGCCGCTGGCAGAAATTGCCGACTTGATGGAAACGCGCCATGTCCGCCGGGTGCCGGTGGTCGATGGCGGCCACGTGGTCGGCATCGTCAGCCGCGCTAACCTACTGCGCGCCTGGGCGTCGCTTCCGACTGAAGCTTCGGTCGCCACCGCCGACGACGCCAGCATTCGCACCGCGCTGCTCGACGAGTTGGCCCGGCAGAACTGGACTCGCCGCCCAGAGAACAGCGTGGTGGTGAGCGAAGGTGTGGTGCATCTGTGGGGCCTGGCCGCCACTGAGGAAGAAAAGCGCGCGCTGGAACTGGCGGCGGAACGCACCCCTGGTGTGCATGCCGTGCGCAACCACATCGTTGTGCTTGAATCTGAGCCGTACCCGCTGTTGCTCGGCGCCTAAGTCCGTCTCGGCTTTTCCCCTCTCCCGCGCTGCGGGAGAGGGTGCCTTGGGGCTTCGGCCTTACGGCGTCAACGCTGGGCAGCGAACGCAGCTAAGTCCTGGGCGACCGAATCGATGACCTTCGGCCATGCGCGCGGCGCGTCTTGCCGGAATAGCCGAAGGCTAGGGTACCAGGGCGTATCGCCCCGCTCCATCATCCAGCGCCAATCAGGCGCGAACGGCAGCATCACCCAGGCGGGCCGGTTGAGCGCGCCGGCAATGTGACCGACCGAGGTATCGACGCATACCAGCAGGTCCAGGCATTGGATCACCGCCGCTGTGTCCTCGAAGCTTTCAAGCTGCGCATCCAGCCCAATCAACGGCGCCGGGCCGCGCCAGCCGCTGACCTGGGCGGCGGCCGGGCCCTTTTGCAGCGCCACGAACGCCACCCCTGGCACGGCACCGAACCCGCTCAGCATCTCCAGCGTGATCGAACGGTTGCGGTCGTTATTGTGGGTCGGCCGCCCGGCCCAGGCGAGCCCGACGCGCTTGAGCCCAGCCGGCAGCACTTGGCCCAGCCGTTCGCGCCACTGTGCCAATTTGCCGGCTTCCGGGGCCAAGTATGGCACCGGAGCCGGGATCGAGTCGGCGCGGGTGAAATGCAGACGGGGCAATCCTGAGAACGGGCAGAACGCCGCATACGCCGGGCAATCATCCCACCGCGTCACATAGCGCACGCTGGGGAAGTGCCGCTCCAGCAGGCTGCGCAACTCTGCGCTGGTGGCGATGGCGACATTCTTGGCGCGCGATAGCGCCCACGGCAGGTAGCGGGCGAACATCACCACATCGCCGTATCCCTGGTCCGCCACCAGCAGCAGCGTCTGGTTGTCCGGCACCGGCGCGCCGTTCCATTGCGGCTTATCGGTTTTTGGCATCAGCGCCTGAGCGCCGGAAATCTGGTAGCGCCACTCGTACTCTTCCCAGCCCTCGGCAAATGCTCCGGTCAGCAGCAGAGTTTGCCCCAGGCGCATATGCGCTTCCGGCATATCCGGTTTGAGCGAAATCGACCGCCGGGCGGCCCGGATGCACTGGTCCGGCTCCAATCGCTCGTAGCGCAGCATCGATTCGTTGAAATGCGCCACCGCGTCGGTCGGCGCCATCGCCTGGGCTCGGCGCACCAACGTGATCCCGTCATCGAGCCGTCCGATGAGCCGGTAGACCTCGGCGAGGTTGCACAACTGGCGTGGCGCGCTAGCCCCGGCGGCAAGAGCCTGTTCCATCAACGCCGCCGCTTCCTCGCTGCGGCCGCGCTTGAAGGCGATGTAGCCCTTCAGATGCAGCATCTCGCCATGGCGCGGCACCGCCGCCAGGATATGCCCCAGCAGCCGCTCGGCCGCGTCATAGCGGGCGGCGTCGACATATTCGCGGGCCACGGCAAGCAATTCCGCTAATGGCACCGGCACCATCGGCACATTGGCCGGGGCGGATAGAGCGGCGCTCATGCAGGCAAACCGGAGAACGGAAATGTCGGCAACGGTGCGGCTCCCAGCGCTGGACGGACCGTTTTGCTACACCAGCAGCGCACGCCAAACCAGCCTCGCAGCGCTGCCGCAAGGCGATGGTTGGCCCATTTCGAAGGGGTTGTTGGTGCGAGAGGGGGGACTCGAACCCCCAAGGCCGCAAAGCCGGCCGATTTTGAGTCGGCTGCGTCTACCGTTCCGCCACTCTCGCATCCGTTCAATCATACAGCATCGCGGCGGCGAGCCCAGAGCGCCAATGTTCGATCTGCGCTGAACGGTCAGGCGCCCTGCAAGAAAGTTGCCCGCCCCCCCTTTGCAGCGCTCTGGCACCTCCGCTATAGCTCCGGCCCCGCGCTGGTCCCGGATAGCTCAGTTGGTAGAGCAAGCGACTGTTAATCGCTCGGTCGTAGGTTCGAGTCCTACTCCGGGAGCCACGCGGGGGTTACACTGTGATGATCGCGGCAAGCAATCGGCGCGATGGGCATGCAGCCGTTGCCCCTGGCAGCGGCGCCGGTTCGTGCGGCAACGGCGCCACGCCACTTGCGCGGCAAATAAGCCAAACGATGGCAGCTCAACCGTATCGAGCCAATAGGCGGCAAGCCTGCTGATCGAGGCGGTGAAATTGCCGAGATCAAACGCTGACTGGACATCACCAGCCGCACCATGGCGGTCGCAGGTGGCAACCTCGGCCGGATGCTTGCAGGTTGACAAGACAATGACAGGCACAGACTGCCATTGCCCGCAAGTATAACCGGCTCCCGCTCGACATTAGAACAGTACAACTTCGACCGGCGTTGGCGTAATACCAAATCTCGTGGGCGAGAACCCATGATCCATTCGATCGTCATCGCCGGGCTTGACCCGGCGATCCATGCCAACGCTCCGTGTTAGACGCGAGATGCTCTGTGCGGCGCCATGGATTGCCGGGTCAGGCCCGGCAACGACAATGAGTTTTGGTCAGCGAGATTTGGCGTAATGCGCGCACCCACACGCTGCACGATCCGGTGCGCGACAAGTACGTCAATGTCGGCAACGACTATCCGAACGGCGTGCCGCCGCCGCGCCACGGCGCGCTATAGGGTCCGGCAGCTACGGCTCCCGCAGCCAAATTTGATTGCGGCCGAGCAAGCTGATCAGCAAGTAACCACGCACGATCAGCTTGCCGCCGCCGCCGTCCAGCTTGGCGGTGGCGCTGTAAATATTGCCGGTGTCGGGATCAACGATCGTGCCACCGCTCCATCCGCCCGCGCCGTCGGGCCGCAGGCCGCGCAAAATTTCCAACCCGAGCAGCGGCTGGTTATGCCGGTCGTCCTTGCACGGGGCGCACGGACGCGCCGCATCGGTTGCCTGCATCACGCGCACGATGCGGCCGTTGAAGGCGGCGCCCACCGGATAGATGCGGATTGCGGCGGCTTGCTGGCCGGATTGATCGTCAAAAATCTGCCAAATGCCGGTTGGGTCGGACGGACCCTCGCCGCTTTGCGCGACCGCCGCCACGGCAACGGCGCAGGCAGCCAAGGCTAGGCTCAGCCATCCGTGTCTCGCCAAGCCTTCCTCCCCTGATGCCGGCACTCACCCAAAGGGCGCGATCGCCATGGTCCCGCGATGCGTCGCGGTGATGGACAGAGCGCCACGACGGGCTAACTTACGTTGGCACAGCAGCCGAGGCCCGCATGCCTACGCATACCGCACCGAGCGTCCAGCCCGAAACCGCCGGCCTATCTGCCGCGCGCCTCGGCAAGATCGACGGCTGGATGGACCGGCTGATCGAGGACCGCAAACTGGCTGGCGTTTCGGTGCACATCCTGCGCCGGGGTGAATTGGTCTACGAAGCTGCCGCGGGTTTCGCCGATGCCGCGCGCGGCGCGCCGATGCAGCGCGATACCATCGTGCGCATTTACTCCATGACCAAGCCGCTGATCAGCACTGCCATTCTGATGCTGTACGAGGATGGGCATTTTCAGCTGGATGACCCGATCAGCCGCTTCTTGCCGTGCTTTCGCGCCATGCGGGTATTCACCGGCGGCAGCCGGCTGAAATACGAATCCGAACCCGCGCAGCGCGAGATCACCTTCCGCGACCTGCTGACCCATACGGCGGGCCTGACCTATGGCTTCATGGATGCCACGCCGGTCGATGCGATGTACCGCGATCAGGGCATCGACTTTCAAACCTCGGACCTCACGCTCGGCGAACTGGCCGAGAAACTTGCGGCGCTGCCGTTGCTGGCGCAGCCGGGGGCAGCCTGGAACTACAGCGTGGCCACCGACGTGCTGGGCCATTTGGTGGCCGTCATCTCCGGCCAAAGCCTGCAATCGTTCCTGCAAGATCGCGTGCTCGGCCCGCTTGGTATGACCGACACCGCGTTTCACGTGCCCGCCGAAAAACTGCCGCGCTTTGCCGCGATGTATGCGCGCGGCCCGGACGGCACGCCGGCGCTGATCGACGATCCGCGCAGCAGCGGCTTCACCAAAGTCCGGCAACTCGCCTCCGGCGGTGGCGGGCTGGTCGGCACCGCGCCCGACTACCTGACGTTCTGCCGCATGATGCTGAACCAGGGCCACCTGAACGGCGTGCGCTTGCTTGGCCGCAAGACGGTGGAATTGATGACCGCCAACCATCTGCGCGGCGACATGGCCGACATGGGCCAAGCCCGCTTCAGCGAATCGAGCTACACCGGCATCGGCTTCGGCCTCGGCTTCTCGGTCATGCTCGACCCGGCCAAGGCGCAAATCCTCGGCTCGCGCGGGGAATACGCCTGGGGCGGCGCGGCCAGCACCGCGTTCTGGATCGACCCGGCGGAGCAGCTTGCCGTGGTGCTGATGACCCAGTTGCTGCCCTCCTCCACCTACCCAATCCGCCGCGAGTTGCGGGTGCTGACCTATCAGGCGATCACTGGATAGGAGCGGGCAACGTCAGCAAAGCCGCTGCGGCGGCATCGAACGGCCCGGTCCAACTGCCCGCTTCGCGCTGGCGGAACAAGCGGACCGAACGATACCAGGGCGTAGCCGCCGGGTCGGGCGATCCGGTGGACCACAGCCAAAACGGGTTGTCGCCCAACAGCACCCACACCGGCACACCCAGCGCCCCGCACAGATGCGCCACCGCGCTGTCGGTCATGATCACCTGATCGAGTTGCGCCACCACGGCGGCGGTATCGGCGAAGTCGCGCAGATTGGGGGCAAGATCGATCACCTGGGCCTGCGGCCATGCCGTCAGTTCGGCGCGCGGCGGGCCGACTTGCAGGCTGAAAAGTTGCACGCCGGGCAGCGTGAAACTGTGCAGAAACCGCTCCAGCCCGGTCGCGCGCCCGGCATTGCCCTTGAATACCTGACTGCCGGACCAGACAATGCCAACCTTGCGCCGCCCACGCGCCGGGGCCAGCAGGCTGGCGGCGCGATCCATACGGTCCGGTGGCGGGCGCAGATAAGCGGCCCCGGCAATCTGCGCCGCATCGGTGGCGAACAGTCCCGGCAGACTGCACAGCCGGATATGCCATTGCACCGGTGGCAGCGTGTCGCCGCTCGTCAGCACCTGCACGCCGTCCAAACAATGCCGGAACAGCGGCGCCAGTTCGGTTTGCGTTTCCAGCACCACGCGCAATCCCAAAGCCTGTGCTGCCCGGATGTAGCGCACCGCCCAGATTGCATCGCCAAACCCCTGTTCGGACGCCACCAGCAAGGTTTGCCCAGCGGCCGGTTCACCGGCCCATAGCCGTCCGGGCAAGTCGCGCGCCGGCACCTCCCCCGACTCCAGCCGCGCTTCATAGCCGGTCCAGCCTGGCGCCAAACGGCCTTGGCGCAATTCGGCAAGCGCGCGGTTCCAGCGCAAATTGGCGTCGTTCGGCGCAAAACGCAGTGCGCGGCTTAACACTTGGGCCGCCGCCGCGTCGTCGCCAGCGGCGGCCAGCGTGGTGCCGAAGTTCATCAAATACCCAGCAGCGCACGGCGACAGCGCCAGCGCGCGCCGGTGGCAGGCAATGGCGCTGGCGTATTCGCGCAGGTCGCGCAGCGCGTTGCCCATGTTGGACCAGAATTCCGGCGCATCCGGCGCCAATTCCAACCCGCGCCGGTACGCCGCGACCGCCAATGCGGGCTGCCCGGCCGTGCGCAGCGCCGCACCGTCGCGCAGGAAACCCTCGGCACGCGCGTGCGGCGATTCAGGCGGCGGCGGGATCGGGGCAATGTGCATACCGGCAGCATCGCCGCGCCGGGTTGATGGAAGGTTAAAGCCGCCGCCGTTAACCTCCCGTCAACCAATTTCCGAACAGACTGGCAACAGCCGCGTCCAGAAAGGCAGCGCCAGCATGTCAGCCGCAACACTGGAATCACCCTATAGCGCCCGCGCCCTATGCCGCGCCGCAGCCGCGCGCCGGATCGCAGGCGAACCGGACGTGGCGCTCGGCCTGCTGGAACGCGCCATCCTGACCGGCCCGGACGACGCGGCCATTTGGGCTGAAACCGGGCTGACCCTGCTGGCGCTCGGTCGGCACGGCGAGGCGGCGGCGCGGCTGCGGCGGGCGATCTATCTGTCATCCGGCATGGCCGAGGCGCGCAACGCGCTCGGGCTGGCGTTGCTGCGCCAAGGCGCGCCTGGGCTCGCCGCCGAGCAATTCGCCGAGGCTGCGGCCGCCAAGCCGTGGGTCTGGAACTTCCAGCTCAATCTCGGCCTAAGCCAGCAACGGCTTGGCCGGTATGCCGAGGCGGCAGCCGCGATGGCGGCGGCGGTGCAACTGGAACCGGCCAACCCGGTGGGCTGGAACGCATTCGGCACCGCGCTGCATCAGGCAGGACGCTACGACGAGGCCATCGGCGCGTATCAGGCGGCATTGCGGGAGCGCCCGGACTGGCCGGATGCGCTGGGCAATCTTGGCTGCGCGCTGCGCGCCGTGGGCGAACCGGCGCAAGCCATCGCCTGTTACGACCGCGCGCTGGCGCAACAACCGGGCTTTGCCCAAGCCCGCTGGAATCGGGCGCTGGCCAATCTATCGCTCGGTCGGCTGGCGGAAGCGTGGGAGGATCATGAGTGGCGCTGGCAGGTGCCCGGCTTCCCCTCGCCGGCGCGCGACTTTGCCGCGAAGCTGTGGAACGGCGCGGATATCGCCGGCCAAACCATCCTTCTGCATGCCGAACAGGGTTTTGGCGACACGCTGCAAGCGCTGCGCTATGTCGCAGCCGTCAGCGCGCGCGGCGCCAAGGTGGTGCTGGAAGTGCCGCGCGAATTGCAGCGTTTGGCCTTGCACCTGCCCGGCGTGCACCGCGTGTTGGCGCGCGGCGAGGCGCTGCCGCAATTCGATACCCACGCCCCGCTGCTCAGCCTGCCGCGCGCATTCGCCACCACACTGGAAACGATCCCGGCCAGCATCCCGTATTTGGCGCCGCCGCCGAGCGAAACGGCGCGCTGGCGCGACAGGCTGGCCGCCCTGCCCGGCTTGCGCGTCGGTCTGGTCTGGGCCGGGCGGCCGACACACGGCAACGACGCCAACCGTTCGATGGCGCTGAGCGATCTGACCCCGCTGCTGGCGGTGCCCGGCGTCAGCTTCGTCAGCCTGCAAACCGGCCCGCGCGCGGCCGATCTAGCGGCGCTGCCGCACGGCACAGTGCTCGATGTCTCGGCCGATTTGCAGGACTTCGCCGATACTGCGGCGGCACTGCAAGCGCTCGATGCGCTGGTGTCGGTCGATACTTCCGTGGTGCATCTGGCCGGGGCGCTCGGCCGCCCGGCGCATGTGCTGCTGCCATTTGCGCCGGACTGGCGCTGGCTGCTCGGGCGCGCCGATTCGCCTTGGTATCCCTCGCTGCGGCTGCGCCGCCAAGCCGCGCGCGGCGATTGGGCGGCACCGCTGGCAAGTGTCGCGGCAGCCATCGGCCAGCACGCGCGGCACACCATGCTGCAACAGGCGGCCTGAGCCATGTTCGAGCAATCCAAGGCGGCAAAACGCCGGGTAACACAACCGGCGTTCTTGACTCGGTATTTTGTAGGCAGCGGGTTAGACATTGGCGCCGGGCCAGATGGTCTGTCGCGCTATTGCGGCGTATTTCCGCTGCTTCACGCTGTGCGCGATTGGGACCTGGCCGACGGTGATGCCCAGTATCTGCGCGGCGTCGCCGATGGCTCGGTGGATTTCCTGCACGCCAGTCACTGTCTGGAACACATGCGCGATCCGCGCGTGGCGCTGGCCAACTGGCTGCGCGTGGTGCGGCCGGGTGGGCACCTCATCATCACCGTGCCAGACGAGGACATGTACGAGCGCGGCGTCTGGCCGAGCCGGCGCAACAGCGATCACAAATGGACCTTCACCGCCGCCAAACGCGAAAGCTGGTCGCCGGTTTCGGTCAGTTTGATCGACCTTGCCCGCGAATTCGCCGATCTGGCCGAGTTGGAGCGGCTGGACGTGCTGCGCGATTTCTTCCGTCCGGAGTTGGGCGGCGACCAGACCATGGGGCCGGTAGCGGAATGCGCTATCGAAATGGTTCTGCGCCGTACGGAAACACATGCCGTCCCGCAGCACGGCCCGGCGGCGCGCTGCCTGATCCCGCCGCTCGGCCAGTTGCGGTTGAAAGCCTGCAAGCGCGGACTATTGCTGTTCGATCCGGCCAGCGAAGATGGTTCGATCCTGAACGATCATGGCGAATACGCCGATGCCCTGTCCGTAGCACTCGACGCCATGCTGCGGCCCGGCGACACGGTGGTGGAATTTGGCGCGGGCAGCGGAGCGCTGTCGATTGCGATGGCCCGGCGGGCTGGGAATGTCTACGCGATTGCCGATTCGCCCGACTCGTTCCGGCTGCTGACCGCCAACGCCGCGCTGAATGAAATGGCCGGGTTGCACCCGATCCTGCCGCCGGTTGCACCTGACAGCCTGCAACTGACTGCCTGCCGCGTCGTCCGCGTGGGCCCTGCCGCTGAGCCCGTGGCCGCGCTGGCGGCGGCGTCGCGGATCGTTGCGGATTACCAGCCGTTGCTATGCATCGACGCCAACACGCCGGACCGTGCGGCAGCAACGCTGGCGGCGCGCCCGGATGGCTACCGGGCGTTCTGGCACGTCGCGCGGCTGGTCAGCGCGGCGAGTTGGTTCGGCGCGCCGCCGCCGGACACTATGCTGGCGACGCTGATCCTGACCCCGCCCGCCACCACGCTGAACGGCCTGCCCGCCGCCGTCAGCGCCAGTTGGCGGGCGGATACTGGCGGATGACATTGCTGGCACACGCCCATGCGCTGGCTGCGGCAGGAGCGCCGGAAGCAGCGGCGGTGTACCGGCAAGTTCTGGAGACGGCCCCGGACTGCGCCGATGCGGCGAACAATCTCGGCGTTCTGCTGCGGCGCTCGGGCGCCGATGCCGAGGCCGCAAGCCGCTATCGGCAGGCGCTGGCGGCCGAACCAATGCACGCCGATGCCAGCTACAATCTTGGCCGGGTGCTGCTCGACCACGGCACACTGCCGCAGGCCGTAGCAATATTGCGCCGTGCCGTGGCGCTGCGGCCCTGCGCCGAACGGTTGCACACGCTGGGCCGCGCCTTGCAAGCCGCCGATGCGCTGGCCGAGGCGCGGGCGGCATACGAAGCGGCGCTGCGGCTCGATCCCGGCAGTCTGGAGTCGCTGAACAATCTGGCCAATGTGTTGCAGGCCCTCGGGCAGCCGCAGCAAGCAGTGGCGTTGCTGAACGACGCGATCGCCGCGCAGCCCGATCATGCAGAGCTGCGCTACAACCGATCCTTGGCGCTCTTGCTGTTGGGCCGCGCGGCGGAGGGCTGGCGCGATTATGAATGGCGCTGGCGGGCGCGCGGCTTTCCCTCGCCGCCGCGCGATTTCGGCTTGCCGCGCTGGACCGGCGCCACCGATCCGGCAGCAACATTGCTGGTGCATTGGGAACAGGGACTGGGCGACACCATCCAGTTTGCCCGCTACGTTGGCTTGGCCCGCGCCCGCGTGGGGCGATTGGTATTGCTGGTGCAGCGGCCCTTGCAGCGTCTGCTGCACGGCACCGCAGGCGCGGACAGCGTGCTTGCCGAGGGTGACGCGCTGCCCCGGTGCGGACTGCAAGCGCCGTTGCTCAGCCTGCCGCATCTGCTCGGCGGCGCAGCCCCTCCGTCGCCGCCGGCCGCCGTTCGGCCGGCACGCTCGGGACCGCCGCAGGTAGGTTTGGTGTGGGCGGGCAATCCGGCACATTCCAATGATCGCCACCGCTCGCTGCCGCCGCAGGCGCTGGCCCATATTCTCGCCGTGCACAATATTGCGTTTCGAAATCTGCAACTGGGACCACGGCGCGCGGATATTGCGAACAGCCCTGACTTCGCACCGGCAGATTTTGCGGCAACAGCCGACATTCTTAGCACGCTGGATCTTGTGATCGCGGTCGACACGGCGGTGGCGCATCTGGCGGCCTCGCGCGGCCTGCCGGTGTGGCTGCTGCTGCCGTTCGCGCCGGATTGGCGCTGGGGCGCGTCAGGCCCCTCGACCGCATGGTATCCCTCGATGCGGCTGTTTCGTCAGCGCATTGCTGGCCGCTGGCAGGAACCGCTCGACGAAATTTCCACCGCCTTGTGCGATTTAACCCGGCGCTAAGTCTCGCGGACCAAACTCGCTGCCATGTCCCAGGCGCAGGCAATGCGCCGTCGCGGATCAGTATCGGGAAGGCATTAGAATGACTGTCGTTATCAAGCTTGGCAATGGCAACGCCGACATCACTCTGAGCTACTTCGACACGCTGACCAGCGGCTCGGGCAGCGACTCAGTTGTGCTCAGCGGCACCGTCAGCGGCTCGGTCATCGACCTCGGGGCAGGCAATGACAGCTTGGTTCTGGCCGATGGCGGCAACACCATCACCGTATCCAATACCGAGATTATCACCGGCGGATCGGGAGCCGATATCGTCACGCTCGGCGCGGCGCAGAGCGGCGGCACTGTCGATCTTGGCGCTGGCACCGACGTGCTGACGCTGGCCAACGGAACCAACACACTCACCGTCGGCCACGTGGAGACCATCACCGGCGGCACCGGCAACGACGCCATCACGCTGCTGGCGGCAGCCAGCGGCACCAGCATCGCTCTTGGCGCGGGCAATAACAGCCTGACACTCGCCAGCGGCATCAACACGCTGACTCTGGACAACAACCTTGTTGCGCTGACCGGCGGATCGGGCGCGGACAGCATGACGTTTTCGGCGGCGGTATCGGGCATCGGCATCAATCTCGGCGCGGGCGCGGATAATCTGACGCTGTTCGACGGCACCAACGTGCTGACGGTGTCGAACACCGAGACCATCACCGGCGGCACCGGCAATGACACGGTCACGCTGGGTGCGGCGCAAAGCGGCGGCACCGTCGATCTGGGCACTGGCACCGACACACTGATCCTGGCTGGCTCCGGGGCCAACACGCTCACGGTCAGCAACGTCGAAACCCTGACCGGCGGATCGGGTGCGGACGCGATCATTCTGGGTGCGGCGATCAGCGGTGCTGTGATCGACCTGGGCGCCGGCAGCGACAGCCTGAAGCTGGCCAATGGCGGCAACACGGTGACCGTGTCGAACACCGAGACCATCATCGGCGGCACCGGCCCCGACCTGGTAACACTGGGCAGCGCGCTATCCGGCGGCACCATCAATTTCGGCAGCGGCGCCGATGTGCTGACGCTGGCCAACGGCATCAACAATCTGACCATCGGCAATGCCGACACCATCACCGGCGGCACCGGGGCGGATGCGATCACGCTCACCACGGCGGCGAATGGCATCTCGATCACGCTCGGCGCCGGCGTCGATGCCCTGACCCTGGCCAATCTGGCCAACGTGCTGACCCTGGGCAACGATATCGAGGCGATCACCGGCGGCACCGGCACCGACACGCTGACCTTTTCGGCGGCAGTGTCCGGCGTCGCGGTCAATCTCGGCGCGGGTGCCGATAGCCTGACGCTGGCCAACGGCGCCAACACGCTGACCGCGAGCAACATCGAAACCATCACCGGCGGCACCGGCAACGACACGGTGACACTGGGTGCCGCGCAGAGCGGCGGCACTGTCGACCTGGGCACCGGCACCGACGTGTTGAAATTGGCGTCGGGCGTCAACGCGCTGACCGTGAGCAATGTGGAGACGCTGACCGGCGGCACCGGCAACGACAGCATTGTGCTGGCAGCGGCGATCAGCGGTGCTGTGATCGACCTGGGCAGCGGCAGCGACAGCCTGAAACTCGCCAATGGCGGCAACACGGTGACGGTGTCGAACACCGAGACCATCATTGGCGGCACCGGGCCGGATGTCATCACCCTGGGCACCGCGCTGTCCGGCGGCACAGTGACCTTCGGCGGCGGCACCGACGTGCTGACGCTGGCCAACGGCGTCAACAGCATCAGCGTTGGCGGAGCTTCGACCATTACCGGCGGCACCGGCGCCGATGCGGTCACGTTGACCACCACCGTGACCGGCGCATCCATCGTGCTCGGCGCGGGCAACGACTCGCTCACGCTGGCGAACGGCATCAACACGCTAACGCTGGGCAACGACATCGAACTGCTCACCGGCGGCACCGGCAACGACGCCATCACCTTCTCGGCCGTCGTGTCCGCCGTGGCGGTGAACTTGGGCAGCGGGGCGGATAGCCTGACCCTGTTCGACGGCGCCAACGTGCTGACCGCCAGCAACATCGAGACCATCACCGGCGGCACCGGCAACGATACGGTAACGCTGGGGGCGGCGCAGAGCGGCGGCACCATCGACCTGGGCACCGGCACCGATGTGTTGAATCTGGCCTCCGGCGTCAACGCGCTGACCGTCAGCAACGTCGAAACCCTGACCGGCGGCAGCGGCAACGACAGCATCACCTTGGGGGCGGCGATCAGCGGCGCATCCATCGATCTGGGCAGCGGCGCGGACAGCCTGAAACTGGCCAGCGGCGCCAACACCGTCACCGTCTCGAACACCGAGACCATCACCGGCGGCACCGGCGCCGACGCGGTGACACTGGCCACGCCGATCACTGCGGGCGTCATCGACCTCGGGCCGGGAACCGACGTGCTGACCCTGGCCAACGGCATCAACAGCCTGTCGGCGGCCAATATTGAAACCATCACCGGCGGCACCGGCAGCGACACGGTGACGCTCACCACCACGGTCAGTGGCGCTTCGATCACGCTGGGCGCTGGCGCGGACAGCCTGACGCTGGCCAACGGCATCAATACGCTGACGCTGGGTAACGATGTGGAGACCATCGCCGGCGGCACCGGCAACGATGCGCTGACATTTTCTGCCGTGGTGTCCGGCGTGAACGTCAATCTTGGCGCGGGCAACGACAACCTGACGCTGTTCGACGGGACCAACGTGCTGACGGCGTCGAATATCGAAACAATCACCGGCGGCACCGGCAACGACGCGGTCACGCTCGGCGTGGCGCAGAGCGGCGGCACCATCGATTTGGGCACCGGCACCGACACGTTGACGCTGGCCAGCGGCACCAACACGCTGACCGCCAGCAATGTCGAGACCCTGAAAGGTGGCAGCGGCAACGACAGCATCACGCTGGGGGCGGCGATCAGCGGCGCATCCATCGACTTGGGCAGCGGCACCGATGTGCTGAAACTCGCCGATGGCGGCAACACGGTGACGGTGTCGAACACCGAGACCGTGCTGGGCGGTTCCGGCGCCGACGTGGTGACACTCGGCACGCCGATTTCGGCCGGGGTGATCGATCTGGCAGGCGGTGCGGACGTGCTGACGCTGGCCAACGGCATCAACAGCGTCAGCGTCGCCAATACTGAGACCATCACCGGCGGCACCGGCAACGACGCGGTGACGCTGACCACTGCCGTGTCCGGCGCCTCGATCGTGCTTGGCGCGGGCACCGACATCCTGACGCTGGCCAACGGCGCCAACACGCTGACACTTGGCAACGACATCGAGACCATCGCCGGCGGCACCGGCAACGACGCCATCACCTTCTCGGCGGTGGTATCCGCCGTGGCGGTGAACTTGGGCAGCGGCACCGATAGCCTGACGCTGTTCGACGGCGCCAATGCGCTCAGCGCCAGCGGCATCGAGACCATTACTGGCGGCACCGGCAACGACACGGTAACGCTGACGGCGGCGCAAAGCGGCGGCACTGTCGACCTGGGTACCGGCACCGACATACTGACCCTATCCGGTGCGGGGCCGAACACGCTGACGGTGAGCAACGTGGAGACACTGACCGGCGGTTCGGCGGCGGACGCCATCACGCTGGGCGCGGTGATCAGCGGCGCATCGATCGATCTCGGCGCCGGGACCGACAGCCTGCGGCTGGCCGATGGGGCAAACACGGTCACGGTGGCAAACACCGAAACCATCACCGGCGGCACGGGCAACGACGTGGTGACTCTGACCACGCCGATCACCGCCGGCACCGTCAATCTCGGCGCGGGGGTGGATGCGCTGACCCTGGCCAACGGCACCAACAGTGTCAGCGTGGGCAACACCGAGACGATCACCGGCGGCACCGGCAACGACACGGTCACGCTGACCTCGGCCGTCTCCGGCGCGTCCATCGTGCTGGGGGCAGGCGTGGATGCGCTGACGCTGGCCAACGGCATCAACACGCTGACGCTGGGCAACGATATCGAGACCATCACCGGCGGCACTGGCAACGATGCGCTCACCTTCTCGGCGGCCGTATCGGGCGTGAACGTCAATCTTGGCACCGGCAGCGATAGCCTGACGCTGTTCGATGGCGTGAACGTGCTGACCGCGAGCAACATCGAGACGCTGACCGGCGGGACCGGCAACGACACCGTGACCCTGGCGGCGGCGCAAAGCGGCGGCACCATCGATCTGGGGTCGGGCACGGACATTCTAACGCTGGCCAGCGGGGTCAACGCGCTGACCGTCAGCAACGTGGAAACGCTGACCGGCGGCACCGGCAATGACACCATCGTGCTGGGGGCGGCGATCAGCGGCGCGGCGATCAACCTCGGGGCCGGGGCCGACAGCCTGAAACTGGCCAATGGCGGCAACACGGTGACGGTGTCGAACACCGAGACCATCACCGGCGGCACCGGGCCGGACGTGGTGACGCTCGGCACGCCGCTGTCCGGTGGCACGATCAACTTCGTCAGCGGCACCGATGTGTTGACGCTGGCCAACGGCATCAACAGCGTCTCGGTCGCCAACGCCGCCACCATCACCGGCGGCACCGGCAACGACGTGGTGACGCTGACCACGGCGGTATCCGGCGCGTCGATTGCGCTCGGCGCGGGCAACGACACGTTGACGCTGGCTAACGGGGCCAACACAATCACGCTGGGCAACGATGCCGAGACGATCGTGGGCGGCACCGGCAGCGACGCCATCACCTTCTCGGCGGTGGTGTCTGGGGTCAACGTCAATCTGGGCAGCGGGGCGGATAGCCTGACACTGTTCGACGGCGTGAACGTGCTGACCGCCAGCAACATCGAAACCATCACCGGCGGCACCGGCAACGACACAGTGACACTGGGGGCGGCGCAGACCAGCGGGACCATCGATCTTGGTACCGGCACCGACGTGCTGACCTTGTCCGGGGCCGGGCCGAACACGCTCACGGTCAGCAATGTTGAGACATTGCTGGGCGGTGCCGGGGCGGACAGCATCACGCTGGGTGCGGCGATCAGCGGGGCCACCATCGATCTGGGGGCCGGGATCGACAAACTCACGCTGGCCAACGGCGCGATGACCGTCTCGGTCAATAACACCGAGACCGTCTTTGCCGGCACTGGCACCGACGTGATTACGCTGACCGGCGCCGTCGCGGGCACCGTGGTGGGCGGCAGCGGGGCGAGTTCGATCACCGGCAATACCGGGGCCGATGTGTTCGTGCTGGATCAGGCGGGCGCTGGCAACATCGCCAATCTGTTGAACTTCAGCAGCACCGCGGGCCAGTTCATCGGGCTGGACGCGGCGGGCGGCAGCTTCACCCGCAACGTGTTCGACATCAGCGGCGGCTTGGTGAACAACACCAACATCAAGTCAGTCGCCGATAACCCCACGCTGCTGACCACGGTGCTGACCACCGGCGGGCATGGCGGCTTCCTTTACGAAGCGGATACTGGCGGGCTGTATTACGCGGCGAACGGCGACTTCACCGGCGGCGGCACCGAGATTGCCATCGTGACCACCAACGGCGTGACGCCGTGGACCTACGCGGTAGGCCACTTCTCGCTGGTTTAAGCCTTCTCGGCCCGCCGGTCCTGCAGGTCGCCCAGCGGCAGCAGGATTTGCGGGACCAAACGGGCCAGTGACGGAAAACGGATCGGATGCGGCGGCGCGACCGGCAACGGCAGCGCCGCCGCATCGCCGTTTTGCAGATAAGCGGCCAGCACCGGGCCAAGCACGCTGTTCATCACGATGCCGCGCCCGTTGCAGGCGGTCACCGCCAGCCAGCCGGGGGCGGCTTGCATCAGCCGGGGCAGGAAATCCCCAGTCAACGCCGCGTCGCCGCGCCAGACATACTCGAAGGAGACGCGGCCAAGCGCCGGAAACACCGCTTGCAGCCGCCGCGCCAGTTTGCCGGGCAACCGCCGCATCGCACCAGTTTGCAGCGCGGCCATGCCGCCGGTCACCAAGCGGCCGTCCGCCGTCCAGCGGCAGGCGAGCAGGTTGTTGCGGGTGTCGGAGAATGCCTCGTTGCCCGGCAGTACGGCGCGGCGCACGGCTTCGGGCAACGGCGGCGTGGCAAGTTGATAGACGGTCAGCGGCACCGCGCTGTGCCGCACCGCCAGGTCGGACAGGCCGGGCGGCGACAAGTTGGTGCATTGCAACACCAGCTTCGCGGTCAAGCGGCCGCTTTTGGTGTGCAGCGTCCAGCCCTGGCTCGTGCGTTGCTGGCCAGTGACCGGCGATGCCTCGTGGAGCTCGGCCCCCGCCGCCACCGCCGCGCGGGCCAGTCCGCGCGTGTAGCCCAGCGGGTTGAGATGGCCGCCGGACGGGTCGAACAACGCGCCGTGATAGCGTTCGCTGCCCATCCGGGCGCGGCTCTCGGCGGCATCGAGCCAGATGCAGCGGGCACCGGCGGCTTGCCAGTGTTGCACCCTGGCCGCCACGCGCGGCGCGAGGCTGGCGGCGTGCGCCGGGTTGAGCCAGCCGGATTGCACCGCGTCGCAGGCTATGCCGTGCTGGCGGATCAAGCCGAACACCGCGTCTGCCCCAGTGGACAGCAGGCCGAGCAACCGGGCGGCCTGCTCGGCGCCAAGCTTGTCGCGGACTTGCTCGGGCGAAATGCGCGGCAGGCTGGGCACCACCAAACCGCCGTTGCGGCCCGAGGCCCCTGCCCCGGCCGCGTGCGCCTCCAGCACCGTCACCGCCACCCCCGCTTGCGCCAGTGCCAGCGCGGTCGAAAGGCCCAGAATGCCGGCGCCGATGATCGCCACGTCGCAGGACGCGCTGCCTGCCAGCGAGGGGGAAGCCGGCAGCGGCGCTGCGGTATGGAACCACAGCGCGCGGGCCAGCGAATCGGGCGGGAGCGCCATGCGTGTCCCGCCCGCAGCCGAACTACTTGCTGCCGATGGCGGCGCGGATCTTGTCCACGTCGGCCGTCGTCAACTGGCCCTTGGTGACAATCTTGCCGTCGCTGATCTGCCACTCGCGGAACGGGCCGGTGATGTCCCCGTACTTGTCGAAGCTGATCGGGCCGATCACGCCTACATAGCGGATGGACTTGCCCGCCTTGAGCAGATCGAGCGCCTTCTTGAACTCACCGGCATAGACCACTTCGCCGGCCGGATCGGTGACTTTGTAGATACCATCGCGGATTGCCGCCGACGTGGCAGCACCGCCCGCCGCCACCGCGAGGCCGACCAGCGCGCCCGCGTCATACGCCTGCACGGCGGCCGGGGAACCGGGATCGAGGTTGGAGAACGCCTTGTAGTTGGCGTTGAAATAAGCGGTGCTCGGCCCGTCCTCGGTACCCGACGAGGTGCCGTAGGCTTCGTTGAGGTATTTCGCGCCGACCGCGTCGATGAAATCGCCGCTGTTCATGCCGTCGGTCAGCAGGAACTTGCGCGGCCCGCCCTTGGAAATCCAGGCGCGGGCGATGGTCGCGCCATCGACCGGATAGCTCATCAAGTACAGCGCGTCCGGGCTGCCTTCCATCGCCGAGGTTACTTCGGCGTCGTAGTTGGCGCTTTTCTCATTGTAGCGCGTGGTGGTGGTCACGCTGCCGCCGAGTGCCGTGTAAGCGGCGGTGAACTCCTTGGCCATGTTCACGCCGAAGTCGTTATTGACGTGGATGATGGCGACTTTCTTGAGGCCGAGATCGACTGCGTAGCGCGCCGCCGCCACACTTTGCAGTGCGTCGGACGTGATGGTGCGGAAGAACATGCCGTTGGTCTTGCCGTCGCGCGCCAGCGTCGTCAGCGTCGGCGACGACGAGGCGGGCGAGACCTGCACCACATGCGCGGGCGCGGTCACGGCGGTGAGCATCGGGATGGTCACCGACGAGATAATGCCGCCGATAATGGCGGGGACGTGGGAAATCTCGACCAGTTGCTTGGCGCCATCGACAGCGACGGTGCCCTGGCTTTGCGCGTCGCGGGTCTCGGTGGCCAGCTTGCAGCCCAGCACGCCGCCAGCCGCGTTGATGTCGCGGAATGCCATTTCAACCGACTTGGCGCCGGCCTGACCGTACGGCCCGGCCGGGCCGGTCATCGACATCACCACGCCGATGGTGGTGGTGCAGTCCGCCACGGCAGGCTGCGCTGCGGCGCCGATCAACAGCGCGGCCACCGCGGCCCCGGCAAGCATGGTTTTCGTCATCGTGCGTTATCCTTGTTCAAGAATTGCCGAGATTGTATTTCATGATCCGCCCGTGCCGCCCGGCGCGGTCGCGTTCCAGCGTGTAAACATCGCCGTCCAGATCGCGCCGCTGCGCCAGCACGCCCGCGATGGCGGCCCGATCTGCCGGGCTCAACGCCACATCGAACAGCAGCACGTGATCGGCCAGATGCGCTCGGTTGCGCACGCCGACAATCGCGGCGGCGACGTGCGCCAGATCGAGCACATAGCGGCTGGCGATCGCGCCGATGCTGGTGCCATGCCGCGCAGCGATATCAGCCAACACACGCAACAGCGCCTGGAACCACTCCCAGCCGCCCGCGTCGTCGATGATCAGCTTGTATTTGGTCAGTGAGCGATTTTCCAAAGGCTCGGCCGGTTCCATCGCGCCCAGCCAGCGCGCGCTGAAAAACCCGCCCGCGACGGTGCCGTAACATAGCAATTGCATGCCGTGGCGTGCGCATAGGTCCGACATGCCGCCAGCCGGCCGATTGTCGAGCAGCGAGTATTGCACCTGCATCGTCGCCAGCTTGACGCCCGCGTCCAACATTGCCGCCGTGTGCGCGGTGTCGAAGTTGGTGCCGCCGACCAGATCGATCTTGCCCTCGGTCTGCAAGTCCCGCAGCCACAGCGCGGTGTCGAGCCAGCGCGGCAGGTCGTAGTCCCACCAATGAAACTGCACGAGGTCGATGTGATCCTGGCCAAGCCGCTGACAGGATCGTTCGATGATGCTGGCGACATGGGCGCGGTCGATGCGCGCCAGCACGTCCAGATCGGGGACGAATTTGGTGTGCACCTTGACCCGCGCGCGCGCTTCCGGCGTCAGCGTGCGGCGGAACGCGCCGATCAGATCCTCGACGCCGGTGTAGATGTCGGCGCAATCGAACGTGGTCAGCCCGGCCTCGACATAGGCGGCCATGTCGGCAATGGCGGCTTGCTGTTCGATGGAACCGTGGCCGCCCGCCAATTGCCAGCCGCCCTTGATCAGCCGGGCAATGCGATAGCCGGGGCGCAATTCGGTGGTGGCAATCGTCATGACATCGGCACCACGGTGGTATCGGCGTGGCGGAACCGGCGCAGTCCGAGCCGGACGATCCGCAGGCGGCTCGGGCAATTCGGGTCCGGGCAGGCGATTTCGGTATCGGTGGTCATCCAGTCCGCCGGATGGGTCTGGCGTTGTTTGGCGGCGAGGAACGGGATCACCGAGGCAATCGAGTAGATCGACATCGCCTGGCCCGGCGGCATGTGCAGCATTTCGCCGTGCAGTTCAAAATAGTCGCCCGGTTTGGCACCGCACAGCACGCGCGCGCCGTGCGGGATGACCGCCTCGACGCGCAGATCATACAGGTCGAAGAAATCCTCCCTCATGCGCGTGAGAATTTCAGCGTGCAGGCGCCGGTCTGCCGGATGCGCCCGCAGGCGGCGGCGGCGGCGGGTACGTCGGCGGCGGCGATGCGCGCGGCAATGCTGCCGGGCTGCCAGCCGATGGGAAACAGCAGCCGCGCGCCGGGGCCGTAGAACAGCCCGATATCGAACACCGGCGCCGGGCCGCCGCCCCACACGCGCGGCGGCAGGAAGGTCAGCACGATGTCGCCCGGCTGCGGCATGATGGTGCTGTTTTCCAGCGGCAACCCGGCGGTGCGGGTGGCGTCGTCCAGCCAGCCATCCGGCACCGGGGCGGAGATTTCCGGGCCGGTCCACATGGCGTGAATCGCCGGAATCGCACGCTCGGTCACGCACAACTCCCACAGGAATGCGGTATTCGCCGGTGCCTGGCTGTCCAGCAGCGCCACCGCCACGTCCAGGCCGGACGCCTGTTCTCGAATGCGAAGTGCGCGCAAGTCCCAACCCTTTTGTGGCGCCCGATGAAACCGCTTGGCGCGAATGGGGATCGTGCATAGCCTTGGCGGACATGCAATGCCTAACCTGCTGTCACGCCAAGGAATGCCCCCCGTATGCTTGACCTGATCGGCGTCTCGCGCAGCTTCGGCGGCGCGCGGGCAGTGGATGGCGTGTCGCTGAACGTGGCGGGTGGCGCCATTACCGGGCTGATCGGCCCGAACGGCGCGGGCAAGACCACGCTGTTCAACCTGATCGCGGGCAGCCTGCCGCCGAGCGCCGGGCGGATCGTGCTGCAAGGCGTCGATATTGCCGGCACCCCCGCGCATCGACGCTTGGCCGCCGGGCTGGCGCGCACATTCCAAATCCCGCGCCCGTTCGCCGCCATGACGGTGCTGGAAAACGTGCTGCTGGCGGCCCAGCAGCAGCGCGGCGAAACCCCGTTCAGCAATTGGCTGCAACCCGGCGCGGTGGCGCGGCAGGAACGCCGCAATGTGGACAAGGCCCGCGAGATCATCGAATTCCTTGCGCTGACCCGGCTGACCGCCGCGCCCGCCGCAACGCTGTCGGGCGGCCAGCGCAAGTTGCTGGAACTGGCGCGGGTGCTGATGGCCGACCCGAAGCTGATTCTGCTCGACGAACCCGCCGCCGGGGTGAATCCGACACTGCTGGAAACCATCATCGACCGCATCCGCGACCTGCACGCGCGCGGGCTGACGTTCCTGATCGTCGAACACAACCTCGACCTGATCGCCCGGCTGTGCAGCCAGGTGCATGTGATGGCGGCGGGCCGCGTGCTGGTATCCGGCACGCCCGAACAGGTGACGGCCGATCCGCGCGTGGTCGAAGCGTATCTGGGCGGCGTGGCGTGAGCGTATTGACCGTCGAAACCGTCGTCGCGGGCTACGAGCCCGGCCTGCCCATCGTGCGCGGCGTGAGCTTCACGCTCAGTGCTGGCGAAATCCTGGTGCTGCTTGGCCCGAATGGCGCGGGCAAGTCCACGCTGGCCAAGGCGGTGGCCGGGCTGGTGACGATTTCCTCCGGCACGGTGCGGCTGCGCGGCGTGTCGTTGGCAGGCATGGCGGCGCATGACCGCATCCGCCACGGCGTGGCCTTTGTGCCGCAAACCGGCAACGTGTTCGCCGGGCTGACGGTGGCGGACAACCTCGCCATTGCCGTCAACATCCTGCCGCGCGCTGAGCGCGCTGGGCGGATTGCGGCGATGCTGGCGCTGTTCCCCGATCTGGCGGCGGCGCGGCGCGCGCGGGCCGGGCTGCTATCCGGCGGGCAGCGGCAAATGCTGGCCATCGCCCGCGCATTAGCGGTCGCCCCCAGCGTGCTCACGCTCGACGAGCCCTCGGCGGGTCTGTCGCCCAAGCTGGTGGGCGCGGTGATGCAGAAGCTGCGTGAAATCCGCGACAGCGGCGTGGCGATCCTGCTGGTCGAGCAAAACGCCCGCGCCGCACTGGCGGTGGCCGACCGGGCGATGATCCTGGCCGAAGGCCGCATCGCCCATGAGGGGCACGGGGCGAGCATGCTGGACGATCCCGCCGTGGCCGGGCTGTATCTGGGGCGGCGCGTATGAACGGGCAGATTGTCATCGATGGCATGACGTCTGGCGCGATGATCGGGCTGGGGGCCATCGGCGTTACGCTCACCTACGGCCTGCTGCGCTTCGCCAATTTCGCCCACGGCGAGTTTGCCACCTGGGGCGCCTATATCGCCCTGGTGCTGGCCTCGCTGCTCGGCACGCTGCTGGGCGGCGCGGACGGCACCATCGGCGATCTGACCTTCGGCTGGCATTTGCTGGTGGCGCTGGCGGGCAGCATGGTATTGACCGCGTTGCTGGCGCTGGCGCTGGACAGCGTGCTGTTCCGCCGCCTGCGCCGCCACGGCAGCGGCATGGTGCTGGTGATCGCCAGCTTCGGCGCGTCGCTGGCGCTGCGCAGTCTGCTGGAATTCGGCTTCACCGGGCAGCCGCAATACTATTCCCGCGAGATCGCCATGACCGTGGCCATCGCGCCGGGCATGCGCGCGACGCTGGATCAGTTGGTGGTGCTGGGTGTGGCGGTGGCGCTGATGGCGGGCACCCATTTGATGCTGACCCACACGGCCCTCGGCCGCGCGATGCGCGCCACCAGCGAGAACCCCGATCTGGCGCGCCTCGCAGGCATCGACGTGGCGGACGTGGTGCGCACGACGTGGCTGCTCGGTGGCGCGATGGCCGCCGCCGCTGGGGTGTTCCTGGGGGTCACGGTGCAATTGCGCCCGACCATGGGCTTCGAGTTGCTGCTGCCGCTGTTCGCCGCCGCCATCCTGGGCGGCATCGGCAGCGTGCCGGGTGCCATGGCGGGCGGCATGATCATCGGCATCGCCGAAGCCGCCGCCGTGCCGATTGCCGGCGCGCAGTACCGCGCCGCCGTGGCGTTCGTGGTGCTGCTGGTGGTGCTGCTGATCAAACCCACCGGCCTGTTCGGGGCGCGCGAACGATGATCGGGCTGGCGAGTTATCTGTGTTTTTTCGTCACGCTGGCGCTGATCTACGGCGTGGCGACGCTGGGGCTTAACCTGCAATGGGGCTCGGCCGGGCTGTTCAACGTCGGCGTGGCGGGTTTTGCCGCCGTCGGCGCCTACGTGTCGGCCTGGATCACCGCGACGCCGGTCGATACCCACTGGGGCGGCTTCGCGCTGCCGATTCCGCTCGGCTGGCTGGCTGCCATGGCTGCCTCGGCACTGGCGGCGTTCGTGGTAGGGGCCGCCACGCTGCGCCTGCGCGCCGACTACCTCGCCATCACCACGTTCGGGGCGGCGATCAGCCTGGAACTGGTGGCGCTGAACGCCGACCGGCTGACCGGCGGGCCGTTCGGCATCGCCTTCATCCCGCGCCCGTTCGCGGCGCTGTCGGATCAGCCGCTGGCGTTCTCGGCGGCCAACATGCTGCTGGTGGCTGCGGTCGCCGGGGTCGTGTTTGTGGCGCTGGAACGGCTGACCCGCAGCCCGTGGGGCCGGGTGCTGCGGGCGCTGCGCGAGGACGAGGCGGCCGCCGCCTCACTGGGCAAATCCCCGGCCAAGTTCCGCTTGCAGGCATTCGTGATCGGCGCGGCGCTGATCGGCCTTGCCGGTGCGATGCAGGCGCAGTTTTTCGGCTTCATCGCGCCGGACAATTACCTGCCGGTGTTCACGTTCCAAATTTGGGTGATGCTGGTGCTGGGCGGCAGCGGCAACAACAAGGGCGCGCTGCTGGGTGCCGTGGTGGTCTGGGGCGTATGGACCGCGAGCGGCAGCCTGTTCAACCTGCTGCTGGCCCCGGAATGGCAAGCGCGCGGCGCTGCTTTGCGGGTGGTGGCCATCGGCGTGGTGCTGGCCTCCGTGCTGCTGTGGCGGCCGCGCGGGTTGATCGGCGAGCGGGCGACGGTGTCGCGGCACGTGGAGTAAGGGGCTCTACTTCTTCCGCTCGCCATCCTGCGGCACCAGCCCATATGGTTTCACCAGCGCCCAGACATGCGCCGGGATCATATGCCGCATCCGGTTCGGCTTCTCGCGCCGCAGGTGCACCACGGTTTCCGCCGCCTTCATCTCCAGCCGCGTCCGGGCGAATTCCAGGCCGCTGTAGCCCACGGTGATGTCGGCCAGCACGTTGGTGTAATCGACGCAGGTGCGGCAGGTCAGCGGGAAGAAGTCGCGCGGCAGTTTGGAAATCGGCAGTTTCAGGAACGGGATTTCCTGTTTGCGGCCATCGCTGAAGCGCAATTCGACAAGATAGTCGGCGCGGAATTCCAGATAAGTGATGCTGTCCGGCTGGTCGGACAGCAAATCGAGGAAGCCGTGGAACTTCTCCGTCGTGGTGTTGTCCGAGCACGGCGTGCCGATGACGTAGATACGCTCGAAGCCAAGTTCGGCTTCCAGCGCGCGCAAGGCGTAGACTTGGCAGGGAATGCCGATCAGCGCGATGCGCTTGTGCCCAGCCGCACGGGCCGGTTCCAGCAATGCCAGCAGCGGCGCGTAGCCCATGCGCATGCCGCGGCACAGCGCCATGTCGGCTGCCCGCGTCACCAGCACCGGCATTGGCTTCCACTTGTCGGCTGAATCGGGCGCCATGGCGAGCACCGCATCCACTGCGCCGGTTTCCAGCAACCGTTCGGCGATGCGGGTGACGATGCCGGTCCATTGCGCGCCCGCGCGCGGCTGCACCATTGAAGCGCGCAGCATGCGGCGGAACGGGCCGAAATACAGTTCATCGGGGCGTGCCGGGTCGCGAGCCCGGCCATGCACCTGCTGCTCCATCGCCGGATAGTCCGGTTTGATGAATTGGCAGGCGTGGCCGCAGGCGCGCGGGTCCTGCATCCGCGACACCCCGCAATCGGTGCACAGCGCGCGCGGCGCCGGTTCGGCGAACGGCGGCGTGAAGGGGGCGGCGGTCATGCGGCGAGCAAGCGGCGCAGCTTGCGCACCGCGCTGTCCGGCGTGGTCAGCACCGGCAAGCCAGTGGCCGCAGCGATCGCCGGGGCGGCGCGGGCGAGGCTGAATTGCGCCAGCGCGATCACATCGCAGCCGCGCAGGCGCAGCGCCGCCTCCACCGCCAGCGCATCGTGGCGCGCGCCATCGCCCGCTTGCAACGCCGCCAGCGCACCGTCGATCAGCGCCGGGCGCAGCGTGACGCCGGGCGGAAATTCCGGCGGCATCGAGGCCAGCGTCGGCGCGAAGGTCGCCAGCAGCCCCACCTTGCCGTGCGCCTGCTCGATCATCGCCTCGTTGGGTTTCAGCACCGGCAACGGTGCGAGGGCGGTGGCGCAGGCTTCGATGCAGGAGCCGAATGCCGAGCAGGTGAACAAAATGGCATCCGCGCCGCAATCCGCCGCGTAGCGCGCCAGGGTCAGAAATCGCCCGGTCATCGCCGGTTGCAGCGAACCGGCACGGGCCAGATCGGCGGACAGGCTGTCATCCAACAGATTGGCGAGCTCAGCCTCGGGCCATAGCCGGGCGAACGCCGCCATCGCCGGGGCGGGCGATTCCGGCAGCGCATGGATCAGCGCGATGCGCGGCAGGGTCAGACCGCCTCAGCCGACAAGCGGCCCCGGCGCGGCGCACAACAACCGCAGCCGCCGGAATGGCGGGATGGCGCGCCAGCGGCGGGTGCCGCCACCACCGGGCCGCCGCCCACCAATGGTGCCGCCATCTGGCGCGGGGCCATGGCACCGCAAGCCGGGCACTCCGCCGGATCGGCGTACGCCGCCATCGGGCGCATCGCGGTGAACGGTCCGCACGCGTCGCAGTCATAGTCGTAAAACGGCATTCGGCAGCCTCCGGTCCGTGGTGAAAGGTGTGCCGGTTGCGCCACTTCGGCAACCCCCTTGCAGCGGCCTGGCGCGCATGGCGAACTGGCCGCATGACCGATTTCGCCACGCTGCCCCTGCCCGCCGACCCCACCGTGCTGGCCCCCGACGGCTCCGAAGTGCGCGTGCTGCTGGCGCGCCCCGGCGGCAGCATGGCGCATTTCCGGCTGCGGCCTGGCCAGATTGCCCGCGCAGTGCGCCACCGCACGGTCGACGAAATCTGGTTCGTGCTGGCGGGCCATGGCGCGCTGTGGCGCGGCCAGGGCGGGCGCACCGAAACTGTAGCGCTCGCGCCGGGCGTGTGCGCCACGATCCCGGCCGGCACGGTGTTTCAGTTCCGCGCGTTCGACGAGGATTTGGAAATTGCCGCCGTGACGATGCCGCCCTGGCCGGGCGAGGATGAGGCAGTGATTGTAGAGGGTGTCTGGACGCCCACCGATTGAGCTGCCCGCGCTTACGATCCCAATCAGTTCGCATTGACAGCCAAGCGCCACACCCGCCTTACTCGCCAAAGTGCATAAGGGGACGGCGGTGACAGCGGATTTCAGCGGGCTAGGGTCCAGACTCAATCGGTCCACCATATGATGGTAGCGATGAGGGCGACGGCGGAGGCGAAATTTCGGGCGAGTTTGTCGTAGCGGGTGGCGATGCGGCGGCAATCCTTGAGGCGGCAGAACATGCGCTCGATGAGGT
>JANYDF010000130.1 GCA_025359905.1 Rhodospirillales bacterium
GGCCAGCACCGCGACCACGAAGCCGTCCGGCGTCTCGACCATCGTGGCCTCGCCCTTCTTGAGCGAGAACAGCGGCTCCAGCAGCGTCGCGGGCACGCCCTCGGCCGGCGCGGCCCGGCCGGTCGCGGGCAGCCGGCGCAACCGCAGTCCGGCCTTGGTGGCGGCGTCGGCCAGGCTCACGCCGCCCTTCACCTCGGCCAGCAGGCCGGCGGCGACCGCATCCTGTGCATGATGCACCTGATCGCCAGCCCAGTCGGCGCTCGCCTGCGCCGTCACGTCGGCCAGCGGGCGCGGCGTCGGCGGGGTGATCTCCTCAACCGTCACGGCGTAGAACGACTGCCCGCCATTGGCCGCGTTCGGCGCCTGCACGAGCTTCGGCTGCTCGCCGGTCTTGGCCGCGAACGCCGCCTGGACCAGCGCCGGGCGCAATTCGGCCGGCCCCGGAATCGGCGCCGGCTGCCCGGCCGGGGTGTTGCCCTGCGCGTCGAGCGTGCCGGTCACGGCCGCCACGTCCACGTCGCCCGGCAGGTTGTCGAGCGTGGTCCCCGACGACAGCAGGTTCTCGATGCGGTTGGCGCGGTCGTAGATCAGATCGGCAGCCTTTTCCGCCAGCACCCGCGCGTGCACTTGCTCGCGCACGTCATCGAGGCTTTTCGCCTCGCCGCCGCTGACCTTGACGACTTTCAGCACGTGCCAGCCCAGCGCGCTATGCACCGGCGGCGGCACCGCGCCTTCCGGCGTGGCGAACACCGCGTCACCGAGTTCGGGCGCCGGGAACTCGGCGCGTGCCGCGTCGGCCAGCTCGACCGGGGCGGCGCCCAGCTTGGACGCTTCGTCCTGAATGGTGGCCCAGTCGGCCCCGGCGATCCAGTGATCGGCCAAGGCCTGCGCCTGCGCCTGATCCTGGGTCAGGATCACCTGCACGCTGCGGCGTTCCAGCTTGGTGAATTCGGACTTATGCTGCTCGAACGACGTCTTCAGGTCGTCGTCAGTGATTTGCACTTCCTTTTCCAGCGTTTCCGGCGCCAGCACCACCGCCTTGACGCGGCGGAATTCGGCGGTGCTGAAACGCTCGGGATGGTTGGACCACCAGCGCTGCAACTGCACCTCGGTCGGCACCGGCAGGTCCGCGCCGGTCAGCATCGGCACTTCGACGATATCGGCGACGCGCTTTTCCTGCTGAATCTGAAACACCTGATTGGCCAGCACCGCTGGCACCGTGGCCCCGGCTCGCACCGCGCTCAGCACCTGCTTTTGCGCCACATCGTCGCGCATCATGTCCAAGAAGCGCGGCTCGCTCAGCCCGTTGTTGCGCAGCACCGTGGTCATCAGGTTGCGGTCGAATTGCCCGTTCTGGCCACGGAACGCCGGCACATCGAACACCGCTTGGCGTACCGCTTCATCCGGCGCCGCCACGCCAAGGTTGCGGATGGCCTGCTGCAACGCGACCTGCGTCACCAGCCGCTCGGTCGCCTGCAAGGCCAGCGCGCGGCGCTGCTCGGTCGACAGATCGGCCCCGCCCATAGCGCGCTGGGCCTGCGACACTTCGCGGCGATAGGCTTCCTGCAATTCCGGCAGCTCGATCTTGCGCCCGCCGACACTGACCGCTGACCCATCGGTCGCCAGATTGCGCACCACGTCGGCCACGCCCCACAGGCTGAACGATGCCACCAGCAGCATGAAGAACAGCCGCGCGGGCCATGTGTTGAGGTGGCGGCGAAAGTTGGCGAGCATCGGCGGGTCCTGTCGCAAGAGCGGGCGCACCATAGGTACAGCGGCCGGGCTTTGCCAGTGGCCCGGAATCGTATCGCCATGACGGTGCGCGCCGCCGCGATCTTATTGCAGGGTAAACGAGCCGAGGGTTTGCCACTGCGGCGCGCTTCGTCTACCACCCGCCCGCAGTGCGGGAGGATTGCGGATGCGCAGCTTGGTGGCCGGAAACTGGAAGATGAACGGCGCGACCGCCGACGCGCTGCATATGGCTGTGGCCCTGCGCGCGGCTGCGGCGTCGCTGCCGTGCGATCTGCTGGTGTGTCCGCCCACGACCGTGCTGCACACGATTGCCAATGCGCTGATCGGCTCGCCCGTGGCAGCGGGCGGCCAGGACTGCCACCCAAAGGCCAGCGGTGCCCATACCGGCGATATTTCCGCCGCCATGCTGCGCGATGCGGGCGCGCGCTGGGTGATCGTCGGCCATTCGGAACGCCGCGCCGATCATGGCGAATCCGACGCGCTGGTGCGCGCCAAGGCCGAAGCCGGGGCGGCGGCGGGGCTGAGTGTGATTGTCTGCGTCGGTGAGACCGAGGCCGAGCGTGTGGCCGGACGGCAAAACGATGTGGTCGGCGCACAACTGGCTGGCAGCCTGCCCGGCCATTTCACCGGCGTAGTGGCCTATGAGCCGGTGTGGGCGATCGGCACGGGCCGCACCCCCACCGAAGCCGACGTGGCAGCCATGCACAGCTTTATTCGCGGCGTGCTGACCGCCAGATTTGGCGCGGCCGGGACCGAGACGCGCATTCTGTATGGCGGCTCGGTCAAGCCGGGTAATGCCAAGGCTTTGCTGGGGCTGCCGGATGTCGGCGGCGCGCTGGTGGGCGGCGCATCGCTGGTGGCCGCCGACTTCCTGGCAATTGCGGCGGCTGCCCCCGTGGCCACGCTTTCCAACACCGCCGCAGGCGGCTAGAACCCGCCCGCACACCGAGGACCGCGATGACCACCGTACTGCTGCTTATCCACTTGTTCGTCACGATCACCCTGATCGGGGTCGTGTTGATCCAGCGCAGCGAGGGCGGCGGCCTCGGCATCGGCTCGTCGCAGGGCATGGGCGCGTTCATGAGCGGGCGCGGCACTGCCAACTTGCTCACCCGCTCCACCGCCATTCTGGCGGCGCTGTTCTTCGGGCTGTCGCTGACCTTGGCGCTGCTCAATCGCGGCACCAGCGGCCTGGGCCGCTCGTTGCTCGACGCGCCGGCCACCACCAGCAGCGGCGTGGTTCCGGCCGCTTCCGGGGTGAAGGGCCTGCCGGCCCTGCCGCCGGCCCCTGCCGCACCAATTCCTGGCGTCGATACGCCGAAGCCAGCCGAAGCGCCCGCCGCTCAAGCACCTGCACCTGTGCCTGCCGAACCCGCGCCCGTGGCCCCTGCCGCGCCAGCCGCTCCGGCGAGCAACTAATCCGCTGGCGGCGGAGGCGGAGCCCCGCTTCTGCCGCACGTCTCTCATCTTGCCGCGCGCGCGTCGAATCGCTTTGAGGCGACTCGGCCGCGCCCCTATATTGGTGGCCCATGACGCGGTTTGTTTTCATCACCGGCGGCGTGGTTTCCTCGCTTGGAAAAGGCATCGCTTCGGCAGCGCTCGGCGCGCTGTTGCAAGCGCGCGGCTATTCCGTGCGGCTGCGCAAGCTCGATCCGTATCTGAACGTCGATCCGGGCACCATGAGCCCGTATCAGCATGGTGAAGTGTTCGTCACCGATGACGGGGCGGAAACCGACCTCGACCTTGGGCACTACGAACGCTTTACCGGCGTTCATGCCAGCAAGAGCGACAACGCAACCACCGGGCGGATTTATTCCGAGGTGATCGCCAAGGAACGGCGCGGCGACTATCTGGGCGCCACCGTGCAGGTGATTCCGCACATCACCGACGCGATCAAGGAAGCCATCACCCGCGATCTGGAAACGCCGGACGGCAAGTCGGTGGATTTCGCGCTGGTGGAAATCGGCGGCACCGTTGGCGACATCGAAAGCCTGCCGTTCCTGGAAGCCATCCGCCAGCTTGGCAACGAGCTCGGCCCCGAGCAGGTGATGTTCAGCCACCTGACCCTGGTGCCGTACATTGCCTCGGCCGGTGAGTTGAAAACCAAGCCGACGCAGCATTCGGTCAAGGAACTGCTGAATGTCGGCATTCAGGCCAATCTGCTGATCTGCCGTGCCGACCGGCCGATCCCGGACAACGAGCGCCGCAAGATCGCGCAGTTCTGTAACCTGCGCCCGTCGGCGGTGATCGCGGCTCTCGATGTCGATACTATCTACGACGTGCCGGTGGCCTACCATAACGAGGGGCTGGACCGTGAAGTGCTGCGGCATTTCGGCCTGCCATTCGACCAGCAGCCGGATTTGACCCGCTGGAAACGCATCACCAGCGTGGTGCGGGCGCCGGACGGCGAAGTGCGGATCGCGGTGGTCGGCAAATACACCAACCTGCTCGACAGCTATAAGTCGCTGGCCGAGGCGCTTGCGCATGGTGGCATCGCCAACCGGGTGCGGGTGCGGCTCGATTGGGTGGACAGCCAGATTTTCGAACAGCCGGACGCGGTGGCGCGGCTGGAAGGTGTGCACGGCATTCTGGTGCCGGGCGGCTTCGGCGAGCGCGGCACCGAGGGCAAGATCGAGGCGGTGCGGTTCGCCCGCGAGCGCCGGGTGCCGTTCTTCGGCATCTGCTTTGGGATGCAAATGGCGGTGATCGAATGCGCCCGCCATCTGGCCGGGCTGCCTGGCGCGTCCTCCACCGAATTCGGCCCGTGCGATGAGCCGGTGGTGGGTTTGCTGACCGAATGGGCGCGCGGCAACGAGATCGAGCGGCGCGAGGCGGGCGGCGATCTGGGCGGCACCATGCGGCTTGGCTCGTACACCGCCGATCTGGCGCCGGGTTCGCTGGTACGCGATGTGTATGGCAGCCCGACGGCGCGCGAGCGGCACCGGCATCGCTTCGAGGTCAACGAGCGCTACCGCGAGCGGCTGGAAGCGGCCGGGATGCTGTTCTCCGGCATGTCGCCCGATGGGGTGCTGCCGGAGATCGTGGAAATTCCGGCGCATCCGTGGTTCATCGGCGTGCAGTTTCACCCGGAACTGAAGTCCAAGCCGTTCGACCCGCACCCGCTGTTCCGCGGCTTCATCGCCGCGGCGGTCCGGCAGGCACGGCTGGTCTAGGATGGCGGCGCCGCTGACGCTGCTGTTCGATCTGGACGGCACGCTGGTCGATACTGACCATCTGCATCTTGGCGCGTATGACGTGCTGCTGGCGGCCGGCGCCTCGGCGGTGATCGGCGATTTCACCGATCCGGCGCTGTGGGCGTATATGGAAACGCAATTGTCATGACACAGACCAATCGTGCGGTGCGGGCTGGTGGCATCGAAATCGCCAACCATCTGCCGTTCGTGCTGATCGCCGGGCCCTGTCAAATTGAAAGCGTCGGGCACGCGCTGGAAATTGCCGCAGCGCTGGATGAGATGTCGGCCGCAACCGGCGTTCGGATCATCTACAAAAGCAGCTACGACAAAGCCAATCGCACCAGCGCCGGGGCTGCGCGCGGCATCGGCATGGCGCACGGGCTGGATATTCTGGCGCAGGTGCGTGAGCGTTTTGGTATGCCGGTGCTGACCGACGTGCATCTGCCCGAACATTGCGCGCCTGCCGCCGAAGCGGTCGATGTGCTGCAAATTCCGGCGTTTCTGTGCCGTCAGACCGATTTGCTGCTGGCCGCCGGCGAAACCGGGCGAGTCATCAACGTCAAAAAGGGCCAGTTCCTCGCGCCGTGGGACATGGTGCATGTCGCCGCCAAGATCGCCTCCACCGGCAACCAGAATATCCTGCTGTGTGAGCGCGGCGCCAGCTTCGGCTACAATACCTTGGTATCGGACATGCGCTCGCTGCCGATCATGGCGCGCACCGGCTACCCGGTGGTGTTCGACGCCACCCATTCGGTGCAACAGCCCGGCGGCCTCGGCGGCGCATCTGGCGGCCAGCGCGAATTCGCCCCGGTGCTGGCGCGCGCGGCGCTGGCGGTCGGCGTGGCGGCCGTGTTCATCGAGACACATCAAGACCCGGATGCAGCACCGAGCGATGGGCCGAACATGATCCCGCTGCGCCAGATGCCAGCGTTGATCGCCCGGCTGAAGGCGTTCGACGATCTGGCGAAGGCGGGCTGAAGCCGCGCGGCGCGTTTGCTTCGCCGCCGCGCCGCTGTTGCGCTAGAGTGGCGGCATCGCATGAGGATGCCCTGATGAACGTCGCCCTGCGTTCTACTTGGAGCTTGGCTGAATTTCTGGCCTGGGAAGAGGGCCAGGAAGCGCGCTGGGAATTCGACGGCTTTGCCCCGGTGGCGATGACCGGCGGGACGGCACGGCATGAGGCTATCGGCACGACGCTGCGGTCGTTGTTGTTCAATGAGTTGCGCGGCAAATCCTGCCGGGTGTGGGGGCCAACCTTCAAGATCGAAGTGAACGGCCGCATCCGCTACCCCGATGCGCTGGTAACGTGCTTGCCGGTTGCGGCAAACCAGACTGTCGTGACCAATCCAGTGGTCGTGTTCGAAGTGCTCAGCCCCAGCACGTCATCGACCGACCGCATCGTCAAGCTGCGCGAGTATCAGGCGACGCCGTCGATCCAGCGCTACGTCATCCTCGAACAGGACATTGCCGCCGCCATGGTCCTGGTGCGCCGGGGCGAGGATTGGCTGACCAGCGCGCTGACCGGCGAGGATGTGCTGCGGATGCCGGAAATCGGCGTCGAATTGCCGCTTGCCGACATCTACGCAGGCACCGAGTTGCCCGCCGCCTAATGCAGCCGGGGCGCGCGCAGGAACTTGGTGCGGTCGGCGGTCGAAACGCGGACCGCCATATCGTTGCCATCGCGCAGCAGCCGCAAGCGCACCGCCGCACCCGCCGGGCCGGTGGCCCATAGCCGGCGCCACAAGCCGCCGAGATCGGCGATGTCATCTTCGCCGACGCCGACGATGCGGTCGCCGGTTTGCACGCCAGCTTTCTCAGCCGGGCCGCCATCGGCCATGCCCTGCACCACCAGCACGCCTTCGCTTTCCATCACATACACGCCAAGCCACGGGCGCGGCGGCTGGTTGACGCGGCCGAGGGTGAGCAGGTCGTCCAGGATTGGGCGCAGCAGCCCGATGGGGACGAACATATTCATGTCGTGGCGGCGGCCTTTGCCGTCGCCCTGTTGCAGGATCAACGAGCCGGTGCCGAGCAGCTTGCCGTCGAGGCCGATCAACGCGGCTCCGCTCCAGAACGGGTGGGCGGGCGCGGTGTAGATCGCCTCGTCGAGCAGGTATTCCCAATACCCGGCGAATTCCTGCCGTCCGGCAATTCTGGTCGCAATGGCCCGCTCGCGCCCGCCGCTGGCGGCCGCGATGGCGGTGTCACCGAGTTTCAAATGGGTCGAGTCGCCCATTTCAATTGCGGGCAGCCCGAGGCGGCCGAGCGCCTGCACCAGACCGAAACCGGTGTTCTGGTCGTAGGCCAGCGCGTGCCCCGGCACGGCGCGGCCGTCGGCGCTGATGAGCCACACGGTCTCGGCTTCGGTGATCAGGTAGCCGATGGTCAGCACCAACCCGTCATCGCGGATCACCACACCGCTGCCGGCCCGCTCGGTGCCGAGCGCACCGGCGGTGAAGGCGTCGGCGGGCACGTTGGCGCGCAGCCCGACCACGGAGCGCAGCGTGCGCTCAAGGTCAAAGCGGTAATCGTCCGGATCGGGTTGCAGGTTGGTCGGAATTTGCCAGTTGGGGTTCGACATCGGCTTCTATGTGGTAATGGCCCACCGCACGGTGGTCATGGCTATATCGTCCCCTGCCGCGGGCGGGGCAACCCGTGCCGGACAGCCATCAAACACCTGCGGCGGACACGCGCAACCGGTCAGAGAACATTTTGCGGAATTTCCGCACTTTCGGGGCGATAATGGCTTGGCAATAGCCGCTCCAGGGATTGCGCGCGAAGTAGTCCTGGTGCTCGGCCTCGGCCGGGTAGAACACATCGAGCGGCACGATCTCGGTGACAATCGGCGCTGGCCAGATTTGCGCCGCGTCGATTTCGGCCAGCACCCGGCGCGCGATTTCATCCTGCGCCGGGCTGTGGGTCAGGATGATGCTGCGGTATTGCGGCCCGGCGTCGTTGCCCTGGCGGTTCAGCGTGGTGGGATCGTGCGACGCGAAAAACAGCCGCAGCACGTCGTCGTACGCCAGTTGCGCCGGGTCGAAGGTGACTTGAATGACCTCGGCATGGCTGGTGTTGCCGTTGCAGATTTGCTTGTAGCTCGGGTTCGGCACATGGCCGCCGGCATAGCCGGACACCACGCGCGCCACGCCGCGCAATTCGACGAACACCGCCTCGGTGCACCAAAAGCAACCGCCGCCGAGGGTTGCCGTTTCCATCGCCACCTGCTGGTCCATTCCCGCCTCCCGCTGTTTCCGGCAAATGGGCATGCAGCGCTGGATTTCCAGCACGGGGGCACGGCGGATGGCGGACGGGCAGGCACCGGTGGCGGTGATACTGGCGGTGATACTGGCGGGCGGACTGGCGACGCGGATGGGTGGCGGCGATAAGGCGCTGGTGCAATTGGGCGGCCAGGCGTTGTTAGGCCATGTGCTGGGCCGCATCGCCTCGCAGGTTGGCGCAGTGGCGCTGAGCGCCAACGGCGATCCGGCGCGCTTTGCCACCTGGGGCCTGCCGGTGCTGGCCGACCCGCTGCCGGATTTTCCAGGACCGCTGGCGGGTATTCTGGCCGGGATGCGCTGGGCGCAAGCCGAGCACCCGCAAGCGGAGCTCTTGCTGTCGGTGCCCACCGACACGCCGCTGCTGCCGGTGGATTTGGTGTCCCGTCTGCTGGCGGTGCGAACGGCGGCGGCGCCGATTGCCTGCGCCGCTTCGGGCGGGCGCAGCCATCCGGTGGTGGCGCTATGGCCGGTCGGGCTGGCCGATGCGCTGGCGGGCGCCCTCGCGGACGGCGTGCATGGCGTGGCCCGCTTCGCCGCCCGGCACGGCGTGGCGGTGGCTGCGTTTTCGGCCGAGCCTTACGATCCATTTGTAAACATTAACGATAGTCATGCGCTGGCCGCCGTATCGCTGCTTGCCGCGCCGCTGGGGCTTGTATAGCCACTGAGCGATGAAGGCGAACATGGCATGACCCTCGATGAGACTCTGGCGGAGGCTTGGCGCTTGCTGGCGTCTGGCGCCGCCGATCCGAAATCGCCGTTCCGCACGGTGTCGCTGGGGACCGTGGCGCTGGACGGCACACCCACCCAGCGCATCGTCGTGGTGCGCGGCGTCGATGCGGCGCAGCGCGTGGTGAGCCTGCATACCGACTCGCGTTCGGCCAAATTCGCGGAGTTGCAGGCCCGTCCGGCGGTGGCCCTGCTCGCCTGGGACCCAGCCGAGCGGTTGCAACTGCGGTTGAGCGGCCAAGCGGCGCTGCACGCCGGAGATGCCCATGCGTTCGCCGCGTGGGATGCCTTGCCGCCGATTTCGCGGCAGCTTTACCGGGTGCGCCAAGCGCCGGGCACGCCGGTCAGCGATCCGTCGCCGAGCCAATATGGCGAATACCCGGAACCCGCCGGGTTGGCGTTCTTCACGGCGATCGAAGTGGCCGTCACCCGCGTTGAGGCATTGCGGCTGACCAATCGCGGCCAAATCCGCGCCCGCTTTGAGTGGGGCGCGGACGGTCCGGCGGCAACGTGGCTGGTGCCGTAGCTTACGGGTCGATGGCCCCGGCGCACGCATCGGTGCCGGTTGAGGCGACGTGGCCGACCAACGGGATCATGTCCAGTACGGTGGAGCCTAGGCGGCAGGGGGCGGCGGCAACGCCGCAGCCGCCAAGGGCAGGTGTCAGGAGCAGCACGACGGCCGCGCGGCGCAGATTTATCATCGGGTTTCCATTTCTTCTCGCATGAGCTCCAATTCCAGCCACCTCTCCTCGGCCGCTGCAAGCTCCTTTTCGCACCGCGCGAGCGTTTCGGTTGCTTTTCGGAATTTTGCCGGATCGCGGGTGTACAGCGCCGGGTCGCTCAGCAGGGTTTGGGCCCGCGCCATTTCTTCCTGCAGCCCCGCCATCTGGTCCGGCAGGGTGGCCAGTGCGTGCTTGTCCTTGAAGGTCATTTTCTTGGCCGGCTGGGTGCTACCGCCTTGCCCTGCGCCGGTCGACGGCAGCGATGCCGTGCGCGGCTTGGTGCTGGCGGGCGGCGCCACCGGGATCGCCTCGGCATTGCCCGCCGCGCGCTGCAACAGCATGTCGCTGTAGCCGCCGGCATATTCCACCCATTTGCCGTCGCCTTCCGCCACCAGCACCGAGGTCACCACGCGGTCGAGGAAGTCGCGGTCGTGGCTGACCAGCAGCACGGTGCCGGGGTAGTCGGCCAGCAACTCCTGCAATAGCTCCAGCGTCTCCAAGTCGAGATCGTTGGTCGGTTCGTCGAGCACCAGCAGGTTGCCGGGCCGCGCCAGCGCCACCGCCAGCGTCAGCCGCCCGCGCTCGCCGCCGGACAGCACGCCCACCGGGGTGCGCGCCTGCTCGGGGCCGAACAGAAAGTCTTTCATGTAAGACATGACGTGGCGCGACTGGTTGTTGACCACGACTTGATCGCTGGTGCCGCCCGTCAGTGTGTCGGCCAGCGTGGCGCGCGCGTCCAGGCTGTCGCGGCGCTGGTCGAGCGAGACCAGTTGCAGCAACGATCCCAGCTTCACCTCGCCCGAGTCGGGCTGCAACGCGCCGGTCAGCAGGCCGAGCAGCGTGGTCTTGCCCGCCCCATTGGGCCCGACGATGCCAACGCGGTCGCCGCGCAGCACCCGCGTTGTCAGCTCGGCCACAATCGGCCGCTCGCCATACGACTTGGTGACATGCTCGGTGACCACCACCAGCCGCCCGGAAATCTCGGCGTCGGCTGCCACCAGTTTCACGCCGCCCGCCGCCCCGCGCAGTTCCTTGCGCTGCTTGCGCAGCGTGTGCAGCCCGGCGAGGCGTTTCTGGTTGCGCTTGCGCCGCGCGGTGACGCCGTAGCGCAGCCAGTCTTCCTCCATGACGATCTTGCGGCCGAGCTTGTGCTTGTCGCGCTCCTCCTGCTCCAGCACCTCGTCGCGCCACGTCTCGAAATGGGCGAAGCCTTTGTCGAGCCGCCGCGTGGTGCCGTTGTCGATCCAGACAATCGAGCGCGACAGCGACTCGAGCAGCCGCCGGTCATGGCTGATGATGACAATGGCGGCGCGCATGGCGCCGAGTTCCTGTTCGAGCCACGCAATCGCGGGCAAATCCAAATGATTGGTCGGCTCGTCGAGCAGCAGAATGTCGGGCTGCGGCGCCAGCACGCGGGCCAGCGCCGAGCGGCGGGCCTCGCCGCCGGACAGCACGGCGGGGTCTTCCTCGCCAGTCATGCCGAGGCATTCCAGCAGATAGCGGGCGCGGTACGGATCATCGCCCGGGCCAAGCCCGGCTTCGACATAGTCGAGCGTGGTCTTGAAGCCGGTCAGATCCGGCTCCTGCGGAAGATAGCGCACAGTGCTGCCGGGCTGGACGAACACGCGCCCGCCATCGACCGGCTGCAAGCCAGCGGCGACTTTTAGCAGGGTCGATTTGCCGGAGCCGTTGCGGCCGACCACGCACAGCCGCTCGCCGGGCGAAACCGACAATTCGGCCCCCGTGAGCAGCGGCGCGGTGCCGAGGGTGAGACGGATATCCTGGAGGTGCAGCAGAGGAGGGGCCATGCGCGGGCTTCTAGCACGCCAATCGGGGCGTTGTGGCGCGGTGCTATCGGTAGAAAATTCAATGCGCACGGCGCGAGGCAGGCTTGCCAGCGCAGCATGACCTCTTCATTGTCCCGGGCTTGTGGCCGACAGGGGGCCATAGACGTTCCAACAGGAGATGGAATTCATGCTGTCACGCCGCTCCACTTTGCTGGCCGCCTCGGCGATTGCCGCCGTTGTTGGCTTCAGCCTGCCGCAGGCGGCTCATGCCGCCGATCAAGTCGTCAAGATTGGCATCGACGCCTCGCTAACCGGCGGCGACGCCAATGAGGCCGAGCTGGTCAAGAATGGCGCTCTCATGGCCATCGAAGAAGCCAACGCGGCCCATGTCGTGAAGGGCGTGAAGTTCGAAGGCTACGTGCTCGACGACGGCACCGCGACCGCCGGGCAGTACGATCCGGCGCAGGCCGCGATCAATGCCCGCAAGTTCGTCGCCGACAAGGCGGTGCTGGGCGAAGTTGGCCCGCAGATGTCCGGCGCCGCCAAGGCGATGATCCCGATTGCAAGCTGGGCCAATCTGGCCATGATCACCGAGTCGGCCACCAACCCGGCGATGACCGACCCGCAGAACGCGGCGCAGTATCGCCCGAACGGCAAGCCGGTGTTCTTCCGCACCGTGGCGACCGACGCTTATCAGGGCCCGAACCTCGCCAACTACTTCGCCGACACGCTGAAGGTGAAGACCCTTTACGTGCTCGACGACAGCGGCGCGTACGGCGAGGGCATCGCCGATGCGTTCCAGGCCCAGGCCGCCAAGAAGGGCATCACGTTGCTCGGGCGCGACAAGCTGGACCCGAAGGCCGCCGACTACTCGGCGGTGCTGACCAAGATCAAGGAACTGAACCCCGACGCGCTGTTCTTCGGCGGCGTGTTGCAGGCCGGCGTGAAGGTGGTGAAGCAGGTCTACGACATCCTGCCGCACACCATGATCAAGGGCGGCGGCGACGGCTTGGTGGGCGGTGAAATATTCACCGCCGCCGGCTACCCGGCGGCCGAAGGCTGGTACGCCACGCAGGCGTCGCCGCACGTCAGCGACGCCGCCAACACCAAGGACTTCGTTGCCAAGTACAAGGCGAAGTTCAAGATGTCGCCGGACGATTACACCATCACCGCCTACGACGGCACGCTGGTGCTGATCGACTCCGTCAAGCGCGTGAAGGAAGCCGGCAAGCCGCTGACCCGCGAAAACGTCCGCGACATGGTCGCCACCGCGAAGGTGCCGACGCTGCAGGGCACCGTTGCGTTCGACGAGAACGGCGACATCCAGGACAAGGTGATCTCGATCTTCCAGGCGCACGACGACAAGGCTGACACGGCCTGCAAGCTTGAGGACGCTTCGTGCCAGTTCAAGTACATCGGCGTGGCGCCGCAATCCTGACCGATTGATGTGAATCGGCCGGGGGAGAGGACATGACGGCAGTCGACGTTTATCTACAGCAGGCGATCAACGGCTTAAGCCTGGGCGCCATGTATTCTTTGTTGGCGCTCGGGTTTACGCTGGTTTACGGCATCCTTGAGTTGATCAACTTCTCGCACTTTAATGTGTTCATGGTCGGTAGTTTCATCGGCCTTGGCATGTTGGAGTTGTTCGGCGTGATGCCGAACGGGGCGGCCCTGACCGGGTTTGCTCTCGTGGGCGTGCTGCTGGCGACGTTTGCTGTCACCATGCTTGGTTCCGGCGTGCTCGGTGTTCTCATCGAGCGCGTCGCCCTGCGGCCATTGCGCAACATACGCGGCCCGGCGTCGATGATTACCACCATCGGCGTCTCGTATGTGCTGTTCAACGTGATCCTGCTGAGCGTCGGGGCGGACGCGAAGAACTTCCCCAGCCCGCTGCCGTCGGTGTCGTTCGCCATCGGCGGCGCGGTGCTGCGGCTGCGTGAAATTCTGATCTGGGTGATCTCGCTGGGTTTAATGGGCGGGCTGACCTACTTCGTGCAGTTCACCAAGATGGGCAAGGCGATGCGCGCCACCGCGCAAGACCCTGAAGCCGCGCGGATGATGGGCGTGGAAGTCGACCGCGTGATCATCACCGCGTTCTTCCTCGGCTCGGCGCTGGCAGGGGCGGGTGGGCTGATGTTCGGGCTGTATTACAACATCACCAGCTACGTCATCGGCTTCCAGGCCGGGTTGCGCGCCTTCACCGCTGCCGTGCTGGGCGGTATCGGCAACGTGCCGGGGGCGATGCTCGGCGGCATCATTATCGGGTTGATCGAGGCTTTCGCCAGCTACGGCTTCACCGCGTTCGGCGAGCACTGGCTGGGCGCCAAATGGGCCGACGTGATCGTGTTCTCGATCCTGGTGCTGGTGCTGGTGTTCAAACCGGCGGGCCTGCTTGGCCGGCTCGCGCCTAACAAGTCCTGACGGAGCGCCGAGAGATGGCTGTTGCGAATGTGATTGGCGCGCAGAGCAGTGCCGACCAGAAGGCGGCGCGTCAAAACGGGGCGATCATCGCGCTGATTGGCCTGCTGATGCTGGCGTTTCCCTTCCTGGGTTTGGCCTTTCAGGGGCTGGGATTCGATTGGGATATCGGCGACGACGACGTGGACAGCATGTCGCTGGCGCTGGGCTTCGTCACGCTGGCGCTCGGGCTGAATATCGTCGTGGGCTTCGCCGGTCTGCTCGATCTTGGCTACGCGGCGTTTTTTGCCATCGGCGCTTACACCTACGGCGTTTTCACCGCCTATCAGATCATGCCGGCCTGGAGTTCGGCCTGGGATATCGTCGCGGCGGTCGGGCTGGCGGAGAAAGTCCACCGCGACGGCATGGATTTGGTGCATTTCACCCTGTCGTTCTGGCTGGCGCTGCCGATTGCCGCCGGACTGACAGCGGTGTGCGGCGTCGTGTTCGGCTTTCCGACGCTGCGGCTGCGCGGCGATTATCTGGCGATCGTGACACTGGGTTTTGGCGAGATCGTGCCGATCGTGTTCCGTAATACTCCGGCGGTCACCAACGGTGCTGCGGGCCTGAACGGCGTAATGGCGCCGCAGTTCTTCGGCCACAGCTTTCAGGTCAATCCGAAGCCGTACTATTACGTCGGCCTCGCACTAGTGTTCCTGCTGATCGTGATCAGCATCAGGCTGCGCGATTCGCGTATCGGCCGGTCATGGATGGCGGTGCGCGAGGACGAGACGGCGGCGGGCGCGATGGGCGTCGATCACGTCAAGTCCAAGCTGCTGGCGTTTGCCATCGGCGCTGCGTTCGCGGGCATGACCGGCGTGTTCTATGTGGCGAAGTTGCAGACCGCGACGCCCGATATGTTTGGCTTCCCGGTCTCGGTGATGATCCTGGTCATGGTCGTGTTCGGCGGCATGGGCAGCGTCTGGGGCGTGGTGGCGGGGGCCATGGCGCTGTCGATGCTGCAATCGTGGTTCCTGCCGAGCCTGACCGGATGGATCCATCGCGGCGGCGAAGCGGTCGGCAACGACTGGCTGCAACAGGTCGATCTGGCGCGGTCGACCGAGTTGATTTTCGGCCTGATTCTAGTGCTGACCATGCTGTACCGCCGCGACGGGCTGATCCCGGCGACGCGCAAGCAGGCGGCGCTTTCGTTTGACGCGCAGAATGTGCAAGGCGTGCGGCGCGGCGGCTTCGACACGGTGGCGGCGGCGAAGATTTTGGCCACCATGCCCAAGCGCGGCGGCAACCTGCTGGAAGTGCGCGGCGTGACGGTGAAGTTCGGCGGCCTGACGGCGCTGAATGCGGTGGATATCACCGTGCCGTCCGGCGGCGTGGTGGCGGTGATCGGGCCGAATGGCTCGGGCAAATCGACGCTGTTCAACGTGATCACCGGCTTGGTGCCGGCCGATTCCGGCAGCATCAAGTTCGACGGCGGGGAAATCCTCGGCCTCAAGCCGCATGAAATCCTGGAGCGCGGGATTGCCCGCACCTTCCAAAACATCCGTCTGTTCGCCAACCTGCCGGTGCTGACCAATGTGCTGATCGGCCAGCACGCCCGCCTGCGCACCGGCGTGTTCGGCGCGATCCTGCGGATGCCGGGCACGGCGGCGGAGGAAAAAGGCGCGTTGCAGCGGGCCATCGATATCGCGGCTCTGTTCGGCAACCGGCTGACGCCACGGCTCAATCAGACCGCCTCGGCGCTGTCGTACGCCAATCGCCGCCGGGTGGAAATTGCCCGCGCGCTGGCCACGCAGCCGAAAATTCTGCTGCTCGACGAACCGACCGCCGGCATGAACCCGGCCGAAACGCTGGAACTGGCCGAACAGATCAAAAGCCTGCATGGCCTGGGGCTGACCATTCTGATCATCGAACATAAGCTGGATGTGGTGACGCAACTCGCCGATACCGTCGTGGTGCTGGACCACGGCGAGAAACTGACCGAGGGCAAACCGGCCGAGGTGCGCCGCAACGACGATGTGTTGCGCGCCTATCTTGGCCGCGCCGCGACGGAGGCTGCCCGTGCAAGCTGACCACAAGGCTCCGTTGCTGGAGTTCAAAGCCGTCAACACCTACTATGGCGATTTGCACGTTCTGAAAGACGTCAATTACACCATCGGGCGCGGCGAGATCGTCTCGCTGCTCGGCGGCAACGCCTGTGGCAAGTCGACCACCATGAAGACCATCATGGGCGTGGTACGCCCGGTGCGCGGCACGGTGATTTTCGACGGCCAGCCGATCGAGAAACTCGCCACCAGCGAACGGGTGAAGCGCGGCATCGCGCCGGTGCTGGAAGCGCGGCGGCTGTTCCCGCGCATGACGGTGTTCGAGAATCTGGAGATGGGGGCCTACACGCAGCCGCGCGGCCCGCAATTCAACGAGGATTTGGAGCGGGTCTACAGCCTGTTTCCGCGCGTCAAGGAACGCCGCAACCAAATCTCCGGCACGCTTTCCGGCGGCGAGCAGCAAATGGTGGCCATCGGCCGCGCGCTCATGGCCCGCCCCCGGCTGATCTGCATGGACGAGCCGTCGATGGGTCTGTCGCCGCTGTATGTCGAACAGGTGTTCGACATCATTCAGGAGATCAACCGGCAAGGCACGACGATCTTCATGGTCGAGCAGAACGCCGCGATGGCGCTGTCCATCGCGCACCGGGCGTATGTGCTGCAAACCGGCAAGGTTGTGCTGTCCGGCACTGCTGCTGAATTGCGTGAGAATCCGGCGATCAAGGAAGCGTATTTGGGCGAGTTGCAGGTGCCGGCGGCGGCCTGACGGCTGCCTCGTCCGCCCCGTCGCCGGATACGGCGTCGAACTGCGCCCGCGCTTCACGGATCGCCGGAAAGTTCCGCTCGGCCCAGATGGTGAGTCCGGCCAGCGGCCCCAGCACCGACTCGCCCATCGCCGACAGCCGGTATTCCACGCTGGGCGGTTTGGTCGGAAACACCGCGCGGGTCACCAAGCCGTCACGCTCCAGCTCGCGCAGTTTCTGCGCCAGCATCCGCTTGGAAATATCCGGCATCATGCGAAACAGCGCGCTGAACCGGCAAGGGGCCGGGGCCAGCGCGGTCAGGATCAGCACGGTCCATTTCGAGCCGACCTGATCCAGCACATTGCGCACCGGGCAGGCCGCAGGGTCCAGTCCAGCGCGTTGCCAATCGGCGAACTGGGTGGCGAGCGGCAGATCGGCAGCCATGGTGGTTCCTTGTTGGTTACCTAGGCAAGAAAAACGCCCTTCTTACATCGCGCATGCGCGGTCTCCATACAAGACATGGTCTCAATCCGAGACTGACTTCGGAGTCCTAACATGCCGGATCAACTTCCCCGCCTGCTCGTCACCGCCGCCACCGGCCAGCTTGGCCGTCTGGTTGTCGAAAGCCTGCTGCAAACCGTGCCCGCCAGCCACATCGTGGCGACCGCGCGCAGCGCCGCAGCCGGGGCGGCATTGGCGGCGCTGGGTATCGAAGTCCGCATCGCCGACTATGATCTGCCGCAGACATTGCAGCCAGCATTTACCGGGATCGGCCGCCTGCTGCTGATTTCATCCAGCAAGCTGGACGGCGGGCGCGCGGCACAGCATCGCAACGCCATCAATGCCGCCAAAAGCGCGGACGTTGGGCAGATTGTCTACACCAGCCTGTTGCACGCCAGTACCACGCCGCTCGGCCTTGCCGCCGACCATGTCGAGACCGAGGCGATGCTGCGCGACAGCGGCGTGCCGCACGTGGTGCTGCGCAACGGCTGGTACACCGAGAACACGCTGGCCTCGATCCCGATGGCGCTGCAATACAATGCGCTGCTGGGCAGCGCAGGCGACGGACGCTTTAGCTCCGCCGCCCGCGCCGATTTCGCCGCCGCCGCCGCCGCGGTGCTGACCGCGCCGGACGATCTGAGCGGGCGCGTATACGAACTAGCGGGCGATACCTCGTTCACGCTGACGGAATTCGCCGCCGAGATTACGCGGCAGTCGGGCAAGGCGGTGATCTTCAAGAACCTGCCCAAGGCCGATTTTAAGGGCGTGCTGCTCGGCGCCGGGCTGCCCGAGCCGTTGGCCGAATTGCTGGCCGGCAGCGACGAAGGGGCTGCGGCGGGCGGGTTGTTCGATGACAGCCATCAACTCAGCGCCTTGATCGGCCGGCCCACCACGCCGCTTGCGGTCAGCGTCGCCAAGGCGTTGCAGGGCGGCTAACCTCGCGCACGCTGCATCCGGCTCTGCTAGGCTGCTTGGCGTTGACCTCAGCCGCAGGAGAGTCGGATGCAGTCGCGGATCACCGGCACCACGATGCCGGTTCTGGAAATCGGCCTCGAACCTGGTGAAACCCTGGTGGCCGAGGCGGGCGAAATGTCGTGGATGACGCCCAACATCCAGTTGCGCACTACCACGGCTGCCGCCGGGGCGCGCGGGCTGTGGGGCGCGTTGAAGCGGGCGGTCGCCGGTGGCGGCCTGTTCATGACCGAGTTCACCGCCGCTGGCGGGCGGGGGGCGATTGCCTTCGCGGCTAAGGTGCCGGGTTCGATCCTGCCGATGCCGGTGGAACAAGGCGCTGGCTATATGGTTCATCGCCACGGATTTCTGTGCGCCACGCAGGGTGTTGAACTGGCCATCGGCTTCCAGCAATCGCTCGGCGCCGGGCTGTTCGGCGGCAGCGGCTTCGTCATGCAGCGCGTGTCCGGCAACGGCACCGCGTGGCTGGAACTCGGCGGCGAGATCGTGGCGCACGATCTGGCGCCCGGCGAAACGCTGCTGGTGCATCCCGGTCACGTCGGCATGTTCGAGGAACGGGTGAATTTCGACATCACCACCATTCGCGGCATCGCCAATGCACTGTTCGGCGGCGAAGGGCTGTTCCTCGTGCGTCTGACCGGGCCGGGCAAGGTGTGGCTGCAAACCCTCACCGTGCCCGGACTGGCGCACGCCATCGCGCCGTATCTCAGCCACGAAACCAGCAATTCATCGTCCTCCACCGTGACGACGGCGGTGGGGGCTGGGGTGGCGGGTGCCGTGCTGGGCAGCCTGTTCGGCGGCGACAACCGGTCGTGAGCTAAGCCGGGGCGTTTGCGCCCCGGATCGCGTCGCACACCGCTCGAGTGACGTCTGCTGTGGTGGCGGTGCCGCCGATATCCGGCGTCAGGATGCCGGCCGCGCACACCTGTTCCACGGCTGCCATCATTGCGGCGGCGGCGGCCGGTTCGCCCAGATGCTCCAGCATCATCGCCCCGGTCCAGAACGTGGCCACCGGGTTGGCGATTCCCTTGCCGGTGATGTCGAACGCCGAGCCGTGGATCGGCTCGAACATCGAGGGGAATTGCCGTTCCGGGTCGATATTGGCGGTGGGCGCCACGCCCAGGCTGCCCGCCAGGGCGGCGGCGAGGTCGGTCAGAATGTCGGCGTGCAGATTGGTCGCCACCATGGTGTCCAGGCTGCGCGGGCGGCGCACCATGCGCAGCGTCATCGCATCGACCAATTCCTTGTCCCAGGTCACGTCCGGGAACTCGGCGGCCACTTCGGCGGCGATTTCGTCCCACATCACCATGCCGAAGCGCTGGGCGTTGGATTTGGTCACCACGGTCAAATGCTTGCGCGGGCGCGACTGCGCCACCCGGAAGGCGAAGCGCAGGATGCGGCTGACCCCGGTGCGGGTAAAAATCGACACCTCGGTGGCGATTTCCTCCGGACGGCCGCGATGCGAGCGGCCGCCCTGGCCCGCGTATTCGCCCTCGCTGTTCTCGCGCACGATCAGCCAATCCAGATCGCCGGGGCCAACGTCGCGCAACGGCGAGGTGATGCCCGGCAAAATCCGGGTCGGGCGCACGTTGGCGTATTGGTTGAAGCCCTGGCAGATCGCCAGCCGCAGGCCCCACAGCGTGATGTGGTCGGGCAGATCGGGCGCGCCGACCGCGCCGAAATAAATCGCATCCGCCGCGCGCAGCCGCTCCAGCCCGTCGGCCGGCATCATCCGCCCGGTGCGCTTGTAGTAGTCCGAACCCCAGTCGTAGTGATCCACGTCGAGTGCGAACCCGGCGCGGGCGGCCAGCGCCTCCAGCACCTCCAGCCCGGCGGAAATAACTTCCGGCCCGATGCCGTCGGCAGGGATGGCGGCGATTCGGTGACGGCGCATGGCGGTTCCCCAGCTTTCTTCGGATGAATGTTTGATACCACCACAGCCAGCGCCGGTCGATCCAGTCCTGCACGCGCGCCCGCTTGACCCGGCACCGCACGCAGTCTCCCATGCCGCGCAAGATCAGAGGGAACGACAAGATGCGCGCCTGGGCCGTGGTGGAGAACGCAGCGCCGCTGCAAGAAATCGAGCTGCCGACACCTGAGCCCACCGGCACCCAGGTGCTGCTCGACGTGACGCATTGCGGCGTGTGCCATTCCGATCTGCATGTTTGGGAAGGCCGCTACGACCTCGGTGGCGGCCGGATCATGAATTTGAAGGATCGCGGCGTCACGCTGCCGCTGGCGATGGGCCACGAGATCGTCGGGCGTGTGGCCAAACGCGGCCCGGACGCCACCGGCGTGCAGGTGGGCGATGTGCGGATTGTCTATCCGTGGGTGGGCTGCGGCACCTGCGCCACTTGCCTCGCCGACGAAGACAACATGTGCCAGATCGGCCGCGCCATCGGCATTTTCCAGCACGGCGGCTACGCCACCCAGGTGCTGGCGATGCATCCGCGCCATCTGGTCGATCCTGGCACGCTCGACCCCGCACTGGCCGCCACCTACGCCTGTTCCGGGATCACGGTGTATTCGGCCATCGCCAAAGTGATGCCGTTGCCACAAGATGAACCACTGTTGCTGATCGGCGCGGGCGGGCTAGGTCTTAGTGCGCTGGCGGTGCTGAAGGCGATGGGTCATCGCAACACCATCGTCGCTGACCTGAGTGCTGAAAAGCGGCAGGCGGCGCTGGACGCTGGCGCGGCGCAGGTGGTGGACACCGGCGGCGAGGGCGCCACCGCGCGGCTGGTGGAAGCGGCGGGCGGGCCGCTGGGCGCGATCATCGATCTGGTGAACGGCTCGGCGACGGCGGCGATGGCGTTCGCGGCACTGCGCAAGGGCGGCAAGCTGATTCAGGTCGGGCTGTTCGGCGGCGAGGTTCGGCTGCCGCTGCCGCTGATGGCGATGCGGGCGCTGACCGTGCAGGGCAGCTTTGTCGGAACGGTGAAGGATTTGCGCGCGCTGGTGCAACTGGCGCAGAACGGCGGCCTGCCGGGCTTGCCGATCACCGAGGTGCCGATGCCGCAGGCCGACGCGGCGTTGATGCGGCTGCGTGACGGCAAGGTCACTGGGCGGATTGTGCTGCGTGCCGAAGCGGCGTGACGGGGGAACTGATAATGACATCGGTCAACGGACTGCGCCGCTCGCTGGTGCTCAAACGCCGCCCGGACGGCGAGCCGGGGCCGGAGGATTTCCAGATGGTGGAAACCGCGTTGCCCGCGCCGGGCCACGGCGAGGTGCTGACACGCACCATCTGGCTGTCGATTGACCCGTATATGCGCGGCCGGCTGTACGACCGTCCGTCGTACGCGCCCTCGGTCGGCATCGGCGAGACCATGACCGGCGAGACCGTCGGCGAAGTGATCGCCTCGGCCGATCCCGGTTTCGCGCCCGGCGACTATGTGGTGGGCAGCCGGGGCTGGGAGACGCATTCGCTGTCCAAGGCCAGCGACCTGACCAAGTTGCCGGCCAGCAGCGCGCATCTCTCGGCCTATCTCGGCGTGCTCGGGATGCCGGGCACCACGGCGTATTCGGGCCTGAAGGACATCGGCCAGCCGAAAGCCGGGGAGACGGTGGTGGTGTCCGCCGCGTCCGGGCCGGTCGGCTCGGTGGCCGGGCAATTGGCCAAGCGCGCCGGGTGCCGGGTGGTGGGTGTCGCGGGCGGGCCGGACAAGTGCCTGTGGGTGCAGGAGGCGCTGGGCTTCGACGACTGCATCGACCATCGCAGCCACGACGTGGCGACCGCACTGCGCGCGGCGTGCCCTGACGGCATCGACGTGTATTGGGAAAACGTCGGCGGCGCGGTGCAGGCGGCGGCGTTCGGCCAGCTCAATTTCTTCGCCCGCGTGGTGATGTGCGGCATGGTGGCGCAATACAACGACGCCAGGCCGCCGCCGGGGCCGAACCTTGGCTTCGTGGTCGGCAAGCGGGTGCGCATCGAAGGCCTGATCGTGTTCGACAAGCCGGAGCGCTACGGCGAGTGGCGGGCGCTGGCCGCCCCCTGGGTGGCGGATGGCAGCCTGAAATACCGCGAGACGGTGGCGGACGGCCTGGAAACTGCGCCGCAGGCGCTGGCCGATGTGCTGAGCGGCGGCAATTTCGGCAAGATGCTGGTGCGCGTGGGGCCGGAGCGGGTGTAGAAACCCGAATTATGCACCAGGACATTGCCAGCAAGCGCGAGGCGTTGGCCGGACTTTGCCGCCGCTACGGCGTCGCGCGGCTTGAGGTGTTCGGGTCTGCCGCGCGCGCGGTGGATTTCGACCCGGAGCACAGCGACGTCGATCTTTTGGTTACGTTCACATCGGCCGTGGACCACGACTTCGCCAGCTTCGCCGATTTCGGTCAGGCGTTGGAAACCCTGTTCGGCCGCAAGGTTGATCTTGTGGAACGCCCGGCTGTCGAGGCCAGCCGCAACCCAATCCGCCGCCGCCGTATCCTGGCGGAAGCCGAGGCCTTGTTTGCCGCCTGCCTGTCCTGATCGCTTTGCTGGCACCGCTGCTGCCACCTGAGATCGGCCGCCCGCATTGATACGCTCAGGTCAGCAAACTGCATCGCCAAGCCGATTGCGGCGCGGTGCGAAAACCACGATCCTCGCCTCACGTTTGAAAAAAAGACGGCACATGCCGCGCGCAGGTGAGGAAATCAGATGACCCAGATCGGCATCGGCGTCATCGGCGCCGGCTACATGGGCAAGGCCCATTCGGTGGCGATGGCCGCCGTGGCGGCGGTGTTTGATACCGCGCTGCGCCCGGTGCTGGAAATGATCTGCACCACCACCGAGGCGGGGGCGGCGGAACGGGCGCGGCAGTTCGGCTTTGCCCGCGCCACCGCCGATTGGCGGCTGCTGGTGGACGACCCCAAGGTGCAAGCCGTGGTGATCGCCAGCCCGCAGCACACGCATATGGACATCGCGCTGGTCGCCTTGGCGCGCGGCAAGCCGGTGTTCTGCGAAAAGCCGCTTGGGCTGAATGTCGCGCAAAGCCGTGCCATGGTGGCCGCCGCCGAGGCCAGCGGCTGCGCCAACATGACCGGCTTCAACTACATCCGCACGCCCGCCTCGCAACTGGCCCGCCAGATCATCGCGGCCGGCGAGATCGGCGAAATCACCTATTTTCGTGGAGAGCACACCGAGGATTTTCTGTCCGACCCGAACGAGCCAGCCAATTGGCGCACCGAGGGGCTGGCCAGCGGGGCGATGGGCGATCTGGCGCCGCACATGATCAACGCCGCTCTGGCGTTGGCCGGGCCGATCGACTCGCTGATCGCCGACATCGCCACGGTGCACAAAACCCGGCCCAGCCCGCACGGCGCGGTGGCAGTGACCAACGACGACCAGGGGCAGTTCATTTGCCGCTTCGCCAACGGCGCGATGGGGGCGCTGTTCTTCAGCCGCACCGCCAAGGGCCGCAAGATGGGCTATGCCTACGACATCTACGGCACCAAAGGCTCGCTCCGCTTCGATCAGGAAGATCAGAACGCGCTGTGGCTGTACAAAGGCGACGCGAAGGCGGACCGGCAGGGCTTCACCAAAATTCTGACCGGGCCAGACCATCCGGATTTCAAAGCTTTTTGCCTCGGCGCCGGGCATGGCACCGGCTACCAGGACCAGATCATCATCGAGGCGCGCGACTTCTTGCAGGCCATCGCTACGCGCCAGCCGGTGTGGCCGACCTTCCGTGACGGTATGCTGGTCAATCAGGTCATCGAAGCCGCCCGCCAGTCGCATGCCGGGCGGCGCTGGGTGGATGTGCGGGAGGTTTGACACCATGGACAAACTCAACTGGGGGCTGATCGGCGGCGGCAAGGGCAGCCAGATCGGCCCGGCGCACCGCATCGGGGCGGCCATCGATGGGCTTTTCACGCTGCAAGCCGGGGCGCTGGATATCGACGCCGCGCGGGGACGCGACTTCGCCATCGGCCTCGGTATCGCGCCGGAGCGGGCGTACGGCGATTGGCAGGCGATGCTGGCCAATGAGCGCGGGCGGCTCGATCTGGTGACGGTGGCAACGCCGAACGCCACGCACTACCCGATCACCAAAGCGTTCCTTGAAGCCGGCATCAACGTGCTGTGCGAAAAACCGATGACGGTGACGGTTGAGCAAGCCGAGGACATCGCCGCCACGGCCGCCCGCACCGGGACTATTTGCGCGGTGAATTACGGCTACAGCGGCTACGCGCTGGTGCGCCACATGCGCGCGATGGTGGCGCGCGGCGACCTGGGCCGGGTGCGGCTGATCAAGGCCGAGTTCGCCCACGGCTTTCACGCCGACGCGGCGGACGCCGACAACCCGCGCTCGCGCTGGCGCTACAACCCGGCGCAGGCGGGTATTTCGGCGGTGTTCGCCGATTGCGGCATCCATGCGCTGCATATGGCGAGCTTCATCGCCGGGCAGCAGGCGCTGGAACTATCCGCCGATTTCGTCGCGTGTTTGCCCGGCCGCTTGCTGGAAGACGACGCGATGGTGAACCTGCGGCTCGACGGCGGCGCCGTGGTGCGGCTGTGGACCAGTGCGGTGGCCATCGGGCGGATGCACGGGCTGAACATTCAGGTGTTCGGCGAAACGGGCGGGCTGCGCTGGGCGCAGGAATGGCCGAACCAGTTGTTCTGGACCCCGCTCGGCGAAACCACCCGCATTTTGGAACGCGGCGGGCCGGGCCTGTCGCCGGAAGCCGACCGTGCCTCTCGCGTCACGATGGGCCACGCCGAGGGCATGCCGCTGGCGTTCGCCAATATCTACGCCGATCTGGCCGAGGTGATCGCCGCCCGCAAGCAAGGCCGCACCCCCGATCCGCTGGCGCTGCACTACCCCACCGCCCAGGACGGGTTGCGCTCGATTGCCGCGATCCGTGCTGCGGTCGAGTCGGCGCAGTCTCGCGGGGCGTGGGTGGATGCGCGGCCACCGAGTTTGCGCTCGTAACAACTGGTATGGCGGATGCCTCATCCCATTGCGCCGTCACCCCGCGTCACATCGGATAGCCCAGCGTCTCCATCATCGCGCCGCACGCGCTGACGAAGACTTGCCGCTGCTCGCTGCTCCAGCCGGTGTCATTCAGCGTCAGCCGCCGCGCCCGGTCATGCGTGGCGGTGGCTTCGACCTGCCGGCTATGGAAGCATGCCGCCAGCGCCGCCGCTTGGCCGGGCGCGCCCAGATGCGCCGCAATCCGCGCGCCGGTGGCGTCCGCCGCGTTGGCCATATCGAACTGCTCCACTTCCAGCACAGCCTCGCGCACATTGGGCGGCAGCGTGCGCGCGGCAATCAGCCCGGCCATGCTGCGCTGCCATTTGCGGCAGGCGATGGCGAAGGGTTCGCGGAACTTGGCGATATGCGAGGCCACAGTTTCGGTGCCGGTTCGCCTGGTCAGCAAAATCCGCGCACCGGGAAATGCGGCCAGGATCAGCGGCAGGCCCGCAATCACGCCGGGGGTTTTGTCCACCCAGCGCCCGGCGGGGAATTCCGCCGCGTAGGCGTCGCGGATGAATTGCGCCATGAGGCCGCGAAAGCCTTCCGCGTCGAGCCTTGCCGCCATCACCGGCTGGCCGCGAAACCGGCTGGTGTAGGCGGTCCAGCGTTCATCCATGTCGGCAAACACCGGCATGACGTGGCTTTCGCCCACGCCGGGCAGCCCGAAGGTTTCACCCACGGCGAAATACAAAATCGATGTGCCGGACCGCGCCGGGCCGAGGATGAAGACTTTCAGCGCACGCTCAGTTCAGCTTGACGCCTTCGGGCATCATCATCGCGGTCAACTCGCGCTCCGCGCCACCGCGCTCATTGATGCGAATGTCGGCGGCATAGTCGCTGGCGTAGGCGGCGGACGTGCTGTCTTGCACTAACGTCAGATTGGCCCGCGCCGGACGCTCGCTGTCGCCGCTGGTGTTGACGGCGGCGATCGAAGCGGCGCGCAGCAGGCTGGCGACGAAGGCGCGGCCCCAGGCGATTGGCGAGCGATCCTGGATGGCGTCCCACATCGACTCCCACCGCTCACGCCGCTCGGCCAGCGGCATCGTCAGCGCGCGGTTCAGCGCGTCGCCCATCGCGTCGCAGTCGTGCGGGTTGATCAGTAGTGCCGCGTCGAGTTGCTGGGCGGCGCCGGCGAAGCGCGACAGGATCAGCACGCCGGGGTCGGCCGGGTTCTGCGCTGCCACATATTCCTTGGCGACCAAATTCATCCCGTCGCGCAGTGGCGTTACCAGCCCGACGCGGGCGATGCGCATGTAGCCGGCCACCAGCGTGCGGTCGACGGCGCGCGACACCAGCCGCAACGGCAGCCAATCGGGTTCGGCCAGATCGGCGTTCAGGCTGCCCGCCTCGCGGTCCAGTGCGGTGCGCAGCGCGCGATAGGTGCTGACTTCCTTGCGGGAAATCGCGGCGATTTGCAGCAGCGTGGTGCGGCGGATCCACTCCGGGTGCACTTCCAGCAGGCGGCGCAGCCCGGCCAAGCGTTGCAGCAAGCCCTTGGTCGGGTCCAGCCGCTCGACGCCCAAGATCATGTGCTGCCCGGCGATGCTGGCGCGCAGGCGCTCGGCTTCGGGCGATTTCGCCATCTTTTCCGCGAGTTGCGCGAAGCCGTGCGGCTCGATTTCGACCGGGAACACGCCCAGGCGCACGCGGCGGCCGTTCACATTCAGCACGTTATTGGCCAGCCGCACCGCATTGCCGAACAGGTCGGCGGCGGCGGCGAAATTGGCCAGATCGTTCTCGGTCTGGAAGCCGATCAGGTCGGCGTGCAGCAGGTCGCGCACCAGCGCGCCCATTTCCGGCGCGGCGGCCAGCACGTCGGCCGAGGCGAACGGCACATGCAGGAAAAAGCCGATGGGGTTCTGCACGCCGCGCTGGCGCAGCGCGTTGGGCAGCGACATCAGGTGGAAGTCATGAATCCACACCAGATCGGTCGGGCGCAGCAGCGGCTGCAAGGTGGCGGCGATGCGGGCGTTGACCTCGCGGTACGCTTTCGCGTCGCGCCGGTCGTACTGCATCGCTTCCGGCATGGTGTGCAGCAGCGGCCACAGCACGCTGTTGGAGAAGTTGGTGTAGTAGCGCTCGTGTTCTTCCGGAGTCAGATCTATCGTGGCGTAGTCCACCCCCGCCTCGTGCTGCACGCACACGCTGTTGGCGCTGGCATTGGGCACGATCGCCCCGCTCCAGCCGAACCACAGCCCGCCGCGCTTTTCCATCAGCCCGTCCAACGCGACGGCAAGGCCGCCCGCGTGGCTGCCGGAGGAGGGGAGCGGAACCCGATTGGATACGACGACTAGGCGGTTCATCGTGCCTCCAGCAGGCCAAAATTCAGCACAGCGTGCGTCCGCAGCGGACGCGCACAGCCAAACTTGCCCGGAATGATTGGGTCAGGCGTTCCCGCGCCGCGCCGCGCGCCGGTTGATCGGCGTCCGTTCGGTTCACGGCCGCGAGATACGGCGGAATTGCGCCGTGCGAAAGCGGTTGCAGCATGATGCCATGCAAAATCGTCATCGTGACGGCTTTGCCCTTCACCCCCGGCCAACGCACGCGCAAAAATGCCGCCCACAGGAGCAGCGCTATTCGTGCGTGGTGAGCAAGGAAACTGAGGCACCGGAAACTCCTGGCGGGATTGCCGCATCAGGAGTCATGCGCACGACCTGTGGCGATATTGCGGCGCGGAAAATGACACTTGGCCGCAATCAGCCGGATTTGACCGCCGGTCCGGCGGGAAGGCGCGGAAATCTGCGCCGGGCCGCATCGTGGCGGGACAGGCGGCAGTGCGGTGGCGATTGAGTGGCAGGTGCGCGCCGTCTGCATGGCGCGCTGCGCCAGCCGGATCAGCCGGTCAGCAAGCCAAAACGCACGGCGAGCAAATGCCCGGCCGTGACCGAGGCGAGGCACAGCACCACGGACAGCCCGACATACCCGGCCGCCCACGCCCAATGCCCGGCGCGGGCCAGGGCCAGGGTTTGCAGGCTAAACGCCGAAAACGTGGTGTAGCCGCCGCAAATGCCCGCCATCACGAACAGCCGCGCATTGACGCTGGCGGGCAGCGGGCCGTCGGCCACGGTCAGCGTGGCGAATAGTCCGATGACGAAACTGCCAACAATATTGATCGCGAGCGTGCCCCACGGAAACATCTCGCCCAACAGGCGCGCGATCCACAATCCGGTCCAATAGCGCCCCACGCTGCCCAGCGCGCCGCCGAGCGCCACCCAAAGACTTGCTGCCATGCTCGATACCCTGCCCACGGATCGCTTAGCGAAGCCTCGCAGGCCTGTCCAACGCTGCGCGGCCACGCTACACGCTGCCAAATCATGGATACCGCAAAGCGCACCGCGCGGCTTTGGCTGCGTGAACAGACGAAGCGGGGTCAGCGCGCTGCGCGCCCGGCCATTGCACTCGGCTTGGCCGGCGCGGCTGCGGCCGTGGTGCAGGCATGGTGCGCTGCCGGGGCCTTGGACGCGGCGATTGCCGGCGCTGCCGCACCGCTGGGGTTGCTGGCGGGCTTTGCCGTGTTGGCGCTGCTGCGCACCGTGCTGGGACTGCTGGCCGAACAGGCGGCGTTCCGCGCCGGGGCCGCCGCGCGGCGGCGCTTGCGCACCGATGCGTTGCACCGCCTGCTGGCCGCCGGACCCGCGTTGTTGCGCGGCCGCCATAGCGGTGAATTGGCCAGCATCGTGGTGGACCGCATTGAGGCGCTGGACGGGCTGTTCGCCCGCTATATTCCAGCCGCAATGCTGGCGGTGATCGCCCCGGCGCTGATCGTGGCCGTGCTGCTGTGGTTCGACGGGGTGGCCGCCCTGATTCTGATGGGCACCGGGCTGCTGGTGCCGGTGGCAATGGCGCTGTCCGGGCTCGGCGCGGCGGCGGCGTCGCGCAGTCAATTCGCCGCGCTGGCGCGATTGCAGGCCCGCTTTCTTGACCGCGTACGCGGCATCGCCACGATTGTGATGCTAGGCCGCGCCGCCGATGAGGCGGTGGCGCTCGGCCGCGCTGCCGAGGAATTGCGCCACCGCACCATGCGGGTGCTGCGCATGGCGTTCCTGTCGTCGGCGGCGCTCGATCTGGCGGCGGCCCTGGCCTTGGTGGTCTTGGCGTTGCGCGCTTTCGCGCACGGCGCGGCCCCCGGCATCGCGTTGTTCGAGTTGTTGCTGGTGCCGGAGTTCTTCGCGCCGCTGCGGGTGTTCGCCGGGGCGTATCAAGATCGGATGCAGGCGGTTGGCGCATCCGGCCCGCTGGCCGAGATGCCGCCGGCACCTGAACCAGCGCCGCCGCTGGAGATTCGCACCGTCGAGGCGCGTGGCGTGTCCGTGGCGTTCGAGACGGTGAATTTCACCTGGGACCCGGCGCGCGGCCCGGCGCTCAATAGCCTCAGTTTCCGGGTGCCCGCCGGCGAAACCCTGGTGCTGGCCGGGCCGTCCGGCGCAGGCAAATCCACCGTGCTGGAAATCCTGCTCGGCTTCGTTCACCCCGATTCGGGGCGAGTGACGCTGAATGGCGCGGATATCGTCACCCTGGTGCCCGCCGCGCTGTCGCGCCTGACCGCTTGGATCGGCCAGCGCCCGGTGCTGTTTGCTGGCACGATTCGCGACAACATCCGTTTTGCCCGCCCGGAAGCCAGCGATGACGAGGTCGCCGAAGCGGCGCGCTTTGCCCGCGTCGATGGGTTTGCCGCCGGGATGCAGCGCGGCCTGGATACGCAAGTCGGCGAGGGCGGCTTTGGGTTGTCCGGCGGGCAGGTGCAGCGCGTGGCGATTGCCCGCGCCTTCCTGAAAAACGCGCCGCTGCTGTTGCTCGACGAACCGACCGCGCATCTTGATCCGGTGACCGAGGCCGAGGTGCTGGAAAGCTTGAAGCGGCTGACCGTTGGCCGCACCGTCATTCTGGCCAGCCACTCGGCGGCGGCGCACGCGTTTGGCGGACGGCGGCTCGATCTGCGCGACGGCACGGCGGCGGCCCCGGCCCGAGGTGTGGCATGACCGATCTGCTTCGCATTTTGGCATTGTGGCGCGGCCGGACGTTCTGGCTGGCGTTCGGTATTCTCATCTCGCTGGCCGCTTTGGCCTGCGGGGCGGCGATGATGGCGCTGTCCGGCAGCATGGTGGCGGGCGTCGTTACTGGGGCGGCGCTGGCGGCCCCGTTCGCGCTGCGCGTGCTCGGCCCGGCGCGGGTGGTGCTGCGCTATCTGGAACGGCTGGCGACGCACGATGCGACATTCCGTGCGCTGGCCGATCTGCGTGTGTGGTTCTTCCGTGGCATCGCCACGAGCAGCGCCGGCGGCCTCGGGTTCCGCCGCGCGGGCGACGTGCTGGCCCGGCTGGTGACCGATGTCGAGGCGCTGGACGGCATTTATCTGCGCATTCTGATCCCGCTGGCGGGCGCCGTGCTGCTGCTGCCGGTGCTGGCGATCACCATCGGCCAGATCGATCCGCTGGCCGCTGTCGCGGTGCTGCTGCTGTTTGCTGCCAGCGCCTTTGGGCTGCCGCTACTTTCGGCGCGCGCCGCTGCTGGGCTGGGCGGGCGGCTGTCCACCACTGGCTCGGCGCTGCGGGTGGCGTGCCTGGATGCGCTGCACGGGCTGCGCGAAGTGCGGGCGTTTTCCGCCGAAGGGCGGATGCTGGCCAACGTGCAAGCCTGCGAAAGCAACCTGCTCGCCGCCCAGCACGAATTGTCGCGGCGCGGCGCGATTGCCGCCGCCGGGGCGTTCCTGTGCGCGCAGGTTGGCATTCTGGTCGTGCTGCTGGCCGCCGGGGCGCACCCGGCGCAGGCCGCGTTGCTGGTGCTGCTCGCGGTCGCCGCGTTCGAGGCGGTCAGCGGGCTGCCGCGCGCCGGTGTCACCGCCGGGCAAGCCGCCGGTGCGGCGCGCCGCGTGCTGGAAGCCGCCGAGCATGGCCCGGCTGTGCCAGATCCGGCCCCTGGCGCACCGTTGCCGAAGGGCAGCGCGTTGCGCTTCGAGGGCGTGGCGTTCGCCTGGGCGGCGGACCGGGCCAAAGTATTCGACGGCCTTACCATCGACATTCCGCAGGGCGCGCGCGTGGCGCTGCTCGGCCCGTCCGGGGCAGGCAAGTCCACGCTGGCGGCGCTGGCGCTGAAGGTCGTCGCCCCGCAAGCCGGGCGCGTGCTGCTCGGCGGCGCCGATATCGCCACGCTGCCCGCCGCCGAGGTGCGCAGCCGCATCGGCTGGCTCAGCCAGGCCACCCACCTGTTCGACGACACCATTCGCGGCAATCTGCTGCTGGCCAAGCCGGACGCCGATGACGCCGCACTATGGGCGGTGCTGGAGGCGGCGCAACTCGGCGGCGTGGTGCGCACGCTGCCCGACGGGCTGGATACCTGGATCGGCGAGGCCGGTGCGCGGCTGTCGGGCGGGCAGGGGCGGCGGCTGGCATTGGCCCGCGCGCTGCTGTCCACCGCCCCGGTGTTGATTTTCGACGAGCCCTGCGCCGGGCTCGATGCGGAAACCGAGCGCGCCTTCCTCGCCACGTTGAACGAGGTGGCTGAAGGCCGCACCGTGGTGCTGATCGCCCATCGGCTGACCGGGGTCGAACGGCTCGATCGGATTTTCCGGCTGTCGGCGGGGCGCGCGGTGGCGGCGGCGGGATAACGCCGTGTTGACTGCGGTGCGTTGCGCAGCGCATCACGTACGTTTGAGGATTATCGAGGAGCGACTCGACAATGCGCCGTATGGCTCTTCTCGCAGCTTGGGTGTTGCTCCTGGCTGGTTGCGCGACTTCGTCGCCCACCCCGCATTATTCGGTGTTCTTTAAGGAATGGTCGGCAGATCTGGAACCCGCCGCACAGGCGGTGATCGGCGAAGCGGCGGATTGGGCCAAAGCGCATCCCATGCTCACGCTGCAAGTGCGCGGTTATGCCGATCCGCAGGGATCGGTGGCCGCCAACAAACACATTTCCGCCCTGCGCGCCCAAGTGGTGTCCGAGACGTTATTGCGCGACGGTGTGGCCGCACCGCGCGTCCAGCGGATCGCCGAGGGGGCTGGCAGCCCGTCGCTCGATTCGCAGGAAAATCGCCGCGTGGAGATTGTCTTCGCCACGCCATGAGGCGCTGATGCCCGCCGTCGATCTCGAATCCCTCCCGGCCTCGCCGCTTGAGGCATTGCGCCGCGTGTTCGGCTTTCCGGCGTTCCGGGGGCTGCAACAGGCGGCCGTCGAGCACGTCACCAATGGCGGCGACGCGCTGGTGCTGATGCCGACCGGCGGCGGCAAAAGCGTGTGTTATCAGGTGCCGGCCCTGTGCCGCCCCGGCACCGCCGTGGTGGTCTCGCCGTTGATCGCGCTGATGGACGATCAGGTGGCGGCGCTGCGGCAACTGGGCGTGGCGGCCGGGGCGCTGCATTCCGAACTGGAGCCGGAGGAACAGCGCCGCGTCTCGCGCGAGTTGGAGGCCGGGCGGCTCGACCTGCTGTATGTCTCGCCGGAACGGCTGCTGACTTCCGGCACGCAGGAACGGCTGTCACGCCGACAGATTGCCCTGATCGCCATCGACGAGGCGCATTGCGTCAGCCAGTGGGGCCATGAATTCCGCCCGGAATATCGCGCGCTGGCCGGATTGCGCGAGCAATTCCCCGGTGTGCCGCGCGTGGCGCTGACCGCCACCGCCGACCCGCGCACCCGCGCCGATATTCTGGCCGCCCTGGCGATGCAGGACGCCGAGGTGTTCGCCGCCAGCTTCCACCGGCCGAATTTGCGGCTCGCCGCCGAGCCGAAGGAGTCAGAGACCACGCAGTTGCAGACCCTGCTGCGCCGCCATCGCGGCCACGCGGGCATTGTGTATTGCGGCAGCCGCGCCAAAACCGAACGCATTGCCGCCTCGCTGCAATCCAAGGGCACCGAGGCTATCGTATTCCATGCCGGGATCGCGCCGGACATCAAGCGCGCCGCGCTGATGCGGTTCCGCTCCGGCGAAGCGGTGGTGGTGGTGGCCACCATCGCTTTCGGCATGGGCATTGACCGGCCGGACGTGCGCTTTGTCGCGCATCTGGACATGCCGGACAGCCCGGAAGCCTATTACCAGCAGATAGGCCGCGCCGGGCGCGACGGCGACCCGGCCGATACGCTGCTGCTGTACGGCGGTGAGGACATCGCCCGCGCCCGCCACTGGCTGGCGCAATCGGCCGCCCCGGAGGCGCAGAAGCGCGTCAGCCGCCAGCGGCTGGAAGCGATGATCGCGCTGACCGAAACCGCAAGCTGCCGCACCCGGGCACTGTTGGCCTGCTTCGGCGAGGAACTTGAAGGCCCGTGCGGGCATTGCGACAACTGCATCACGCCGTCGAGCACGTTCGACGGCACCATCGAGGCGCAGAAGGTGCTGTCGGCGGTGTTCCGCACCGGCCAGCGGTTCGGTGCCAAGCATGTGGTGGATGTGCTGCTCGGCGAAGCCAGCGAAGCGGTGGTGCGCTGGACGCACGACCGGCTGCCGACCTTCGGTGTCGGGCGTGACCGCACGTCGCGCTTCTGGCACGGCATCATCCGCCAGCTTGTCGCCCTCGGCGCGCTGGATGTGGTGGAGGCCGAAGGCGGCTTTCGCACCCTGCAACTGGACAGCGACAAAGCCCGCCCGGTGCTGCGCGGCGAAACCCGCCTGATGCTGCGCGAGGAATCGGCCCAGGTGGCCCGTGAACCGGCCTCCAGCCGGGGCAAGCGCGCGGCGGCGCTGGCCGACCAGCCGGACCGCGCCAGCGATGGGCCGTTCGAGGCGCTGCGCCAGTGGCGGGCGGCGGAGGCCAAGGGGCAGTCGGTGCCGCCCTATGTGATTTTCCACGACAGCGTGCTGCGTGAAATCGCCGCCGTGCGGCCGGACAATCTGACCGATCTCGCGGGCATCAAGGGTGTCGGCGCCTCGAAGCTGACGCGTTACGGGGCCGCGGTGCTGACGGCATTGCGCGGTTAGCGATGTCAATCATGCGTCAGCATGGGCGCTAGACGCCACGCTCCACCAAATAGCCGCGATATTTCTGCCGCAGCCGCAGCTTGCTGACTTTGCCGGTCGCGGTGTGCGGCAAGTCGGTGTCCACCACCACCGCGTCCGGCAGCCACCAGTTGGCGACTTTGCCGCGCAGCACCGCCAGCACCGCTTCAGGATCGATCTCGTGCCCGGCTTTCGGCACCACGACCAGCAGTGGCCGCTCAGTCCATTTCGGGTGCTCGGCGGCCACCACGGCGGCTTCAGCCACGTCGGGGTGCAGCAACGCCAGATTTTCCAGTTCGATGGAACTGATCCACTCGCCGCCGGATTTTATGACGTCCTTGGAACGGTCGGTGATCAGCATCTGACCGTGCTGGTCGATGGTGGCGACATCACCGGTGGTGAACCACCCCTCGGCGTCGCAGGCGCTGCCCGGTTCCTGGCCGTAATACGCGCTGCACACCCAGTTGCCGCAGATTTGCAGATTGCCCGCCGTCACCCCGTCATGCGGCAGCACGCGGCCCTCGTCGTCGATAATCCGCTGGTCCAGGCCAAAAATCGCCTGGCCCTGCTTGGCCCGCCACGCCAGCTTGGCCTCCGGCGTGTCGCCAATGTCGCTGCGATAGGTGTTGTAGACGCCGAGCGGGCTGCATTCGGTCATGCCCCAGGCGTGCTCGACGATCACGCCATACTCGCGCTCGAACGCCTCGATCAGCGATGGCGGGCAGGCCGAGCCGCCGATGGCGAGACGTTTGACCGTGTTCAGCCGCTCGCCGCTGGCGCGCAGGTGGTGCAGCAGCGCCAGCCACACAGTCGGCACCCCGGCGGAGAACGTCACCCGCTCGGCGTTCATCAGGCTGGCAACGCTCGCTCCGTCCAGATGCCGCCCCGGCATCACCAGCGACGCCCCGGCGGCGATGGCGGAATACGCCATGCCCCAGGCGTTGACGTGGAACATCGGCACAATCGGCATCGCCCGGTCGTCGGGCCGCAGCCCCATCACCGATGCGCCGTTGACCGCCATGGCGTGCAACACCGTCGAGCGGTGGCTGTACAGCACGCCCTTCGGTTTGCCGGTGGTGCCGGAGGTGTAGCAAAGTGCCGCAGCGGTGCGTTCGTCGAATTCCGGCCAGTCAAAATTCTCGTCCGCCGCCGCCATCAAGTCTTCGTAGCACAGCAAGGCAATGCCGCCGGGCAGCGGCAAGTCCGGCATTTCGGCGCGGCTGCACAACATTACCACGGCGCGCACGCTGCCGTTCAGCAGCGGGGCCACGGCGGCCAGCAGCGGCACGAACGTGAGGTCGGCAAAGATCGCGACATCCGCCGCGTCGTTGACGATATAGGCAATATCGTCCGGCGTCAGCCGTGGATTGACCGTGTGGCAGACCGCCCCCATGCCGCTGATCGCGTAGTACAGCTCAACATGCCGGTAGCCGTTCCAGGCCAGCGTGGCCACGCGGCCGGACGGCTGCACGCCGAGTTGCTGCAACACCCGCACCAGCCGGCGGGCGCGGGCTTCCAGCGCGATGTAATTCTGCCGATGGATGCTGCCGTCCACGCCGCGCGACACGATCTCTGCGGTGCCGTGGTGGCGTGCTGCGTGCCGGATGATCGAGGCGATCATCAGCGGCCGGTCCTGCATCAGTCCGAACATCGTTCCTCCCGGTCGCGGTGTCCCACGTTTGGTGGGGCGCTTTGGCCGGGCAGAGTACTATGCCGCGCCGCGAACGGCGACGGGTTTCAGCGATGCGCTTCGATAAAGCCCTTGATGCGCGGCGCGACCTCGGTACGGAAGCGGCGGCCGTTGAACAGGCCGTAGTGCCCGACGCTTTTCTGTTCCAGATGGTCGCGCATCGCATCCGGCAGATGCGGCGTGAGTTTGTGCGCCGCCTTGGTTTGGCCGATGCCGGAAATATCGTCGCGCTCGCCCTCGATGGTGAACATCGCGGTGTGCGTGATCGCCGACGGATCGACGTTGTGGCCGCGCCACATCAGCAGGCCGCGCGGCAGCAGATGTTCGTGGAACACCGCGTGGATGGTTTCCAAATAGAAGTCGGCGCACAGATCCATCACCGAGCGGTATTCTTCGTAGAACGCCCGCTTGCTGGCCAGCGTTTCGCCGTCGCCTTCCACCAGATGCTGGAACATCTGCCAGTGCGCTTCGACATGGCGGTCCAGGTTCATCGCCAGGAAGCCGGCCAATTGCAGGAAGCCCGGATACACCCGGCGCAAGAAGCCGGGCTGGCCGAACGGCACCCGGTGGATGGTGTTGGACTTGAACCAGTCCATGTTGTGCCGCTTGGCGAACTGGTTCACCGCTGTCGGCGCTTCGCGGGTATCGATCGGCCCGCCGATCAGCGTCATGCTGCGCGGCGCGTCGACAGGCGTGTTCTGGTTCAGCAGCGCCACGGCGGCCAGCACCGGCACGGCGGGCTGGCACACCGCGATCACGTGGGTGTCCGGCCCAAGCAGGCGGACGAAATCCATCACATAATCGACGTAGTCGTCGAAGCTGAAATCCGGTGCCATCAGCGGCACTTCGCGGGCGTCGCGCCAGTCCGTGATATACACATCGCAATCCGGCAACAGCGCCTCGACCGTGCCGCGCAGCAGCGTGGCGTAGTGGCCGGACATCGGCGCCACCAGCAACACCTTGGGATCGTTCGGACGCACGGTGTGGCGGCGGAAGTGCAACAGATCGCACCAGCCGCGCACGGCGGCAATTTCCTCGGTGACTTTCACCGCCACGCCCTCGATCTGCGTGCTGGGGTGGCCGAAGCTGGGTTTACCGAAGCGGCGCGTGGTGTGCTCGAAACTATCCAGTGCGGCAGCGGTCACGCGGCCCATGGGCGTCGGGCGAAGCGGATTGAACGGGGCATCCAGCATCGACAGCGCGCTTTGGGCGAACATGCGCATCGGCGCCATCGAGACCCGCTGCATTTCGTACAGATGATAGAGCATTCGCTTCCTTTTCGACCTCGTGCCGCCGCGAAGCGGGCGGGCGGCGCGCCTGTCCGGCAGCTACCGCCCGGCGATCACGCCGCAACGCCGCAATCTATTGCCGCCGAAGCGGGCTGAGACTGACGCATAGTTGGGCAGAGTTCGCAATTCGGCAACTGCTATTCCGGACGGCAGGCCTACGGCTGGGGCAAATCATGTCACCGGCGCAGCAGCGCCAGCAGCAATTCGACCAAAATCAGCACAACAACGGCAATTTCCAGCAATTCGGCCCGGCTGGAGGAGGCTTCGTCGTACAGCGCAGTGTAGGTGTCGCGGATCAGCGACAGCTTGCGGTCGACGGCGGCGCTGACCGTACGAACACGGAACAGCTCCAGGGCGGCCGCATAAACGCGCGCCAGATACACGTCCTCCGTCACTTGCAACGCGTTGTCGACCTTCTCGGTCAACTCCGTCACCTCGGCGACCAGTGCATACAGGCGGCGGGCAAGGCCCGCGTAACGGCGGGCGGCAAAAACGTTCAGGCCGCGCCGCGTCGACTCGACCAGATCGTACATACGCGGCAACTCGTCATCGAGCAGTTCGTCGTAGTAGCGCATCTCCAGCAACTGGGCGTTGGCCACCTCCAACACGTCCAGCACGTCGTTGTCGCCGCGCGGCTCGTAGATGAAAGCCCGGTCCCAGGTCAGCACCACCAGATCGTCGGCATAGTAGGAAAACCGGCTGCGCAGCAGGTCGGCCCGCGCGGTGTCCGACAGCGGGCGGTGCTCGCCAGACAGCAGCGGCACCAGATCCACCTGCGCCATCAGCGCCGTGGTATCCAGTTTGCTGTCGAACGCTTGCACCACGGCGAACAGGTAGTCCTCGACCAAGGTCGAAGGGGCGGGCCGTTCCATGGCGGCGGCCAGCACGCTGCGCAGGTGATTGACCTGTTTTTCCCACATCCTTGACCCGGCGCCGGAGCCGGCCGCCTTGTCCAATGCGAGCACCGCGCGGACGTAGGCGCTCCAGCCCAAGTTCGCCACCGGCAGGCGCAGCGCCAGACTGACAGCGCCGAATTCGAACAGCCGCGCGGTAATTGCCAATTCCACCGTCCCGGCGCCAAGGTCGAGCGGCACCGGATCGAGGATGATCTCCAGCGGCGGCACCCCGAACGCGACCGCTTTCGGCGGCGTCGCGGACAGTTTCGACCGCGCCGTCCGTCCGGCGGCATGTTTCGCCCAGGCGGCCTCGGCGCGTTTCAGGTCGATAGCGTAGGCAATATCGAACAGGCGCAACGCCACGATGTGCCCGGCGACGACGGCGAGCTCGGTCATGCTTGAGGCTCCGCAAGGCCGGTCAGTCTACACCGGATTCGGTGCGCGCCCACGCATGTCTGCCCCATGGCGGCGTGACGGCGCAGTTGCGATCTGGCAGGACTCGGTCATGCCGCAAGCACTGCATTCCATGCTGATCGATGCCGCCCGGCTCTGCCTGTGGCTGGCGATCCTGGCCGCGATTTTCGTGCCGCTGGAGCGGCTGTTCGCCGCGCGTCCGCAGAAGGTGTTTCGCCGCGCTATCGTTATGGATCTAGGTTATTACTTTCTCAGCGGCTTGGTTCCGGCGGTGTTGCTGAGCGCGCCGGTCGGGCTGCTCGCCTGGGCGGCGCATGCAGCGGTGCCGTCCAGCCTGCATGCGGCAACGGCGGCGTGGCCGCTCTGGGGCCGGCTGGCGGCCGGGTTAGTGGCAGGCGAGGTGGGATATTACTGGGCTCACCGCTTGAGCCATGAAGTGCCACTGCTGTGGCGCTTTCACGCCATCCACCACGGCGCCAGCGAGATCGATTTTCTGGTCAACACCCACGCCCATCCGCTCGACATCGCTTTCGGCCGGTTCTGCGGTTTGGTGCCGGTGTATGTGCTGGGCCTTGGCGGACCGGCCGCCACCGCCGGCAGCGTGGTTCCTGTCGTGGTCATGCTGACCGGCACAATGTGGGGTTTTTTCATCCACGCCAACTTGCGCTGGCGATTGGGGCCGCTGGAATGGATCGTCTCCACCCCGGCATTCCACCATTGGCATCACACGCTGCGCGCGCCGGTGAACCGCAATTATGCCGCGACGCTGCCGTGGCTCGACCGGCTGTTCGGCACGCATTACTTGCCTGCCAAGGCGCTGCCTGAGGCATACGGCATCCCAGCGCCATTGCCCGGCACACTGGCCGGGCAATTGGTGCATCCGTTCTATCGGATGGAATAAGCCAGCTACAGGCTGTGCAGCCAGCGCAGCACCCCCGCCCCGGCGGCAGCGCCGCTGCTGAATGCGCCTTGCAGCAAATAGCCGCCGGTCGGCGCTTCCCAATCCAGCATCTCGCCAGCCGCGAACACGCCCGGCCGGCGCAGCAACATGAAATTCGCGTCCAGTTCGTCCAGCGCAATGCCGCCCGCCGTGGAAATGGCGCGGGCAATCGGGCTTGGCGCGGTCAGACGAATCGGCACCGCTTTCACCAGGGCTGTCAGATCGCCCGGCGGCGCACCGGCGTGCAACGCTTCCTGCACCAGCCCGACACCAACCGGCGGCAGGCCGCCCGCCTTGCGCAGAAAACTCGAAAGCGAGGCACCGCCGCGCGGACTGCCCAATCGCGCTGCCAACTCGGCGTGCGTAACGTCCGGCCGCAGGTCGATATGCAGGATAACAGTCTCATTGCGGTCCAAAGCGTCGCGCAATTTGCTCGACAGGGCATAGACCGCGCCGCCCTCAATCCCGGCTGCCGTCACCACGGCCTCGCCGCGCACCGTGTCTGGGCCAAAGTGCAGCGCTATGCGCTTCAATGGCTCACCCTCAAAGCGCTTGCGGAACACGCCGGACCACGGCACCGCGAATCCGCAATTGGCGGGCCGCAGCGGCACGACTTGCACCCGCCCCATTGCCGCCGCCCAGCCGCCATCCGAGCCGAGCCGGGGCCAGGAGGCGCCGCCGAGCGCCAGCACCGTGGCATCGGGCGACAGCACTTGCGGGCCGTCTGGAGTCTGGAACAGCAGGCCGCCGGCGTCGTCCCACCCGGTCCAGCGCCAACGCAATTGCACGCCGACGCCGAGCGACTCCAGCCGGTGCAGCCACGCCCGCAACAGCGGCGAGGCTTTCATCGCTTTGGGAAACACCCGCCCACTCGACCCGGTAAAGGTGGGCTGGCCGAGGTCTTGGCACCATTGCACCAGCGACTCCGGCGGCATTGCGTTGATGGCGGGTTCCAGCACACGGCGGGCAGCGCCGTAACGGGACAGGAAACGCGGCAGCGGTTCGGTGTGGGTCAGGTTCAAACCGCCCCGCCCGGCCATCAGCAGCTTGCGGCCGAGCGTGGGCATGCGGTCGATCACCGTCACCGCTACCCCGCCACGGGCCAGGGTTTCGGCGGCCATCAGCCCGGCTGGGCCACCGCCAACAACAACGGCGACAGGTCGGGGCAGCGTTTGGCCGAGGGATGGGTCTGACATCGGCGGTCTATAGCCTGTCTTACCCCCGGCCGGGTGAGCGCTTCCGGCTCAGGCGGCGCGCGGCAGGCGCAGACCGGTATAGCGTTCCAGCATCGCCAGCGCCTCGCGCCGCCAGACGATTAGAATATAGGCGGCGCACAGCCACACCGCGCACGCCTCGGTGAACAGTTTGCCGCCATCCTTATAGGGGTCGATGCCGAGCGGGCTGACCACGTGGAAGAAAATCGCCCCGCTCATGATGCCCAGCGCCAAGGCAGCGCCCGGAATGCGGGTCGCTGGCACCAGCACCAGCAAGGAAGCGGCTATTTCGGCGGCGGCGACACCGAGGCGGAACGGCGCTTCGTAGCCGTGAATGCCGAGCCAATCGGACAGCACGGTGAATAGCCATACCGAGCCTGGATTGCCGGTCAGTTTGAATTGCTCGTACCACAGCAGAATGCCGGCAATTGCCGCCGCCGCGGGCCAGCACAGCAGTTTCAGGATTCGGTCCATCCGGGGGCCTCCATATGCAAGTATCTGCGGTGCAGACGCGCCGTGGCGGCCTGCGTTACATCCATTGCAGCCAGGATTGCGCCGCCCCACCTCACGACCGGCAATGGGAGATCGACGATGCCAGATGACAAGTCCGAACCGGCCGGCCCGGTCGAGCGCAGCGATGCGGCGTGGCGGGAAGCGCTAACGCCGGAGCAATTTCGGGTGTTGCGCCAGCATGGCACTGAACGGCCGGGCGCCAGTCACCTCAATAATGAGAAGCGTCCCGGAACTTTCGTCTGCGCCGGATGCGGCCAGGCGCTTTATCGCTCCGAGTCCAAGTACGAAAGCGGCTCCGGATGGCCAAGTTTTTGGGCGCCGCTCGACGAATCGGTTGGCACGTCGCGCGACCGCAGCCTGTTTATGACCCGCACCGAAGTGCACTGCGCCCGTTGCACCGGCCATTTGGGCCATGTTTTCCCCGATGGGCCGCAGCCGACCGGCTTACGCTACTGCATGAACGGTGCGGCGCTGCAGTTTTTGCCGGACGAGTAGCGTTTTTCGCACATAATCTCAAAAAACGAGAAGCAACCACCAAGGGGAAACGCTTACGTCACGTCTCGATTGCTCAAACGATCAGATTGTGGTGGACAAAGCCTGCGACTGGTGGTTATGTCCACACACGGTTCAGGGTTGTGAAGGGGTTGGGCGATGAAGCGTCTTGGGGTTGCCATAACGGCAGCAGTTTTGTTGAGCAGCGGCGCGGCGATGGCCAACCCGGTGGACAACCTCAGTCTGTCATGGACTGACGCTCTCGGAGACACCGGTTCAGCCTCGTTGCTGGCGCAGGTGATTTCGGGCAGTTATAACAATGCGGTCTACGAAGTGATCAGTGGCAGCGGCGTCACGATCAGCAATTTGGGCTTCGACCCGACGAACGCGAGGTTCACGCTGCCGACGTCTGGCGTTTGGGATGTGCTATCGAATCCGAACTACGTCAGCGATATGGCGACAAATCCGGCGACCAGCCCGGCCGGTATCAACTACGGCTTGTCACTCTTCCAGAAGTCCTCGTTCCAGACCTACGATAACGTGGTTCAGACGACTGGTTCGGCCGTGACCACGCCGTCCGCCGGCCTTGAGTTCTACTCGCAGAATACGCATTACAAGGCGAACTCTACAGGGACGCTGACCGAGTACTTCATCAAGTTGACCTGGAACGGCGCATCTGGTTCGATCCAAGAGTATTTCGGGGCCAATAACCCGGCGAGCTCGACGATCGCGCTGACCAGCGTATCGTTCACCAACATCACCGATTCCGCTTGGCAAGGCAGCTTCGGCAACCAGCAAGCGCCGATTCCGGAGCCGATTTCGATCGCTCTGCTCGGTACCGCGCTGGTTGGTTTCGGAGCGATCCGCCGCAAGTCGGCCTGATACCGTCGGCCCAACACACAGCGCAGAAGCGCCCTCCGCAAGGAGGGCGCTTTTTGCTGTTGCGGCCTTGCAGGGCGCGTGACCGTTGTCGGCTATGCCATGCTGCCAGCCCGTTCCGCACCAATGAGTGACGAATAGTCACGAGGCATCACGAGTTAGCGGCCCAGCCGAAGTGTGGTGGCCAAAATGCCGGCAATTTCGAAAATTTTGGATGCTTCATCCGTGATGCCAATACACGGCATTGGGAATGCGCCTTGACATCCGGCTCCGCTGCCGGGTTGTTGCGCTCCGCCGGGCCAAACGGGGCGTGTCCAGCGCGCTGATGTGCCTGGCGGCTTTCCGCCGCTGCGAAGGACATCGACATGCGTGCTCTCGACTTTGCCATCAATCACATCGCCGCCCCCCGACACAGTGTTGCAGCACTCGCCGCGCTCGGGTCCGCGCTTGGCGTTTCCGCGCTGGAATTGCGCAACGACTTGCCCGGTATGCCCATGCAGGACGGTACGTCTGCTGTCTCCGTCCGGGCAGACGCTGTTGGAATGAATATTCTATCGATCAACGCCCTACAGCGCTTCGAGGACTGGAACGAGCAGCGCGCCGCAGAAGCGGCTGACTTGTCCGCGTACGCGCAGGCCAGCGGCGCGCGCGCCCTGGTGCTGTGTCCAACCAACACGTTTGCCGATTCGCGTGACGCGGCGGCGCGGGCGGCGGGGCTGCGGGCAGCGCTGCGCGGCTTGGCGCCAATTCTGTCGTCGCGTGGACTGCTTGGCTTTATCGAGCCGCTCGGCTTCGTCGAATGCGCGCTGCGCTTGAAGCGGCAGGCGGTGGACGCGATTGACGACACCGGCACAGCGCCGGTGTTCCAGGTGCTGCACGATACATTCCACCACTTTCTTGCCGGCGAGGCTGAGATCTTCCCAGAGCGCAGCGGCCTCGTGCATATCTCCGGCGTCGAGGACACCACGTTGAAGCTGACTGACATCCGCGATGCGCACCGCGTGCTGGTTGGCCCGGCGGATATCATGAATAATCGCGGACAGATCGCCGCGCTGCAGGATGGCGGCTACGCCGGCGTGTTTTCGTTTGAGCCGTTCTCGGCGAAGGTGCATGCGATAGCCGATATCGAATCGGCTTTGCGCGATAGCATGGACTACTTGCGCGCTGGCTAGCCAAAAAGTGCGCGCAATGTTCGATGATGCTTTGCAGCCTGCCGCGTTTGGGTGGCGCGTGGATGAAAATAGAATATCTCGTCCATAGTGTGTTCGCCGCAGCACCGCGCGCCGTGCGGGCGATGCTGTTGACCGCCCTAGTGACCGCAACGATGACCAGAGGAGCGGCGGCCACAACGATCGGCGTTTCGATGGCGCTGTTCGACGATCCATTCCTGACGCAATTGCGCCAAAGCTTGCTGGAGTATGCCACGCGCAAGCCCGGTTTGGTTTTGCAGATCGAAGACGCGCAAGGCGAGGTGGGCAAGCAACTCAGCGACGTGCAGGGCTTTATTGCTGACAAGGCCGATGCGATCGTGGTCAACCCGGTCGATACCGACGCCACGCTCAAATTGACGGCGCTTGCGTCCACCGCTGGCATTGCCTTGGTGTATCTCAATCGTCTGCCAGCCGACCTGCCGCCGCACGCCAGAGTGGCGTTTGTTGGGTCGGACGAACGCTTGTCCGGCACGCTGGAAGCCAAGGCGGTCTGCAAGCTGTTGGCGGGCAAGGGCCAAATTGTGATTCTGATGGGCGATCTGGCCAATCAGGCGGCGCGTCAGCGCACGGCGGATGTCGAGGATGTTATCAAGACGCCGGAGTGCGCCGGCATGAACCTAGTGGAAAAGCAAAGCGGCAACTGGGAGCGCATCAAGGCTTTCGATCTGGTGAGCGGTTGGATCAACGCGGGGCTGGCATTCGATGCGGTTGTCGCCAACAACGATGAAATGGCGCTTGGCGCTATCGAGGCGCTAAAGGCGGCTGGCAAGCCGATTGGTGCTGGGGCTGGCAAGGTGCTCGTGGCCGGTGTCGACGGCACGCCGGACGCATTGGTGCAGATGAAGGCGGGCAACCTTGCCGTAACCGTCTTTCAAGATGCTGCTGGTCAAGCCAAGGGCGCAATCGACACAGCCCTCATCCTCGCGGCTGGCGAGAAGGCCGAGCCAATTTTGTGGGTCCCGTTTGAGCTGATCACCCCGGCGACCATCGGCAGATATGCCGCATCTCGCTGAAATGCGGCACGCCTGCCGTGCAACCGGCCGTCAAACCGCTTGGGCGTGGCGCGGTTTGGCGTCGTCGCGTTTCAGATAGGCGTCGAACAACGCAGCGGCGCTGCGGGTGAAGGGGCGTCCGGCGTCGGTCATCTTGACCCGCTGGCCGTCCCATACCACGAGGCCGTCGGCCACGAAGCGGTCGAGCCCGGCGGCTGCGGCCAGCAAGCCGCCGGCATCCATGCCGTGCGCTTCCGCGATTGCCACCAGATCGGTCTCGTCGCCGCACATGATCCGCTCGATCACCGCGCGGCGAAGTTTATCCTCCTCGGTCACGGCGATGCCGCGTGCGGTCGCCAGCACGCCTTTGCCGATAGCGGCCGAGTAGGCCGGCACGCCGGTGGCGTTCTGCACGTAGCCTTGCGGCAGGCCGCCGATGGAGCTGGCGCCGAGGCCGATCAGCGCCGGGGCGGTGTCGGTGGTGTAGCCCTGGAAATTGCGCTTCAACCCAGCCGTGGCCGAGGCCTGCGCCAGCGCATCATCCGGCTTGGCATAGTGATCCAGGCCGATCGGCACATAACCGCCTGCTTCTTCCAGCACGCGGGCGATCATCCGGCTCTGCTCGAATCGCGCCAGCGGGCCGGGCAGGGCGGCTTCGTCGATCAACGACTGATGCCGCTTCATCCACGGCACGTGCGCGTAACCGAACACCGCCACCCGGTCGGCGCCGAGGCCGAGCGCCCGGCGGGCGGTGCGCGCGACGCTGTCCACGGTCTGAAACGGCAATCCGTAAATCAGGTCGAGGTTGAGCGAGGTGATGCCCATGCCGCGCAGCTTGGTCGCGCAATCCTCGGTCATTGCATAGGATTGCTTGCGCCCGATGGCCTGCTGCACATCCGGCTCAAGGTCCTGCACGCCCAGACTGACGCGGGTGATGCCCATGCCGGACAAGGCTTCAAGCCGGTCGGCGGGCAGCACGGTGGGGTCGATCTCGATGGCGACTTCGGCGCCCGCACGCAGATCGAACAGCTCGCGCACGGTATTCATGATGCTGACGAGGCAGTCGGCGGGCAGGGTGGTCGGCGTGCCGCCGCCCCAATGCACATGGCCCACCGCCGCGCGGCGGCCGATCAGGCTTGCCACCATCCGGATTTCGCGTTCCAGCATCGCGGCGTAAGCGCGGCGCGGCGCTTCGTGGCGCACCACGGTGGTGTTGCAGCCGCAATACAGGCATAGCCGGTCGCAGAACGGCACGTGCAGGTAAAGCGACAGCGTGGCGTCGTCCGGCAGGGCTTGCAGCCATGCCGCATACTCCTGCGGTCCGACGGCGGTGCTGAAATGCGGTGCGGTCGGATAGCTGGTGTAGCGGGGGATCCGGCCGTCGTAGCGGGCGATCAGGGCTGCATGTGTCATGTCCGAAGCCTGCTTGACCGTTTGCGGGCAAGCCTTGACTTACGTCAAACCTCGTCGCGTTTTGCGGCTGAATCGTCGAACAGAATGCGGTTCGCCGCTCCGTCGAGGTCGTCGTATTGCCCGCTGCGCAGCGTCCACAGAAACAGCGCCAGCGCCCCGCCGCCGAGGAACACGCTGAGCAGAATGAGCCATACCAGCACGTTCATGACCGCAGCTTCCCTTGGGCACGAAACGCGTTGCCGAGCACCAGCAGCGACGACGACGACATCGCAATGGCGGCAATCCACGGCGTGACGTAGCCGGCCACCGCGAGCGGCACCACCAGCAGATTATAGCCAATCGACAGCCCGATGTTTTGCCGCATCGCCGCACGCGCCCGGCGCGCGGCGCGCAGTACGGTCAGCACTGGCCTGAGCGAAGCGCCCTGAAACACCACGTCGGCGACCGTCTGACTGATATCGGCGGCGGTGGAGGGCGAGGCGGAGACGTCGGCAGCCGCTAGGCAGGGGCCGTCGTTCAGGCCATCACCGACCATGAACACCCGCTTGCCCTGCGCGCGCAGCGATTCAATCAGCGCCACTTTGCTGGCCGGGGTTTGTTGCGCGTGCCATACGGCGATGCCAAGTGACTCGGCGGCCTGCTGCACCGCCGGGGCGGCGTCGCCGGATGCAATCAGCACGTCGATCCCGATGGCGCGAACCGCACGCACGGTCGCCGCCGCATCCGGGCGCAGCCGTTCTTGGAAGGCAAAGCACAGCGGGGCCGCGCCCGGGCGAACCAGCCACAGTTCGGGACCGGCAGCGGCAGACCCGGTGAGGCCGCAAAAGCGGCGGCTGCCGAGGCGGATTTCGCCGCCGTCGCGCAGCAGGCTCAGCCCGAGTCCGGGATGCTCGATCACGCCGGGCAATTGCGGCGCCGCGCCACTGCCTGCCAGCAGCGCGCGGCACAGCGGGTGCCGGCTGTTGGCGGCAAGTCCTGCGGCAATCGCCAACGCCTGCGCATCGGACGAATCGGCAAGTAGCACTGGCTCGGTCAGCGTGCCGGTCTTGTCGAATACCACCGTAGTGGCGTTGGCCAGCCGCTCCAGCGCGGTGCCGGATTTCAACAGAATGCCTTGACGGAACAGCCGTGAGGTCACCACCACCTGCACCGTCGGCACCGCGAGCGCCAGGGCGCAGGGGCAGGTGACGATCAGCACGGCGGCGGCGGTGATCAGGCTGTCCATGGCCGGGCGGCCCAGCGCCAGGTACCAGGCCAGGAAGGTGGCAAGCGCGGCCACGTGGACTGCGGGCGTATAGGCGCGCGCCACCCGATCAGCCAGCACGACAAAACGGCCGCGCGCTGCTTCGGCGGCTTCGATCAACCGCACGCATTCGGCGAGCAGCGTGGTGTTGCCGGTGGCGGTGGCGCGCACGGTGATGGCGTCGCCCAGGTTCAGTGTGCCCGCGAACACCAATGTGCCAGGTGCTGCGGGCTGCGGCAGGCTTTCGCCGGTGACCAGACTGGCGTCCAGCGAGGTTTCGCCGCGCGCGACTGTGCCATCGACTCCGATCCGTTCGCCCATGCCGGTCAGCACCAGATCGCCAGGAGCGACCGCTTCCTGGCGGCAGCGGCGCGTGCTGCCGTCGGCTTGCAGCACGCTGACGTCGCCCGCGCGCAGCATCAGCAATTCCTGCGCGGTTTCCCGCGCCTTGCCGCGTGCCCGATGGTCAAGCACCCGGCCGATCAGCAGGAAAAACAGCAGCGTCGAGGCGCTGTCGAAGTAGGTGTGCAGCCCGCCGCGCATCGTCTCGATCAGGCTCATCACGCTGACCAGCGTCACGCCGACGCTGATCGGCACATCCATGTTCGTTCGCCCGCGCGACAGCGCGGCGAGGGCGGAGCGGATGAACGGCAGGCTGGCGTAGCAGATGCACGGCAGCGCGATCAGCGCCGAGACCCAATGCATCAAATCGCGCGTGGCCGGGCCCATGTTCTGGGTGAGGCCGACCCAGGTGCCGAGCGAGAGGAACATCACGTTGGCGGCCGAGAAGCCGGCGACGGCGAGGGCGCGGATCAGCGCCCGCCCGGTCTGGTCCTCGGCAGCGCGCAGGCAGGACTGGTCGAACGGGACCAGCCGGTAACCGAGTCCCTCGACTTGCGCTGCAAGGCGATAGGCGCGCGCCGTGTCGCCTTTCCAGGCTAGCCGCAGCCGCCGGGTGGTCATGTTGACCCGTCCGGCCAGCAAGTCCGGCTCGCGCGCCAGCACGCTTTCGATCAACCACACGCAGGCGCCGCAGGTCAGGCCCTCGACCGCCAGGATCAGCGTGTTGACGCCATCCGCATCGGTGTCGATGTAGCGCGCCAGATCCCAGCGCTCGCCCGATTCAGGGCGCGGCGGCCGGTTGGCTGGATTGAGCACGCGCTGGCGATAGTAGTTGCCCAGCCCGAGGCCCTGAATGGTCTCGAACGCCGCAGCACATCCAGCACAGCAAAACCGCTCGGCGCCGGAAGGCTGGCCGCAATGTTGGCAGTGCACGCTGGCGGGTGGAGACCGCTGGGCGGTTTGCGCCTCGGTAAGGGTGGCGCTCACCGGACGAGAACGCGCCTGGTCACACGCATATCGTGCCCATCGGCTTTGATTTGCAGCAGCAAATCCCATTGGCCCTGATGCAGCGGCGTCGCCAGGGTGAAGCGCCCGGCCCCGGTTTGGTTCAGCGTGACCGCGACATCTGGCTCGTTGCCGATCGGGTGGCGCGCCATGCCCTGCACGGCAGCGGCGGGCAGCGGCTGTCCGTCACGCCCGGTCAGCACAATGGCGGGCAGATCGCCAGCGTTGTCCGCCTTCACGCGCCAGCCGAGCGCATTCTGCCGATCGACCCCGGACAGAATGCGGTTGTAATCGTTGCTCGTGTCGAAGTCGTCCAGCACCGCAGCGCCCGGAAATGTGGTGACGGCGAGGGTGATGAAACGGGCATTGACCGCCACCACCAAGCCCATTGCGATGAACAGCCAAACCGGAAACAGATTCCAGCCACTCCGGCGCGGGCCGCCTTGGCGAGAGACAGGCTTGCCAATCGTTGTGCCGCTCATTGTGAGGCTCCCGAACCAGACGTTGCCGGACCCATGAACAGCGATTCGTAGCTGAGCGTATCGCCGGTGGTATCGTTGCGAACTTTGAAGAAGATTGGCATCGAGCCGTTCGGCAGCGCCGCCGGCTGGCCCTGCACGAGCAGCCGGAAGGCGGCAACTTCGCTGCGCGGCACGCTCAGGTGCAAGGTTTCCCCGGCACCGGGGGCAGTTTCGCTTAGCAGCAGCGTGGCGCCCGGCAAACCGGACAGGCTGAGGGTGTATTCGCCCGGCTGCATGGTTTTGTTGGCCAATTTGAGGGTGAAGCCGTTGCGCAGCCCGCCATCCTTGAGGCGCACGAACAGCGGCGCACGGTCATGGATCAGCGACAGCGTCATTTGCGAGCGGAAAATCAGGCCGAGCACCAAGCCGATCAGCACCAGCGAGAGGGCAATGGTGTAGATCAGCGTGCGCGGGCGCAGCAGGCGCAGATGGTGCGGCTTGCCCTGGCTGCGCGCGGCCTGCCCGGCCAGCGTATCCCAGGTGACCAGCCACGGCTTGCCGCCGCTTTTCTTCATCACGCTGTTGCAGGCGTCGATGCACAGGCCGCAGTTGATGCATTCGAGCTGAATGCCGTCGCGAATGTCGATGCCGGTCGGGCAGACATGCACGCAGGCGGCGCAGTCGATGCAGTCGCCGAGTGCGGGCGCAGCAGCGGCGGTCACGGCAGCGGCTTGGGCGCGCCGGCCATGGCCGCGCGGCTCGCCGCGCCAGCCCTGGTAGGTGACGATGATGCTCTGTTCGTCGAGCATTGCCGATTGGAAGCGCGGCCAGGGGCACATGTAGGTGCACACTTGCTCACGCGCCCAGCCAGCCAGCAGATACGTGGTGCACGTTAGAATGCCGGTGGCTGCATAAAGCTCCGGCGAGGCGGTGCCGTGCCAGAATTCGCTGACGGCCAGCGGCGCATCGACGAAGTACATCGTCCAGGCGCCACCGGTCCAGAACGCGATGCCGAGCCAGATGGCGTGCGTGGCGGTCTTACGCCACGCTTTATCCAGGCTCATCGCCCCCGCATCGCGCCGCATCCGCGCGTTGCGGTCGCCTTGCAGCCACCGCTCGACGGCCATGAACAGGTCGGTCCATACCGTCTGCGGGCAGGCGTAGCCGCACCACACCCGGCCGAACAGGCTGGTGACCAAGAACAGCGACACCGCCGCCGTGATCAACAGCCCGGTCAGCAGGTAGAAATCCTGCGGCCAAAGCACGAGGTTGAAGACGTAGAACCGCTCGTTCCACATATCGATCAGCAAGGCCTGGTCCGGTACGCCCGGGCCGCGATTCCAGCGCAGCCAGGGCAGGGCGTAGTAGATCAGCAGGCAAACGGCCAAGATCGCCCACTTCACCCGCCGCACCAGACCGCGCACGTCTTTTGGATAGACGCGGATGCGGCTGGCGTAGAGAGCTTCCGGTGAGGGAGGCTGTTCGAGCCGTGAAACGACACTCATTAGGTTATTCGCCTCCACCCAGCGAATGAACGAACAACGCTACGCTTTTGATCGTCGCGGGGTCCAGGCGGGTGTTCCAGTTGGGCATCACACCTTGTTGAGGCTTGTTGACCTGCGAGACGATGAAAGCCCGGCTGCCGTCATACAGGTGCACCTTGGCGTTGAGTGGCGGGCCGCCAGCATCGCGGTTGCCCTCACCCTTCTCGCCGTGGCAGGCGACGCAGTTCTCAGCATAGATCTGCGCGCCGGCTTTGGTGTCGGTGCTGGCCGGAACCACGCCCCACCAGACGCCGACATAATCGGCGACGGCCTCGATCTGGTCCGGCTTCAGCGTGCCGTCGGCGCCGAACGCGGGCATCTGGCTCTGCCGCGCATCCGGATCGCTGCTGCGAATGCCGTGCGTGAGTGTGGTCTCGATATCGGTCAGCTTGCCACCCCACAGCCACACGTCGTCGCCCAGCGCCGGATAGCCAACCCGCCCAGCCCCGTTCGGCCCGTGGCAAGGCTGGCAGTTGTTGGCGAAGGTGATGCGCCCGGCGGTGATCGCCGTTTCCATCAGCTTCGGATCGCGGGCGATGTCGGCAATCGGCATCTTGGCGATCTTGTCCATGGCGTCTTTGTGCTGCTCATGAATGGCCGCCAGACCCGACATGGCATCGCCGCGCGATGAGTAGCCGAGCAGGCCATGCCAGTATCCGCTGCCATACGGGATGGACGGATACAGCAGGAACCAGCCGAGCGCCCAAATCACCGTTGCGATGAACACGTAGAGCCACCACTTCGGCAGCGGCGTGTTCAGTTCACGAATTCCGTCCCATACGTGGCCCGTGGTGTCCGTGCCGGTATGGCTGTCTTTTTCGATTTTGGTGGGCATCTGTATATTCCCTCAGCCCTCGTCACGGAACGGAATGGCGCCGTGGCTCTCGATCGTCTTGCGCCGGCCGGGCCAGTAGGTGGCCAGCGCAATGATCGTGAACACCAGCATCATCGGAACCACGGAATGGTTGCGCAGCCATAGGACGGTTTCGTTGAATGCTTGCATGCCGCCCTCCTATTGCCGCAGCGATTCTTCGCTGGTGTCAGCGAAGTTCACTTCCGTGCCGAGCACTTGCAGATAGGCCACCAGTGCATCCAGTTCGGTGACTTGCTTGCCATTCCCCGGGACCGTGTTGGCCTTCGGATAGTGAGCGAGCAGCGCTTTGCTGTCGGCTTGCGGATTGGCTTGCGTTTCCAGGTCCGATTTGGCGCTGGCAATCTGCTCGTCGGTGTACGGCACGCCAACGATCCGCAGCGTGTGCAGCTTATCGCCAATGTTGTCGTACGACAGTGCGGTGTCGGCCATGAAGGCGTAGTGCGGCATCAGGCTTTCCGGCACCAGCGCCTGCGGGTTCTTCAGATGGGCGTAGTGCCAATCGCTGGAATACTTGCCGCCCACCCGCGCCAGATCCGGGCCAATGCGCTTGGACCCCCACTGGAACGGATGGTCATACATGCTCTCGGCGGCCAGGCTGTAGTGACCGTAACGCTCAACTTCGTCTTTGAGCGCCCGGATCATTTGGCTGTGGCAGACGTAGCAGCCTTCGCGGACATAGATGTCGCGCCCGGCCTGTTCCAGCGGGCTGTAGGGACGAACGCCCTGCACGTGCTCCACCGTGGTCTCGATGGTGAACAGCGGGATAATCTCCACTAGCCCGCCAATCGAGATGGCGACGAGCGCCAGCACCAGCAGCAGGATAGCGTTTCGTTCGATCGTTTGGTGTTTGATGAACATGACGCGCTACTCCGCGGCGACCGGCATCGCGCCGGAGAGGGGTTCGGAGCGAGGATTTGTGCTTGGGCTACGCACGGTCATGATCAGGTTGTAGACCATGATCAAAGCTCCGAGCAGGAACATCACGCCACCCAGCATGCGGATCACGTAGAACGGGTGAATCGCCACCACGCTTTCCAGGAACGAATACTGCAAGAAGCCCTGGCTGTCGTAAGCGCGCCACATCAGGCCTTCCATGATGCCCGCGACCCACATCGAAGCGATGTAGAGCACGATGCCGAGCGTGGAGGTCCAATAGTGCCACGCAGCCAACTTCTTGGAGTACAGCCCGCTGCGGTGCCACAGATCCGGCACCAGATAGTAAATCGCGCCGAAGCTGATGAACGCCACCCAGCCCAAGGCACCCGAATGCACGTGGCCGATGCCCCAGTCGGTATAGTGGCTCAGCGAGTTCACCGAACGGATCGACATCACCGGCCCCTCGAAGGTGGCCATGCCGTAGAAGCCCACCGCGGTGACGGAGAAGCGCAGGCCGGGATTGGTGCGCAGCTTGTCCCAGGCGCCCGACAGCGTCATCAGGCCGTTGATCATCCCGCCCCATGACGGC
>JANYDF010000061.1 GCA_025359905.1 Rhodospirillales bacterium
GTCACGTCCTGGCCGGTATATCCGTTCGCGGACATCGATGCGTTGCCCTCGCCGGTCTCGTCGCAATCAAGGCCCCAGCCCTCAATGCATTCTGCGGCAAGTTGTTCGTCGCTGCTGTCGGCGAGAAACTCGGCCACAACAGACGGCGGGTTGGCGCCGCCGCCTGTCATCCATTCCTCCGCAATATGAGGGAGCATCTGCGACTGGTTGGGGAAAAGCAAATTAGTGAACTGATGCGACATGTCTGTTGGGCCTCCTGTGCCCGATGCTCGCCGGGGCCATCCCCTGTGCGTGTCCGGATTATGCGGACATTGCGCCAACAGGGCAATAGAAATCTGCGACATCCCGCACAATTTTTTAAGCGCGCGCGGCGTCCTTGCTGTGCCGTCTGCTGTGCCGTCCCAGCGCGCGCACAGGACGATTTGCGCGCAGTCCGCGCGAACATAATGCCTTGATTATGCGTAAAGTTCTGGTTTTGTGCCGCTGTGCCGTATGGGCTAAATCGGTTTTCAAGACCGCTGCCTTAAACCACTCGGCCACCCATCCGTGCCTTCGGCGCGCGCAAAGTACCGGGTCTGTGAGGCCGCCACAAGCCGGGTTGGGCGATGCGGTGTTCATGGGCCTTTCAGCGGGCCGGGGAAGTCCGTATTGGTGGCGGCTTGCAACCGGGGGACGTTTTGCGGTGCATCGGGTTGGCCGAAGCGAGTCGTTGGCGATGGCGCTTACCGGGGCGGTGGCGCTTACCGGGGCGGTGGCGTTTACCGGGGCGTGCGCGGTGCTGGCGTCGGCAGCGTCGGCCGATAGTCCGGCGGCGGCGGGCGTTTTCGCGTTGCAGGACGAAAACGCTTCGATCAGTTCGGCCAAGCTGACGGACCGGTACTACGTCAATGGTCTGCGACTCGGCTACACGTCGGGGCTCGGCGACGTGCCGCAGGCGGCGCAGTCGGCTGGGCGGGCCGTGTGGGGCGATGGGGCGCTGCGGATTGGCTTCGAGTTGAGCCAAAAAATCTACACCCCAGCCGGAACCATCGCAGCCAAACCAGCGGCTGGCGACCGGCCATATGCGGGGGTGCTGCTCGGCACCCTGTCGTTGCAGCGCGACGTGGCGGATAGCCGGAGCATTCTGGGCCTGTCGCTCGGCGTGGTTGGCCCGCCGGCGCTGGCCGAGCAGGTGCAGAACGGCTTTCACGACCTCATCAAACAAGGCCACACCAACGGCTGGCAGGCCCAGTTGCGCGACGAACCGGCCATCGAACTGACCAGCGCGCGCACGTGGCGGCTGCCGGCCGGCACTGTGGGCGGGCTGGAAACCGATGTGCTGCCAGCACTGGCCGCCGGTTTGGGTAACGTGCGCATCTACGTGCAGACCGGCGCCGTGGTGCGGCTCGGCGAAGGACTCGAGTCAGACTACGGCGTGGCGCGCGTCAGCCCCGGCCCGTCGGGCGGCGATGCATTCGCGCCCACCAAGCCACTCGCCTGGTATGTGTTTGCCGGGGCCAGCGGGCAGGCGGTGGCGCGCGATATCACCATCGATGGCAACACGTTCCAGGATAGCGCCAGCGTCAAGCTGATCGCATTTCAAGGCGAGTTGGAGGCCGGCTTGGCCGTCATGGCGTTCGGCGCCCGGCTAACCTACACGCACGCGCTGCAAACCCAGGAATTCAGCCACCAGAAGGGCGGCTTGCATCAGATCGGGTCGCTGGCGCTGTCGGTGCGGTTTTAGGCTGCAATCCGCAGCGGCGGGCAAAGGTTGCTCCCGGCTCGGGCGGTATGGCACACCAGGGCATGATACATCGCCGCACCCTGCTCGCCGCCGCTCCCCTGGCCGCCTTCGCCGCTCCGGCACTGGCCGCTGTGCCGTTCGACGCTTTCCTCAGCGGCGTACGGCGCGATGCAACACGGATCGGCATTCCCGGGCCGGTGGTTGACCGGGCGTTCGCCGGGATCAAGGTGAACCAGCGGGTGATCGAGCTCGACCACAAGCAGCCCGAATTCACCATGACCTGGGCGCAGTATCGCAGCCGCATCGTCTCCGAGCCGCGCATCGCCAAGGGCCGCGACCTGTATGGGCGGCATCGCGCGCTGCTCGACGCGGTGGCGCAGCGCTACGGCGTGCCGGTTGGAATCATCATGGGCATTTGGGGACTGGAATCGAATTACGGCCAGTCGACCGGCGGCTTCAATGTCATCGAGGCGCTGGCCACACTGTCCTGGGAAGGCCGCCGCGCCGCGTTCTTCCGCTCGGAGCTCATGGACGCGCTGCGCATTCTGGCCAGCGGCGACATCACCGCTGCCCAAATGACCGGCAGTTACGCCGGCGCGATGGGCCAAACCCAGTTCATGCCCGATTCATTTCTGAAATACGCGGTCGATTACAGCGGCACCGGGCGGCGCGATATTTGGAACGACCTGGGCTGCGTGTTCGCGTCGACGGCGAATTATCTGGCGCGCGAAGGCTGGCAGGCCGGGCTGCCGTGGGGCGAGGTGGTGCGCTTGCCGGCTAATTTCGACCCAGCGCTGGCGGGGCGCGAGCATCGCCGTCCGGTGTCCGAATGGATTGCCATGGGCGTGCAGCGCGGCGGCACCGCGCCGTTGGCCGAACAGGCCACGCAGGCGGCGGTCATCCTGCCGGGCGGCGCGGGCAGCGAGGCATTTTTCGCCTTTCATCCGAATTTCCTGGCGATCCGGCGCTACAATCCGTCCGATTTCTACTGCATCTCGGTCGGCTTGATCGGCGATGCGGTGATGCGTTGAAACTCGGCTGGCTGGCGCTGGGCAGCGCGCTGGCGCTGTCGAGTTGCAATCTGGCGCAACGTGGCGGCGGCGGCGGTCCGGTGGGGCTGCACTACGTGATCGGCCAGCCGTATCGAACGGCAAGCGGCTGGTTCTATCCGCGCGAACAATTCGACTACAACGACACTGGCCTCGCCACGCCCGGCGCCCGCCGCAGCGGCGTGACTGCGGATGGCGAACTGGCCGACGCGCAGGCAATGGCGGCGGGCCATGCCACGCTGCAACTGCCCGCCATCGTCAAAGTCACCAATCTGGACACCGGCCTGCAATTGCTGATCCGTGTCAACGATCGCGGCGCCGAGCAGCGCGGCCGGATGATCGCGCTCACCCCGCGCGCCTATGAATTGCTCGGCGGCGGCAATGCCCCGGCCATGCGGGTGCGGGTGCAGGTGCAAGAAGGCGAGAGCCGGCGGATCGCCGCCGAATTGAGCGGCCACGATGTGCCGCCGCTGCCAGTCGCCGCCGCCCCGGCGGGCGCGGTGCAAGCCGAGCAATTGGCCCCACTGCCTGGGGCGCGGCAGGCAGCGGGCCATATTGCCCAGGCTGGGCCACAACCTGCCGCGAAAGCGACGGCGGCCGTCGCCCCGGTGCCGCTACGGTTGCCCGAGACCCTCACCCGGGTCTCGGCGCATCCTGGCGCGCTGTATGTCGAGGCGGGCAGCTTCGGGCAATTGCAGTTTGCCGAAATTCTCCGGGCCCGGCTGGGCACGCTGGGGGCGCAGACCTCCACCAGCTACGACGCCCCGCGTGACCGCGCCTACCGGGTGCGCATCGGGCCCCTCAGCAGCGTGGCAGTGGCCGATGTGCTGCTGGAGCGGGCGGTCAAACAGGGTGCGTCAGACGCGCGGATTGTCGCGGAGTAGCCGTCGAGCGGCACCGTCATCCCTCCAGCGCCGCCGCGATGGCCGCGCCCAAATCCTGCGTCCGCGCCGTGCCGCCCATATCCGGGGTGGCCGGCGCATCGGTCTGCGACAGCACCGTCTCGATAGCGCGCACAATTGCCCGGCCCGCTGCGGGCTGGCCCAAATGGTCCAGCATCATCGCGCCGGACCAGATTTGCCCAATCGGGTTGGCGATGAACTGGCCCGCGATGTCGGGGGCCGAGCCGTGCACCGGTTCGAACATCGACGGGAAGCGCCGCTCCGGGTTGATGTTGGCCGAAGGGGCCACTGCAATCGTGCCGGTGACACCCGGCCCGAGGTCGGACAGAATATCGCCGAACAGATTGCTGCCGACCACCACATCGAAGCGTTCCGGCGACATCACGAAGCGGGCGCACAAAATATCGATATGCGCCTGATCGATCCGCACGTCGGGATACTCGGTTGCCAGGGCGGCGAAGCGTTCGTCCCAGTACGGCATCGAATGATAGATACCGTTCGATTTGGTGGCCGAGGTGACGTGCTTGCGGCCAAGTTTCTGCGCGAACTCGAACGCATAGCGCAGAATGCGGTCGGTGCCGCGTTTGGTGAACACGGCGGTTTGCATCACCGCCTCCGCCTCAGTGCCGACCGCGTAGCGCCCGCCGAGTTGCGAGTATTCGCCCTCGGTGTTCTCGCGCACCACCCAGAAGTCGATATCGCCGGGCTTCTTGTTGGCGAGCGGGCAGGGGATGCCGGGCAGCAGCCGCACCGGGCGCAGGTTCACATATTGGTCGAACTCGCGGCGGATCGGGATCAGCAGGCCCCACAGCGAAATATGGTCGGGCACGCCGGGAAAGCCGACCGCGCCGAGGAAGATGCTGTCGTGCTGGCTGAGTTGGGCGATGCCGTCCTCGGGCATCATCCGCCCGGTTGCGCGGTAGGTCTCGCACGACCAGTCGAAATGCCGCGGGCGCAGGGCGAAGCCGTAGAGTGCCGCCGCGCGCTCCAGCACACGCAGCGCTTCCGGCATCACTTCCTTGCCGATGCCGTCTCCGGGAATGACGGCAATGTCGTAGGTTGTCATCGGGCTGGGTCCGTTCGCGGGCGGTGATCGATGCGGCGGACACTATCCCAGTGGCCCGCCGCCTGCCATGCGTGACGGCGGGAAAGGTGCAGGCCGATGCAAGCGTCCGGCGATTTCGAGCAGGCGATGGCGCACTACCATGCCGGGGCATACGCCGAAGCGGCCGCATTGTTCGCGCTAGCGCCGGACGATGCGGTGGCGTTGCGAATGCTCGGCATCTGCCGGGTGCGGCTGGGCGACACCGAGGTTGGACTCGGCCTGTTGGGGCGCGCGGCGGCATTGACGCCGCAGGACGGGCAGGCGGCACTACTGCTCGGCATCGGCCTGCTGACCGCCGGGCAGGCCGCCCGCGCAGTGCCGCAGTTCCGCCGCGCGCAGGCATTGCTGCCGTGGGACCCGGCGCCGCCGCTCAATCTGGCCAGCGCGCTGCTGACCGTGGGCGATCTGCCCGGCGCGCGCGCCGCCGCCCGCAAGGCCCGCCTGCGCGGACCGAAATTGCCGGAAACCCACTACACCGCCGGGCTTGCTAGCCTCGCCTGCGGCAATCTCGACGCCGCCGCCTTGGCGTTCGAGAAAGCCATCGCGCTGGCGCAGCACTTCGCCGAGGCGTGGCTGAACCTGGGCGTCACCCGCTACCGGCTCGGCAACATCGCGGGCGCCCGCGCGGCAATGGAGCGGGCCCTGGCCGCACAGCCCGATCTGGCCGCCGCCCGCGCCAATCTGGCGGTGTTCGACCGGCTGAGCGGCGACAACGACAGTGCGGCGGCCCGGCTGGCGGCGATCCTGAAGCGCGATCCTGCCAACGCGGAGGCGCGGCTCAATCGCGCCAGCATGCTGCTGGGCGACGACCGGGAGGCCGAGGCGCTGGCGCTGCTGGAGGCCGAGCCGCCATCCGGCGGCGCGGCGGGGCTGCACTGGCGCTTGCAGCACGCGTTGGCATTGCTGCGGCTGAACCGCACCGCCGAGGCGGCGGCAGTGTTGGATAGCCTCGGCCCGGTGCCGCGCGCCTTCGCGCCGCTGCTGGAATTCCGCCGCGTGCTGCTGGCGCTGGGGCAGGGCCAGCCCGGCCTCGCCCGCCAGCACGCCGAAACCATGCAGCAGCAATTGCGCGCCACGCCGGGCATGTTGCCCGAGCACCGGCTGATGGGCTGGTATGACCTCGGCCGATATTGGCGCCGGGCCGGCGAGCCTGGGCTGGCGTTCGACGCCTGGGCCGAGGGGCACCGCGAACTGGCCCGCTTTCAGCCATTCTCCCGCGACGCCTACGCCGCGTTTCAGGCCGCTACGATCGATGCCTACAGCCACGCAAGGCTGCACAGCGGCGCGCGCGCCAGCAACCGCGACCCGGCCCCGGTGTTCATCGTCGGCATGCCACGCTCCGGCACCACGCTCGCCGAGCAAATCCTCGCGGCCCACGCCGATGTGCACGGCGCCGGCGAGCGCCCAGCGCTGGCGGTGGCGTTCCACGCGGCGGGCGGCGGCTGGGAATCGCCCGAGGCCGCGCGCCGCGCCGCAGCCCTGGGCACCGAGGGGCTCGACCGCGTGGCCGAACCATATCTGGCGGCGCTGCACGCGCTGGCCCCCGGCAAGGCGCGCGTTCTGGATAAAATGCCGGGCAATTTCCGCCTGCTCGGGTTCGCCGCAACGCTGCTGCCCGGTGCGCGGGCGATCTACTGCGCGCGCGACCCGCGCGACATCGGTGCGTCGATCTTCCAGTACCGCTTTTTCGGCTATCACCCGTACGCGCACGACCTCGGCGACCTCGGCTGGTATATCGCCCAGCAGCGCGCTTTGATGGAACACTGGCGCGCGGTGCTGCCGATTCCGTTGCTGACCGTTCACCTGACCGATTGGGTGGAGGATTTCGGCGGCACGCTGCGCCGGGTGCTGGAATTTCTTGGCCTGCCGTACGATTCAGCCTGCGAGCGGTTCTACGAGAATACGCGCGAGGTGCGCACCGTCAGCCGCCAGCAGGTGCGCGCGCCGGTCAACAGCCAAGGCATCGGCCGCTGGCGGCCGTACGCGGACCGGCTTGGGCCGCTGCTCGCTGCGTTGGAGGCCGGCGGCTTTACTGCACCAGAAACGCCACGCTCGCCGCCGCCATGACCACGGCGGCCAGCCAGCCCGCCGCCTTCATGCTGCGCGACAGGGTCAATTCGCCCATGATCTCGGGATTGCTGGCGATCAGCAGCATGGTGACCATCAGCGGGGCGGCCAGCACGCCGTTCAGCACCGCACTCCAGTACAGCGCCTTGATCGGGTCGATGCCGGTGAAGTTCAGCGCCAGCCCGACGAAGGTCGCCAGCGCGATCACCCCATAGAACGCCCGCGCATCGCGCAATTTGTGGTCCAGCCCCTCCACCCAATCGAACGCCTCGCACACCGCGTAGGCGGCCGATCCGGCCAGCACCGGCACCGCCAGCAGCCCGGTGCCGACAATGCCCAGCGTGAACACCGCGAAGGTGAACGGCCCGGCAATAGGGCGCAGCGCCTCGGCGGCCTGCGAGGTGGTTTGAATGTCGGTGATGCCGCCCGCGTGCAGCGTGGCGGCGGTGGCGATGATGATGAACAGCGAGATCAGGTTGGAATAGCCCATCCCGACCCAGGTATCGACGCGGATGCGCATCAATTCCGGCCCGGCCTCGGCGGGCGCGACATAGAGCGGCTTGTGGGTGCGGCGCAGTTGCTCCTCGACCTCCTGCGACGCCTGCCAGAAGAACAGATACGGGCTGATCGTGGTGCCCAGCACCGCAACCAGCGCCATCGCGTGGCTGGCGTCGAACACGATGGCGGGCACGAAGGTGGCGTACAGCGCCTCGCCCCACGGCACGCCGACCGCGAACACCACCGCGACGTAGCTGAACAGCGACAGGGTCAGCCATTTCAGGATCGCGGCATAGCGCGCGTAGCTGAGCCAGACTTCCAGCGTCACGCAGACGACCGCGAAGGCCGCCGTGTACAGCAACTGCGGCCCCGGCAGCAGCAACGCCGCCGCCGACCCCATGGCGCCGAGGTCAGCGCCCAAATTGGCGACATTGGCCACCAGCAGCACTGCCACGACGGCGCGCAGCAGCCAGCGCGGATAGTGCCGCCGCAGGTTCTGCCCGATGCCGCGCCCGGTGACGCAGCCGATTTCGGCGCTGATCGCTTGCGTCACCGCCATCAGCGGGTAGCTGAACAGCATCACCCAGGTCAGCGCGAAACCGAATTGCGCGCCGACCTGGCTGTAGGTGGCAATCCCGCTCGGGTCGTCGTCGGCGGCCCCGGTCACCAAACCGGGGCCAAGCGCCGCCAGCAGACGGCGCCAGGCAGGCTTGGGCTGGTTATCCGCCAACGGCGGTGGTGGCGGCGCGGGTTCGCATCCGCTGAGCGTAGACGTTGACGATCAGCGCCAGCAGCAAAATCAGCCCACGGATCAGGATCTTCAAAAAACTGTCGATCCGCACGTGGTCCAGGCCGTTGTTCAGCACGCCCAGCACCATCAACCCGACAATGGTGTTGCCAATGCCGCCCTGGCCGCCGAACAGGCTGGTGCCGCCGACCACCACGGCCGAGATGCTATCCAGCAGGTAGTTGTCGAACTCATCCTGTTGCGCGCTGCCGAAATGCGCCACGCCGAGCATACCGGCGAGGCCCGAGCACACGGCGGCGATCACCATCACGGCCGCGATGATCATCTTGGTGTTGACGCCGGAGTATTCCGCCGCCTCGCGGTTGCCGCCGGTCATGTACACGTAGCGGCCGAAGCGGGTGTAGGTGAGTACGATGTGCCCGCTCAGCAGCACGATGGCCGCGACAATCACAATCCAGGGCACCGGCCCCAGCGATCCGCTGCCCAGCGTGGTGATCAGCGACGGCACGTTGTAGGCAATCTGGCCGCGCACCAGCATCGCACAGATGCCAGCGCCGATCTGCAACATCGCCAGCGTCATGATGAAGCTGGGAATGCCGATCTTGGTCACACCGAACGCGGTGGCGCAGCCGAGTATCACGCTGGCCGCCAGCGCCAGCACGATGGCAATGCCGCCGGGCAGCGGAATGTTGGCGATGTTGACGCTGGCATCCTGCATGGTGAAATACGCCACCACGATGCCGGTGGCGTTGGCCACGCTGGCGACGCTCAGGTCGATTTCCGCGCACAGAATGACGAAGGTCAGGCCCACCGCCATGATCCCGGTGACCGAGATCTGCTGCAAGATATTCGCCAGATTATCTAGCGTGGCAAAGCTTTTGCTCGCACTGCTGAACAGCACGATCAGCACCAGCAATGTGGCGAACGGGGCGATATTGCGCAGTTGGCTGCGCAGCCAATGGTTCATCGAGGTAAGCCCTTCATGCGACGGCGAGCAGGCGGTCCTTGCTGACCACCTCGCCGGCAAATTCGCGGGTAATCTTGCCGCGTTTCATCACCAAAATGCGGTCGGCCAGCGACAGCACCGTCTCCGGTTCGGTGGACACCACCACCACGCCGATGCCTTGCTCACGCAACGACTTGACGATCTTCAGCACGTCGTCCTTGGCACCCACGTCCATGCCGCGCGTCGGTTCGCTCAGCACCAGCACTTTCGGCAAATGCGTCAGCCATTTGGCCAGCGCCACTTTTTGCTGATTGCCGCCCGACAGCGTGCCCAGCGGCCGGTCGACCAGCGGCGGACGGATTTGCAGGGTCTTCACATGCTTGTTGGCAATGGTGCGCTCAGCGCTCGGCCGCAGCCACAGCTTGGAGATTTCCTGCAAGATGCTGATGGAGATGTTCTTGTAGACCGGCTCCATATGAAACAGCATCGACCGGCGGCTTTCCGGCACGAACGCCATGCCGGCGCGCCGCGCGGCGGTGGTGTTGTTCAGCTTCGCGGTGACGCCGCCAATGCTGATGCTGCCACGCTCCACCTGCAACTTGCCGAACAGCGCGCGCGCCAGTTCCAACTGGCCCGAACCCATGAAGCCATAAATGCCCAGCACCTCGCCGCCGCGCACTTGCAGCGACACATCATCGAACACGCCTTCGACGCTCAGCCCGCTGGTGGTCATCACCACCGGCGCGTCCGGCTTGCTGTGCAGGTGGATTTCGCCGGTGTAGCTCTCCTCGAGCTCCTCGTGCCCAGCGCCGATCATGCGTTCGATGATCCAGCCTTTGTCGATCTGCGGCACCGGCGCGGTTTCGATGCGCCGCCCGTTGCGGAAGATCGTCACCGTGTCCGAAATGCGCAGGATGTCGTCGAGGAAGTGCGAGATGAACACCAGGCTGGTGCCTTCCGAGCGCACCCGGCGCAGGATGGCGAACAGCTTTTCCACTTCCGGTGGCGACAGCGCCGAGGTCGGTTCGTCGAGAATGATGATGCGTGCACCGGAAAACAGCACGCGGGCGATTTCGACCAATTGCTGCAACCCGAGCGGCAGCGCGCCGATCGGCATTTTCGGGTCAACGTCGATGCCAAGCCGCTTCAACTGCTCACCGGCCACGCGGTACATGGTGGCATAGTCGATCATACCGAAGCGGTTGACAGGCTGCATTCCCAGCAACACGTTTTCAGCCACCGACAGGTCGCGCACGATGGACAATTCCTGGTGCACCATGCCGATGCCGATGGATTTGGCATCGCGCGCCGAACGCAGCCGCACGCTTTGCCCGGCCAGCGTCATGGTGCCCTGATATTCGGTATGCACGCCCGCGATGATTTTCATCATCGTGCTTTTGCCAGCGCCATTTTCCCCGACCAGACCGTGAATTTCTCCGGCCCGCAGGGTGAAGTCCACATCGGTCAGCGCCGCAACGCCGCCGAATGATTTCGAAATGCCCCTGAGTTCAAGCAGGGGCATTCCAGACGTCATCGTACCGAACTCCCAACCGTAGGATGGGTGCAACCCATCAAGTTAAGGCGATGGGCTTCACCCACCCTACAGCCGGGAGTCTTAAGCATAATAAAGTCGTTCCTTGGTATCGCAGCGACTAGATCAGGAAGTGGTTTTCCATCCACTGCATGCCGGCGGCATTCGCGGTGGTGACCACCGGGCCGTCGGTGATGATGTTCTTCGGGATGCCCACGCCGGTCTTTTCACCAGCCAGCACCGCATTGACACCGGCAACGATCGCGCCGCCGTGGATGCGGCACGACGGGTTGCGCACCGTGGCATGCATACGGCCATCGGCCACTGCCGACAGCGCGGGCGGCATGGCGTCAACGCCGCCGATCTTGATGCCGGTGCGGCCCATGCGCTTCATCACCGCGTAAGCGGCCAGCGCCATGTCGTCGTTATGGAAGAACGCCGCGTCGATTTGCGGATACTTGGTCAGCAGGGTTTCCCAAATACGCGAGGCCTTCGAGACATCCCAGTCCGCCGGGGTGGTGTCGAGCACTTCGACGCCCGGATAGTTCTTCACCACGCTATCGAAGCCGCGCGCGCGGCCCTGCGCGCCGGTGTGGCCCAGCGCGCCCTGGGTCATCACAACCTTGCCCTTGCCGCCGATGGCCGTCATCAGCGCCTGGGTCACCGAGGCGCCCATGAATTCATTGTCCGGGGCCAGGAAGCTGTGCACGGCGATCTTGTCGAGCGGGGCGATCAGCGTGTCCATGTCGATCACCGGGGTGCCGGAGTCGATCATCTTCTGCACCGGGGCGGTCAGCGTGCCGATACCGAACGCCTGGATGGCGACGAAATCCCACTTCTGGCTGGCCATATCGTCGATGGCGGCGCGCTGCTTTACGGCGGAAAGCTCGCCGTCGAACCAGGTCACGTCAACGTTGAACAGCTTGCCCCAGAATTCGGCGGCTTGCTTACCCTGGGCGCACCAAGTGGCCTGCAAACCGGCGTTGGAGAACGCGGCCTTCAGCGGCTTTTCCGAACGGCCGGCCGAAGCCACCATTTCGTCGGCCAGCGCCGGGGTGATGCCAAAGCCGCCGAACAGGGCGGCGCCCGCCATGGTGGCGGTGGCGGCGCGCAGAACGTCACGGCGGTTAGCTGTGTGATCCGTCATCGTTTCCTCCTCAGGACGCCCGCGGTTCGCGGTGCGCTTATTGGTTTGTCGGACTATACTGCCGAACGGCGGCAGGTTTGGCAACGCGGATTAACTGGCGGGATGTGAAGTTTCAGCAAGGGGTTGGCGAACGCCGGACGCAAATGTTTGAGATTTCGAAAATCCTGTGGGGCCTGCTGCGGCCCAGCGTGTTGATGTTGCTGCTCGCGGCGGGCGGGATGCTGTTGCATTGGATCTGCCAGGGGGCCGGGCGGCGGGCGGGCCGCGTTATGCTGCTGGCGGGCATCGGCGGCTTGCTCGCGGTGCTGCTCCTGCCGCTCGACCGCTGGGCGCTGCGCCCGCTGGAAGACCGTTTCCCCCGCCCGCCAGCGCCCGCGCAGGTGGACGGGATCATTGTTTTGGGCGGCGCCATCGAAACCGATTTGTCGGCGGATCGCGGCCTGCCGTCGCTGAATGGCGCCGCCGAGCGCATGACGGAATTCGTCGCCCTGGCGCGGCGCTACCCGCAGGTGCGGCTGGTGTTCACCGGCGGCAACGGCACGCTGTCCGGCGCGGGCGGGCCCGAGGCGTTGGCGGCGCGGGCGCTGGTCGAGCCGCTCGGCGTGCCGCCGGAGCGCGTTACTTACGAAGCCGCCTCGCGCACCACCTGGGACAACGCGGTGTTCAGCTTCGCGATGCTGCACCCGCAACCCGGCGAGGTCTGGCTGCTGGTCACCTCAGCCAGCCACATGCCGCGCGCCGTCGGCGTGTTCCGCCACGCCGGGTGGCAGGTGACGCCCTGGCCGGTGGGCTACAAATCGCTGCGCGCCGGGCGGGTGATGCTGCCGGAGGGTGGGTTCGCCGAACGGCTGGCGCTGCTCGATTGGGCGGTTCACGAATGGACCGGGCTGGCTGCCTACCGGCTGCTCGGCCGCAGCGATGCGTGGTTTCCGGGGCCGGCCCCTGGCTAGGCGAACAATCCGCCGAGCCGCACGGCCAGCGACGTCAGATCGGTGCCGCTGCCAGCACTGGCGGCCTTTTGCGATTGCATGGTCAGCAGGTATTGATCGGTCAGGCTGGTGACATAACGCGGGTCTTGCAGTTTTTTGAAGTCGAGCCGCGCGTTGATCGCGCTGTTCACCGCCGTGGTGCTCTGGTTGACAATCTGCGGCGGAATGCCCAGCGCGGTCGTAAGTACATCGAAATTTGTCACGCTGCTCAGAACATCGCTGATCGATTTGATCGTGCTGGCCTGATCGAGAAACGTCAGGGCGTTCGATAGTCCAGGCGTCGCCTGATCCAGCGACTGCCGCCACTTCACCTCGGCATAAGCGCCGGTCAGCGTGGCCTGGATTTTCGGGTTTTGCAGCGTCTTCAGCCCGGTCTTGCCGAAGTCGTAAGTCTGCACCGTATTCAGCCACGCCGAATTGCCCAGGCGCTTGACCAGCGATTTCGGGTCCGCCGGATCGGACAGCAGCAGCTTTTGCACCAGTGCTGTTTGACCGATGTAGCTCGACAGCCCGTTGGCGGTCAGCAGCACCTGTTGCACATAGGGATTGAGCAGCGCGTTCTGAATGGTCGCCGCCTTGCCAACCGCCTTGGTGAATTGCGCGATGGCGGCTTGCACCTGCGGTTGCTTGGCCTCCTGCGCGATATCTACTTTCTGGTTGGACAGCGCCAGCTTCAGGTCGGTGATCGGGTTGCCGGTCGATACGAAATTGGTCGGCGTGGCAGCACCCGATCCGCCGCTGTACAGCGCGGTCAGCATGGCGTTCGAGGCGTCCAGCGCCGAGGCCCGGTTCGACGCGAACAGCACAGTGTAGTCGACTCCGCCCACAATCCCGCTCATGCCGCCGCCTTTCGGCGGGCAGCATGGCCGGGCGCGGTTAAGCGGCGGTTAAGCGGTTAGCTGTTCGGCCCGCGATCGGTCGCCACCGGCTGCCAGCGGCGCAGCGCCGATTGGCCCAGCACCGAGGGGTTAACGCAGGCCATCGGCCAGCGCCCGGACAGCACCAGCGCCAATTCCTGCCCCACCCGCCGCTTGCGCGCCGGGTCGAAGCGCGAGGAAGCAGAGGCGACATGCGAGGTCAGCGTCACATTGGGCATTTGCAGCAGCGGGTTGTCCTGGCGCGGCGGCTCCACCTCCAGCACATCCAGCGCCGCACCGGCAATCCAGCCTTGTTGCAACGCGGTCACCAGGGCTGCTTCCTCCACCGTCGCACCGCGCCCGGTGTTGATGAACAGCGAAGTGGGCTTCATGCGGCGGAATTCCGCCTCGCCCATCATATGCCCGGTCTGCGGCGTGCCGGGCGCGTGCATCGAGACGAAATCCGACGCCGCGAGCAACTCGTGCAGCCCGGCCGGTTCCACGCCGAGCGGCAGCATGGAGAGTTCGGAGACATACGGATCGAACGCCAGCATCCGCACGCCGAACGGGCGCGCCCGCAGCGCCACCGCGCGGGCGACGTTGCCGAAACCGACGAAGCCGAGCGTTTGCCCCCACAGCCGGGGGAACTGGTACAGATGCGCCCGGCCCTCGCGCCACCGCCCGTCGCGCACCATGCGGTCGTGCTCCACCAAACGGCGGAAGCTGCCCAGCAGCAGCGTCATGGCGTGGTCGGCGACTTCCTCGACAAAGGTATCCGGCACGTTGGTCACCGGAATGCCCGCCGCTGTCGCCGCCGCGATGTCCACGTAATCGACGCCAATCGAGCCGAGTGCGATGACGCGCGCCTTGGTCATCGCGGCGATCATCGCCGCACTGACTTTGCCCACCGGATAGACCGCATCGGCGGCGGGCAACGCCGCGATCATCGCCGCCTCGTCGCTGGCCACCGGCACGAATTCGGCATCGCTGCGGCCCAAACCTTCAAGTTCATGGTCGAACGGCGCTGCGGCGTTGGTGACGATCTTGAACTGGGCCACGTTATTTCCCCCAAATATTTGCCCGTACTGCACCACGCGCGGCGCCGGGCTGCAACCCTCAGCCGGCATCCAGCGGCATCTTGCTCAGCCGGTCGGCCAGCCAGCGCCCGGCCGGGCCGGGTGGCGCGTCAGCGCGGTGAATGAGATGCAGCGGGAACGGCTGTGCCGGTTGCTCGTCGGACACCAGCCGCACCAGGCGCCCGGCCGCCAAATCTTCCTGCACCATTGGCTCCGGCATATTGCCCCAGCCCAGCCCGGCGCGCAGCAAAGCGTGCTTGGCCCCCAGGTCGCCGAGCCGCCACGTATGCACCGACAGCACGCCGAAATCCTGGCCCTCGGTCAGCGTCGAGCGGTCGGTCAGCACCAATTGGGTGTGTTCGAAAAACGCCTTGCGCGGCAGCGGCGGCGGCAGTTGCGCCAATGCGTGACAGGGCGCGCAGACCGGGATCAGGTGTACCTGGCATAACAACCGCCGCTCGATGTTCTCGCCCGCGATGCCCATCGGCCCGCTGATGCCCAGCCCGCACGAGCGTTCGAGCACCAGTTGCACCACGGCACCCAGCGTCTCGATGCGCAGCCGCAGCGAGACGGTGGGGAATTGCCGGGCGAACGCGTCCAGCACGCCGACGAGGCGGCTGGTGGGGAACATCACATCGACCGCCAGCCCGACTTCAGCCTCCAACCCGGCGGTAAGGCCGCTCGCCCGCGCACGCAGCTCGTCGATGATCAGCCCGATCCGCCGTGCATCGGCCAGCACCGCCCGCCCGGCTTCGGTCAGCACCGGTTTGCGATGGCCGCGATGGAATAAATCCAGCCCCAACTGCGTCTCCAGATTGGTCATGGCGTAGCTGACCGCCGATTGGGCGCGGTTGAGGGTGCGGGCGGCGGCGGAGAAGCTGCCGGCCTCGCAAACCGTGGCGAAAACGCGAAGCTGGTCGAGCGTGGGGGTGCCGGTTTGGGTCATATCGAACTTCTAGATGAGTTTAATCGATAAATTCCGCATTCCCTTGATGCTACGATCCACCTATCTACGCTGCAAGCCGGGCGACACCCCGGGCCCCAGGAGAATCCCATGGCGACCAATCTGCTGATCGTATTCTACTCGCGCAACGGCTCGACCGAAGCGCTGGCCAATGCCGTGGCCGATGGCGCGCGCGCCGCTGGCGCCGAGGTGCGCGTGCGCCGCGCCCGCGACACCGTCAGCGCCGACGTGATGGCGATGGCGCCGGGCTGGGCGGAGAATTCGGCGCGGATGCAGGCGGAATATGAGGCGCCGACCACCGCCGATTGCGAATGGGCCGACGGCATCGTGTTCGGCGCGCCGACCCGCTTCGGCATCGTCGCCTCGGAACTGAAGTCGTTCATCGACGGCCTCGGCGGCCTGTGGTTCGGCGGCAAGCTGCTCGGCAAGGCCGGTGCGGTGTTCAGCGCCACCGCCACCACGCATGGCGGCGCGGAAACCACCATCCTGTCGATGTATTCGGTGCTGGCGCATCTCGGCCTGATCATCGTGCCGAATGGCTACGGCGACCCGATGACCTTCCAGGCGGGCACCCCGTACGGCGCGCACACTGCGGTGGACGGCCAGCACGTGAAGGCGCCGCACGACAACGACCTCGCCGTCGCGCGCTACCAAGGCAAGCGCGTGGCCGACGTGGCCGGCGCGTTGAAGACTCTGCGCGGCTAATCCGCGACTGCGACCCCCCGCCAATGGCGGGGGGCTGACTTTGCCCAAAACTGTCCCGTCACCTGCTTTCGCATCGCGAGGGCGGAACAGCTTCGCGCCGTTTCAACGAATCGCTATCTGCAACTGACGGATTGGATTGGAAAATATGGACGCGACTTTAGACAATCCATTTGCCCCCGCTGCCACCGCCTGCCTCGTCACCGAATTCCCCGAGATGACGTTCGCCGGCACCGGCTACAGCCAGAACAGCGGCACCGGCGGCACCATCACCGGCAACCTGACGCTGCTGGGTGTCACCAAGCCGGTGACGCTGAACGTGACGTTCGACAAGGCCGGCGTGCGCCCGACCGACAAGCTGAATGCCGCCGGGTTCTCCGCCACTGGCAAGATCAAGCGCTCGGATTTCGGCATGAAGACCTACATCCCGTATATCGGCGACGAAGTGTCGTTGATCATCGAGACCGAAGGCACCTACTGATATAGCGACGATATCGCTAGTAGATATTATTGCTAACGACCGGCTTTGATACCTGCTCCTTTGGAGAGGTATCCACCAACGGTTATTAACAAATAGGGAATACAGACATGGAAAAACTGCAAGCGACCCTTCTGCCTGCCCTGGGCCGGGTATTGCTATGCCTGATCTTTGTCGTATCCGGCTTCAACAAGCTGGGCGGCGCGGAAGGCACGATTGGCTACATCGCCTCCAAGGGCGTGCCGATGCCGCCGGTGGCCTATGGGCTGGCGGTGCTGGTAGAGTTGGGCGGCGGTTTGGCGCTGTTGGCCGGGTTGTTTACCCGCTGGGTCGCGCTGGCGCTGGCGGTGTTCTGCCTGTTCACCGGGTTCATTTTCCACGGCTTCGGCGACATGAACAACTCGATCCACGCGATGAAGAATATCGGCCTCGCGGGCGGATTTTTGTTCGTCGCGGCGCATGGGGCAGGCGGCTGGAGCCTGGATGCACTGCTGTTCCGCCGCGACATTCGTTGAATATCGCGCGCCGGGTCCGTATGTAGGCCTCAACGCGTGGTGATGGGATTTTGATGCTCTGTCCGTTTTGCCAATATGAGCTGGATGCGGAAAAGATGTCCTGCGCCAATTGTGGCGCGGAATATCCAACCAGCCGGCGGTTTGGCACGCGATTGCGCTTGTTGGCGGTCAGCGGCGGCTTGCTGGTGTTCGCGTCGATGATCCTGTCGGATTGCGTCATCAATCATCTGCCGGGCGGACGCGACAGCGGATACTTGGCGCCGGGGTCAAAGCAAGTGGCGCTTGGCCCCGGGCCGATGCTGAAGAGTCCTGCGGTGCAGGCCACGCTGCAGGCCTGGATGCACAACGAACAGCAGTCGCAGAACCCGGGCCTGTCGACCGTACACCGCAAATAGCCCCTTTTGATGGCTTTCCGATCTGTGCGGCGGCCCGGTTCCGGGCCTATACGCCCTCGGTGTGGCGCGGTTCCAGCGCTGCTGTTTGAGGGAACGTCCAACATGCTCAGTATTGCCGTCCTCGGCGCCGGCCGCATTGGCCGCATCCACGCCCGCAACGTCGCCGAGCACCCAGGTGCGAAGCTGGTTGGCATCGCCGACCCGCACACCCCGTCGGCCGAAGCCCTCGCCGCCGCGTGCGGCACCGCAGTGATCTCGCTCGATGACGCCTTCAAGGCCGACGCGGTGCTGATCGGATCGCCGACCAACACGCACGCCGACTTCATCGAGCGCGCCGCCAAGGCAGGCAAGGCGGTGTTCTGCGAAAAGCCGGTCGATCTGTCGTCGGCGCGGGTGCGCGAATGCCTCGCCACCGTGAAGGCCGCCGGAACCACGCTGATGGTCGGCTTCAATCGCCGCTTCGACGCCAATTTCGGCCACCTCAAGGCGCGGCTCGACGCGGGCGACATCGGTTCGCTGGAACTGCTGGTCATCACCAGCCGCGACCCCAGCCCGCCGCCGGTCAGCTACATTCAAGTCTCGGGTGGCCTGTTCCGCGACATGATGATCCATGACCTCGACCTCGCCCGCTTCATTCTCGGTGAGGAACCGGTCGAGATCTACGCCGCCGCCTCGGTGCTGGTCGATCCGGCGATCGGCGCGGCGGGCGACGTGGACACCGCGATGGTCACGCTGAAGACCGCCTCCGGCAAGCTGTGCCAGATCAACAACTCGCGCCGCGCTACCTACGGCTACGACCAGCGGGTCGAGGCGCATGGCTCCAAGGGCCAGTTGCGCGCAGGCAACCAGACCGCGACAACAGTGGAACTGGCCACCGCCGGCGGCTTCACCAGCGAGCCGGCGCTGCCGTTCTTCCTGGAACGCTACGCCGCCGCCTACAAGGCCGAGTTGAACACCTTTATCGAGGCGGTGAACGCGGGCACCGCGCCGTCGCCGACGGGCGAAGATGGCCTGCTGGCGCTGCTGCTGGCCGACGCGGCCACCGAGTCGGCCAAGACCGGCAAGGCAATTCGATTGGTTGGCTAAAGCGGACTTTGCGGCGCGGCGAAAAAGGTCTTCACTGCGCCACCGCATCCATGCGCGCCCGCTGCCATCCGGCGGCGGCCGCGGTTGTTTTAGGAGGATTGCTCAGCATGAAGAAGACACTGATCGCCGCCGCATGTGCCGCAGCACTGCTCGGCGCGGTGGGCGCCGCGCAGGCCAAGACGCTGGTGTACTGCTCGGAAGGCTCGCCTGAGAACTTCAACCCGATGATCAACACCACCGGGACGACGTTCGACGCCAACCGGCCGATCTACAACCGCCTGCTTGAGTTCAAGCTGGGCACCACCGAGATCTCGCCGGGTCTGGCCGAATCCTGGGAAGTTTCGCCGGATGCCAAGGTGTTTACCTTCCATCTGCGCAAGAACGCCGCGTGGCATTCCAGCAAGACCTTCAAGCCGACCCGCACCGCCAACGCCGACGACGTGATTTTCAGCTTCGAGCGGCAGTGGAAAGACGCCAACCCGTACCATAAGGTTTCCGGCGGCGGCTACGACTACTTCGGCGACATGGGCATGACCGACCTGCTCGAGTCGATCGAGAAGGTGGACGACTACACCGTCAAGATCACCCTGAAGACGCCGAACACGCCGTTCCTGGCCGATCTGGCGATGGATTTCGCCTCGATCCAGTCCAAGGAATACGCCGACGCGCTGCTGAAGGCTGGCCACCCTGAGCAGATCGACCAGGAGCCGATTGGCACCGGGCCGTTCGAGTTCGTGGCCTACCAGAAGGACACCACGATCCGCTTCAAGAAGTTCGACGCCTATTGGGGCCCGAAGGCGAAGATCGACTCGCTGGTGTTCGCGATCACCAAGGACCCGGCGGTGCGCCTGGCCAAGCTGACCGCCGGTGAGTGCCAGATCGCGCCGTACCCGACGCCCGCCGACCTGCCGAGCATCAAGGCGAACGCCAAGCTGCAACTGCTGTCGCAGTCCGGCCTCAACATCGGCTACCTGGCGTTCAACAACCTGAAAAAGCCGTTCGACGACGTGCGGGTGCGCCGCGCACTGACCATGGCGATCGACAAGAAGGCCATTCTGGACGCGGTCTATCAGGGTGCCGGCCAGCCGGCCAAGAACCTGATCCCGCCGACGCTATGGAGCTATAACGACGCCATCGTGGACTATCCGCACGACGTGGACGCCGCCAAGAAGCTGCTGGCTGAAGCTGGTTACCCGGATGGGTTTGAGACCGATCTGTGGGCGATGCCGGTGCAGCGCCCGTATAACCCGGACGCCAAGCGCATCGGCGAGCTGATGCAGTCCGACTTCGCCAAGGTCGGCGTGAAGGCCAAGATCGTCAGCTACGAGTGGGGCGAATACCGCAAGCGCGCCCAGAACGCCGAGCACCAGATGGCCCAGCTCGGCTGGACTGGCGACAATGGCGACCCGGACAACTTCTTCGTGCCGCTGGCTGGCTGCACGTCGGACGGCAAGCCCGCCGGCAATAACATCGCCAAGTGGTGCAACAAGGACTTCCAGGACACCATCAACAAGGCGGCCACCCTGCCGAATCAGGCCGACCGCGCCAAGTTGTATGAACACGCGCAGGAGATCATGCACGATCAGGCGCCGTTCTTCTTCATTGCGCACTCGGTGGTCTATCTGCCGATGGCCAAGAACGTGACTGGCTTCAAGATGAGCCCGCTGGGCGACCATCGTTTCGACGAGGTCGATCTCCAGTAGTTTTGCCTCGCTAACCCCTCGCTGCTTCCCTCTCCCGCCATTCTTCATGGGGGGAGAGGGTTGGGTGAGGGGGGTAGTGCAGCAAGAATAAATTGTCCAATCAGCCGCTTACCGGTGGCATGACCCCACCTCACCCTGACCCTCTCCCCCCAAGCGGGGCGGAGAGGGAACCTTCCAGGGCTTGTCGTAGCGCCCATTGGGATCGTCCCCCAATTCGCCAGGAGGCGACCAGACACCGTGTTCCGCTTTCTGCTCCGGCGCATTGCCCTGATCGTCCCGACCTTCATTGGCGTGACCTTCCTGAGCTTTGTGCTGATCCACCTGGTTCCCGGCGACCCGATCGAAGTCCGCTTCGGCGAACGCGGCATCAAGCCGGAGCGCCTGGAGATGCTGCGCCATGAAGCCGGGCTGGACCGCCCGCTGTGGGAGCAGTTCCTGACCTACGAAAAGCAGGTGGCAGGCTTCGATCTCGGCGAGTCGGTGGTGACCCACAACAAGGTGTGGACCGAGTTCACCACGCTGTTTCCGGCCACGCTGGAATTGTCGCTGTGCGCCATCCTGTTCGCCATAATTGTCGGCCTGCCGCTCGGCGTCATCGCCGCGGTTAAGCGCGGCTCGCCGTTCGATTACGGATTGATGGGATTATCGGTCATTGGCGCCTCCATGCCGATTTTTTGGTGGGGGTTGATGATGATCTTGATTTTTTTGGTCGGCCTCGGCTGGATCCCGGTGTCCGGGCGTGTCTCCGATGCGTTCTATATCGAGCCGTGGTC
>JANYDF010000148.1 GCA_025359905.1 Rhodospirillales bacterium
CGCTGGCATTCATGCTGCGCCATGGCGGCGCCAAGGTGTTGCTGGTGGACCGCGAGTTCGCCCCGGTGGCGCGTAAGGCGGTGGCGCTGCTGGACGCGCCGCCGCTGGTCGTCGATGTCGAGGATGCCGCAACCGCTGCGCTGCCGGGCTTTGGCGCGGTGACCTACGAAGCCTTGCTGGCCGAAGGCGATCCGGCGTTCGACTGGCAGCCGCCGGCCGACGAGTGGGACGCCATTGCGATCAATTATACCTCGGGCACCACCGGCGACCCGAAGGGCGTGGTGTATCACCATCGCGGCGCATATTTGAACGCGGCCAGCAATATTCTCGGCTGGGGCGGCATGGGGCGGCATCCGGTATATTTGTGGACGCTGCCGATGTTTCATTGCAACGGCTGGTGCTTTCCGTGGTCCATCGCTGCCGTCGCCGGGGTGAATGTGTGCCTGCGCCGGGTGGAAGCGGTCGCCATGCTGGAGGCCATTGCGCGCGAGAAGGTCACGCATATGTGCGGCGCGCCGATTGTCTACGGCTTGCTGGTCGATGCGCCGCCCGCGCTGCGCGCCGGGATTACCCACAAAATTCAGGGCCAGATTGCCGCCTCCGCCCCGCCGCCGGCGCTGATCGAGGGCTGCGAGCGGGCCGGGATCGAACTGACCCATGTGTACGGGCTGACCGAGACCTACGGCCCGGCCAGCGTCTGCGCGCCGCATGAGGAATGGGCGGCATTGCCGGTGAGCGAGCGCGCGCAACTGCTCAGCCGCCAAGGTGTCCGCGCTGCGTTGCAGGAAGGCATGACCGTGCTCGACCCCGACACGATGCAGGAAGTGCCGCGCGATGGCAAAACCATGGGCGAGATTATGTTCCGGGGTAATATCGTGATGAAGGGGTATTTGCAGAATCCCAAGACTTCGCAAGCCTCGTTCGCTGGGGGCTGGTACCATACCGGCGACCTCGCGGTGATCTATCCTGACGGATACATGAAGATTCAGGACCGCTCGAAAGACATCATCATCAGCGGCGGCGAGAATATCTCCTCGCTGGAAGTCGAGGAAACGCTGTACCGCCACCCCGCCGTGGCGCACGCCGCCGTTGTGGCGCAGCCGGACGAGAAATGGGGTGAGACGCCCTGCGCCATCGTGGAATTGCGGCCGGGTGCCACGGCGACCGAGGAGGAGATCATCGCGTTCTGCCGCGAGCATATGGCCCGCTTCAAGGTGCCAAAGCGGGTGATTTTTCGCGAGGTGCCGAAGACTTCCACAGGGAAGATTCAAAAGCATGTGCTGCGCAAGGAGGTGCGGGGCGGGTAAAGCTGGCAGGGCGTAGCGGATTTCGCCATGATGCTGCATTTAAGCCATCGTTGCCAGCAACTCTGCTCCATCATTGCGCACGTTGTTGACCCGCGTGCTGACTGGCCAAATCCGTAACGGCGTTGGCGACGTGCGCATCAGCGCGGTAAAATCGCCCGCCGTCTCGCCCAGCCACGCTGGCCAGTCCGCCGGTTCCAGAATCACCGGCATGCGTTCGTGCAGAAAACGCAGCTCAGCGCACGCATCTGTGGTCAAAATCACAAAGCTGCGCACAATTTCGCCGTCCGGGCCGCGCCAACCGTCCCACAGCCCGGCGAAAGCCAGCATCGTGCCATCCGCGCGGGCGATGGCGTGCGGGATTTTGTGGGCGCCGGTGGTTTGCCACTCGTAGAACGCATCGGCGGGCACAATGCAGCGCCGCTTGGCCAGCGGGTCGCGGAACATCGCGGATGTGGCGGCGGTCTCGCTGCGGGCGTTGATTGGCTGGCGGATGGTCTTGTCTTTCGCCCAATGCGGCAGCAGGCCCCAGCGCAGCAAGTCCAGATGCCGCGCGCCGGTTTGCGGATGCGTCCGCACCACTGGGGCCAGCCGTGTTGGCGCCATGTTCCAAGTCGGCGGCGCGTTCGGCGGCGGGTTCAGCGTGCCGAAGATGGCGCGGATTTCGTCGATCGGCCGGTGAAATACGAAGCGTCCGCACATGGCGCAGATAATGGGCTGCCGCGTGGTATTCGCAACTGTTCAGTATACGCGAACGATCACGGAATGTTCGGAATGGAAATTCAACCGAAAATTTGGTATGCTGCGCGTGTAATCGGAGTGCACCATCATGTTGACCGCTGATATCATGCAGGAAATGTGGCCGCATGGCGATGAGATCGTCGGCGGTTTGGTGGCCGGCATCGCGGCTGCCGCGCCGGTGGTGTTCCCCAAATACGGCCTGCCGTCCGATCTGCTGATCGCCCACGCCATGGCCCAATTCAGCCACGAATGCGGCGCCGGGCACGAGGTGGTGGAGAATTTGAACTACTCGGCGCAAGGGCTGATGAACACGTGGCCGTCGCGTTTCGACGCGGCGAAGGCGGCGGCATTTGCCCGCAACCCGCAGAAGATTGCCAACGAAGTCTACAACGGCCGGATGGGCAACGCGCTGAATTCCGAGGACGGTTGGAATTTTCGCGGCCGCGGCGGCAGCCAGGTGACCGGGCGGGAGGGCTACGCCAAGCTGGCGCAATTGACCGGGCTGGACCTGCTGAACAACCCGGATTTGGTCAACGACCCGGCGCATTTCCTCGAATGCGCGGTGGCCGACTTTATTCTGTGCGGCTGCCTGCCGTTCGCCCAGCACGACGATGTGCATGGCGTAACCCTGCACCTGAACGGCGGCTTCATCGGCTTGCAGGAACGCACCGTGTGGCTGGCGCGCTGGAAGGCGGCGCTGAATGCGCAAGGCGTTGAAGGCCAGGGCACGGTGTGGCTGCAACGCGCGCTCAACCGGCTGGGCGCCGATCCGGTGCTGATCGTGGATGGGGTGTACGGCCCTGGCACCGCTGCTGCCGTAACCGCTTTCCAGCAGGCGCATGGCTTGGATGCTGACGGCAAGTACGGTCCCGCGACCAATGCGGCCATTCAGCAGGCGCTGGACGCATTGCCCACATAGCGAAGTGGCGGCCCCGCCCCGGTTGCCCGCCGGGGGGCCGCGCATTAGGGTGCCGGGTCTTTTCCCAGCACCGAGACCGATATGCACCTCACCGCCGAACGCCTGGACCGGATCAGCCCGAGCCAGACCATTGCTATCTCCACCAAGGCGCGCGCGATGAAGGCGGCGGGGCGGGACATTATCGGCTTGTCGGCCGGCGAGCCGGACTTCGACACGCCGCAGAACGTCAAAGACGCGGCAATCGCCGCGATCCAGCGCGGTGAGACCAAATATACCGACGTGTCGGGCACCCTGGCGCTGCGCAAGGCAGTGGCCGAGCGGTTCCGCATCGACTCCGGGCTGGATTACAAGCCCGAGGAGATCATTATCTCCACCGGCGGCAAGCAGGTGATCTTCAACGCGATGGTCGCCACGCTGAACGCGGGCGACGAAGTGATCATCCCGTCGCCGTGCTGGGTGAGTTATCCGGACATCGTGGAACTGGCCGATGGCAAGCCGGTGATCGTGCCGTGCGGTCAGAATAACGGCTTCAAGCTGCGCGCCGAGGACCTTGAGGCGGCGATCACGCCCAAGACCAAGTGGTTCATGCTGAATAACCCGTGCAACCCGAGCGGGGCGGCGTATTCAGCGAATGAACTGCGCGCGATCTGCGACGTGCTGCTGCGCCATCCGGATGTGTGGGTGTTCACCGACGACATCTACGACAAGCTGGCCTACGACGGCTTCAAGCCGGCCACCGTGGTACAGGTCGAGCCCAAGCTGCGCGACCGCACCATCACCATGAACGGCTGCTCGAAGGCCTACGCCATGACCGGCTGGCGCATCGGTTTCGCCGGCGCGCCGCTGGCGATGACCAAGGCGATGGACAAGCTGCAAAGCCAGTCCACCAGCAACACCAGCAGCATCAGCCAAGCTGCGGCGCTGGCGGCGTTGACCGGCCCGCAGGATTTCATCGGCGAGATGCTCAAGGTCTACAAGGAACGCCGCGATCTGGTGGTGGACATGCTGAACCAGGCGCCCGGCATTTACTGCCACAAGCCGGAAGGCGCGTTTTACGTGTTTCCGTCGGTGCATGGCTGCATCGGCAAGACCACGGCGGGCGGCACCAGGATCACTGATGACGAGAGCTTCGTGATCGCGCTGCTGGAAGAACAGGGTGTGGCGGCGGTGCATGGCTCGGCGTTCGTCTATCCCGGCCATTTCCGCATCAGCTACGCGACCGATACCGCGAGCCTGCGCGAAGCCTGCACGCGGATTCAGAAGTTCTGCCAGGGTCTGACCTAGACCGATGCCGGGCTTCGCATCACGGCTGACCAAGGCGCGGGTTGCGCCGACGGTGGCGTTGACGGTCCGCGCGCGCGAATTGCGCGCGGCTGGGGCCGATGTGATCACGCTGACCATCGGCGAGCCGGATTTCGACTCGCCGCCGCACGCCATCGAAGCCGCCCACGCCGCCGCGTTGCGCGGTGAGACCAAGTATCCGCCGCAGGACGGCACCGGCGAACTGAAGCAAGCGGTGCAGCGCAAGTTCAAGCGCGACCACGGGTTGAACTACCCGCTGGATCAGATCGTGGTCGGTAACGGCGGCAAGCAGGTGATCTACGACGCGCTGCTCGCCACCGTGGAAGCGGGCGACGAGGTGCTGATCCCGACGCCGTTCTGGTCGGCTTACGAGTTGATGACCTATGTGGTGGGCGGGACGCCAACCTTCGTGAGTTGCCCGCAGAACAACGGCTTTAAGCTGCGGCCCGAGGATTTGGACGCGGCGATCACCCCACGCACCCGCTGGCTGATCCTGAACGCGCCGAGCAACCCGACCGGGGCGGCGTATTCGGTGGAGGACTTGGCGGCCATCGGCGAGGTGATGCTGAAGCATCCGCACGTGTGGATCATGGCGGACGACATGTACGAGCACCTCGTCTACGGCGGCTTCACCTACAAAACGCTGGCGGCGGTGGAACCGCGCTTGCAGGACCGCACGCTGACCATCAGCGGCGTGTCGAAAACCTACGCCATGACTGGCTGGCGTGTCGGCTTCGGCGCCGGGCCGAAGGACTTGATCCGCGCGATGGTCAATATGCAGGGCCAGGTGACGGCCGGTGTGTCCACTGTCGGGCAGGCGGCGGCGGCGGCGGCGCTGGACGGACCGCAGCAGATTGTCGAGGACATGCGCGCCATCTATCAGCGGCGGCGCGACATGGTGGTGGACATGCTGAATGCCATTCCGGGCATTTCCTGCCACCGGCCAGAGGGCGCGTTTTACGTGTTCCCCAACATCGCCGGTTGCCTGGGCCGCACCAGTGCGGGCGGGCGCAAGATCGACACCGATGAGGACTTTGCACTGGCGCTGCTGGAAGAACAGCATGTGGCGACGGTGTTCGGCGCCGCGTTCGGCATGAGCCCGTATCTGCGGCTGAGTTACGCCACCGATGATGCCAGCTTGGAAGCCGGTTGCCGCCGCATCGCGGCATTTGCCGGCGCGTTGCGGTGACCGCTGTGGCTCCGGTGCTGCGGCCCGGACGGGACGGCGATGCGGCGGGCTTTATCGCCGTGGTCAGCGGTTGCTGGGCGGAATATCCCGGCTGCGTGGTCGATATCGACGGCGAAGCGCCGGAACTGCATGCGCTGGCCAGCCATTGCGCCAAGCGCGGCGGGCAGGTGTGGGCGGCCGAGGCGGATGGCGGCGTGGTGGGTTTAGTTTGCACTTATCCGCGGGCCGGTGGCGCGTGGGAAATCGGCAAGATGTATGTGGCGAAGCCGTATCGCGGCAGCGGTGTGGCGCGGCAATTGGTCGAGACTGCCGAGGCGTATGCGCGCGGCCACGGTGCGGCGCGGACGCAGTTGTGGAGCGATACGCGCTTCGACCGGGCGCATCGCTTCTATGAAAAGTGCAGCTATGTCCGCTCCGGGCCGCTCCGGGCGGTACAGGACAAGTCCAACACCATCGAATTTGCCTATGCCAAGCCACTGTCGGGTATTGCCATCGAACGGCTGGATGCAGCGGGGGCCGTATCGGCCGAGGTGCCGCTGGCGCGCATTCTGGCGGCTTGTGTGAATGACGGTGCGGCGGTTTCGTTTCTGCCGCCGCTGGACATGGAGCGGGCGCGCGGCTTTTTCCGCAAGGTGGCAAGTGCGGTGGCGCGCGGCGAGCGGATATTGCTGGCGGCGTGGCTCGACGGCGTAATGGTGGGCACGCTGCAAGTCGATTTGGCAATGCCGGAAAACCAGCCGCATCGCGGCGATGTGGCGAAAATGCTGGTGCATCCCGAGGCGCGGCGGCATGGCATCGCGCGGGCCATGCTGGCCCGGGCTGAAGCCGAAGCTGTCGCGGCTGGGCGCTCGGTGCTGGTGCTCGATACGCGCGAGGGCGATTTGGCCGAGAGCCTGTATCGCTCGGCGGGCTGGGTCGAGGCGGGGCGAATTCCGGATTACGCGCTGAACGCCGACCGCACGCCGCATGCAACAGTGTATTTTTACAAGCGAGTCGGCTGACGCTGGCTAAGCGATGCCGTTGCGCGCCAGCAGATCGGCAAAGGCTGCGACCAGGGCGGGGATGTTGCTGAACCGGTAAAGGTTTTCCGGCCCACCCGGCGGGCCGATATCGTCGATCAAGTCCGGCGCGATGTACTCGGCGGGGCCGTGATCGGGCACCACGTCGTGCAGTGTCGCGGCGCGGTCGGTGGACAGGATGAAGCGGTTGGCGTGGATCAGACCGGGCAATCTGGTGAAGTAGCCAGCGCGGTGCTGCAAGGTACCGTGATGGGCGAAATACGCCACGCAATGTTGCAGCAGAAAAATACTGTCCAACAGTTTGCCGCCAGCTTGTGGCAGCACGTGCTGCATCGCGCCCCCACCCAGCCGTTCCCGCAACATGGCGCAGATGCCCTGCATCGCGGCTTGCTCGCGCGCGATCGTGCGGCGGCATTCGGCGTTATCGTAGTCGGAATTGCTATCGAAGTCGTCCGGACGGGCGAAGCCATCCAGCACGATTCCGAAGCCGCGTTGCAGCAACGCTTCGGCAAGGCCGGTGATGGCGTCGGCAAGATTGGCCGGTGTCTTGTCGCGCAGGCGCAGCGTGATCCAGATCAGCTTGCGGCCGCGCGCGGCAGCTTCGGCGCAGAATTGCAGCGTGGCAATGCAGGCGCGTTGCGTGGCCAGTCCAACCACGCGGGCGCGCACCTCGGCCAGCACCACCTTGCCGCCAGCGGCAAATGGCTGGAAGCGATGCAGGTCGATGCCGGGCAATGCGCGGGCGGGCAGCGTTGATACTTGTAGGCCCGGATACTCGGGAAATAGCTCGGCGAGCGGGCCAAGCGGCTGGTGGGTGGCGAACACCGTGATGTTTGGCTGCTGACGCAGCACTGTGGCGAGGGCGCCGAGTTGGTTCCAGGCGTGGTGCGCGTAGTTGCGATCGCCGGTCACGATGGCGGGTGCAAGAGTAGCATCGGGCGGCGCCGCCCAGTCGATGCCGGCCGCTTCGAATAGCGCCACGGCGCGGGTAGCCGCGGCGGCATCGACATTCCAGCGCGGGCCTTTCACCGTGACCACGGCGCGCAGCTCGGGCAGCACCACGGCGCAGAGCGGCTGCCCGAAACCGACCCGGCTGCCCGCCAGGATCAGATCGGGCCGCCCCTGCACGCCGAAGAACTCGGCATTGTCTTCGAGGACTAACGAGCGTGCCGAACGCAGCGTCACGCCCGCCTCGGGCAAGCGCAGGTCGAAATAGCCTTGCGTGGCCAGTTCGCGGTGATGCGGGCGCAGGGTGCGATATGCGCCGAGCAGCGTGTCGTGCAAATCGTCAAGCTGGCACAGCAGTTGATCGAGATATGGCACTTGGCGGCACAGCGTGAACAACTCCGGGGCAAACGCGCCGGGGTCGAAATTCAACGCTCGCCAATCCGCCGCATCGGTCACGCGGGCACCTTGCGAATGACGAACATGCTGGAGCGCCACAGCGCTTTTGGCGCCACCGACAAATCGTCGAACACTTCGAGCGGCGCGCACCCAGCCTCGGCCGCCAGCGCGAACACCGCGCGTTGCGGCAGCACATGGCGTTCGTTAGCCGCATCGGGCGCGCGCACCGGCAGGGACTCAAGACTGTAGGCGTAGCCGTAAGCGTGGCTGATCAACTGGAACACAGCGATGCCGCCGGGGCGCAACAGCGCAAAGGCGCGGGCCAGCACCCGGGCGGCGAGCGGCGGCGGGCTGAAGTGCAGCGCGTGATAGCTGTACCAGAGGTCGAACGGCGCCAGCATGCCGAAGTGCAAATCCTCGGCTGCCAGCAGCGTCAGATTGGTCAACCCGCGCGCCTGCGCCATGCGCTGAGCGGCGGCGAGTTGCAGCGGCGCTGCGTCGCTGGCGGTGACTGAGGCGGCGAGGCCGGACAAGTGTGCCGTGATCCGCCCCGCGCCGCAGCCGAGTTCGAAGGCGTGCGCTGCATCGGGCAACTGCACCTGGTTGCGCGCCAGACAGGCCAGCAGCGCCGCGTGTTGCTCGGCGCCATCGTCCGCAGGTTCGGCGGGCGCGCTGTCCCAGCCCGCCCGCAGATCGTGCAGCATCGCCAGCGCCGCCGCGTCGCTGGAATGCCAGTCGATCTCCAGCGGCGGCGCATCCGGCCGTACGGTGCGCGGGCGTCGATTGAGGATCGGCTCGAATTCCAGGCTGGTCAGAAACGCGTCGCGCAACTGCCGTACGGTGCCATATGACATGGCGTAGCGCACCACTTCGTCGTTTTCCGGCGCGCGGCCCAGGATGAACTTGTAGGCGAGGCGGACCGACGCTTCGGTGAGCGGTTCGTCCACCGCCGGTTCAGACGTGGGCTTGCAGGAACGGCAGCACGGCGGCGTGGTACGCCTCAGCCGCGTCCCAGAACGGCAGATGTGCCGCGTTGCGGAAGAATGCCAGTTGCGCGCCGGGGATGTGCTCGGCCGTCAAACGCACGTATTCCGGCAGCACGTAATCCCATTCGCTGGCGGTCAGCAGGCAGGGCATGGTCAGTTTCGGCATGTCGGCCAACCGGTCCCAATCGCGCAGATTGCCTGAGCAATTGAAGAAATGCGGGCCGAACATGGTGTCCCACGGCCCGCGCCCGATGGCGTCCGGCCCCAGCGAGTCGAGCAGCGCCTGCGGCCACACATCCAGCCGGCACATATGGCGATACAGCAGCAGCGTGCGCGCGGCAGCGTATTCCGGGTGCTCAGTGCCGCCCTCGGCCTCGCGCTGCGCCATCATTCGCATGGTGGCTTCGCCGAGGGCGGCCTTGCAGCGCTCGAACCCGCGTACCACCGGCGGCATACTGGCGGCGATGTTGCCGATCACCGCCGCCTTGAGCCGATGGCCGTGGGCGATCCCGTATTCCATCGCCAGAATGCCGCCCCAGGAATTGCCCAGCAGCTGGAAGCGATCCCAGCCCAGATGCTGACGGACGTCGTCCAGTTCCTGCACGTAGCGCGCGACCGTCCACAGCGACTTGTCATCCGGCCGGTCGGACTTGCCGCAGCCGAGTTGGTCCCACGACACCACGTCGAAGCCGTGCCCGGCGTAGTGCCGGTGGGCATGGAATAGGTAGCTGCACGGCACGCCCGGCCCGCCATGCGCCAGCAGCAGTTTGTGCGGGTTACCGGCCCCCGACCGGTAGCCTTGCAGGCGAAAGCCGCCGGTGCGGAATTCGGTCTCGTCCCATGCTTGCGTCACGTGGCTCGCTCCACCAACTGAGGCCGCAAAGCATGGGCGAAATCAACGCCCACGACAACGTTAGCTGACAACGATGCGCGGTGCTTTCGGGGCGGCGGTGCCCGACACCTTGGCCCACAGCTTGGCAGCAATGTCGTGAAACGCCCGCGCCGCCTCGCTGCTAGGGGCGGAGGCGACAATCGGGGTGCCTTCGTCGCTGGCGGTGCGGATGTCGAGCAGCAGCGGCACTTCGCCGAGGAAGTCGATGCCCAGCCGTGCGGCTTCCAGCCGCGCGCCGCCGTGGCCAAAAATCTCGGCGCGGTGGTTGCAGTTCGGGCAGCAGAAATAGCTCATGTTCTCGATCAGCCCGAGCACCGGCACCCGCGTGCGCTCGAACATTCGCACCCCGCGCCGCGCGTCGGTCAGTGCGATATCCTGCGGCGTGCTGACAATCACCGCCCCGGCCAGCGCCACCCGCTGCGCCATGGTCAGTTGCGCGTCGCCAGTGCCGGGCGGCATGTCGACGATCATGATGTCGAGCGGGCCCCACTCGACTTGCCCCATCATCTGTTCCAGGGCGCCCATCACCATCGGGCCGCGCCAGATCATCGGGGTTTCTTCCTCCACCAGGAAGCCGATCGACATCGCCTTCAGCCCCCAGGCGGGCAGCGGGATCATGCGGTCGCCGCGCACGTCCGGCTTGCGGTTCAGGCCAAGCATCCGGGGCAGACTGGGGCCATAAATGTCGGCGTCGAGCAAGCCGACGCGCAGGCCCATCTGCGCCAAGGCGACCGCCAAGTTCACCGCCGCCGTCGATTTGCCGACTCCGCCCTTGCCGGAAGCGACGGCGACCACGGCGCGCACCTCGCTCAGCAATTGCGGCTTGGCGGCCGCCGCACCATGGGCGTGCCCGTGATTATGCCCGTGCGAATGCGGCGCGGGCGCCGGCGCCGCTGCGGCGGCTTTGTGCGCGGTCAGCACGGCGGTGACGTTCTTCACC
>JANYDF010000013.1 GCA_025359905.1 Rhodospirillales bacterium
CATGAATGCGAACCGCGTCAGCGCCGCCTGCCCCGCAGGGCGAAGCGCCTGAAGGGTCCCGCTATGTCAGCCATCGCTTTCGCTGGCGCCCTATTCCCGGCATTTTCCCGGTCCACAGGTCAGCGAGCCGGCGCACAGGCTCTCGCGCCGCAACGATCGCTCGCTGCGGCGCGCCGGCCTACTCCGCCGCGACATGCTCCGGCGGTTCGCTGCGGTCGCGCTTGACCAGCAGTTTGTTCAACGCGTGGATATAGGCGCGCGCCGAGGCGATCAGCGTGTCGGTGTCGGCGCCCTGCCCGTCCACCAGCTTGCCATTTTCCTCCAGCCGCACGGTAACGCGGGCCTGCGCGTCGGTGCCTTCGGTCACCGCTCCCACTGAATACAGCCGCAGCACCACCTCATGCGGATACAACGCGCGGATCGCGTTGAACGTGGCGTCCACCGGGCCGTCGCCAAACGCCATGTCGGCCTTAAGCTCGCCGTCGATTTCCAGTTCCAGTTCGGCGGTCGGCTTCACCTTGCTGCCAGCGCGCACGTCCAGCGAGACAAAACGGATGCGCTCGTGGTCGCGCACCACCTCGTCATCGACCAGGGCGACCAGATCTTCGTCGTAGACGATTTTCTTGCGGTCGGCCAAATCCTTGAAGCGGCGGAACGCATCGTTCAGCTTGTTGTCGCCGATTTCGCCATACCCCAGCGCCTTCAGCTTGTCGCGGAACGCGGCCCGGCCGGAATGCTTGCCCATCACTAGCGAGGTCTTGGCCCAGCCGACGCTTTCGGGGGTCATGATCTCGTAAGTCGCCGCGTTCTTCAGCATGCCGTCCTGATGGATGCCGCTTTCATGCGCGAAGGCGTTGCGCCCGACGATGGCCTTGTTGGGCTGCACGTCGAAGCCGGTGATGGTGGACAGCAGCTTGCTGGTTTTCAGAATGCGGTTGGTGACGATGCCGGTGGTGCGATGCACCGCGTCCGGGCGGGTGCGGATCGCCATGGCGATTTCTTCCAGCGCCGCGTTGCCGGCCCGCTCGCCGATGCCGTTGATGGTGCACTCGATCTGCCGCGCCCCGCCCGCCATCGCCGCCAGCGTGTTGGCCACCGCCAGCCCCAGATCGTTGTGATTGTGGGTGGACAGGATGATGCCGTCGGCCCCCGGCACCCGCTCGCGGATCATGTTAAAAATACGCAACATGTCCTCGGGCACCGCGTAGCCCACGGTGTCCGGGATGTTGATCGTGGTCGCCCCGGCCTTGATGGCGGCTTCCACACAACGGCACAGAAAATCCGGCTCGGTGCGGCTGCCATCCTCGGCCGACCACTCCACGTCATCGGTGTAGTGCCGCGCCAGCGTCACGCTGTCGGACACCGCTTGCAGCACTGCGTCCGGTTCCATCCGCAGCTTGTATTTCATGTGCAGCGGGCTGGTGGACAGGAAGGTGTGGATCCGCTTGCGCTCGGCCGGGGCCACCGCCTCGGCGGCGCGGATAATGTCGCCGGGGGCGGAGCGCGCCAGCCCGGCGATCACCGGGCCTTTGATGGTGCGCGCGATCAGTTGCACGCTCTCGAAATCGCCCGGCGAGGCGATGGGAAACCCCGCCTCGATCACGTCCACGCCCAGCTCGGTCAGCGCTTCGGCCATGCGCAGCTTTTCCTGCAAGTTCATGGAAAAGCCCGGCGACTGCTCGCCGTCGCGCAGTGTGGTGTCGAACATAATCACGCGGTCGTCCGGCAGGCTGCCGAAATTCGGATGCTCGATGGTCATGTCAGGTGTTCCTGGCAAAAATTCTGCGGCTGTATCCGTTGTTGCCCCGGCGCAAGCGCCAGGGGAGACCCCTGAGCGAAACCGCGCCTACGCGCGCGGCATCACGCCCAGGGGCGGATAAGTCGAAGGAGCAGCGCGCGCGGCAAACCGCACGCCGATGCGTGGTCGAGGCAGCTCGGTGCGGGTGCGCCAATGGCCATGGCGGAACAGTATGCAACCGCCAGTATGAAGGCAACCGGCTTGCCGCCGGGCGCGCAAGCCCATACGACATGCCTGCCACCAGAAAGGGCGCCGCATGACCAAGGACGACATCACCGCCTGGGCACTGGCAAATGGCTGGCAAGCCATGGCGGGAACGCTGTGCCTCACCAAGCCCTCCGCCCCCAAGGAAGCCATCGTGCGGCTGTCGCTGAAGGCGACCGTCGTCACACTGGAGGTGAAGCGCCCGGCGGGCAAATGGGACAAGGTGGCCAGCGAGCAATATGCCCAGGTGATGGCCGATCCGGACACCGGGGTGCCGCTGGGCCTGGGGTTCGAGAAGATCCCAAGCTTTACACGGCTGATGCAGGAAAACCGCGACCAGCAGGTATTCGCCAAAATGGGCGGCGGGCCGAAGGGATAGGGCATCGGATATTCACGCGCGGCTGCTATTGCGGCTTCGCACGCGTTGCCTATCATACGCCGAACTGGTGAACAGCAGGAATTGGGGGCGAGCGTTGGTAATTTCGGTCTTGTTTGGAGCGCATGAACACTGGCGCGGCGTGATGCAGGACCATATCGACCTCGCCGCTTACTCGTATCGTTTTGTGGATTTCGAGCAAGCGAACATCTTTCAGGCGAATTGCGCTGTTCCCATCACATTCCGCGACTACGAAAATCTTCGGCACTATCACGCCGCATACCGGCGGAAGTACATTATCCCACTGAGCGAAGTGGTCGATCTGTGCCGTGACAAGAAGGCCTTCAACGAGGCCATCCGGCAAACCGCATTTGCCGCGCTGATCCCGCCAATGCTGCAACGGCACGACGTACAATTCCCATTTGTGCTGAAAAAGCGCATCAGCGAAGCGGGTTTGGACGTGCATATGATCAAAGATGCGACGGATGCCGCGCACTATGCCGAACAGATCGCCAGCGATGACTATATCTGTCAAAAATACGTGCCCGGCGCTGTCGAATACGCCACGCATATGCTGATGGCCGGCGGTAAATTGTACTACCACTCGACCAACGAATACCGGATGGGGCAGGATTTCATCGTCAAGGGCGACGCCGTGCGGCCGCAGCAGGAGGCTTTCGGCATTGAAGCCGATGCCGCGATCATCGAGCAATTGGCCGGTATCTTGCGCGCCATCGGCTACGAAGGCACCTGTTGCTTCGACTACAAGCTGGCCGATGGCCAGATACAGCTATTGGAGCTGAACCCGCGCTGCGGCAGCAGCCTGTTTCGCGAAATCAACCTCTACCTCGCAGCTTATCACGAGGCCTTGCGCCGCCCGTAGTACCGTCAAGCCGCCGCCAGCGCCGCGCGCCACGCCGCCAGGATGGCCGCCGCCGAACGGTCCGCCTCGGCGTTGTCCATCGGCCCGGAAATCACCGACAGCCGCATCACCCACTCTCCGCGCCAGCGCGCGCCACCGGCGAAGATCACCGCATCGTCCTGCACCCGGCGGATTGTGTCGCGGGTCAGTGCGTCGCCGGCCTCCGTGCTGCGATCCGCGCCGAACCGCACGATAATCTGGTTCAGCACCACCTTGTTCATCACTTGCACGCCCGGCTCCGCCGCCAGCGCGGTGGCGATGCGCTGGGCCAGGCGGCAATGCCGGGCGACCATGTCGGCAATACCCTGGCGGCCCAAGTGGCGCAGCATCGCCCAAGTGGCGAAGCCGCGCGCCCGGCGCGACAACTCCGGCACGTAATGCGACGGGTCGCGCTCACCTGCCGTCACCGGCAAATAACTCGCGGCAATGGTCATCGCCCGCGCGTGCGCCTCGGCGTCGCGCACGATGGCGTAGCCGCTGTCGTACGGCGTTTGCAGCCATTTATGGCCGTCGGTGGCCCACGAATCGGCGTCCTCGGCCCCCGCCGCCAACGCCGCCCGCGCCGGACAAGCGCGCGCCCACAGCCCGAACGCGCCATCGACATGCACCCAGGCGCCGTGCGCCTTCGCCAGCGGAATCAGTGCGGGCAGCGGATCGAACGCGCCGGTGCTGACATGCCCGGCTTGCAGAATGACAATCGACGGACCGGACAGCCCCGCCAGCACGCCAGCAAATGCCGCCGGGATGATGCGCCCCTGCGCATCCGCCGCCACCTTATGCACCCGCGCGTGGCCCAGCCCGAGGAACTGCAACGCCGAATACACCGTGGCGTGGCCTTCTTCGCCGATCACCACGTCAATCGGCGGCGCGCCGAACATCCCGTTCGCCTCCACATCCCAGCCCGCCCGCCGCAACACCGCACCGCGCGCGGCGGCAAGGCACACCATATTGGCCACCGTCGCCCCGGTTACAAAGCCCACGGATGCGGCGTCCGGCAGTCCCAGCACCTCCAGCAGCCAGCGCGCCGCCACCGCCTCCGCCGCCGCCGCCGCCGGAGCGGCCACCGGGTTACCGGCGTTCTGGCCCCAAGCGGAGGTCAGCCAATCGGCGGCCACTCCCACCGGATGCGATGCGCCGATCACCCAGCCGAAAAACCGGGCGCCCGCCGAGGCCCGCAGCCCCGGTTCGGCGGCACTTGCCAAGGCTTCGATGACCTGCGGCCCATCCTCGCCAGCGTCGGGCAACGGGCCGTCGAAGGCGCGAAGTGTGGCTTGCAGGTCTTGGGTGGGGGTGCGGTCGGCCGTTGCGATATGGGCGCGGTAGGCAATGGCAAACTCAGCAGCTTGCCGCAGCACGGCTTCGGTGTTCATGCACGCTCCCTGCCCCATTGCTCGGGCTGCGAACAGTTACGCATGGTGGCGGGAGCGGGAGCAAGATGCGCGCGCGCTTTTGAGGAAGCGGGCGATCACGTCTATGTCGCGGCGGTGCGGTCCAGCCAGCGGCGGATCGCGGCGGGCGATCCGTGTAGGGCAACGGAACCTTGACGACGGGCCAGACCGGCGGCGGCTCAGAGGCTGTGATAGGCGCGGCAATCGGCCTCGGACGCCCATTCGCTGAAAGTGCCAAACGGGTCCTCGGCGATGTCAGGCTTGGCACCCTTGCTGATCGTGACCCGCCCATCCTCGATGGCGTAGGCAATCTCGTCGCCCTCGCTCAACCGCAGCGCGGCGCGCACGGCGAGCGGGATAGTGGTTTGCGCCTTGGTGGAGAGTTTGCTGGTGATCATGCGGCACCT
>JANYDF010000029.1 GCA_025359905.1 Rhodospirillales bacterium
AGCATGACCAAGGGCCGCGCGTCGTTCACCATGCAGTTCCATCACTACGATCCGGTGCCGCGCAATATCGCCGATGAGATCATGGCGAAGTCGGCGTAAGCAGCGCGCTTCGGCACTGCCAATAACGGCGCCGGCGAGCAATCGCCGGCGCCGTTTGCGGTTGCTGTTCGTCAGCTTTTGCAGTTTGCTGACGGAGGGGACGGAGCGGAGAACGAGTGTGAGTGCGGAACGGCTGCATTTTGAGGCCGGCGTGATGGATTACCACGCCATGCATGTAGCAGAGCATGTCAGTCGCTATGCCTTCGCAGCCCAGCTTTGCGCTGGCAAGCGTGTGTTGGATGTCGCGTGCGGTGAAGGGTATGGCGCGTATTTGCTCGCCAAGTTAGGTGCCAAATCTGTACTAGGCGTTGATATTTCTGAAGAAGCGCTGGCTGTGGCACGGCAGAAGTTTGCCGGGGACAATGTAATGTTCCTGGCTGGCGATGCGCTGCAACTGCCGGAGTTGCTGGCCGAACACGACAATTTTGAAGTCATCGTCAGTTTCGAGACGATCGAACATGTGACGGATGCGGCTCGGTTCCTCCAGGGCGTGCGCCAAGTTCTGGCACCGGGCGGGGTTGTTCTGCTGAGTTGTCCAAACGACGCGCAAAATCGCGAGGGGGCAGTCCCCAATCCGTATCACGTGAGAACCTACAGCTTTGCTGAATTTCAGCAGTCGGCTTCGGCGATTCTGGGGCCGGATGGGCGTTGGTATCTTGGAACACCGATACAGGGGATGATCGTAGCCGAGGCAAATTCATCACTATTGAGTAATTCTAGGGTGGATTCTATGCTTCTCACCGAGATGTCGGGGCCTGATGCTGGGTATTTGCTGCCGGCGCAAATTAATATTAACGTGTGTACGCAAAATTGCTCATTCTATATCGGCGTTTGGGGTGCCGCGCCGCAAAGCGTTCACGTCGCAAGCCCGATGTCGCGCGATGCACAAATGGAGCCGTGGTGGGCTCTGGAGTGGTTCAAGTCCGAACTGCAGCGCCAAACGAGCGCCACAAAGCCTGCGCTGCGGCCGAATGGCAACGGCGGACGCATGGTGGATGACGTGCCGCCGACGATGTTGTGGCGGGTGTTCAGGCTGCTTTGGCGCGTTTTGGGGGGGGGCAGGGGTTAGCTCGCAGGCCGCCCTTGGTCTTGTGGTGAACCTGTGCCATTTGCTTGCGCAGGATTGGCCAACCGGATAAACCGATTGCCTGTGGGGTTCTGCAGTCATCGGGATCGTTGGGAACCATGCTCATGTGTTGCACGCCCGGCCGTCAGCGTCGCCCGCTAGCACAATGTCAATAAGACAAATTCCTGCGCCAGAAATTATCCGTCACAGCGCGGATGGTCGTGATGTAACAGTGAGTGCGATTGTCAATTTTCATCGCGAAGGTGAAATTGGGCGGATCACACTCGATGGATTGGCCAGAGTACGGCATCATGCGCAAGCCGCAGGAATATCTGTTGAGATGATATTCGTGCTAGACCGGTCGAATGGCGCCACACAGCAAATTATTATGCAGCATTCAATCGTAGAAAAATCCGATTCCGTGCTACGTGTAGATTGTGGTGATCTTGGTCTTGCACGGAATGTCGGCTTTAGTATGGCGAGGGGTATATATTCGTGTAATTTTGACGGTGATGACTTCTTCACAGCCAATTGGATTACTGCGGCGTTGCACCGGTCCCGGGTAGGTTCCAGGACAGTGGTGGTGCACCCCGAGTTCATCGTGAGCTTCGGGCACCTGCAGTCGGTGTGTCGGATCGTCGATCAGTCTACCGCGCCGTTTCCCACTGCGGCGCTGCTGAAGACTCATCCTTGGAACGCCCAAGGTTTTGCACCGACTGAGTTGTACCGCGCCGTGCCCTATCAATCGGCCAGTGTCGCTGAGGGATTTGGGTATGAAGACTGGCATTGGAACCTTGAAGTCATGTCCCGTGGCGTCATCCATGTGACCGCGCCCGAGACGGCGATTTTCTACCGACGCAAGGCAAACAGTATGCTGACCGAATATGCGGCGGCTGCGGTGCTGATCCGCCCGTCGCAATTCTTTGAGGATAGCGGCTGGATGTCGCAAGCGGGAACAGCGTGACGTCATTGCGCGCCCGTCTGATGGACCATGCAACGCCGCTGCTGCGGCGCTGGGGCCTGGCAGGAATGCGATTCCTGTCACCGGAGGCACAGGCGCGCTGGATGACGACGTTGTTCTTGTTGCATGAAGCGTTGATTTTGGGTGTGGTCTACGACTTTGCGCGCGAAGCCGCCGCCAATCGGTCTGGCTGGCGGGCGGCCGTGCCACGCAGTTGGCGGATCAAGGGACACATGCTTGCGTATTGCTGGCGCTCCCACCGCGATGGCGTCGTGATCGACGGCATCTTGCGGCGCGTGCGCACCGCAAATGGGGAGCCTGTGGATATCGCCGCATTGAAATCACGGCTGAAGGCGCGGCAGCGCACCAGCGGGCCTCACATCTTTCCTGCATGGATGCTCGCCGAGATGCAGGCCTTGTCTGATGTCGAGCCGTTGCTGGCACCGACGGCAGACCGGTTGGGGGAATTCCATATCTATTCCTCGTCCAGCGATCCGGCGCCCGGGAGAGTTTATGCCGGACTTTGGCTGCAAATTCGCCCGATGAGGCCAGACGTGGTCGTCGTGGTACCGTGGCTCAAGCGGGGCGGAGCCGACAAGGGAATACTTCAGTTCCTGGAGCACTACCACCGACGTTTCGGCAACGTGCTATGTATCACAACGTTCAACGCACCGTCACCCTGGAAAAGCCGGGTGCCCCATGGGGTGAGGCTGGTCGAGGCTGGCCGATCCCTCGCACGGCTGGAGCCTGCAGACCGGCGGATCGTTGTGGCCCGGTTGTTGCTGCAACTGAAGCCGCGCCTGATCCATGTCATTCAATCGGAGATCGGATGGGAGGTGATTGAGGCCCATGGCCGGGCCTTGCGCAGCCAGGGAGCGATCTTGTTCGGAAGTTTATTTGCTGATGAACTCGATGCTCAGGGTGCCGTGATCGGCTATCCGATCCGCTACGCAACGCCGTGCCGGCCCGTGCTGAACCGGTTGCTGTGCGACACAGCGCGTTTCTGCCGGGTTCTAGTGAATCGCCACGGCTACTCTGACAGTACTGTTTTGCCTGTCTATTTTTGGCAAGATAGTGCTCTGGTGAAGCAGCAACCGCGTAGCGATCGGGGCCGTCGCTTCCTGTGGGCCGCACGCTTTTGCGTGTCAAAGCGGCCCGAATTGCTGATCGAAATCGCCAAATTGGCGTCTGACATCCAAATCGATGTATGGGGCGAAGTCGACAAGGATTCGGTCGCGGCAGCACGCAAACTCAAACGTCTGCCAAATGTGCGGATGTATGGCGCCTACGAGTCATTTGCCGACATTGCTGCGCAGGGTGGCTATGACGGATACCTCTACACCACCATCTCCGATGGTATGCCGAACGTTTTGCTCGAAGCCGCGGCCGCAGGCCTGCCCATTGTCGCCCCGGCCGGGATTGGTGGGATCGGGGAGATGGTCACCGACGCCACCGGCTACCCCGTGCGGAATGGCAACTCGCCTGAGGAATATGTTCAAGCGATGCGGCGAATCCTCGACAATGCTGTGGCAGCGGAATCGCGCGTAACAGCCGCCCGGGAACTGCTGGAGGCCCATCATAGCCAAGCAGCGTTCGACCGCTCGCTGCAGGTGATTTTGGACAGCGTACTAACCGCTGGCGGAGAGGCGAGTGCAGCACCGGCCAGTGTGGCTTGAATGGGACCCGCAACATTGGACGGAGCATCGGCGATGGCCCAACAAGCGCCGCGTATGAACGTTTCCGCGTCCTACACGAACAACCTGGCGCATTCATCATGCCGAATGCGTGGGACGGCGCTTCGGCGGTGCTGCTGAAGCTGGCCGGATTTCAGGCACTCGGCACATCCTCGATTGCCGTTGCCTTCGCGATGGGCCGGCAGGACGGCGTGCTCGCAGCCGCTCCAGCGGGCTAGAGACCGGCGTCCAACTGCGCGAATAATGCGTCCGGGTCTGGCAGGTCGCGGATGTTGGTGTTCATCAATTGCCGCTCGCGGGCGTCCTCGCCGCGGCTGTCCTGCCGCACGCCCTGCACGCGCACCGATCCGTCCCACGACACGCGGAACATGTAGCGCCCGCTCAGCACCGGCGCGATTTCGGTCTCGTCCGGCGGGAGCAGCGGCTCAGGGGGCGGATCGTCCTGCTTGCGGCTGGCGGCGCGCCCGGCGGCCGGCACCGGCGGCGGTGCGTCGTTCGGCGGTGCAATCAGCACCACTTTGTCCGGCGCATAACCGGCAAGCTGGTCTTTCAGCCAATGCCAGTCCTCGGCCGCCAGATACTCGCTGGCTTTGAAATCGGCCGGGATGTGCGGCACGTCGTAAGTATAGCGCAACTCGACCTGCCCGGCCTGCCGTTCGGCCAGCAGATAGGCCACCAGTTCGGGCAGTTCGCGCAGGTTGGATTTGTAGGCCATGGCGATGTAGCGGATTTGCGGCGGCGCGCTGCCATCCGGCAGCGCCTGCATCAGCAGGTCCCAGTTGGCGGCAAAGATCCGGTAGCGCGCGCCTTTGCGCATCCGCTCGTAAATCGCCGGGTCGCGCGATTCGATCGAGATGTTGATGTGGTGCAGCCCGGAATCGGCCAGCCAGGCGAAATAGCCCGGCGGCATCCGCTTGGCGATGTTGGAGGTGAAGAACAGTTTGCGCCGGTATTCGCGCGGCACCAGGTCGATGAAATCCATGAGCCGTGGATGCAGCGCCGGTTCGTGCAGGCAGGAAAACCAGAACTCGCCGTCGCGGGTGTACGGCAGGAAGCGCAACGCCGCCGTGAGGGTCGCCTCGTCCATCATGTGCGTGGCGTTGGTGTTGACGTAGTCGTACAGGCAGAACGGACAGCGCAGATTGCAGTTGTCGACGATGTCCATCGCCACGTGCAGCAGCGGCGTGTATTCGCGGTGCGCCCACGGCACCACATGCAGCGGCAGCGCTGAGGCCGCCGGACGCACGTGCACGCGGGCTTGCTCAGCCTCGGTCAGTGCGCGGGGGAATTTTGTATAAAACCCGTGTGCGCCATCGCCTTTGCCGGCGCTCGCCAGACCATGCACGAAGCGGTTGGCCAAAGGGCGCGCGGTAAAACCATCGGGGCCGTCTAGCACGACCTCCAGCCGCACCCGGTGATTGCCGTCGCGCGCATCGTAGGCCCAGCCGGCGATGTGGCGCGGGCTCAACTCGTCGATGCCGCCGTCGCATTGCAGCGGCCCGGCGAGCCGGGCGGCAGCGGCCCGGCTGGCGCGGACGCGCGACCCGGTCAGCAGTTTTTGCGCGAACATGGTGCTGTGCGGCGGTCAGCGATGCCGGGCCAGCGCCAGCCCGACGCCAGCGCCAATCAGCAATCCGCCGGACAGCCGGTTGCGAAACCGTCCGCGCCCGGCCAGGAAGCCGCGCGCGCGCCCGGCCAGCACAGCCCAGCAACCGTCGAGCAGCAGCGCCAGCGCCACGAAGGTTGCCGCCAGCAGCAGCAATTGCGACTGCACGTCGTGCTCCGGGGTGATGAATTGCGGAAAGAACGCGCCAAAGAACAGCAGCGTTTTCGGGTTGGTCAGCGAGACGAGCAGCCCGCGCAGAAAAATGCTGCGCGCCGAACGCGGCTCCGGCTTGGTCTTGGTCAAGTCCACCACCGGGGCCAGCCATTGCCGCACGCCGATATAGACAAGGTAGATCACGCCGAGCCAGCGCAGCCATTCCAGCCACGCGCCCAGCACGCCGAGCACGGCGGACATGCCGAACACCACAAGCGTCAATTGAATCAGCATCGCGGTGGCGGTGCCGCCGAGCGTCAGCAGCCCGAAACGGGTGCCATAGGCGACGGAATTGGCCACGATCAGCGCCACATTCGGGCCGGGGATCAGCATCAGCACCACGCAAGCGGCGATGAAAGTGAGGTACAGCCCTGGTTCGATCATGGCGCGAGTCCGTTATGCTCCAGCATATCCTGTAGCACGCTGGCGGCCACTGCAACGCCGCCGGACCGGCCGCCGAAGGCCGCGACCTGTAGCCCGGCCAGCCGCCAGGTGCCGCTGGCATCGCGCGTGAGCAACGGCCCGCCGCTGGTGCCGCGCGTGCCGGCGCAGTCGTGCAGCAGCAAACCGGGGCCACGCCCAGTGATATGGCACGCGGTATCCGCGTCGATCACTTCGGCGCGATCCTGATTGTAGCCGCCCAGCATGGCGGGCGTGCCGGGCGCGGGCGGGGCCGCAGCCAGCGCCAGCGGCGTGCCGCCGAGCGGCGCGGCCAGGGTCACCACGGCGATATCAGCGGCGCGGTTGGGGCTTGCGGCCAGCGGGTCGAAGCCCGGCCCGATGCGGTATTTGGCGGCCAGCGCATGGGCGGCGAACCCGCCCGCCGCGTAGCGCGACAGCAGATGAATGCTGGCGGCGGGCGTCCAATGGCCCAGCCGCCGCTCCCACAAGCAATGCGCCGCCGTCAGCGCGGTGCGCGGCGCCACGAGCACTGCCGTGCAGCGCGAAACGCCGGGGATTTGCAACCGCGCGAGGGCTGACCACGGCGGCGCATTGATGTCGACGCCATGCCGTGCAGCATCCGGCCCGACGCCCGGCAGTGGCGCTGCGCCAACCAGCAGCAGGCTCAGCGCAAGCAATGTGCGGTGATGGCGCGCCATACGTCGGCTCCGGCCGCCCGGCGCGGCGCTTTTGATCGGGGCTGGCTAGATCAGGGCGGCGCTGGCCATGCGCAGATTGGGGAACCGGCCGGACAGACTATGCGCATGGATTGCGGCGTTCTTCCCGTATGAATTGTCCAGCAGCGTGCAGTCCTTGCCCAACAGCGCCGAGGCGATGCCGACATGCAGCCGGTCGGTGCGCACGGCGCGGGCCAGCGAGATGGCTTTGAGCAGGCACCAGCTTGCCAACTCGGCTTGGCTCGGGCTGACCCCGAAGTCGAACAGCGCCGAAATGTCGGCGTCGGTGCCGCCGCGTCCAGGGGCGGCTTCGCCATCGGTGCGCATGAAATGCACCACGGGCTTCAGGCCCAGCAGGTCCGCCGTCAAATTGGCCCGCGCGAGCCGTGCGGCGAACAGCGGTTCGCCCGCCTGGGCGATGGCCGGGTCAGACAGCAAGTCGCTGGCCTCGACATGGAACGCCATGTCGTGCGCCAGATGCACGATCGCGCGCGGGGCGTGCGCGCTGACATGCGCGAAGCTGGCTTCGTCGCGGCAGAAGATCGTGCAGGTGGCGTCCAGGCGGGCCAGCAAGTCTTCGTGGCCGCGCACCGTATGCGGCAGCAGCACAATGCGGGCGGCCTTGCCCAGGAAGCGGTCGAACGCCAGCCGGGTGCTTTCGTACATTGGGACCAGATTACCGCCGCCGCCCAAAAATACCGTGCCGCCGGTCACGTCGGAGCCGAAATCGACTTGGGTGTTGCGAATATCGGCGCGGCGGAAGGCGGCATATTCACCGGCGGCGATCAGCGAATCGCCGGCGTTGCCGGGATTGGGGTAGAACAGCACCGGCTGGCCGGAGAATGCGCGCAGGAAGTGCTGCATCGAATGGCGCAGGTCATGCAATGCGGGGCTGGGTTCCGGCGCTTGGGCTGGCGCGCTGGGCGGCGCCAGGATGTCGTTCAGTCCGGGCAGCGCCATGGCGATACCCAGGCCAAGTGCGCGCGGATCGTTCGCCGGATCGGCGATCACCGGCGGCGGCGTTTCCAGCACGATCTCGATGCCGCCGCCGATGCCGTCATGGATGAACTCGGCGATCAGGCTATAGCGGGTGTCGGTCAGCGGCTTGGTTTGGCCGAGCGCCGTCAGCCGCGACACCTCCAGGAAGTTCGACTGGCTCATCACCGTCGGCAGATAGCAGCGCAGCCGCCCGGCCGGAGCATTGGGCACCGTTATTGTCCAGCGCACCTGCGCGGCGGTGGTCCAACGATACAGCCGTTTTAGATAGCGCCCCGGACCGCTCCAGACCTCGCCAATGTTGCCATCGCCAGTTTCGCCATCCTGCGGCGGTGCCATCAAGCGCACGGTGGTGACCGAACCGAGACCCCGGAACGAGTCGCGCTGGTTTTGGCGGCTGCGCAGCGTGATCGGATCATCGACGATGCGGCAGTCGGCGGCGATTTCGCCAAGCTGCCCAACATACCGGTCGCGCGGGACTTTGGCGTCGATATGGATGAACACATCCCAACCGGCGGCGCGATAGACCGCGAGGCTGCGCGCCAGAACCGGGGCGCCGGTGTTGGCCAGCACGAGGCATGCAATTTTCATTTATATGGCTCGCGGTGGGGAAAGATAGCTGAGCGTATTCCTATTAAATCTACTCATAAAGAGGGAATTGCAAGCGCGGCAACGCGGCCCCGCCGCGCGGGGCCGCGTTGCGGCAGTGCTAACCGAGCGCGCCGACTTCGTGGGTAACGGCGGTGCTGATTTCGCGCACCAATTTGAACAACCGGTCCATCGGCATGAAGATCTCCTCATGCTCGCGCGCATACGCCGCCGTGGCGCGCGGCCCGCGCGGCTCGGCATAATCACGGTCGGCGGCGGGGTCGGGGGCGGAGGGGAACACCTCGCCCAGCAGTTTCAGCGCCGGGGGAATATCCAACCGCAGCAACCGCCCATCGAGCGTCGAGCGTGTGACACCGTGGCGCGGCGAGAAGTCCGGGATCGAGGTCGACAGCAGCCAAATGCGATGGATCAGCGCCAGCCGCAGCGAGTGCAGCAGCATTTCGCGGTCGGCCAGTTCGGGCGCTTCCGGCCACACCGCGCGCAATGCCACATGGTCGGCTTGGATGCGGCGGAACATCGCCTGCGCCGACGCCCACAAGTCCAGCCGTTCCAGCGCCCGCGCCACGCTGACCAAGGCCTGGCGGCGGCCCGGAATGCGGGCGTGCGCGGCGCGGTCCAGCCACATGCCGGGGTCTAGCGTCGCCACCACGGCGCGCAGCACGTCCAGATCGGAATGTGCTGCGGCGTGCGCGGCTAGCGCCAGCGCGTTGCGGAAGCGCGGGCTGCGCTCCTTCAACTCGGCGAACACTTCCGGGTGTCGCGCGGCGGCGGCCCCCAGGCCTTGCAGCGTGTTGGCCAGCCAGCAGAGTTGATGCAAAATCGCGTTGTTCGGGATCGCGCGCAATTCGCGCGGATGGCGGATCATCGCCGGGCCGGTCACCCCATCGGACTGCCGCGCGGCCGGGCGCGAGCCGGTCGGGTCGAGCAAGGCGGGGCCGAACGCGCCGAGCAGCGCCGCGTACCCGGCGTCCTCGACCAGTTCCTGCATTCCGGCCCGGCAGGTGGCGAAGAAGTCGGCGGAAAAATCGGCTTCCTCATAGATCGGATCGAGCTTGACCGCTTGTTCGGGCGGGAAGGCATGTTCGGCAATGCGCGCCACCGTGGCGTGCGCCAGTTCCGGGGTGCCGAACAGCAAATAGCCGTCGCCGCCCTGGAAGGCGCTTTCCTCGCGCACCGGAATGCCGGCGCTGGCCAGCGCGCGGCGCGCGTGGGCGGGCGACAAATACGCCAGCCGCTCGGACAGCGATCCCGGATGCGCGCCGCGTCCGACGCTTTCGCCGTGCGTGTCGAACAGCAGGACTTCCACGCCGGTGAGTTTGTGCCGCGCCAGCGCCTCGGCCAGCTTCAGCCGCAACCGCTCGATGAGATATGTCGCAGCGAGCGGGCCGACATAGCGGCCGGAATCGGAGTAGCCGAATTGCAGCGCCAGCCGCCCGGTGGCTTGCAGGTAGGCGCGATAGTGGGGGCTGCGTAACGCTTCTTCCAGCACATGAACGCCCGATTCGAGCGCCTCGGCGGTCTCGAACAGCGGGCTGATCTCGATCTGCTTCTCGATGCCGAACACCTTGGCCAGCCACAGCGCCGACAGCAGCGTGTAGCCCGATTCGGTTTCGGCGATCAGGAAGCGCACCGGGGTCGCGCCGTCGATGTGCTTGAGCAACTGCGCCACAGTCATCATCAGCCGCGCGGCGGAAGCGCCCTCGGCGATCAGTGCGCCAAAATCCACCGGCACGGTCTCGACATTGTCCAGCGCCGCATTGATGCCGGCCAGCAGCACGCGGCGGCGCGAGGGATCTTCCGGCGGATCGGCAAGATTGAGGCGCTGGCGCACCACGTTGTGAATCTGCGCCGCGTTCAGCCGCACATGGGTGTGCGCCAGCGACAGCCCGTGCGAGCGCAGCCCGGCGCGGGCGACCGCGAGTTTCAGTTTGTCGCCGTTGGGGGCGGCGGCGATGGCCTCGCGGAACAGCGCGTCGAGCGGTTCCGGCGTGGTCAGCGCGGCCTCGCGCTTGTCGACCAGCGCGTGCGCGAACGCGGCCACCGGATCGGGGTCTTGCCCGCCCGGCACGCTTTCCAATTGTGCATCCACCGCATCGAGCGCCTGACCGATCCGCGCGGCCAAGGCGGCGCCCTCGGCAATCGGTGCCACCTGCGCCTGCACCCGGGCCAACTGCATCCGCTTCATGCGCAGCCGCAGCCGCAGCGTGTCCCACCAGCCGATATCGGTGCGCCCGTCGGTGTCGTAGCCGACCCAACTGGTCAGGATCACCGGGGCGGGCACCACTTCGGTCCAGCGGCCCGGCCAGTTGCCGCGCGCGGCGGTGAGCAGCGCCTCGTTCAGCGCATCGAGCGCGTCGCGGCCATTCAGGATGGCGGCCACCGCCTGCTCGAACTCGGCTTCCAGCGTCACGCCGGCCGGGCGGTGCGAGGCGAAACTCTCGCCTGTTGGCCGTCCGCTGGCGGCTTCGGCGAGCGCGCGATTGACCGGGGCGGGCAGCGCGAAGGTGGGGTGGGCGGTGAACACGGCGGCGAAGCGGGTGCGCTCGGTCTGGCTGCGGAAAGTGGCCAGCGGCACCGCGCTGTCCTCCTGGTCCGGGCGCACCAGGCGCCCGGCCAGCTCGGCCATGGCGGCCTTGGTCGCTTGCATGTCGATTCCGCCGACATACGCGGCGATGCGCTCGGCGCGGCTGGCGAAGGCTGAGTCGCGCAGATGGCGCACCAGCGCCTCGATCTGCTCGGGCCGTAAGGTGCCGCCGTCGATGCGCCGCGATATCTGCAAGGCAATCGACAACACCGGATTGCCGAACGGGTCGGCATCGTGGGTGGTTCGCGTGCTCGCCGTCAGCGCGAGCAATTCGGCGGCGAGAGCGGCGGTCGGATCAGTCGGGGTGTCGGAATGCTGCATGTGCGAGATATGCATGTCTGGCGCGCGGGCGGCAACTGACTCCTGCGAAATGACCGCAAATCGGCTGAAAATTGCCGCTTTGCCGGGCGCAGCGTTGGGGTTTGCCCGGTTTTCGAGCCGGATTCGCGCAACAATGCGGCAAGTGAGGCAGGCGCGCGGGAACCCTCCGGAACACCGCCCCTGCGCGGCGGTGGCGCTGGCGTGATACGCTCGTCCCTGCATGAGTATGATCGTCCCGCCGCCGCCAGCCGCCGACCGCGACCAGGAAGCGCGGCGCGTGTTGAATCGCCACAAACTGTTCGCCACCGGCCTGTTGCTCGGCATGGCCGGGCTGACCGTGGGCAGTTATTGGCTGCCGCACGGCTACGCAGCCGAGGTGCTGCAAGCCGCAGCCAAAGCCGGGTTTGTCGGCGGCATTGCCGATTGGTTCGCGGTCACCGCGCTGTTTCGCCACCCGCTTGGCATCCCGATTCCGCACACCGCGATCATTCCCGCGCAGAAGGCCCGGCTTGGCCAAGCCCTCGGCCGCTTCGTTGGCAATCACGTGTTCACCGAGGCCGAAGTGCGCCGCACCTTGGCGCAACTCGACCTCGCCGGGATTTTCGCCCGCTTCCTGTCCGACAGTGCGGCCACCCGCCCGGCGGCGCAGGCGATGGCGTCGATACTGCCGCGCCTGCTGGCCACCATCGAGGACGGGCGGGCCCGGCGCACGCTGGCCCGGCTGATCCCGCGTTTGGCCGGCGGCCCCGGCACCGGGCGGATCGTCGCCCGAGCGCTGCGCACGCTGATTGAAGGCGGGCGGCATCAGGAGGTGTTCGGCTTTATTCTCGGCAAGGCGAAGCTGATCCTGGCCGAGCGCGAGGACAGCATGCGCCGCGCTATCGAGGAGCGGGTGCGCGAGCAAGGCGGCCGGCTGGTCGGCTGGGCGATGGGGGCCTCGGTCGCGCGCCGCGTGCTGCTGCAAGTCAACGGCGAGATGGACAAGATGGAGGCCAGCGGGTCCGACCTGCGCGCCGCCTTCGACGAATGGATCCGCCGCGAGATCGCCCGCATCGAGGAAGACCCGGCGCGTGCGGCCGAAATCGGCCGGGCGGTGCGCGGCGCCATGACGCATGCCACCATCCAGGCCTGGGTGTGGGATGTCTGGTCGCGCTTGCGCGTGGCGATGGAGGCTGACGCCGCCAAGCCGAACGGGCACACGGTGGCGTTTTTGGAAGGTGCGCTGGCCAATTTCGGCGCCATGCTGGAGGCCGATCCCGGCACCCGCGCCCGGTTGCAACGCGCCGCCGAAAGCATCGCCGCCTCGCTGCTGCCCGCCGCGCAAACGCGCGTCTCGGGTTTCATTGCCGAGGTGGTGGCGGGTTGGGATGCGGCGACGATCACCGAAAAGCTCGAACTGCGTATTGGCCGCGACCTGCAATACGTGCGCATCAACGGCACGCTGGTCGGTTTCCTGGCGGGTGGGGTGGTGTATGTGCTGCTGCGCGCGGCATTCGGGCCAGTCGCATTTTGAGGTAATATGCGATCCTTCTCCGAGGCATGAACGGCGCACGGAGGCTGCGATGATCCTGCAACCGCAATCCTTGCTTGGGACCTGGCGGCGGTTTGGCGCTGTTGGCCCGGTGTACGAGATCGTCGCGGCTGGGCCAGAACTGCCGGATGGCGACCGCATGATGCGGGTTCGGGTGCTTGAGTCCGGCGAGGAAGTCGATTATCGCTATACCGATATAATGGACGACCCGCAGGAGCGCTGATGTTCGCAATCGCCGTCGATCTTGTGGCCGCCGACACAGCGCAGAACCACCCTAGGGGTGTGTCGCAGGCGTATGCGGATATCGCGAACACCCTTGCCAATGTCGGATTCAACCGGGTGCGGGCAAGCCTGTACACGAACGCCTCGGAGGGATCTGGCAAACCTGTTTGCCGCGATCATGGCGCTTAAAGGGTTGACGTGGCTGCCCGCATCGGTGCGCGACATCTGCGCCTATCGTGTGGAGCAATGGTCAGACTTCGCCAAACTGGTCAAATCATAGCGCCTTGCGGAGCAGCGAGAACGCCGGCGGACCAGAGCTCCCCGCTTGCCATTGGCGCTCGCCGCCGCCACATCAGGCCAATGCAATTCGAGAGCAAAATGCGCCTGTCTGTGCTCGACCAATCCACCGTCGTCACCGGCCGGACGCCCGCTGAATCAATCCGCGAAACGCTGCAATTGGCGCTGCTGTGCGAGCGGCTCGGCTATGCGCGGTACTGGCTGGCCGAGCACCATAATTCGGACGCGGTGGCCGGGGCCGCCCCGGAAGTGCTGATGGCCGCCATCGCCGCCACCACGCGCAGCATCCGCGTCGGCAGTGCGGGCATCATGCTGCCGCATTATTCGGCGCTGAAAGTCGCCGAGCAGTTCCGCGTGCTGGAGGCGATCGCCCCCGGCCGCATCGACATGGGGCTGGGCCGCGCGCCCGGCTCAGACGGGCTCACCGCGCACGCGCTGAACCCGAACGCGGCCACTGCGTCCGAGCATTTCCCGGCGCAGGTGCGCGACCTGCTGGCCTGGGTGGCGGGCGAAAAGCTGGTCGAGCGGCATCCGTTCCGCGACGTTCGGGCCCAGCCGGAAGGGCCGGGCGCGCCGCAAGCCTGGATTCTGGGCAGCAGCGATTATGGCGCGCAACTTGCGGCACATTTCGGGCTGCCGTACTGCTTTGCCCATTTCATCACCGACGGCGAGGGGGCCGAGGAAGCGATCAGCCTGTATCGCGCGTCCTACCGGCCGAGTGCTGCCAATCCCGAGCCGTATGTCTCGGTCTGCGTCTGGGCCGTCGCGGCGGAGACGGAGGCGCAGGCCGAGCGGCTGTATCGCTCGCGGGCGCTGTGGCGGCTGTCGCGGGATCGCGGCGTGTTCATCGCGCTGCCGTCGCCCGAGGAAGCCGCCGCGCATGCGTGGACCGAGGCCGAGTTGGCGCGCGCCGGGCGCAATCGCCGCCGCGCACTTGCCGGCGACGGTGCGGGTGTGGTGATGCAGTTGCAGGCGCTGGCGCAGCAATTGGGGGCCAATGAGATTGCCGTCCTCAGCACCGTGCACGATGCCGAGGCGCGGCGGCGGTCCTACACGCTGATCGCCGAGGCAGCCGGACTAGCGGCGCAGCCAGTTGCCCTGGCGGCCGAGTGACTTGCCGGCGCGCCATGTCTGGAAGCGGAACACCCCGTAGGCGATCAGGCCCGCGCCGATGGCAATCGGGATCAGTTGCAGCGCCAGCCACAGGGCGATCAGGGCTGCGCCGAGCAGACCGGCCAGCACCGCCACGATGATCGAGATGCCCATGACCCGTGCGCCGAGCGTCGGCCCAGCCGCAGCCGGGCCGCGTACCACGAAGTCGCCATCGGGCGTCATGTCCAGCACGGGGCCGTTGGGCTCCTTGCCGTCGCGCGGCTGACGGGTGCGCCAGCGTGTGTCGTTCCAAACCATGGCAAGAAGGTGGCGCGGCGTGGGGTCTGCTGCAAGCGGGGCGCAGGTGAACAATGCTCCACCGGCAGGCGCGGGAAGCGGTAATGTGAGAACCAACCGGAGGCAAAGCGTCGCGCGATGACTTACCAGGAATTTCTCGGCCGCAGCGAGACGCGGACCGATACGGTGTGGCCGCTGCTGGTGCGCGGCCTGACGGCGTCATTGGACCTGCCGCATCAAGGCGAGGCACTGCCGCCGCTGTGGCATTGGATGCTGTTTCAGGATTGGGCGCCGGCCAGCGGCCTGGGGCCGGACGGGCACCCCAAGCGCGGTGGGTTTCTGCCGCCGGTGCACGACCTGCCGCGCCGGATGTGGGCGGGCGGGCGGGTGGAATTCCTCGCCAAGCTGCATGTGGGCGAGGCGGTGACCCGGGTCAGCACACTTCAATCCATCGAACATAAAACCGGCGGCAGCGGCTCCCTGGTGTTCGTGACCGTTCGCCATGAGACCTCGGGCGCCGCCGGTCTGGCGATCCGCGAGGAACAGGACATCGTGTATCGCGGCACCGGCGGGGCCGCCGTGAAGGCAGCGCCCGCGGCCCAGCCGCCGCCCGCTGGCGCGCTGGTGCGCACGCTGACCCCGGATGCGGTGCTGCTGTTCCGCTACTCGGCGCTGACCGGCAACGGTCATCGTATCCACTACGATCTGGACTACGTGACCAAGGACGAGGGGTATCCGGGGCTCGTGGTGCATGGGCCGTTGCAGGCCACCTTGCTGGCGGCGTTGGCCGAACAGGCGGCGGGTCGGTCATTGCACCGCTTTGCCTATCGCGGCCGCCGCCCGGCGTTCCATGACCGGGCGATGACCTTCATCGCAGTGCCGGGTGCCGATGGCGTGAAGGTGGAAAGCCGCGACGACTGTGGTGCTGTGTGCATGGATGGGGAAGCCAGCTTTGGCTAATCCAGCCCCTCGCCGGGTGTTGCGCGACACCGGGGCGGACACGGTGCGTGGCATCGTGATGGTCAATATCTGCTATTTCCTGCTGACCGTAGGCGACATCGCCACGATGTGGGCGCTGCCGGTCACCGGCGTGGCGGGGGCAATGGTGGGGCGCGGCGTGTTCGGCGGCGCCTCGGTGGCCGGGCTGTCGTTCTTGCCCAACCCAGCCTCGCCACGCGGGCTGCGCCGCTTGCTGCCGGTGCGCTGGGGGATGGTGCTGTTCCGCAGCCTGGTGCACTGCGGCGCGACGGTGGCTTGGTACATCGCCTGGGACTACGGCATGCCGCTCGCCGAGAGCTATGCCATCGGCTACGCGGCGCCACTGATGATGACGCTGATGGCGGTGCCGCTGCTGGGCGAGAAACTCACCAAACGGCGCATGATGGCGACCGGCATCGGGTTTCTCGGCATGCTGGTGATGCTGCGGCCCGGCGGCGCGCTGTGGACGCCGGTTTCCCTGGTGCTGCTGGCGGGCGTGGTGATGATGGCGACCAGCCGCACGCTCACGCGCGTATTGGCCACCACCGAAACGCCGGAATGCCTGACGTTCTGGCTGCTGGCGCTGCATATCCCGTTTGGCGGGGCGATGGCGCTGGCCGGTTGGCCATTGCAGGGCCTGACGCTGATGGCGGTCGCGGCCCTCGCGGTGCTTGGCCTGTCGAATGGCATCGCCCACTGGCTGCATTCGCGCGCGGCGGCCTTGGCCCCGATTGGGGCGATTGCGCCCTATGAATACACCGGCATGCTGTGGGCCGTGTTGCTCGGCTTCATCTTCTTCGCGCAGGTGCCGTCGCTGGGCACCGTGGCGGGCGCGCTGGTCGTGGTGGCGGCCGGGCTGAATAATTTCTACGGCGAGCACCGCCGCAGCCGCGACGAGCGCGCCGCCGCAGGCGGGGCGCTGGCGGCGGCCGCCTCGGCGGTGGCGCAACGCAACGACCAATGAGCGCCCAGCAATTCCTCACCGAGCCGCCGCCGCCGCGCGGCGTGGCATTGCCGGTCGCCCCCGGCATCCGCCGCTTGGTCGCGCATAATCCAGGACCGATGACCTATCACGGCACCAATACCTATCTGCTGGACGGCAACGGCGGCATCACCGTTGTCGATCCCGGACCGGATGATGCGGCGCATGTTGCTGCTGTGATGGCGCAAGCGGGCAGACGGATCGCGCGCATTCTGCTCACCCACGCCCACCGCGATCACGCGGGCGCGCTGCCCGCCTTGGCGCGAGCCACCGGGGCGAGCGTGCACCGCTTCATCGAGGGGCTGGGCGACGGCGGCGCAGTCGATGGCTGGACCGCGCTGCACACGCCCGGCCACGCGCCCGACCATCTATGTTTCGCCCGCGCCGATGGCGTGATGCTGACCGGCGACCACGTGATGTCGTTTTCCACCAGCGTGGTGATCCCGCCGGACGGCAGCATGTCGGCTTACATGAACGGTTTGCGCCGCCTGCTGGAGCGCAACGATTCGCTGTACTTGCCGGGCCACGGCCCGCCGATCGATCAGCCGCGCCAATTCACCGAAGCCTTGCTGGCGCACCGCTTGGCGCGCGCAGCCGCAATTCTCGGCCAGTTGCGCGCTGGTCAGACAGCACCCGATGCCATCGTGACGGCACTGTACGCAGGATTGAACCCAAGTCTGCGCGGCGCGGCGCAGGCCAGCGTGCTGGCGCATCTGCTGATGTTGGCGGCCGAGGGGCTGGCGAGCGAAACGGACGGTATGTGGCGGGCTTTGTAGCCCGCTATTCCTCGCGCCAAATACGCTGTTCCATCACCGGCGTGGTGCGCCGCGCCGCGCGGGCCTCTGGCGGCATGTCCAGCCAATCCAGCAGCCGTTGCAGCACCGCGCGGGTGGCGAAGGCCAATTCCAATTCCAATGCCTCGGCCACCGGGTAGTAGCGCAGCCCCTCCAACTCGCCCGATCCTGCCAGCGTGCCGCTGACCTCGGTGGCGTCGGCCACGAAGAACCGGGCATCAAAGCGAATCGGGTTCGTGGGCGGGGTGATGGCGCGGCACAGATAGTCCAACCCGCCGAGCCGGGGCGGGTGGCCGAGGCTGAGGCCGGTTTCCTCGTGCAGTTCGCGGGCCACCGCGATGCCCAATGCGCCGGCCAGCGCTGGATCTGCGGCGGCGTGCAGCCGGGTCAGCACCGGGTCCGCAAACGGCATCGCGGGGTCTGCGCCGAAATCCTCGGCGTCTACCGCGCCGCCGGGGAACACCAGCTTGTTCGGCATAAACTTATGCCCAGCGCCGCGCAGGCCCATCAGCACGGCGGGGCCGCCATCGAGCATGCAGTGCAGCAGCAAACTGGCGGCCGGGCGCGGCGTGGCGGGGGTGGTTTCTGACATCGGGCACCTAAGACGTTTGGGGGAGTGTGCCGCCAACCGCCGGATCTGCGCCAGTCGCAGCGCTGGATGGCGGGTGCGGGCTTGACGCCGTGCTGCCGATGCCCCATGTCGCCCATACCGTACTGCGTCGGTCCAGTTAGCAGTTGGGCCAGGAACAACCAGCCATGTTGCGGCTTTCCAAGCTGACCGATTACGCCGTGGTGGTCCTGCTGCGCCTCGCCGATGGCGACCGGGCAACCTGCCGGGCCGGTCTGAGCGAGCCGGTGCAGACCTCGCCGGGCATCGCCGTCGCCACCGGCGTGCCGGAACCGACGGTGGCCAAAGTGCTGAAATCGCTGGCCAGCGCCAATTTGGTATTGAGCCTGCGCGGCGCGCGCGGCGGCTACCGGCTGGCCCGCCCGTTGGCTGAAGTGTCGGTGGCCGACGTGATCGCCGCCGTCGATGGCCCGATTGCGCTGACCGCCTGTGTCGATGGCGGGGCGGGCGGTTGCGACTTGCAGGGGCTGTGCGCCGTGGAGGGCCGGTGGGATCTGGTCAACGACGCGATCCGCCAGGCGCTGGACCGAATTTCGCTCGAAGACATGTGCTCCGCCTCGGTGCCGGTGGCGTTTCGCGTGATGGAGCCAGAGTTGGTGGCTTTGCCGGTGCCAGCCGTGTCTGCTGCCGCCGTATAGGAAGCCGCGATGTCCGAAGCTGCCACCCTCGAAACGCTCAATGCAGTCACCGAATCGCCCTACAAGTGGGGATTTTCGACCGACATCGAGATGGATATGGCCCCCAAGGGCCTGACCGAGGATACTATCCGGCTGATCTCGGCGCGCAAGGATGAGCCGGCGTGGCTGCTGGCGTGGCGGCTGGAAGCGTTCGCGATCTGGCAGAAGATGGAGGAACCGGATTGGGCGCGGGTGAACCATCCGCCGATCGACTACCAGGATCTGCATTATTACGCGGCGCCGAAGAAGAAGGCTGGCCCGAAAAGCCTGGACGAGGTCGATCCCGAATTGCTGCGCACCTACGAAAAGCTCGGCATTCCACTGAAGGAACGCGCGATTCTGGCGGGTGTAGAAGGTGCCGACGGCGAGGGGGAGCGCCCGCAAGTGGCGATGGACGCGGTGTTCGACAGCGTCTCGGTGGCGACCACTTTCAAAGCGACGCTGGCCAAAGCAGGCGTGATCTTCTGCCCGATCAGCGAGGCGGTGCGCGAGCATCCGGATTTGGTGCAAAAATACCTCGGCAGCGTGGTGCCGCAGAGCGACAATTTCTTTGCCACCCTGAACAGTGCGGTGTTCACCGATGGCAGCTTTGTCTACATCCCGCCCGGCGTGCGCTGCCCGATGGAGCTTTCCACCTATTTCCGCATCAACGCCCGCAACACCGGGCAGTTCGAGCGCACGCTGATCATTGCCGATGCCGGCAGCTACGTAAGCTATCTGGAAGGCTGCACCGCGCCGCAGCGCGACGAGAACCAGTTGCACGCTGCCGTGGTGGAACTGATCACGCACGACGATGCGCAGATCAAATACAGCACGGTGCAGAACTGGTACCCGGGCGATGCGCAAGGCCGTGGCGGGATCTACAACTTCGTCACCAAGCGCGGCGACTGCCGTGGCGCGCGCAGCAAGATCAGCTGGACCCAGGTGGAAACCGGCTCGGCAATCACCTGGAAATACCCAAGCTGCATTCTGCGTGGCGACGATAGCGTGGGCGAGTTCTATTCGGTGGCGGTGACCACCAATCATCAGCAGGCCGATACCGGCACCAAGATGATTCATATCGGCAAGAACACCCGCAGCACCATCGTCTCCAAGGGCATCAGCGCCGGGCACAGCAACAACACCTATCGCGGCCAAGTGAAGGTGATGCCGAAGGCACTTGGCGCGCGCAATCATACCCAGTGCGACAGCTTGCTGATCGGCAGCACCTGCGGCGCGCATACGGTGCCATATATCGAAAGCCGCAACCCGACCGCCAAGTTGGAGCATGAAGCCACCACCTCGAAGATTGCCGATGACCAGTTGTTCTATTGCCGCCAGCGCGGACTGACGGAAGAAGACGCCGTTGGGCTGATCGTGAACGGCTTTTGCAAAGACGTGTTGAAGGAATTGCCGATGGAGTTCGCGGTGGAAGCGCAGAAGCTGCTCGCCGTGAGTCTCGAAGGCTCGGTGGGCTAAGGAATCGCAGATGTTGAAGATCGAAGGCCTGATGGCGTCCGTTGACGGCAAGCAGATCCTGAAAGGGATCGATCTGGTCGTGCCGTCCGGTGAAGTGCACGCCATCATGGGGCCAAACGGGTCGGGCAAATCGACGCTGTCGTACGTGCTGTCCGGCCGCGACGGCTACGAGGTCACCGGTGGGACCGCGACGTTCGAGGGCCAGGATTTGCTGAACATGGAGCCGGAGGCCCGCGCGGCGGCCGGGGTGTTTCTGGCGTTTCAGTACCCGGTGGAACTGCCCGGCGTGAATAACGCCAATTTCCTGCGCACCGCGCTGAACGCCCAGCGTCGCGCGCGCGGTGAGGCGGAACTGGATGCGGTGCAATTCCTCAAGCTGGCGCGCGCCGAAACCAAGCGGCTCTCGATGCCGGACGACATGTTGAAGCGCAACGTCAATGTCGGATTCTCCGGCGGCGAGAAGAAGCGTAACGAAGTGCTGCAAATGGCGATTCTGCGCCCGAAGCTGGCGATTTTGGATGAGACAGATAGCGGCCTGGACATCGACGCGCTGAAAATTGTTGCCGACGGCGTCAACGCGCTCCGCTCGCCGCAAACTTCGGCGCTGGTGATCACGCATTATCAGCGGCTGCTGGACTACATCGTGCCGGATCGGGTGCATGTGCTCGCGGGTGGGCGGATAATCCGCTCTGGCGGCCCGGAATTGGCGCTGGCGCTGGAAGCCAGCGGCTATGCCGCCGTGATTGCGGACGCGGCATGAGCGCACTGGCCCGTCCGCGCGCGCTTCCCCCAGCGTGGTCGCAGGATGCCGCCGCGGCGTTCGTCGCGCGCTACGATGGCCTGCGCGTCCGTTTGCCCGGCGATTCGACAATGCGTGCGGCGGGCGCTGCGACGTTCATCGCGCGCGGCCTGCCCGGCGTGCGTGATGAAGCCTGGCATTTCACCAGCCTGCGCCCGCTGGCCGAAACCCGCTTTGCCGAACCGCTAACCCCGGTGGCCGATTGCGCGGCGATGCTGGCGCGGCTGCCGTCGCTCGATGCGCCGCGCCTCGTGTTCGTCGATGGCCGCTTCCGCGACGATTTGTCGGTGGTGCCGACGCAAGCGGCCGTCCGCGTTGGTGGCCCGGCCTATGGTGCGCTGGCCAAGCCGGAACGTGAGCCGATGGTGGCGCTGAACACCATGCTGGCGGGCGACGGTGCGGCGATCGAGGTGGCCGAGGGCGTGGATGCCGGCGCCCTGCTACTGGTCAGCCTGGGAAGCGGCACCGCCGAGCGTCCGGTGGCATTCCATCCGCGCCATAGCGTGCATCTTGGCGCGGGCGCTCGGCTGACACTGCTGGATATCGCACTCGGCGAAGGCACCTATCTGCACAACCCGGTATTCGAACTCGCTGTTGCCGCCAGCGCCACACTGACGCATTTGCGTTTGCAGGATGAATCGGCTGCCGCCTTCCATGTCTCGACCGTGTACGCCGAGGTGGCGGCGGCTGGCACCTATGACAGTTTTGCCCTGACGTTGGGCGGCAAACTGGCGCGCATGGAAGTGCATGCCACGCTGGCGGGGCCAGGTGCTTCGGCGCATCTGAACGCCGCGCAATTGCTTGGCGGCAGCCAGCATGCCGATTTTACCACCGTGGTCTCGCATGTGGCGCCGAGCTGCGCCTCGCGCCAGACAGTGAAGAACGTGCTGACCGGCCGGTCGCGCGGCGTGTTCCAGGGCAAGATCGAAGTGGCCCGCGACGCGCAAAAGACCGACGGCTATCAGATGAACCAGGCGCTGCTGCTGTCGCCGGACGCCGAGATCGACAGCAAGCCGGAACTGGAAATTTTTGCCGACGATGTGAAGTGCAGCCACGGCGCTACGGTTGGCGAACTGGACACTGAGCAACTGTTTTATCTGCGTAGCCGGGGGGTGCCGCAGGATGTCGCCCGCGCCATGCTGGTGCGCGCGTTTCTTACTGAAGCTCTCGACCCCATCACGCACGAAGCCGGGCGCGCCATGCTGGAAGCGGCGATCGAGGCATGGTGGGAAAGGCACACGCCATGAACCTCGCTGATATTCGCGCGCAGTTTCCGATTTTGAATGAGTCGGTACGCGGCAAGCAACTGGTGTTTCTCGACAGCGCGGCCAGCGCGCAAAAGCCGCGTGCGGTGATCGACGCCATGGTGCATGCCATGGAACACCAATATGCCAACGTGCATCGCGGCCTGCACTGGATGAGCGAGCGCACCACGGAGGCGTATGAAGGCACCCGCGATGCCATCGCGGCGCTGCTGAACGCGCGCGACCGGCATGAGGTGGTGTTCACCGGCAACAGCACCGGGGCTATCAACCTTGTCGCGCACAGCTACGGGCGCGGCATTTTACGGCCCGGTCAGGCGGTGCTGATCTCCGGGATGGAACACCATTCCAATATCGTACCGTGGCAGATGCTGCGTGACGCGCACGGCATCGAACTGCGCGTGGCCCCGATAACCGATGCCGGCGAACTGGACATGACGGCGTTCGAGGCGCTGCTGGCCGACCGCAAAGTGGGGCTGGTGTCGATCACCCATATGTCGAACGTGCTTGGCACCTACACGCCTGCCGCGCGGATTGCCGCGTTGGCGCACGCGTACGGCGCGAAAGTGCTGTTCGACGGCAGCCAGGCCATTGTGCATCGTAAGATCGACGTGCAGGCGCTGGACGCCGACTTCTATGTGTTTACCGGCCATAAGCTGTATGGCCCGACTGGCATCGGCGTGCTGTGGGCGCGGCGCGCGTTGCTGGAAGCGATGCCGCCGTTCATGGGCGGCGGCGACATGATTTCGTCGGTTTCGTACGAGTGCAGCACCTGGGCCGAACTTCCGCATAAGTTCGAGGCTGGCACACCGGCCATTCTGGAATCGATCGGCCTGAACGCCGCCATCGGGTTCATGAACAGCGTTGGTTACGATGCCATCGCCGCGCACGAAGCCAGCTTGACCGACCACGCGCTGTCGCGGCTGGCCGGCATCGAGGGATTGAACGTGATCGGCCGCGCGCAGGACCGTGGCGGCGTGGTCAGCTTCACCATGCAGGGCGCCCACGCGCACGACATCGCCACATTGCTGGACCGCCAAGGCATTGCGGTGCGCGCCGGGCAACATTGCGCCGAGCCGCTGATGCGCCGGCTTGGGTTGGACAGCACCGCCCGCGCCAGTTTCGGCATCTACACCACGCACGATGAAATCGACACGCTGGCCGATACGCTGATCCGCGTGCGAGAGTTTTTCGCCTGATGTTCGACGACCTGCGCGATCTGTACCAGGAAGTCATTCTCGACCACGGCCGCCGCCCGCGCCATGGCGTTCGGTTGGCCGCGTACGATGCGACCGCCAAGGGCGACAACCCGATGTGCGGCGACCGGGTGCAAGTGTGGGTGCGTCACGAGGCAGATGGGCGCATCGCCGAGACCGGGTTCGAGGCGCGCGGCTGTGCCATCAGCATCGCCTCGGCCGACCTAATGGCCGAGGTGGTTGGCGGACATAGCGACGCGGAAATCCGTGATCTGGCCGGCAAGTTTCGCAACATGGCACGCACCGGCACCGCGCCGGACGGCGATGCCGCGATGGAGCGGCTGCGGCCGCTGGCAGGCGTGCATGAGTACCCTTCACGCGTTAAGTGCGCCACGCTCGCATGGCATGCGCTTCTGGCGGCGCTGGACGGCAAAGGAGACAGCAGCAGTGAGTGACGAGATCGCCGCCCCGCAGGCTGCTCCCGGTTCGTGGACTCCGGACGGCGCGGTTGCCCCGAAGTTGAACGAAGACTCGGTCATCGCAGCCTGCGCCAGCGTGTACGATCCGGAAATCCCGGTAAATATCTACGAACTTGGCCTGATCTACGCCATCGACATCGAAGACGACGGCCGCGTGCATGTGGAAATGACGCTCACGGCCCCGGCCTGCCCCAGCGCGCAGGAACTGCCCGAGCAGGTGCGCGAAGCAATCATGGCCATCGATGGCGTGTCGGACTGCGAGGTTGAAGTGGTCTGGGACCCGCCGTGGGATCAGTCACGCATGACCGAAGACGCGCGGCTTGCGTTGAACATGTTCTGACGCATCGAGGATTTGGAGCGATCATGAGCACCACCGTCTCGCCGCCCGCCAAACCGCGCCGCGCGCTGCCGCCGCTGATGGCGGTGACGGATGCCGCCGCCGAGCGGTTGCGTTCGCTGTACAGCAAGGGCCAGCAGGGCAAGTTGCTGCGCATCGGCGTCGGCACCAAGGGCTGTTCTGGCCTCAGCTATCAGATGAACTGGGTGGAAAGCCCCGGCCCCGGCGACGAGACCGTGAACGACAAGGGCGTGACCGTGCTGGTGGACCGCAAGGCCAGCCTGTTCCTGATCGGCACGGTGATGGACTACGAGAACACCACGCTGTCGTCCGGTTTCACCTTCACCAATCCGAACGAGAAGGGCCGCTGCGGCTGCGGCGAGAGCTTCCACGTCTAGGCAAAGTTACTTCGCGAATACCGCAACACTTTCCAGCCGCGCCGACCACAGAAACTGGTCAATCGGCGTGGCCGACAGCAGCTTGTAGCCAGCGCCCTTCAGCACCGCCGCGTCGCGCGCCAGCACTGCCGGATTGCAACTGACGTAGATAATCCGTGCCACGCCGCTGGCCGCCAGCAACGGCATTTGCACCAGTGCGCCAGCGTGCGGCGGGTCCAGTACCACGGCAGCGAAGGCGGACAATTCCTTGGCGCTCAGTGGCTGACGCGCCAGATCGCGGCGCTGCGGCTCGATCCGTCCGGTCAACGACGCCGCATTGGTGGCTGCCTGCAACGCGGCGAATGCGCCGGCATCGCCCTCGAATGCCGCCACGCGCACGCGGGCGGCGAGCGGAAAGGTCAGTGTCCCGCTGCCAGCATACAATTCCGCGATGCGCGCCTTGGTGGACAATTTGTCCGGCAGTCCGGCCAGCACGGCGGTCAGAATGGCGGCCTCGCCCTCGGCGCTGGCTTGCAGGAACGCGCCGGGCGGCGGCACCACCGCCACCCCGCCCATCGCGGTCGAGGCCGGGCGCAGCAGGCAGGCGTTTTCCGGCGGCAGGTTGTTCTGCGCCAGCACGATGCGCGGCATACCATGCAGGTTGGCGAACGCCGCCAACCGGGTGCGGTCGGTCGCGGTCGCGTCCGCATCGACGCGCAGCAGCATGTCTGGCCCGGACTCGAGCAGGTTCAGCACCGCCGAGCCTTCGCGCTTCAACGCGGTCAGTCCACGCAGCAAGGTCCGCAGCGGGTCGAGCAGCGCCAGCAGCGCCGGGTGCAGGATCACGCAATCCTGCAAATCCACAATCGCGCCGCCGCGCGGCTCGTGCAGGCCGAGTTGCACCGCCCCGCCATGGCGGCGCACCGCCAGGTCGATGCGGCGGCGGGCATGCGGCGGGGTGAGGGCCAGCGGGGCGACCTCCGGCGCGAATCCGGCGCGGCGCAGGCTGGCGGCGAGCAGGCCGGACTTCCACGCGGCGTACGGCGCCGGCTGCCAATGCTGCACGGTGCAGCCGCCGCAGGTGCCGAAATGCTGGCAAGCCGGTATCGCGCGCTCCGGGCTCGGCAAGGCGATGGTATCGATGTCCGCCGCCCAGCCTTCGCCGCGCTTGGCGGTGGGGCGGACACGAATCACTTCGCCGGGCAGGCTGCCCGCCACATAGACCGGCGTGCCGTCATGCAGCGTGGCAATACCGTCACCATCGCCGCCGAGGCGCTCGATGGTGACGTCCTCGGGCGGCGGCAGATGCGCCGGGCGCTGGCCCGGCCTTGGGCGGTTTCTCAGGCGCCGAACGCCGACAGCCCGGTCTGCGCCCGGCCGAGGATCAGCGCATGCACGTCGTGAGTGCCTTCGTAGGTGTTCACCGCTTCAAGATTAATCATGTGGCGGATCACATGGTACTCGTCGGCAATGCCATTGCCGCCGTGCATGTCCCGCGCCGTGCGCGCGATATCCAGCGCCTTGCCGCACGAATTGCGCTTGCACAGGCTGATCATTTCCGGCGCACCTCGCCCTTCGTCCATCAGACGGCCGAGCCGCAGTACCGTTTGCAGCGCCAAAGTGATCTCGGTCTGCATGTCGGCAAGTTTTTTCTGCACCAACTGGGTCGCGGCCAGCGGGCGGCCGAACATCATGCGCTGCATGGTGTAGTCGCGCGCCGCGTGCCAGCAGAATTCGGCCGCACCCAGCGCGCCCCACGAAATGCCGTAGCGCGCATTGTTCAGGCACGAGAACGGGCCGCGCAGGCCCTTTACGCCGGGTAGCATCGCCTCGGCGGGCACGAACACGTCCTGCATCGCCACCTGACCGGTAATGCTGGCGCGCAGGCTGAACTTGCCTTCGATCTTCGGCGCCCACACCCCCCCCATGCCCTTTTCCAGCGTGAAGCCGCGAATGTCGCCGTTATCGTCCTTCGCCCACACCACGAACACGTCGGCGGCGGGCGAGTTGCTGATCCAGGTCTTGGTGCCGTTCAGGATGTAACCGCCATCAACCGACTTGGCGCGGGTGCGCATCGAGGATGGGTCCGAGCCAGCATCCGGCTCGGTCAGCCCGAAACAGCCAATCCATTCGCCGCTGCGCAGCTTGGGCAAATAGCGATCCTTCTGCACGTCCGAGCCGAACGCCGAGATCGGGTACATCACCAGCGAGGATTGCACCGAGAACGCGCTGCGGTAGCCGGAATCAACCCGCTCGATCTCGCGGGCGATCAGGCCGTAGCTGACGTAATTGACGCCGGCGCAGCCATGCGTGTGCAGCGTCGGGCCGAGGAAACCGAGTTCGCCCATCTCGGTGAACACGGTGCGGTCGAACAGTTCGTGGCGATGCGCTTCAAGAATGCGCGGCGCCAGCTTTTCCTGGCAGAACTGGTGGGCAAGATCGCGGATCGCCCGCTCGTCCTCGCTGAGCTGGTCCTCCAGCAACAGCGCGTCGTCCCACTTGAAGGCGGGCAACTTGGCCTTGGGCGCGATCACGTTCATGCCTCTGTCTCCATTTCCTCCGCGTGATGGTGTGCTGCCGACCGGCGCGGCCGGGCAGCAACCAGCATGAACGCGGGTACGTCATCACCGAAACCGAGGACCGACGGGCCGAGATCGTCGTCGCGGCGGCGATGCTCACGGCGCGGGAAGCGGTCGTTGTAGTCCTGGCGCACCGGCTCGGCGCGCGGTTGTTCCGTGCGCGGCTGTTCGCGCGCGGCCACCGGCTCGGCGCGGCGTGCCTCAGGCTGGCGTGCCTCAGGCTGGCGTGCCTCGGGCTGGCGCGGCTCGGCGCGGTGCGATTCGTTGCGGCGCGGCTCGGACTTGCGCGGCGCTTCGGCACGAACCTCGGGTGCCCGCGCTTCGGGGGCGCGCGGCTCGGCTTCGGCGGACTTGCGTGGCGCTTCGCTGCGTCGTGCTTCCGGCTTGCCCTTCGCTGGCGGTTTTGCGCCACGGCCCCGGCGCTTGCGGCCGTCGCCTTCGGACCATTCCACCGAATCAAGGCCCTCGATCTGCATCCGCTCAATCGGCGCGCCGGTGAGCTTCTGGATCGCTTCCACTGCCAGCCGGTCTTCCGGGGTGCACAGCATGAAGGTGCGGCCTTCCATGCCGGCGCGGCCGGTGCGGCCGATGCGGTGCACGTAATCCTCGGAGTGGATCGGCACATCGAAGTTGAACACGTGGCTCAAGCCGCCGATGTCCAGCCCGCGTGCCGCCACGTCGCTGCAGCACAGCAGCCGGATTTCGCCTGCCTTGAACTTCTCCAGCGTGGCGAAGCGCACCGGCTGGGCCATGTCGCCATGCAGCGCGCCGACGCTGAAACCGTGCCGGGTCAGCGACTTATACAGCACGTCCACGTCGCGCTTGCGGTTGCAGAAGATCAGCGCGTTGCGCACGTCCTCACTGCGGATCAGGCGGCGCAGCGCCTCGCGTTTGTCGTGTTCGGCGACCAGCGTGTAGCGCTGCGTGATGGTGGTTGCCACCGATGCCGGCTTGGACACCGAGATGGTTTTCGGATTTTGCAGGAACGCATCGGCCAGACGGCGGATTTCCGGGGCCATGGTGGCGCTGAAAAACAGCGTCTGCCGATTGGTCGGCAGCATGGCGACGATGCGCTCCACGTCGGGGATGAACCCCATGTCGAGCATCCGGTCGGTTTCGTCGATCACCAGCAGCTTGGCGTCGGTCAGCAGCAGCCCGCCGCGCTCGAACATGTCGATCAGACGGCCCGGCGTCGCGATCAGCACATCGACGCCGCGCATCAGCAGGTCTTTTTGATCGGACATGCTCTCGCCGCCGATGATCAAGGCGTGCGTCAGCTTCAAGTGCTTGCCGTAGAGAACGAAATTCTCCGCGACCTGAAGCGCCAATTCGCGGGTTGGCTCCAGGATCAGGCTGCGCGGCATCCGGGCGCGGGCGCGCGATCCGGACAGAATATCCAGCATCGGCAGCGTGAACCCGGCGGTCTTACCGGTGCCGGTTTGCGCCACACCCAGCACATCGCGTCCCATCAGGATCGTCGGGATGGCCTGTTCCTGAATCGGCGTCGGCGTCAAATAGCCCATTTCGGCGACCGCGCGCAGGATCGGCTCGGAGAGGCCGAGGGCTGCAAACCCGCGCGGAGCGGCGGGTTCATCTTCTTGCGATTCCTCACCATCCGGCTCGCTATCGTCCGCCTCGCCGTCCGCAGCCGACTCTTCCGGATACCATTCTTCGCCTTCCGGTTCGGTCGCGGCGAGCGGCGCATCGTCAATCGCCGCCGCCTCGACGGGCTCGCCCGCTGGCGCATCCATCGGTTCTGGCGCTGCGACAGCGGCCTCGGCGGCGGGTTCCGGCCCCTGCTCCACCGGGGCAGACGGTTCCGGCGCGGCAGCGTCCGCGTGTGCGGGCATGTCCGCGTGAGCGGGTTGGGTCTCGGGCAACGGCACGGTATCGGTCAAAACGGATGTGCTTCCACTGCGGCGCCGGTGCAGCGGCGCCAATTGCGCACGCCAACATCGGGTCCTGCCGGCGCCCTGGTGCGCCATATCCGAGAAGGGGGCGGATAAGTCAAGGTTGCCCGCCGCATGGACTGGGCGGCGTGGGCCGCAGAACGGCCGAATTTGCTGGTATTGCGCGGCTCAGGCAGATTTTCCGGCACCGCGTTTGGACGGAGGTTCAGCGTCATGCCGCCGATCGAAGACTACGCGCTGCTCAGCGGCGGCGGATCGGCGGCGTTGCTTAGCCGAGCCGGTTCGGTCTATTGGCTATGCTGGCCGCGCTTCGACAGTCCGGCCTGTTGTGCGGCATTGCTGGGCACCGAGGCGCACGGAAGCTGGCAACTGGGACCGGCCGCACCGGGCGCGCGCACGGACCGGCGATACCTCGATGGCAGCATGGTGCTGGAAACGCTGCACACCTGCGCCGATGGTGTCGTCGCGGTCGTCGATCTGATGCCGTTCGGCGGTGATCGCCCGGCGCTCATTCGTATCGTCGAGGGCCGCAGCGGTGGCGTGGCGCTGCGGTCCCGCTTGGCGCTGCGGTTCGGCTACGGCGCGGTGGCACCCTGGTTGCGCCAAACCGCGCCGGGCGAGGTCACGGCGGTGGCGGGGCCGGATCTTGCCGTGCTGCGCGCCGAAGCCGATCTGGTGTGCGACGGCGGCGGCGTCCTTGCTCAGTTCACCGTACGGGCGGGCGAGCGTGTGACATTCGTGTTGCAACACGGCCCCAGCCACTTGCCGCCGCCAGCGCCGCTCTATGCCGAGCCGGCACTGACAGCGGCACTGACAGCGGCATTGGGCGGATGGCGCGCGTGGTCCGCCCGCTCCACCTATCGCGGCCGCTACGCCGAGGCGGTCAACCGCAGCCTGCTGACGCTGAAGGCGCTGATCTACCAGCCAACCGGCGGCATGGTGGCGGCTCCCTCCACCAGTCTGCCGGAACAGCCGGGCGGCACGCGCAATTGGGATTACCGCTATTGCTGGCTGCGCGACTCCGCGCTTGCCGTGCGCGCCTTGCTGCGCGTGGGCCACCTGGATGAAGCGCAGGCCTGGCAAGGCTGGCTGCATCGCGCCATCGGCGGCGATCCGGCGCGGCTGCGCATCATGTATGGCCTCGCCGGGGAGCCGAACTTGCCGGAATGGGAGGCGTCCTGGCTGCCCGGCTACCAGGGCGCCCGCCCGGTGCGCATCGGCAACGCGGCGCACGATCAGTTGCAGATCGACGTGTTTGGCGAGGTGCTGGATGCGCTGCACGCCACGGCTCTGGCAGGTTCGGCGGTGCCGCACGAAATCTGGAATCTGCAACGGGGCCTGATCGCCCGCTTGGAACAAATTTGGCAATCGCCCGACGAAGGCATCTGGGAAACCCGCGGCGGGCGGCGGCGCTTCACCTTCTCGCAGGTCATGGCCTGGGCGGCGCTCGACCGCGCCATCGCCAGCGCCGAGGCGTTTGGTCTGCCGGCCCCGTTGGCGCATTGGCGGGCGTTGCGCGCCACCATGCACGCCACCATCTGCCGCGATGGCTTCGATGCGGCGCAGAACAGCTTCACCCAAAGCTTCGGCCGCCCGGAACTCGACGCCAGCGCGCTGCAAATTCCCATCATGGGCTTCCTGCCGCCCAATGACCCGCGCGTGCGCGGCACCGTGGCGGCCATCGAGCGCCATCTGCTGCGCGACGGTCTCATGCAGCGCTACCGCAGCGAGGCGGGAGCTGACGGCTTGCCGCCCGGCGAAGGCGCGTTTCTGGCGTGCAGCTACTGGCTGGTGGAAGTCTATGCCCTGCAAGGCCGCATCGCAGACGCCCGCGCGCTGTTCGAGCGGCTGCTGGCGTTGCGGAACGATGTTGGCCTGCTGTCCGAGGAAATCGACCCTACCACTGGCCGCCAGTTGGGCAATTTTCCGCAAGCGTTCAGCCATCTCGCGCTGATCAACGCCGCCGTAGCACTGGGCGAGTCCTAGCCGCTACTCGGCCGGTGCCGCCGCCAATGGCTGCGCCCGCCGCCGCTTTCGGCCCTGCAACGCCAGATACACCACCGGCGTGGTGTACAGCGTCAGCGCCTGCGACACGATCAGCCCGCCGGCCACTGCGATGCCGAGCGGCTGGCGCAGTTCCGCCCCGGTGCCGAACGCCAGCGCCAGCGGCAGCGCGCCGAACAGGGCCGCCAGCGTGGTCATGATGATCGGGCGAAACCGCTCCAGACATGCGGCATGGATCGCCTCCTCGGGCGTCCGGCCGTAGTGCCGCTCCTGCTCCAGCGCGAAATCCACCAGCATGATGGCATTCTTTTTTACGATGCCCATCAGCAGCAGAATGGCGATGATCGCCATGATCGACAGGCTGGTGCCGGTGGCCAGCAGCGCCAGCAGCGCGCCGAGACCGGCCGATGGCAGGGTGGAAATAATGGTCAGCGGCTGGGTCAGGCTTTCGTACAGCACACCCAGCACGATGTAGATCGCCAGGAACGCTGCGGCGATCAGCACCGGCTGCGAACTCAGGCTATCGGCGAAAAACTTGGCATTGCCGCCGACATCGGTGCGGATGGTGTCCGGCATCCGCAGTTCGGCGATTGCCTTTTCGATCAGCGCCAACCCTTGCCCCAGCGAGGTGCCCGGCGCGGTGTCGAAACTCAATGTCGCCGCCGGGAACTGGCCCTGATGGCGCACCGCCAGCGGTTGCACGCCGCGCTCGACGCGCGCCACGCTCATCAGCGGCACCTGTGTGCCATTGGCTGCGCCGACGAAAATCCGGTCAAGATAGCTCGGGTCGGTCTGCAGCTTTGGGTCGGCTTCCAGCACCACCCAGTATTGATTGCGCTGGGTGTAGATCACCGAAATCTGCCGTTGCGCGAAAGCGTCGTTCAGCGCGTTGTCGATGGCCGCGACACTGACACCGAGCCGCGCCGCCGCCACGCGGTCGATGGTCACGCTCACCTGCGGCCCGGCGCGGTCCTGATCGCTCGATACGTCGGTCAGGCCGGGCGTGTGCTGCAACACGTCCTCCAGCTTGGCCGCCCATTGCCGCAACTCGGTCAGGTTCTGGTCGATCAGCACATACTGATTGTTGCCGCCCTGCCGCCCGCCGCCGCGCAGATCCTGCGACGAATACAGCGAGGTCTGCACGCCGCCGATCTTGGCCAGCCTGGGCCGCAACCGCCCGATCACCGCCTCGGACGACACGCCGCGCTCGGCCAGCGGTTTGAGGCTGACGGTCAGTTGGCCGCGATTGAGCGACGACCAGCCCTGGGTGACGCCGATGGTCGAGCCGACCGCCTCCACTGCCGGATCGGTCAGCAGCACGTCGACCACCGCCTTTTGCCGCTCGGCCATCGCGGCGAACGACACGTCCGGGCTGGCCACCGTGCTGCCGGACAGCAGGCCGGTGTCCTCGGTGGGCAGGAAGTCCTTTGGCACGATGGTGTACAGCCACACCGTCAATCCCACCGTGGCGATGGTGACGCCCAGCATCAGGATACGCCACCGCAGCGCCCAGCCGAGCGTGCGGGCGTAATACCGCAGCACAGCCTCGAATCCGCGCTGGATCGCCGCGTCCAGCCGTGTCCAGCGCGTCGGCACCGTGACCGGGTGCGGCACCTTGATGAACCACGCGCACAACATCGGGGTCATGGTCAGCGATACCGCCGCCGATATGGCGATGGCCAGCGTCAGCGTGGCGGCGAATTCATGGAACAGCCGCCCCATGATGCCGCCCATGAACAGCACCGGGATGAACACCGCGACCAGGGAAATGCTGATCGACATCACCGTGAAGCCGATCTGCCTGGCGCCCTTCAGCGCGGCCTGCATCGGGGTCTCGCCGTGCTCCATGTGGCGCACGATGTTCTCGATCATCACGATGGCGTCGTCGACCACGAAGCCCACCGAAATGGTCAGCGCCATCAGCGAGAAATTATCCAGCGCGAAGCCGTACGCCCACATCGCGGCCAGCGTGCCGGCAATGGACAGCGGCACGGTCACGCCCGCCGCGACGGTCGGCACTGCGCGGCGCATGAACAGCAGCACCACCAGCAGCACCAGCGTCACGGTGATCAGCATGGTCAACTGCTCGTCTTCCACGCTGGCGCGGATGGTTGTCGTGCGGTCGGCCAGCACGGTCAGTTGAATGTCCGGCGGCATCCAGGATTGCAGCAGCGGCAGCACCGCCCGCACGTTGTCGGCGGTTTGAATGACATTGGCGCCCGCCGCCTTGGTGATGTTGAGCAGGATGGCCGGCCGCTTGCCGAACCACGCCGCCAGCCGGGTGTTGGCCACCCCATCGACCACCTGCGCCACGTTGGACAGCCGCACCACCGCACCGTTGCTGGTTTTTACGACCAGCGGCGCATAGTCCCGCGCCCGGGCGATCTGGCCATTCAGCCCGATGCTCTCGGCGCGGTCCGGCCCCTGAAACCCGCCGGTCGCACCGGCCACGTTGGCCGAGCGGATCGCGGCGAACACGTCCTGCGCCGACAAATGCGCTGCCGCCAGCGCCGCCGGGTCGAGCCGCACGCGCACGGCGGGCTTCTCCGCGCCGTTCACCTGCACCTGCGACACGCCGTCCACCTGCGACAGCCGCTGCGCCAGAATGCTGTCCGCCGCGTCGTAGACCTGCGCCGCCGACAGCGTGTCCGAGGTCAGCGCGATGGTCATGATCGGCATTTCGGCCGGATTGAACTTGCGGAAGAACGGCCGCATCGGCAGGTCGGACGGTAGATCGGCGGTCGCGGCGTTGATCGCCGCCTGCACGTCGTGCGCGGCGCCGTCAATGTCGCGGCCAATGTCGAATTGCACGATCACTGAGGTCGAGCCGGTGGCGCTGATCGAGGTGATCTCGGTGACGGCCGCAATCTCGCCCAGCCGCCGCTCCAACGGTGCGGCAATCGAGGAGGCCATGGTCTCCGGGTCGGCGCCGGGGCGGCCGGCGAACACCACGATGGTCGGAATATCCACGCTGGGCAGCGGCGCCACCGGCAGGAAGCGGTAGGCCACCACGCCGGACAGCAGCAGACCGAGGGCGAGCAGGAAAGTGGCCACCGGGCGGTTGATGAAGGGGGCGGAGAAGTTCATGGCTGCCGCTCTTGCGGAGTCACCCCGGCGAAGGCCGGGGTCCAGGGCCGCGCGCAGGCCGGTGCGGTTGCCCTGGATTCCGGCCTGCGCCGGAATGACATCAAACGCATCACTCCGCCGCCACCGCCGCAGGCCCGGCCAGCCGCAACCGCAGCCGTTCCATCGCCAGATAGATCGCCGGCGTGGTGTACAGCGTCAGCAACTGGCTCAGCAGCAAGCCGCCAACAATGGTCACGCCCAGCGGAAACCGCAGTTCGCTGCCGGTGCCCTGGCCGATCACCAGCGGCAGCGCGCCCAGCAAGGCCGCCGCCGTGGTCATCAGGATCGGCCGGAAGCGCAGCAGGCAGGCCTCGGCGATGGCTGCCTCCGGCGTCAGTCCGCGCGTGCGCTCGGCTTCGATGGCGAAGTCGATCATCATGATGGCGTTCTTTTTGACGATGCCCATCAGCAGCACCACGCCGACCAAGGCGACCAGCGACAGGTCCGACCCCACCAGCATCAGCGCCAGCAGCGCGCCGATGCCAGCCGAGGGCAGTGTGGACAGGATGGTCACCGGATGGATGGTGCTTTCGTAGAGCACGCCCAACACGATGTAGATCACCACCACGGCGGCCAGGATCAGCCACGGCTCGCTGGCCAGGGATTTCTGAAACTCGGCGGCGTCGCCGGAATAGCTGCCGGAAATTGTCAGCGGCAGCCCGATATCCTGCTCGGCCCCGGCAATCGCTTGCACAGCACTGCCCAGCGATGCGCCAGCGGCGAGGTTGAAGCTGAGCGTCACCGAGGGGAATTGCCCGGAATGGGTAATCGCCAGCGGGGCCGTGGTGCGCTCGATGCTGGCGATCGTGCTCAGCGGCACCTGCGCGCCGCCCGCGCCGGGCACCCGCAGCGTTTGCAGCACCGCCGGGTCGCGCTGCCACGCCGGATTGGCCTCCAGCACCACGCGATATTGGTTGGCCTGCATGAAGATAGTGCTGACCTGCCGCTGGCCGAACGCATCGTACAGCGTGTCCTGCACCGCCTGCATGGTCACACCAAGCCGCATCGCCGCGTCGCGGTCCACCCGCACGAAGCTTTGCAACCCTTCGTCCTGACGGTCGCTCGCCACATCCTGCAACACCGGCAGACTTTGCAGCCGTGTCAGCAGCTTGGGTGACCACTGCGCCAGTTCGGCGGCGTCGGTGTCGACTAAGGTGTATTGAAACTGCGTCCGGCTGACCCGGGTGCCGATCTGAATGTCCTGCACTGGCTGCATGAACACCGACAGGCCGGGCACAACCGCCAGTTTCTGTTGCAGCCGGGCGGCGATTTCGGCGGCGCTGGCGCTACGTTGGCGGCGCGGGGCCAGTACGATGCTCAAATGCCCGGTGTTCGGCGTCGGGTTGATGCTGCCCGCGCCGACGAAGCCGATCACGCCGGTCACGTCCGGGTCTTGCTGCACAATCGCCGCCGCCTGATCCTGCAAGGTCTGCATGCGCGGGATCGAGATGCTTTGCTCGCCCTCGGTGACGGCCACGATCACGCCGGTGTCTTGCAATGGCAGGAAGCCCTTCGGCACGGCGATGTAGAGTGCGACGGTGCCAACCAGCGTGGCGGCCGCGATCAACAGCACCAGGGATTCGTGCCGCAGCGACCATGTCAGCGTGCGCTTGTAGAAGGCCAACGTGCCATTGAAGCCGGCTTCCATGGTGCGGGCCACGGCGTTCGGGCGGCTTGCGCTGGCCGGGCGCAGCAAGCGCCCGCACATCATCGGGGTCAGCGTCAGCGACACCACCGCCGAGACCACGACGGAGACCGACAGCGTCACCGCGAACTCGCTGAACAGCCGGCCGACCACGCCGGTCATGAACAGCAGCGGGATGAACACCGCGACCAATGACACCGTGAGCGACACGATGGTGAAGCCGATCTGCGCCGCACCTTTATAGGCGGCCTCCAGCGGCGGCACGCCGTCTTCGATGTAGCGCACCACGTTCTCGATCATCACGATGGCATCGTCGACCACGAAGCCGGTGGCCACCGTCAGGGCCATCAGCGACAGGTTGTCCAGGCCGTAGCCCAGTTCGGACATGATGCCGAACGTGCCGATCAGCGACAGCGGCAGCGCCACCGCCGGGATGATGGTGGCCCGCCATGTCCGCAGGAACAAGAAGATCACGCCGACCACCAGCACGATAGCGATCATCAGCGTCGCCTGCACGTCGGCCACGCTGGCGCGGATGGTCTCGGTGCGGTCGGCCACCACCGCCATTTTTATTCCGGACGGCATGGCGCGTTGCAGATCGGGCAGCGCCTTTTTGATCCGCGCCACGGTGTCGACGATGTTCGCACCGGGCTGGCGCTGAATGTCCAGCACCACCGCCGGGCGGCCCTGGTAGCGCGCCGCCACCCGGTCGTTTTCTACCCCGCCGACGACGCTGCCGATATCGGACAGCCGCACCGCGGCACTATTGCGGTAGGCGATTATTAATGAAGTATACGCATCCGGTGACAGCAACTGATCGTTGGCCGCCAGCGCCATCGCCTGCCGGGGCCCGTCGAAACCGCCCTTGGCGCCGTTCACATTTGCTGCCGCAATCGTGGTCCGCACGTCGTCGATGGCCAGACCGTAGGCGGCCAGCCGCGCCGGATCGACGCGCACCCGGATCGCCGGGCGCATGTTGCCTTGCACGGTCACCCGTCCGACGCCGTCGATCTGGCTCAGCTTGGGTTGCAGCAGCGTGTCGGCGGCGTCGCTGACCCGGTCGAGCGTGATCGAGTCGGATTCGAGCGCCAATGTCACAATCGGCGTGTCTGCGGGGTTCACCTTCGAATAGACCGGCGGATACGGCAAGGTGAGCGGCAGCGTGCCGGCCGACGCATTGATCGCCGCCTGCACGTCCTGTGCTGCGCTGTCAATGCCGCGCGCCAGTGAGAATTGCAGCGTGATCTGGCTGGTGCCCTCGGAACTGACCGAGGTCATCTCGGTCAGTCCCTGGATCTGGCCAAACTGGCGCTCCAGCGAGGCGGTGATCAGCGTGGCCACGGTGTCCGGGCTGGCGCCGGGCAGCTGGGTGGTGATCAGAATGGTGGGAAAATCCACCTGCGGCAGCGCGCTGACCGGCAGCGCGCGGTAGCCCATCAGCCCGCCGAGCAGCACCGCGATGGCCAGCAGGCTGGTGGCAATGGGCCTTGCGATAAAGGGGGCGGAGATGTTCACGAAGCGCCGCTGCTGCCGCGCCGGCTGGCGGTTTCCGGCGCTTTCGGGTCACGCGGCTTGGCCCCCGGCGCATCCGGCGCGGACCCTGCGGGTTGCACCAGCGTGACTTTCATCTTGTCGCTCAGGCGCGCCGCGCCATCGACCACCACTTTCTCGCCCGGCTGCACGCCGCTGGCGATCACGCTGGTGCGCATCGTCTCGTAAGCGACATTCACCATCCGCCGCGACGCGAGCATGTCGTCGCCGACCACATAGACGTAACTGCCCTGCGGCCCGCGCTGCACCGCGACCGGCGGCACCGTGATGGCGTCCTTACGGGTATCGACGCGCAACCGCACGGTGACGAACGCGCCCGGCCATAGTTTCAGCCCGGCATTGGGAAAAGTGGCTTTCAGCTTGATCGTGCCGGTGGTGGGATCGACCTGATTGTCCAGCACCGACAATGTGCCGGTATCGATGGGCGCAGCCGCCCCGGCCGGATTCTCGGTGCCGCCCTGCGGCAGCGCCAGCACTTCTGGCGTGCCGCGCGCTTGCGCTGCCGCGACGTCGGCCAATTGCTGCTGCGGCAGGGTGAAAACCACCGAAATCGGCTGCAACGTGGTGATGACGACAATGCCGTTGGGGTCGCTGGCGTGCACCAGATTGCCCTGATCGACCTGCCGCATGCCGGTGCGGCCATCCATCGGCGCGGTGATGGTGGTGTAGCTGAGTTGTGCCTTCGCGGTATCGACCTGCGCCTGATCCTGCGCCACCTGCGCTTCAAGCTGTGCCACCAAGGATTTCTGCGTGTCGGCCTGCTGCGCCGATGTGTAAGCGGTCGCCGCCAACTTGGTGTAGCGCGCCAGATCGACCCGCGCATTGGCCAGATTGGCCTGATCCTGCGCCTTTTTCGCCGCCGCCTGATCCAGGGCCGCCTGATAGGTGCGCGGATCGATGCGCGCCAGCACGTCGCCCGCGCGAACGTCCTGGCCCTCGTGGAACCGTACTTCGACCAGATTGCCGTCGGCTTGCGGCTTGACCGTCACGGTGGCGCTGGCTTGCACGGTGCCCAGCCCGTCGAGCCACACCGGCACATCGCGGCGTTGCGCTGCCGCGACCACGACAGGAATGGTGTCCGGCCGCCCGCCGCGTCCACCGGACGCCGCTGCCGTGTCGGCCGGTTTGCGGATGGCGAACCACCACCAGCCGCCGCCGCCAGCCAGGGCCAGGACAAGTATTGCGATCAGCAGGCGGCGCATCGGCAGGTTCCGGAAAACGGTTCAGTCACAGCACGCCATTGAAAATAGGCGTCTCGGGGGCCAGCACATCTCCCTGCGTCCATCCACCGCCGAGCGCCTTGTACAGCGTCACCTCGGCCTGAAAGCGGGCGAGGCGGGCTTGCGCGAGCAGGTCGAGATCGTTGAACAGCGCGGTTTGGGTTTGCAGCGCGGTCACGATGTCCAGCGTGCCGGCGAGCACCTGGGCGCGGGCGATATCGGCCGCGCGCTGGGCGGTGTTCACCGCTTCCTGCTCCAGCCGCTCCTGCTCGGTGGTTTCGCGCAACTGGGTCAGCCCGGTCTCGACATCGGCGAACGCCTGCACCACCGCCTTGCGGTAGTTCGCCAGCAATTCGTCGTTGCGCGCCTGAGTTTGCGCCAACTGGGCGGACAAGCGGCCATTGTCGAAGATGACCTGCGAGGCGCTGGCGGCGGCATTGAGCAGCAACGAGCCAGGCGAGATCAGACTGGTCAGCGCCGCACTTTGCCAGCCGGCCGAGCCGGTTAGCGTGATAGCGGGGAAAAACGCGGCGCGGGCGGCGCGGATATTGGCGTTCTGCGCCTGCAAATTCGCCTCCGCTGCCGCCACATCCGGCCGCCGCACCAGCAGCGCAGAGGGCAGGCCGGGCGCCACTGGCGGCAAGGTCAGCGCCGCCAGTGTGCCACTCGGCGCGTCGATCTGTTCGGGCAGACGGCCCACCAGCACCGCCAGCGCCGCAACCTGCCCGTCGCGTTGCAGCCGCAGGTTTGGCACTTGGGCGCGGATGCCCGCCACCAGGGTTTCCTGCTGCGAGACATCCAGCAGCGAGGCGGTGCCCGCATCCTGCCGCGCGCGGATCGCCGCCAGAATCTCCTCGGCATCGCGCAGATTGCGTCCCGCCACCGCGAGCCGGTCCTGGAACGCCAGCGCGTTGAACCAGGCGCTGGCCACACTGGTCAGCACGCTGAGACGGACCGTTTCCTGATCGTAGCGGCTGAATAGCGCCGCCGCCGCCGCTGCATCGCGCGCGGCGCCGACCGCACCCCATAGATCGAGTTCGTAACTTAAATTGGGGCCAAAACTGTAGCTGCGGCTTTCGGCGATGCGGCGGCCGCCGCTGAAACTGACGCTGCTGCCACGATTCCAGCTATGGCTGGCCGACCCGGTGACTTCCGGCAGCAACGCGCCGCCCGCCGCGCGCAACTGAGCGTCCGCTTGCTGCATCCGCGCGACGGCGGCGCGAATGTCGAAGCTGCCACGCTCGGCATCCGCCATCAGCCCATCGAGTTCGGCCGAGCCGAAGCCCTTCCACCACGCCGCCGGCACCGCCCCCGCCGCCGCCGCCGGGGCACGATAGGCGGCTGGAATGCCTGGCGCTGGCGCGGCGTACCGCAGCCCGGCTTGACAGCCGCAGGCGACCAAGGCGAACGCTACCCAGCCCAAGCGCCACCGCCGCCCCGATGTTGCGCGCAGTTTCGTGAGGGGCCCCGCCCGGCGGCCGGACGGAGGTAGCGCTGCAACGGTTTGATACATCTGACTCGTGGCTATAGCCGTACCGTCCGTACATGGGGATGGCGCAAACATTGCGCGCCCGCTTGATGCCGGAATTCACGGCAGGGCGCCCGGGCGAAACATGCTTGTGCGGCAGCGCTGATATGCATATCAAAAGGGTAAGCGATAAATCGGGGAGGCGTCCGGGGTGAACCGCCCTATTCTGGAAACCAGCGGCCTCACGCGCGAATTTCGTGGCTTCGTCGCTGTCAATGGCGTCGACCTGAGCGTCCGCGCGGGCAGCATTCACGCGCTGATCGGCCCGAATGGCGCCGGAAAAACCACCTGTTTCAATCTGTTGACCAAGTTCCTGCAACCGACGCGCGGCACCATCCGCTTCAAGGGCCGCGACATCACCGGGTTGCGGCCCGCCGCCGTCGCTCGGCTTGGCTTGGTGCGCAGTTTTCAAATCTCGGCCGTGTTCCCGCATTTCACCGCGCTGCACAACGTGCGCGTGGCGTTGCAACGCGGCCGGGGCGGCAGCTTCGATTTCTGGCGCGGCGATGCGGTGCTGAACCGCTACAATGGCCGGGCCCAGGAATTGCTGAACGATGTCGGGCTGTCCGACTTCGCCGAGGTGCAGGCCGGGCAATTGTCGTACGGCCGCAAGCGCGCGCTGGAAATCGCCACCACGCTGGCGCTCGACCCGGAAATGCTGCTGCTCGACGAACCGACCGCCGGGATGACGCATGGCGACGTGGACCGGGTGGTGGCGCTGATCCAACGCATCCGGGCCGGACGAACCATTCTGATGGTGGAACACAACCTGTCGGTGGTGGAGGGGCTGTGCGACACCATCACCGTGCTGACGCGCGGCAAAGTCTTGGCCGAGGGCGGCTATGCCGAGGTGTCGCGCAACCCGGACGTGGTGGCGGCCTATCTGGGCAGCGAACATGTCTAGCGCGCCGATGCTGCACGTTGCTGGGCTGAATGCCTGGTATGGCGAAAGCCACATCCTGCAGGGGGTGGAGTTCACCGTGGCGGAAGGCGAGGTGGTGACATTGCTTGGCCGCAACGGAGCGGGCAAGTCCACCACGCTGAAATCCATCATGGGGTTGGTCGCCAGCCGCTCCGGCAGCGCCAAGTTTCGCGGCGTCGAGACCGTCGGCATGCGCTCGGACCGGATCGCCCGCGCCGGGGTAGCGCTGTGCCCGGAGGAGCGTGGCATTTTCGCCGGGCTGAATGTCACCGAAAACCTGCTGCTGCCGCCGGTGGTCGCACCCGGCGGCCTCGATTTGGACACATTGTACACGCTGTTCCCGAATTTGAAGGAGCGTGCGCGCAGCCAAGGCACAAGGCTGTCCGGCGGTGAGCAGCAAATGCTGGCCATCGCCCGCATTTTACGCACTGGCGCGCGCCTGTTGATGCTGGATGAACCCACCGAGGGTCTGGCCCCGGTGATCGTGCAGCAGATCGGCCGCACGATCCGAGAGATCAAGCAGCGCGGTTTCACCGTGCTGCTCGTGGAGCAGAATTTCCGCTTCGCCGCGACCGTCGCCGACCGCCATTACGTTATGGAGCATGGCCGGGTGATCGACATGATTCCCAATGCCGAACTCGCGTCTTCCATGGACAAGCTGCACGACTATCTGGGCGTTTGATCCGCCAACTCAGCCACAAGGCAACTCCAATGCGCTTCACTCGCCGCGACCTGATGGGCACCGCCGCCGCCGCGCTCGCTGCCACAGCACTGCCGCTCGGCCGCGCCCGGGCGCAGACGCCAACCTTGAAGATCGGCGTGCTGACCGATCTGTCCGGGCCATACAAGGATCTCGGCGGCCCGGTCTCGACTGCCTGCGCGCAACTGGCGGCGGCCGATTTCGGCGTCGCAGGCAAGGGGTTCAATGTCGAGATCGTGCAGGCCGACCATCAGAACAAGCCCGACGTCGGCGCCGAAGTGGCGCGCAAATGGTTCGACCAGGACGGTGTCGATGTGGTGATGGACGTGCCGAACTCCGGCGTGTCGCTGGCCATCGCTGGCATTGCCAAGGAAAAGAACAAGATCTTTCTCGCCGACGGTCCGGCCACCTCGAACCTCACCGGGGCGAAGTGCAACGCCAACACCATTCACTGGGTCTACGACACTTGGATGCTGGCGCATTCCACCGGCGGCGCGCTGGTGAAATCCGGCGGCGATAGCTGGTACTTCATCACCGCCGATTACGAATTCGGCAAGGCGCTGCAGCGCGACACCACCGGCTTCGTCACCGCCGCCGGCGGCAAGGTGGTGGGCGCGTCGCAATACCCGTTCCCCGGCACCACGGATTTCTCCAGCTATCTGCTGCAAGCACAGGCGAGCGGGGCGAAAGTGGTCGGGCTGGCCAATGCCGGGCTGGACACCATCAACAGCATCAAGCAGGCCAAGGAATTCGGCATTACGCAAACGCTCGCGGGCCTGCTGGTGTTCATCGCCGACGTGCACGCGCTCGGGCTGGAAACGGCGGGCGGGCTGGTGATTTCCGAGACGTTCTACTGGGACCTGAACGAGCGCACCCGTGCGTTCTCCGATCGGTTGTGGGCGAAGGTGCCGAACAAGCGGGCCACAATGGACCAAGCGGGCGTGTATGCCAGCACGCTGCATTATCTGAAGGCCGCCGCCGATCTGGGCATCGACAAGGCTAAGGCCAGCGGGGCGGACGTGGTGGCGCGGATGAAGGCGATGCCAACCGACGACGACGCATTCGGCAAGGGCATTATTCGTGAGGATGGCCGCAAAATCCACCCTTGCTATTTGTTCCAGGTCAAGAAGCCGTCCGAGAGCAAGGGGCCGTGGGACTATTACAACCTGCTCGCCACGGTGCCTGCGGAAGAAGCCTTCCGCCCGTTGAAGGACGGCGGCTGCCCGTTGGTGAAGGCCTAGTCCACTCCGTCAACGTTTTGTTCCCTCTCCGCCCTGACGGGCGGAGAGAGCGTAGAAGCCCCGCGCCACCGCTAGCCCGAAAGTGTAGAGCCATGATGCAACTTTCTCGCCGCACGCTTCTGGGCAGCGCTGCTGCCGCCGCCGCGCTGCCGATTGGCCGGGCCCGTGCGCAGGCGGGTAATACCATCAAGATTGGCGTGCTGAACGACCAGTCTGGGCCGTACCGCGACACCGGCGGGCTGTTCAGCTTCGCCGCCGCCAAGCTGGCGGTGAGCGAATTTGCCGCCCAGGGCTTCAATGTCGACGTCATCACCGCCGACCACCAGAACAAGCCGGATATCGGTGCGGGTCTTGCCCGGCAATGGTACGACCGCGACGGTGTCGACGTTATCCTTGACGTGCCGACTTCCTCGGTGGCGCTAGCGATTGCCGGCGTGGCGAAGGAGAAGGACAAGACTTATCTGAACATCGGCGCTGCGACGGCGGACCTGACCGGCAAGCAGTGCGCGCCATCGATTATTCATTGGTCGTACGACACCTACATGCTCGCCAAATCCACCGGCGGCGCCACGGTGCGCTCGGGCGGCGATTCCTGGTATTTCGTCACCGCCGACTACGCTTTCGGCCACCAGTTGCAGGACGCCACCACCCGGTTCGTGACGGCGGCGGGCGGTAAGGTGCTTGGTTCGTCGGCCTATCCGTTTCCGGGCACCAGCGATTTCTCCAGCTTCCTGCTGCAAGCGCAGGCGAGCGGGGCGAAAGTGCTCGGGCTGTGCAATGCCGGGGCCGACACGGTCAACAGCATCAAGCAGGCCAAGGAATTCGGCATCACCATGCGCCTTGCCGCGATGCTGATGTTCATCACCGACGTGCATGCGCTCGGCCTGGATGTCGCGGGCGGGCTGACGCTGACCGAGAGTTTCTATTGGGACATGAACGACCGCACCCGCGCCTTCGCCAAGCGCCTGCTGCCGCATATGCCGCAGCCGAAGATGCCGAACATGATCCACGCCGGATGCTATGCCGCCACGCTGCACTATTTGAAAGCGGTCACGCAGATTGGCGTGGCGGCGGCCAAGGCCAGCGGGACGGCGGCGGTGTCGCAGATGAAGAAAATGCCCACCGAGGACGACGCCTTCGGCAGCGGCAGTATTCGTGAGGACGGCATGGCGCTGTTCCCGAGCTATCTGTTCCAGGTGAAAACCCCAGCCGAGAGCAAGGGGCCTTGGGACTACTACAAGACTCTCTCAAGCTATCCGCCGGAGGAAGCGTGGCGCCCGCTGGCCGAGGGCGGTTGCGCGTTCGTGAAGAGCTAAGCATGGCAATGCCGCCGAAGCCGCAAACGGCGCGCGTGCAACCGTCATCGCCGGGCTCGACCGGGCGATCCACGCACGCGGGCCCAGATCGCCGGGTCAAGCCCGGCGATGACGAGGGATTGCAGCCATGATCATGATATTCGGCAAGCCGCTGATGCTGCTGTATGGCCAACTCACGCTCGGCCTGATCAATGGGTCGTTCTATGCGCTGTTGTCGCTCGGCCTTGCGGTGATCTTCGGCTTGCTGAACATCATCAATTTTGCCCATGGCGCGCTGTTCATGCTCGGCGCGTTCGTCACCTGGGGTCTGCTGCAATATCTCGGCATCGGCTACTGGGCGGCACTGGTGATAGCGCCCTTGGTGCTGGGCGTATTCGGCGTGGTGCTGGAACGCTTTTTGATCCGCCGTCTGTATGGGCTGGACCATTTGTACGGCCTGCTGCTGACGTTCGGCTGCGCACTGGTGATCGAAGGGTTGATGCGCAACAACTTCGGCAGTTCCGGCGTGCCGTACGCCATTCCGTCCGCGCTGCAAGGCCCGTTGAATTTGGGCTTCATGGTGCTGCCGCGCTACCGCGCGTGGGTGGTGCTGGCCGCCGCCGCCATGTGTCTGGTGACGTGGCTGCTCATCGAGCGAACCCGGCTTGGGGCAACGCTGCGCGCTGCAACCGAAAACGCGCCGCTGGTGCAGGCCTTCGGCGTCAACGTGCCGCGCCTGATCACGCTCACCTACGGTGCCGGTTGCGCGCTGGCGGCGTTTGCCGGGGTGCTGGCGGCGCCGATGAACTCGGTCAATCCGAACATGGGCAGCAACCTGATTATCGTGGTGTTTGCGACGGTGGTGATCGGCGGCATGGGCTCGATCCTGGGGTCGATCATCACCGGCTTCGGGCTCGGCATCATCGAGGGCATCACCAAGGTGTACTACCCGGAAGGTTCGGCCACCGTGGTGTTCGTGGTGATGGTGATCGTATTGTTGCTGCGCCCGGCTGGCTTGTTCGGCAAGGCGGCCTGACATGTTCGGATTTTCGCGTGCCCAGGCCATCGCCTTCGCCATCATGCTGGCCGCCATCGCAGCGGCGCCGTCGGTGCTGTACCCGGTGTTCCTGATGAAGGTGCTGTGCTTCGCGCTGTTCGCCTGCGCCTTCAATTTGCTGATCGGCTTTGCCGGTCTGCTGTCGCTGGGCCATGCCGCCTATTTCGGCATGGGTAGCTATGTCGCGGCGTATGCGGCGAAAACCTGGGGCGTATCGGCGGAAATTGCCATTCTGCTCGGCGGCTTGGTGGGCGCGGCGATTGGTTTGGTGTTCGGCTGGCTCGCCATCCGCCGCCAGGGCATCTACTTCGCCATGATCACGCTGGCGCTGTCGCAGATGATCTATTTCTTCTGCCTCGAAGCCGCCTTCACCGGCGGTGAGGACGGTATTCAGCAGGTGCCGCGCGCTGCATTGTTCGGCCTGATCGGCATGAAATCCGACATGGCGTTGTACTGGCTGATCGCGGGCGTGTTCGTGCTCGGCTTCCTGCTGATCCACCGCATCGTGCATTCCCCGTTCGGCCAAGTGCTGACCGCCATCCGCGAGAACGAACCGCGCGCCATCTCGCTGGGTTACCGGGTGGACGACTACAAATTGCTCGCCTTCGTGCTTTCAACCTTCCTGTCTGGCATTGCCGGTGGCGCCAAGTCGCAGGTGTTCGGCATCGCCACGCTGACCGACGTGCATTGGTCGATGGGCGGCGAAGTGGTGCTGATGACGCTGCTCGGCGGCATCGGCACAATATTCGGACCCTTGGTGGGTGCCTTGGTGTTCGGCTCGCTGGAAACCTATCTGGCGCAGTTCGGCGACTGGGTGACGGTGACGCAGGGCGGGATCTTTATCCTGTGCGTGATCGCGTTCCGGCGTGGGATTGTCGGCGAGATCGGCAACCGATTGCGGCTGGTGTTGTAAGCGCGGGCGTTACGCCCGCCGGTACCCGCTCACCGCCGCCCCATCCTCCGGCCGCAATCGGATGAACCCCGGCAGCGCGGCCAGCGGCAGCAGCGCCGAGATCAGGAATACGGTGTGAAAGCGCGCCGGGGTCAGCACATGGTCGGGCAGGCTGATCAGGCTCAGCAGCACGGCGGCGAACGAGACGCCGAAGCTTACCGTCAATTGCTGCAACGCGCCGAACAGGCTGGTGGCGTGGCTTAGTCGTGCGTCCGGCGTGTCGGCGTACGACAGCATGTTCGATGTCATCAACTGGATCGAACGGATCAACCCGAACACCAGCACGTAGCTGCCGATCAGCCAGTGCGGCGTATCGGCGCGCAGCAGCGCGAAACCGGCCAGAATCAGCGACGCGGCGACGGCACTGCCGATCAGGGCGCGGCGGAAGCCGAACCAGCGCAGCATCGGGCTGATGAACGTGCGCAGCAGCAGCGAGCCGGCGCTGGCCAGCAGCACCAGCGCGCCTGCCGTCACCGGCGTCATGCCAAAGCCGATTTGCAGCATCAGCGGCAACAGGAACGGGGTGCCGTTCAGTCCGATGCGGCAGAGCCCGCCAGCCAGCGTGCCGATGGCGAAGCTGCGGATGCGGAACAGCGACAAGTCGAGCGCCGGGGCCGAAACGCCGCGCGCATAGCGGGCGAACAGTACCAGCAGGGCTGCGGCCACCACCAGTACCGCTGCAATCACCGGCAGCGGCAATTTCTGCTGGCCGATGCTGTCCAGCCCGACCTGTATCAGCCCGATGCCGCCGACCATCAGGAAGCCGGGAAAGTCGAATTTCTGGCCCGGCTGGCCGGGGCTTTCGGCGAAGTAGCGCAGCGCCAGCAGCATGCCCGCCAATCCGATGGGCAAGTTGACGTAGAAAATCCAGCGCCACGACAAATACGTGGTCAGCACGCCGCCCAGCAGTGGCCCGGCCAGCGGGCCCAGCAAGGCGGGCAGCGACATGTAGGTCATCACCGTGACCAACTCACTGCGCGGAAAACTGCGCAGCATGATCAGCCGCCCGACCGGCGTCATCATCGCGCCGCCGATGCCTTGCAGCACGCGGGTGGCGATCAGCATGTCGAACGTATCGGCGACGCCGCACAGCGCCGAGCCCGCCGTGAACAGCCCGAGCGCCAGCACGAAAATCCGCCGCGCCCCAAAGCGGTCGGCAAACCAGCCGCTGAGCGGGATGAACACCGCCAACGTCACCACGTACGCCGTCACTGCCAAATTCAATTGCACTGGCGTGGTGCGCAGGCTGCGCGCCATGTCGGGGATGGCGGTGACGATGATGGTGGAGTCGAGCTGCTCCATCAGAAAAGCGATGGCGACAATCAGCGGGATCAGCAGGCGCAGCTTCCGATTGCGATGAATCAAGGAACCGTCGCCGTTCAACGTGTCACCCTCGGTCGCTGCCAAGGGCGGAGTATCGTCCGCTGTTGGCATGACGTCACCCACCAAGATCGGGATGGCCCCGTCGCACGGGGCTTTCCGGCGTTATGAATATTTGGGTATAACGAAGCCGCTCACCCCAAGGGCGCCACCAACAATCCCGCAGGAGACGCGTATCATGCAGCACGAACGGCAATTCTATATCGACGGCGCTTGGGTCGACCCGGCGGCCCCTGTTCTGTTCGACGTGATCGACCCATCCACCGAGGAAGCCTTCACCCAGATCGCGCTGGGCAACGCCGCCGACGTTGATCGCGCCGTGGCCGCGGCCCGCGCCGCGTTCCCCAGCTTCGCCCGCTCGACCCGCGCCGAGCGGCTGGAATTGCTGCGCAACATTCTGGCCGAATACGAAAGACGCTACGACGAGCTCGCCGCCACGCTGTCGCGTGAGATGGGCGCCACGCTCGCCTTCGCCCGCAGCGATCAGGCGTTCACCGGCAGCGCGCATCTGAAGCGGATGATCGCGGTGCTGGAAACCTTCGCCTTCGAATGGATGCAAGGCGGCACCCTGATCGCCAAGGAGCCGATCGGCGTGGCCGGGCTGATCACGCCGTGGAACTGGCCGATCAACCAGATCGTCTGCAAGGTTGCACCTGCCATCGCCGCTGGTTGCACCATGGTGCTGAAGCCGTCCGAGATCGCGCCGCTCAATGCGATCATCTGGTCGGAAATCGTCCATGCTGCCGGGGTGCCGAAGGGCGTTTACAACATGGTGCAGGGCGACGGCCCGGCCGTGGGCGAGGCGATGTCGGCGCATCCGGGCATCGACTTCATGTCGTTTACCGGCTCGACCCGTGCGGGCATCCAAGTGGCGCGCGCGGCGGCGGCGACGGTGAAGCGGGTCAGCCAGGAACTTGGCGGCAAGTCGGCCAATATCCTGCTGCCAGATGTGGATTTCATCGAGGCTGTCACCAAGGGCGTCGGCTGGGTGATGCGCAACAGCGGCCAATCCTGCAACGCGCCGACCCGCATGTTCGTCCCGGCGGACCGGCAGGACGAGGTGAAGGCCATCGCCAAGGCCGCCGACCTCGCCCACGCCCGCCGCGTGGCGGCGGAGATGCGCGCCGGCTGCGTGCATGTGAACTACCCGGCCTGGGACACCGCCGCCCCGTTCGGCGGCTACAAACAGTCCGGTAACGGCCGTGAATATGGCAAATGGGCGTTGGAGGAGTTCCTGGAGACCAAGGCGGTGATCGGCTACGACGCCGCCTGATCGAGCGGATACCCTTCCCTGGGGGGCTGGTGGGTGTATGCTGCAATGCACCATGCCAGTTCCCCGCCTTGCGAAGCCGGGCCGCTTCCGCCCGGAGTTTCTGTTCCGCCCCGCCTCGGTGGCCGTGCTCGGCGCCGAGACGGCGGTGGGGCAGCAGGTGCTTGCCAACGTGCGCGGTGGCGGGTTCGCCAGGCCGATCTACCCGATCGACACCGGCGGAGATTTGACGGCGCTTTCGCCAGCGCCTGAATTAGCCATTATCTGCAACGACGGAGCAGTCGTAGCCGATGCGTTCGCAGCGCTCGGCAAGTGCGGCGCCACGGCGGCGGTGGTGGCCGGCATGGCGGGCGGCTTGCGGGAATTGGCGCAGGCCACCGGCGTGCGCTCGCTCGGTCCTGGCTCGTTCGGCATCGCGGTGCCAGCTATCGGGCTGAACGCCAGCCGTGGCCATCTCATGCCACGCGCCGGGCGGGTGGCCTTGGTGTCGCAATCGGCGGCGCTGTGCCGCGCGGTGCTGGACTGGGCTGAGCCGAACGGCGTTGGCTTCAGCCACATCGTGGGCATCGGCGGCAACGACGATATCGGATTTGCCTTGGTGCTCGACTGGTTGAGCCGCGATCCGGGCACCGGCGCCATTTTGCTCGATATCCGCCGCATCAAGGATGCGCGCGCGTTCGTATCGGCGGCCCGCGCGGCGGCGCGGCTGCGCCCGGTGGTGGCGATCCGCGCTGGCGGCATGCTGCTCGACCCGACCGGCGGGGCCGACGGCACCTTGGAAGCAGCGCTGCGCCGCTGCGGTGTGCTGAGCGTGACGCGGCTGGACGACATGCTGGCCGCCGCCGAAACCCTGACCCGCGCCCGCCCGGTGCGCGCCGAGACCCTGTCGATTGTGACCAACGCGGTTGGTCCGGCATGGATGGCGGCGGACGCCGTGTTGCGCGAGGGGCTGACCCTCGCCGAACTGACGCCCGCGACCCATGCGGTGCTTGATGCCACCTTGCCCGGCCCGTCGGTTTACCGGCCGGATGAGCGGGTGAAGGCCGATGTGGTCTACGCCGGATTCGACAACCCGATGCATCTGGCCGAGGTGGCCGCCATGCTGGCCGGTGCGCGGGAAGTCGGTGGCGTGCTGATCGTGCATGCGCCAACCGGCGCGGGCGATGCGGTGGCGATCGAAGCAATTGCCGCCGCCGCCAAGGTGATCCGGGTGCCGCTGCTGGTGTGCGCGATGGGCGAGACCACCGGGCATCTGCACCGCCGCCGGTTGGCCGAGGCTGGCGTGCCGGTGTTTGCCTCCCCGGAGCAAGCGGTGCGGGGTTTCCTACATTTGGTGCAGGACCGCCGCAACCGTGCCGCCGCCCGCGAATTGCCGGGCAGTGCCGTTCTGCGCGTGGCCCCGGACAAGATCGGTGCCGCCGCCGCCTTCGCGCGTGCCCGCGCCGAGGGCCGCCTGACCCTGACACAGGATGAGGCGATGGCGGTGCTCGCCGCCTACCATATTGAAGGTGTTCCGACCCGCCGGGCGGGCGACGCCGCTGAGGCCGAAGCCGCAGCCATTGCGATTGGCTATCCGGTGGTGCTGAAGCGCCGCCGCAGCGAGCGGCCGGCCGAGGGCGGGCGCGGCGCGCTGGCGCTGGATTTGCGTGACGGCGAGCAGGTGCGCGACGCGCTGCGGCTGTTGGAACGGCGGCAGGATAGCCGGGGACAGGCTGGATTCCTGGTGCAGAAGCAGGTTGGCCGGGCGCGCGAATTGCTGGTGCGGGTGCACGGCGATCCGCTGTTCGGCCCGATCATCGGCTTCGGCCAGGGCGGCACCGCCGCATCGGTGTTTCACGATATCGCGGTCGATCTGCCGCCGCTCAATTTACCATTGGCCCGCGCCATGATCGAGCGCACCCGGGCCGCCCGCACGCTGGAAGCGCGGCACGATCTGCCGGCCGCCGACACCGCCGCCGTGGCCGATACGCTGGTGCGGGTGAGCCAGTTGCTGGTCGATTTTCCGGAAATCGCTGAGTTGGACATCAACCCGCTGTTCGCCAGCGCCACCGGCGTGCAAGTGGCGGATGCCTGGATTCGGCTGCGCGCGGCGGGCGAGCCGCCAGGGTACTTGGCGATCGCACCTTACCCCGGAGAATTGATCGGGCACTACGAAGCCGGCGGCGAGCGGCTGACCATCCGGCCGATCCGCCCCGAAGACGCCGCCGCGCATGCGGCGTTCTTCAGCCGCTTGCCGCCGCAGGATGTGCGTTACCGGTTCTTCAGCGCTATGCGCGAATTGTCCGCCGAGCAGATCATGCGGTTGACCCAGGTGGACTATGACCGCGAGATCGCCTTTGTGGCAGTGCGCGAAGCCACCGGCGAGACCGTCGGCGTATCGCGGCTGGTGTGCGAGCCGGGCCGCAGCACCGGCGAGTTCGCTGTTGTTGTCCAGCCGGATGTCAAAGGCCGCAGGCTCGCGGCGCATTTGATGCAACGGTTGATCGACTGGGCCCAGGCGAGCGGGATGACGGAGGTGACCGGGCAGATCTTGGCCGATAACCAGCCAATGCTGAAATTCGTGCGCGGCCTGGGGTTCGCGGTTCGCCGGTCGCTCGATGAAGACGGGGTGGTCGAGGCTGTGTTGAAACTGCCGCCCGCCGGGGGTTAGACGATTCCGGCTACCTGCACCACAAGCATTTCGAGTGCAATTACGCCGATGGCTCGATCCCGCTGGATCGCTGGTGCGGCACGTTCCACGACGGCAGCGAAGCGTCGCGGGAAGCGATGGATAAGCGGTTTCTGGCCCGTGCGGCGAAGCAACGGAAGGCAGTGTGATTGGCTGAGCCACCGCCGCTCACTGTATTTGCGGTCCTGGCGCTCATTGCAGTAACGCGCCAAAGGCCAGCGCAAGGCCAAGCCCGGTTCCCTTGCCGTTTGCTTGGTGGTGAAGAACGGCTGGAACACGCGGGGCAGAACACTGGCGGGAATACCGCTGGCTTGGTCAGCGACCTGAATCACAACCTCACCGCGCGCGGCCCAGCCACGCACATCGCAGCCGCGCGAGCCGGGGCACAGCAATTGAACGGCCGCAGTCAGCGCTGCGCGCCACGACGCGCTGTCGGAATTCGGCCTGCCGGTAGCGGCAAAGATCCGCATCTGATCGACAAGTCCAGACGCGCGTCGGGTCTCCTGTTCGATCCGGTTGAGTTTGGCGGCAATCGCATCGCGGTCGAGCACATCGCGGCCCAGCAGGAGAGCGAGATTCTGCGCGGCGAAGCGGTCCGCGCTCAAATCCAGGCCTATCAACCGCGGAATGAATCCCGGTTGCAGTGCCGTAGCGAAGTCGACGCCGAACAACGCATGTACGCTTTCCGAGATGAAAGCCGGCTGCCATCGGCCCGGACGGCGGACACTGCTGCGATGTCGGAGGTGTCGGCGTGCACATCGGGCGTGAGGTACATCCGCAGCGCTGCCTCGGGCGCTGGGTTGCCGACCAGCCGCGCTTCGGTCACCAATCGCGCCAATCGATGATCGACGGCGATTCTGCTATTTTGTGTAGCACAAAATTGATGGAAACGAAACCAAGTGCGCCACACTGGTTTCACGCTGCTGGCCGGACGCTGGAAGCGGCGTGGCACAGGGCACAGCCCGTCGCGGCCGATTATCAAAGATGGTGCCGGGTGAGGGGATCGAACCCCCGGCCTTCGGTTTACAAAACCGCTGCACTACCGCTGTGCTAACCCGGCAAGTCTTTGATTTAGTTGAAAAAAACCTGACCTCGTCCAAATCCGCGTCTGGGCATTGCCGCCACGTTCTCAAACCATGCCGGTCAGGGCATGCCGCCGCGCTCGCATCGGCTGGATGCGGTATACCAAACTTGCCGCCAGAAGCCAGTGCGGTCGTAGACCGGCGCCGCCGCGTTCAGCGCAGGTTCAGGCCACTACAGCAGCGGCCGGCGCGCATGCCAGTCCGTCGCGCGCTGGTAGGCGTCTCCAGCGCGCAGGATCTCCGCCTCGCCAAACGCCTGCCCGATTAGTTGCAGACCCGCCGGCAGTCCTTGCGCGTCGAACCCGCACGGCAGCACCAAGGCGGGGAGGCCAACAAGATTGAACGGCTCGGTGTTGCGCAGAATGGCGCTGAACACGCTGTCCTCGGCGCCCCGGATCGTCACGGCGGTGCTGCCGATTGGGGTGGCGGTCATGGCGATGGCGGGGGTCGCCAGCACATCCACTTGGCGGAATATTTTGGCCAGTGCATCGCCGAGCAGGCGGCGGTAGCGCTGGGCGTGGATGTAGTCCTTGGCCAGCAACTGGTCGCCGAGTTCCAGGAAGGTGCGCACCTGCTCCGAATACAGATGCGCGCGGTCGTCCAGCGTGTCGTCGTGATAGGCGGTGGCCTCGCCCAGATAGATCGCCAAGGCGGCGGCAGCGGCGGCGTCGATGTGCGGGATGTCGATTTCAACCAGTTCGGCGCCCTGCGCCTGCAACACCGCCAGCGCCGCCTCGACCAGATCGGTGACACTCTCCTGGGCGCGATCGTAGAAATACCGGCGCGGCACGCCGATGCGCAGGCCGCGCACATCGCCGGTCAGGGCGGCGAGGTAGTCCGCCACCGGCGCGTGGGCGCAGGCGCTGTCGCGCTCGTCCGGACCGGCGGCGGCTTGCAGGAACAGCGCCGCGTCCCGTGCGGTGCGGGCCAGCGGACCGGCGTGGTCCATCGTCCAGCACAGCGGGAAAATGCCGGCGCGGCTGACGCGGCCATAGGTCGGCTTCAGCCCGGTCACGCCGCAGCAGGCAGCCGGTATGCGGATCGAGCCGCCAGTGTCGCTGCCGCTGGCCAGCGGCGTCATCGCCGCCGCAATCGCCGCCGCCGATCCGCCGCTAGAGCCGCCAGAGATGCGCGTGGTGTCCCATGGATTGGCCACCGGGCCGAACATCGAGACTTCGTTGGTCGGGCCGTAGGCAAATTCGTGCGTGTTGGTCTTGCCGAGCAGCACCATCCCGGCTTCGGCCAGACGCCGCACCACGGTGGCGTCACTGTCCGGCACATGGTGTTCCAGCACGCGCGAGCCTGCCGTGGTGCGCATGCCGCGCGTTTCGTACAAGTCCTTGTGCGCGATTGGGATGCCGTGCAGCGGGCCGCGCCACTGGCCGTGCATGATCTCGGTCTCGGCCGCCTTGGCAGCGGCCAGCGCGCCCTCGGCGTCCAGCGTGACGAATGCGTTGATGGCGCCGTTCAGCCGGGCGATACGCGCCAGATAGGCCTGCGTCACTTCCACCGGCGACACGGTTTTCGCCGCAATCGCGGCCCCGAGCTCCGCGACGGTGAGGGCGGTGAGGTCAGTCACGGCGGGCCTCGCCAGGGGTAAAGACGCAGGCCGGCTCGACATTCTTCAGCGGCAGCCGGCGCAGTTGCTCGAACGCGCGCAAGATCGGCTCATAGGCGGCCGCGTAAGCGGCGGCGCGCTCGGCCTCCAGCGGATGCCCGGCGAACTCCGCCGCGACGGCGGCGATGGTGGTCGCCGAGACTGGTTGGCGTTTGGCCATGATGTTGAACTCCTCCCGGTCTGCGCGTGGCTACGACGCCGCAGCTTTGCGCTTCCGCCGCGCCGCCCGCCCGAACGGGAACGCAATTTCGTTGCCCCGAGTCAGCCCAGCCGGCCGGAAGATCAGGATCAGCGCCATCGCGATGCCGAGGCCGATTTCCTGGCTGCCCTGCGGGATCTGGATCGTGATGCCGCCCAGCGGCACGCCCGCCTCGATATGCCGGAGCACTTCGACGATCACCGTTACCACGATCACGCCGGCCACCGCCCCGAACAGGCTGCCCACCCCGCCGACCACCAGCATCGCTAGCGTCACGAAGGTCATGCTCAAGTAGAACGTGTCGGCCGTGAGGATGCCGAGGAAATGCGCGTACAATGCGCCCGCGACGCCGACGATCATCGCGCTGACGACGAAGGCGATCAGGCGCATCCGCACCACGTTCACCCCGGATGACTTCGCCGCGACTTCGTCGTCGCGCGACGCGCGCAGCATCAGGCCGAAGCGGGAGACCTGGAACACATAGGCCAGCACCAGCGCGCCGATGGCGAACATCCAGGCCACCCAGGGCCCGACCACCGCCGGCACGCCGATGATCGAACTGGTCGCCGCCGTCACCGATTCCCAATTGGAATAGACGCTGTTGACGATGGCCAGCAGCGCGAAGGTGGCGATGGAACCTGCGATGCCGGACAGGCGCATGATCGCCGCCCCGATCACCAGCGCCACCAGCCCGGCCAGCACTGCGGCGCCGGCCACGGCGGGCAGGAAGCCGTACTGGTTCTGTTGCAGGAAATCCGGCAGCCCGGTCAGCATCATCTGCTTCCAGGTCGGGTCCACGGTGGCCCAGGCGGCGGCGTAGGCGCCAACGCACATGAAGCCGATGTGGCCGAACGACAGAATGCCCGCGTTGCCGATGAAGGTGTAGATGCCGACCACCACGATCAGGCGGATCAGCATTTCCGTCAGCGTCACCTGCAACTGGTCGCTGCCGATCAACGAGCCAACGCCGACGAGCACCGTCAGGATCGCGCACAGCGCCGCCAGCGGCCAGTAACGGCGCAGCATGGAGGCGTGCGGCGTGGATTTCGAGACCGGGGCCATCACACGCGCTCGATGAAGGCGCGGGTCGGCACGATGCCGGACGGGCGGAACAGCAGGATCAGAATCACGAAGGTAAAGGCGAAGGCGTCGCGGAACACGCGCAAGTCCTCCGGTAAATAGGCTTGCAGCATGATGACGATGAAGCCGACCAGGAACCCGCCGACCACAGCGCCCAGCAGGCTGCCCATGCCGCCGATCACCGTGGCGACGAAGGCGAATAATGCCAGCGGCACGCCCATTGTCGGCCCAAGCGTTCCGGTTTGCGACAAGTACAGCAGCGAGACGGCGGTGGCGAGAATGCCGCTGATGGCGAACGCTAGGCCAATGACGAAGTTGCCGCGCACGCCGAGGTACTGCGCCATGCGGAAATCCTCCGCCGCCGCGCGCATCATCACGCCATAGGGCGTGCGCTTGAGGAACAGTGTCAGCAGCGCCATCAGCGCCAGCGTGACGCCGATGGTGACAACCTGGAGCAGCGGAATCCGCAAATCGCCGAGCAGGATCGGCGCGTCCAGGCCAGACCACAGATTGGCCGCCTTCGGACGCGCGCCATAGACCATCAGAATACCGTTCTGAATCACATAGCTGACCGCGAACGAGGCAATCATCAGCGTCGGCGCGTTGGCTCTTCGCAATGGCCTGAACACCAGCGCATCGGAAATCAGCGCCACGATCACCACGATCAGTGTCACCGCCGGGATCATCAGCGACCAGTTCCAGGTGCCGATGAACAACTGCGCCGTCACCTCGAACGACGGCACGATCAGCGCATAGGCGCCGATGGAGATGAAGTCGCCGTGCGCGAAGTTCACCAGCCGCAGGATGCCGAACAGCAGGCCAACGCCCAGCGCCGCCAGCGCGTACAGGCTGCCCAGACTGAGCGCGTCCGCCAGATTTTGCAGAAACCCGATCACGCCGCGTCCTCCTCCTCGTTCGCGTCGCTGGACGCAGCCTCGCCGAAGCCGAAATACGCCCGCTTGATCGCCTCGCCGTCGGCCAGATCGGCCGCCGCGCCCGCAAGCTGAATGTGTCCATTGCGGATGACGTAGATGCGGTCAGCATGTTTCAGGATGCGGTGCGAACTCTGCTCGTTGATCAGCAGCGTCAAGCCTTCCTGTTTGCGGGCTTCGAGCAGGATTTCATAGACCTGATCGACGATCTTCGGTGCCAGACCCAGCGAAGGCTCGTCCACCAGCAGCAGGCGCGGCTTGGTCAGCAGGGCCCGCGCAATCACCAGCATCTGCTGCTCGCCGCCGGAAAGCCGCCCGGCGGGGCTGGCGATGCGCTCGCGCAGGCGCGGAAACATCGCCAGCACCCGCTCGATATCCGCCGCCACCGCGCCGCGATCGGCGCGCATATACGTGCCCACGCGCAGGTTTTCGGCCACCGACAGCGTGCCGAACACATGCCGCCCTTCCGGCACCAGTGAGACGCCCATGCGTGCGATGGCCTCGGGCCTGGTTCCAGCCAGATCTTTGCCTTCCAGCCGGATGTGCCCCTTGGTCGCGGCCACGCCGCCAGCCACCGCCGCCAGCGTGGTGGATTTGCCCGCGCCGTTCGGCCCGATCAGGCAGACAATCTCGCCTTTGGCCACGGTCAGGGAAATGCCCTTCAGCGCGCGCAGGCGTCCGTAGCTGACATGGATGTCGTCAATCGCGAGCATCGCGCTAGCCTTCCATGCCGAGATAGGCCGAGATCACCGCTTGATCGCGCTGGATGTCGCTGGGCAGGCCCTCGGCGATGGTGCGCCCGCCGTCCAGCACGTGGATGCGGTTACACACACCCATGATCACGCCCATGTTGTGCTCAATCAGCAGCACGCCGCAGGTGAAGGTGCGCGGAATCGCGGCAATGGTGTGCATCAGGTCGTCGCACTCCGCGTCCGACATGCCGGCCGCCGGTTCGTCCAGCAACACGAAGGCCGGTGACAGCACCAGTGCGCGGGCGATGCCCACACGGCGCTCATCGGTATAGGGCAGCGTTCCCGCAATCGAGTCGGCGCGGTCGGCCAGCCCCACCCATTCCAGCATGGCCATCGCGTGCTGGTGCCCGGCGCGGCGCGACATGCCCAGGCCGAGCGCGGTGACTTCGACGTTTTCGGCCACCGTCATGTCGCGGAACAGCCTCCCGGCCTGAAACGTGCGCGCCACGCCCTGCTGGCGGAACTTCACCGAGCTCCAACCCGTCGTGTCCTCACCGCCCAGCACCACGCTGCCCGAGGTGGGGCGTTGAAACCCGGTCAGACAGTTTACCAGCGTTGTCTTGCCCGCGCCGTTCGGGCCGATCAGCCCGAATACCTCATGGCGTTCCACCTTCAGGCTGACATCGGCAATTGCCGTCAGGCCCTGAAACTGCACGAAGATGTTGCGTGCCACGAGTTCGCTGGCCTGCGGCTGTTCGATGCCGGGCGGCAGGACATGCAATTCGTCGGTCATACGCCGGGCCGTGCCGGTTGGTCAGTTGGCGTCAGAAGGCACGTCACACCGATCAACCTCCATCTGGCGGCGCCTTCGGGCACCAATGTCGCACTTCCGATCTTCCGCTGGCCGCATGGTCCGCGCAAGATGCCTTGGGCCAGCTTGCACCGCCACGGCACAAAATTGCCTAGCAAGAAACGTGCAAGCGGGGGCAGGAATGTGACGGACCGAAGTGTACGGGAGGGGACTGGCAGCATGGCGACCCGCAAGACCATCATTACCTGCGCGATCACCGGATCGGTGCACACGCCTTCGATGTCGCCCTATCTGCCGGTGACGCCGCAGGAAATCATCGATGCCTCGGTGGGCGCGGCCGAGGCTGGGGCGGCGATCATTCATCTGCACGCGCGCGACCCGCAGACCGGCAAGCCGGACCAAACCCCTGAAGCCTTCGGCCGCTTCCTGCCGCAAATCCAGCAGCAGACCAACGCGGTGCTGAACCTGACCACCGGCGGCGCTGCCTGGATGCGGGTGGAGGAGCGGGTGCGCCCGGCTGCGCTGTTCCAGCCGGAAGTCGCCTCGCTCAACATGGGTTCGATGAATTTCGGCCTGTACCCGATGCTGAACCGCTTCAAGGATTTCAAGTACGACTGGGAGCCGCAGGCGCTGGAAGGATCGCGCGATCTGGTGTTCCGCAATAGCTTCAAGGACATCGAATACGTGCTGGCGACCTGTGCCGAATCTGGCACGCGGTTCGAGTTCGAATGCTACGACACCTCGCATTTGTATAATTTGGCGCATTTTCTGGAGCGCGGTTTGGTCAAGCCGCCGCTGTTTGTGCAGACCGTGTTCGGGATCCTCGGGGGGATCGGCCCACATCCGGAAGATGTAATGCACATGAAACGGACTGCGGATCGGCTATTCGGCAACTTGTATCGCTGGTCGGTGCTCGGCGCCGGGCGCAACCAATTGCCGATTGCAGCCCAAGCGGCGGCGATGGGCGGCAATGTGCGCGTCGGGCTCGAGGACAGTTTGTGGATCGGCGCTGGCAGGCTTGCCGAAAGCAACGCGGCGCAGGTGCGCAAGGTGCGCCAGATCATCGAGGGACTGGGGCTGGAAATCGCCACCCCCGATGAAGCCCGCGAAATCCTGAGCTTGAAGGGTTCAATCGGCCGGGTTGACGCAGCCTAAGGTCTGGCCGGGACGTCGCGTTGTTGCAGAATAGTTGATCCGCAGATGACGCCGGTGGACGCAGATGTTTTCGTTTGCTGGTGCAGCCTGAAACACACAGCCTATCTGCGTCCATCTGCGGATAATTTACTGATCCGCAGTCCTCACCACCCGCTCAGGGTTTGAACGTCCATGATCGCACCAAACGACTCGATCACCCACGAGGTGATCACCGGCAAATTGCTGGCCACCGTGGACGAGATGGCGATGGTGCTGGCCCGCGCCTCGATGAGTCCGGTGGTCTATGAGGTGCTGGATTTCGCCTGCGGCATTTGCAATGCGGGCGGAGAACTGGTGGCGCAGACCAACGGCATCACCATTTTCACCGGCACGTTCTCCCGGCAGGTGCAGTTCATCCGCGAACGCTTCGGTGCGGACATGGCGCCCGGCGATACGTTCCTGACCAACGACCCGTTCGAGGGCGGCACGCATGCCTGCGATTTCGCCATCATCCGCCCGGTTTTCGCGCAAGCTGATCTGATCGGCTACGGCATCGCGGTGGCGCATCTGCTGGATGTCGGCGGCGCGGTTGCGGGCAGCCTGCCGCCGGATGCCATTTCAGTGTTTCAGGAGGGGCTGCGCCTGTCCGGCGTGCGCCTGACCCGCGATGACCGGCTGATCGACGATCTGGTGCGGATCATTACCGAAAACGTGCGCCTGCCGCAGTTGGTGCTGGGCGACATCAACGCCGAACTCGCCGCCGTGCGCATTGCCGAGCGCCGCCTGCACGAAACCGCTGCGAAATATGGCACGGATGCGCTGCAAGCCACGTTCCGCCGTCTGATCGACACCAGTGAGGCCCGTGCCCGCGCCGTCATCGCCGCCCTGCCCGACGGCGACTACCACGCCAGCGACATCATCGACGGCGACGGGGCCAGCGATGCGCCGATCCATGTGGAAGTGACCATCCGCATACGCGGCTCCGAGATCGAGGCGGATTTCACCGGCTCCAGCCCGGCGCGCAATGCGCCCATCAATTGCAGCCGGGGCGGCCTGACCTCGGCGGTGAAAACCGTCATCAAGGCGCTTGTGGCCCCGCAGGAACCCTCCAACGAAGGCTGGTTCCGTCCGCTGACGGTCACCGCACCGGGCGGCACCGTGTTTACGGCGGAAAAGCCATCGCCGACCGGCTGGTATTACGAAGGGGCGGCGCAAGCCTCGGAACTGGTGTGGAAGGCACTGGCACCGCTGGCCCCGGACCGGCTGTCGGCGGGCAGCTATGTCAGCCTGTGCGGCACCTATATCTCCGGCTCCGGGCCGGACGGGCTGTTCGTGCATATCGAGCCGCAAAACGGCGGCTGGGGCGCCACGCGCACCCGCGACGGGGCCAGCGGGCTGATCGCGATCACCGATGGCGACACCTACAATTATTCGGTTGAACTTCTGGAAGCCAAGTTTCCGGTGATGATCCATCGTTACGACTACAACGTCGCCGCCGGTGCCGGCGCCGGGCGGCAGCGCGGCGGCTTCGGGCTGGTGCGCGAATACGAAATCGAGGCAGATGACGCGGTGCTGTATGCCAGCTTCGGCCGAACCGCCACCCGCCCGTGGGGCGCGGACGGCGGCGGTGAGGGCAGTTGCAACGGCATCGTGGTGTGGCGCGGCGGCGAGGCGCAGCGTCTGACCCGCACGCCGTGGTTCACCTTGCAGCGCGGCGACCGGGTGCTGATCGAAACCGGCGGCGGCGGCGGCTGGGGCGACCCGAGGCAGCGCGACCCGGCGGATGTGGCGCGCGACGTGCGCGACGGCTTGCTCAGCACTGAACAGGCCGCCGCCCGCTATGGCGTGGCGCTGGATGCAACCGGGGGCGTGGACATCGCGGCCACCGAAGGGCTGCGCGCATGATCCGCGTGGCAACCGATGCCGGGGGCACCTTCACCGATCTGGTGGCGTTCGACGACGCCAGCGGGCGCATTTTCCTCGGCAAGGCGCTGACCACGCCGCACGACCCATCGGAAGGCGTGCTCGCCACGCTGGCGCAGGGGGCAGAGACGGGGCTGGTGAACAGCGCCATTGGTCTGTTCGTGCATGGCGGCACCACGGTGATCAACGCGATCACCGAGCGCAAGGGCGTGCGCACCGCACTCGTCACCACGCGCGGCTTCCGCGACGTGATCGCCATTGGGCGCGGCAACCGGCCCGATCTGTACAATCTGCACGCATTGCCGGAGGAGCCGTTCGTGCCCCGGCATCTGCGCTTCGAAGCCACCGAACGCATGGACGCGCGCGGCACGGTGCGCGCTGCGCTGGTGCTGGCGGACATCGATGTAGCCGCCGCCGCCATCCGGGCGGCTGGTGTCGAAGCGGTCGCGGTGGCGTTCCTGCACGCCTACATCAACCCGGCCCATGAGGCCGAGGCCGCTTCAAGGCTGCGCACGCTGCTGCCCGGCGTGGCGGTGACGGCCAGCCACGAGATCTCCCGGCAATGGCGCGAATACGAACGCTCCAACACCGCCGTGCTGTCGGCCTATGTGCAGCCGATCATGGCGCGCTATCTGGCCAATCTGGACCAGCGTTTGCGGCAGGCCGGCATCGATTGTCCCAGTTACTGCATGCAGTCGAACGGCGGTCTGGCCGATTTCACCGCCGCTGAGGCGGCGCCGCTGGTGCTGGTGGAATCCGGCCCGGCGGGCGGGGTGGCGGGCACGGTGCGGATTGGCGAGGCGCTGGGCGAAAGCGACATCCTGTATTTCGACGTCGGCGGCACCACGGCGAAATGCTCGCTGGTGCAGGGTGGCCGCGCGGTGCTGCGGCCCGACTACAAGCTGGAATGGTCGCGCCTGCGCCCCGGCTACCCGTTGCAAGTGCCAGTGGTGGACATCGTGGAAATCGGCGCGGGCGGCGGGTCCATCGCGCGCATCGGTGCTGCGGGCGGGGTGCAGGTCGGTCCCGACAGCGCCGGGTCCGCCCCCGGCCCGGCCTGTTACGGGCGCGGCGGCACGCTGCCGACCGTCACCGACGCCAAGCTGATCACCGGGGTGATCGACCCGGCGCATTTCGCCGGCGGGCGGATGCAACTGGACCGCAGTTTGGCCGAAGCCGCCTTCGCGCCGCTGGCGGCATCGCTGGGGCTGTCCATTGCGGCGGCGGCGGAGGCGGTGATCGGGGTGGCGGAAGCCAACATGATCAACGCGCTGAAACTGGTCACGCTGCAACGCGGCCACGACCCACGCGACCTGACCATGGTTGCCTGCGGCGGTGGCGGGCCGATGCACGCGGCCACGCTGGCGCGCGAACTCGGCCTCAAGCGCGTGGTGGTGCCGCATTTCGCCGGGCTGTTCTCGGCGTGGGGGATGCTGGCGGCACGGCCAAGGCTCGATCTGCACCGCACACGGCTGATGAAACTCACCGAACCCAGCTTCGCCGCTGCCCGCGAAATCTTCTCCACACTGCAAGCCGAGGCTGCCGCGCGCTTCGGGCGGGCGGACGGTCTGCTGCACAGCCGCGCGATTGAAATGCGCTATGCCGGGCAGGAACACACGGTCGCCACACGCTTTGACCCCGATGCCGGGCTGGAGGGACTGTTCGCCGCGTTCCACGCGGCGCACGAGCAGGCCTACACGTTCCGCCTGTCCGACACCGCAGTGGAACTGGTGACGTTTCATCTGGCCGCCGAAATCGACGCGCCGCGCATCGCCATGCCGGAGATGACCGGGGCTGGCAGCACCGAACAGGCGCTGCTGGGCCACCGCGCGCTGCGCACCGGCGGTGCCGCGCAGGAATTGGCCCCGGTCTATGCCCGCGACCGCCTTCCCGCCGGGGCCTGCATCGCAGGCCCGGCGCTGGTGGAGGAGCCCACCACCACCACGCTCATCCTCGCCGGGCAGCAGGTGACGGTGGACCGCCACGGCCTGCTGCTGATCGAGGAGACCGGCTGAGGCGTCTGCCTACAAATCGATTACCACGTTGCCGGATGCGTCGCAGCGCACCGCTGCCCCCGGCGGCACGACGATAGTGGCGTCGTATTCCTCGATAATCAACGGCCCGGTGCGCGCGGTGGCGGCCACATCGCCGCGCCCCAGCACCTGCACGTTGTGCCAGCCATGCACAGGGCCGAAATAGGCCGCGCGGGGTGGTCTGGGCCCTGCCGCCGTGCGCGCCGCCGTTTCGGCAGCGGTCCCCGGCACGGCACCACGCCCCAGCACGGCCAGACTCACCAGTTCCACCGGCTCATCGGCCCCGGCGCGGTGGCCATAGGTGCGTTCATGTTCCGCACCGAACGCGTCGGCCAGACCGGCGATCGCGTCCGGGGTCAAGTGATCGGTGGGCAGATTCACCGTCAGTTCGAACGATTGCCCGTGATAGCGCAGCCGCGCCTGCGGTTGCACCTCGGCCGCGTCCGGGTGCAACCCGGCTTCGGTCAGCCGCTCGGCGACCGTCTGCCGCAGCCCGGCCAGTACAGCGGCGGCGGTCGCGGCGTCGGCCTCGGTCAGCAGGACCTTGTAGGTGCGTGACGCCAGATGCTGCACCACGCCGTCCAGCAACCCGGCGGCGGAGAACAGGCCGGGGGCCTGCGGCACGATGACGCGGGCGATGCCAAGGCGGCTTGCCACTAGCGGGCCGAACATGCCGCCATTGCCACCGAATGCCGCCAACGCAAAATGGCGCGGATCGCGGCCGCGTTCGCTGGACACTGCTCGGATGGCGCGGATCATGGTGGCGACTGCCACCGCGATGGCACCATAGGCGGCCACTTCCACGCTCACGGCGAGCGGTTTGGCAATGCGCGACTCCACCGCCGCCCGCGCCGCCGCTGCGTCCAGCGCCACCGTGCCGCCTGCCAGCCCTGCGGGACCGAGCCAGCCCAGCACCACGCTGCAATCGGTCACCGTCGGCTCGGTGCCGCCCGCGCCATAGGCCACCGGGCCGGGCACGGCACCCGCGCTGTGCGGCCCCACTTGCGGTGCCCCGGCGCGGTCGAGCCAGACAATGGAGCCGCCACCCGCGCCGACCTCGGCCAGATCAATCGCCGGCACGCGCAGCGTGTAGCCGCCGCCGGTCAGCAGGCGGGAGCCGCCGAGCATGCCGCCGCCCACCTGCATTTCCGCCGCCTGCGAGGCCTCGCCGCCCAGAATCAGCGCCGCCTTGGCGGTGGTGCCGCCCATGTCGAACGAGATCAGATCGGCCACGCCATCGCGCCGCGCCAGCGCCAGCGCGCCGATCACCCCCGCCGCCGGGCCGGATTCGACAATTTCCACCGGCCGCTGCGCCGCCTGCACCGCAGCCATCAGCCCGCCCGCCGACTGCATCAGCCGCAGCGGCACCGTGATGCCGCGCGCGCGCAACACCTGTTCCAGCCGCGCCAGATAACTGGCCACCACCGGTTGCAGATAGGCGTTGATGACGGTGGTGGAGGTGCGCTCGTATTCGCGGATTTCCGGCAGCACCTCGGTACTCAGGCTGACGCGCAGGCCGGGCGCGCGGATTGCCGCCAATTCGGCGATGCGGCGCTCATGCGCGTCGTTGGCGTAGGAATGCAGCAGACACACCGCCACCGCATCCACCTGCTCGGCCACCAGCGTATCGAGCGCGGCGATGACGGAGTGTTCGTCGAGCGGGATCACCACATTGCCGCGCGCGTCCAGCCGCTCGGTCACCTCGCGGCGTAAGGCGCGCTCCACCAGCACTTTCGGCTTGTCCCACGCCAGATCGTACAGGCGCGGCATGCGCAGCGTGCGGATTTCCAGAATGTCGCGGAAGCCGCGCGTGGTGATCAGCCCGGTGCGGGCGCCCTTACCCTCGAGAATGGCGTTCGAGGCGACCGTGGTGCCGTGCCGCACGTCGCTGATGTCGGACGCCGCGACGCCCGCCTGTACCAGCAACCGGTCCAGCCCGTCACCAATCGCCGCCGCGTAGTCGCCGGGGGTGGAGGGCAGTTTCAGCCGGTGCGCCTGCCCGTCGGCGGTACGCAGTACAAGGTCGGTGAAGGTGCCGCCGATATCGATGCCCAGCGCGTTCATTGGCCGTGCTCCGTACCCCATTGCACCGGCGGAACGGTGGTCCAGCCGCGCGCTGCCCGTAGCGTTGCGCGCTGCTGTTCGGTCGCTTCAACGTCGATGCGCAACGGCGATGGCAGCAGGATCACGCCGTATTCGGACGCTGCCGCCGCGATGGAGACGAATTCGTTGCGCACGTCGCGCAGCACGGCTGCCGGGTCGCGTGTCAGCGGGTCGCCCCAGCCGCCTGAGCCGGGCAACTGATGGCGGAACATCTCGCCGCGCCGGATGGTGGTGGTGAATTTGGAGGGCAGGGGGCGCGCTGCCCCATACGGGTCGCCCATATTCTGCGACGGCGCGCCCGGTGAGCCGCCCCACAGGCCGTACGGCCGGTGGGTGTGCCGGTCGGAGCGGACCTGCAACACCGCCTCGTCCTCGGTGAAGCGGTAATCGCGCCGGTACGGCACGCCGCCGCGATACAGGCCGGGGCCGCCGCCGTCGGTGACGAACTCGAAGGCCAGAATTTCCACCGGCTGTTCGGTTTCCAGCACTTCCACCGAATGGGTGGCCATGTTGGCGAACATGTTGGCGTTGCCGTCGATGCCGTCCGCCCAGGGGCGCGCGCCCCAGGAACCGGACATGAAATCGACGTAGACAAACGGCTTACGCTGCTTGGTCCAGCCGCCAATGGTGATGCCGGTGTTGCCGCCGTCGCTGGCAGCGAACACTTTGTCCGGCACCAGCATGGCGAGCGCGCCGAACACGCAATCCACCATGCGAAACCCGGTCAGCCCGCGCGCGGCACAGGCGGCGGGCAGCACGCCGTTGGCCACCGTGCCGGGCGGCGCGATGACCTCGATGGCGCGGAACACGCCGTCATTGTTGGGCATGTTGACCGACAGCACCGACTTCACCGCCGTCAGCGTTGCCGCCTGCGTGTAAGAATAGGTGTTGTTGATCGCCCCCTTTACTTGCGGGGACGTGCCGGTCCAGTCCGCGAGCATCCGGTCGCCGCGCTTTTCCAGCGTGACGAACAACCGGATCGGCTTGCCGGCGTCGATACCGTCGTCGTCGATCCAATCCTCGAAACTCACCTTGCCGTCCGGCAGTTCGGCCAGACAGGCGCGGGTGAGGTGTTCGGAATGGTCGAGCAATGCGGCAGACATGGCCGCGAACGCGTCCACGCCATAGCGCGCCACCAGTTCCAGCACCCCGGCCTCGGCGATGCGGCAGGCTGCGAGTTGGGCGCGCAGGTCGCCCATCAGGCGCACCGGCAGGCGGACATTGCGGTCGAGCAGCGCGAACAGGGTTTCGTTGCGCTGGCCGCGCTCGAACAGTTTCAGCGGCGGGATGCGCAGGCCTTCCTGATAGATCTCGGTGGAATCGGACGCGTTGGAGCCGGGCACCCGCCCGCCGACATCGGTGTGGTGGCAGATGGTGGCGGCGAAGCTGACCACCTGGCCGTCCACGAAAATCGGCTGGAAGATGAAGATGTCCGGCAGATGCATCCCGCCGTCGAACGGGTCGTTCATGCACAGGATGTCGCCTGGATGCACGTCATTGCCGAAGCGGCGCAGCGTGGCCTTCAGCGCCACCGGCAGTGAGCACAGATGCCCCGCCAGCGTCAGCCCCTGCGCCACAAGCCGCCCCTGCGGGTCACAGATGGCGGTGGAGTAGTCCATGATGTCCTTCAACACCCCGGAATAGCTGGTGCGGTGAATGGTGACCGCCATTTCGTCCGCCAGCGACGTAATGGCGCTGCGGAACACGGCCAGCGTGAAAGCGTCTAGGGACATGAGGGGCTCCGGCAGGGAAAATGGGGCAGGGGCTTGGCCCCTGCACCCCAGCCAAGGCAGGGCCTTGGCAATCAATAGCTTGTTCGTTTCAATTTGTTCTGGCGTTCAGCTTCTGTGCGAACACCGTATCCGAATCCCCCGCCCGCCCGCCGAACATGCCCCGCGCCCGCAGACCCAGCCAGTAGCCATATTGCTGCGGCCAGCCCGCGTATGCGGGGTCTTCGTCCAGATACTCCGCCGCATGGTGCGCCCAGAACGGGTTGCGCAGCGCCTCGCGGGCCAGCGCAATCAGGTCGGCCGCGCCCGCGCGCAGGATGGTCTCGGCCTGTGCTGCCTCACGGATCAGCCCGACCGCCATCGTGGGTATGCCCGCCTCACGCCGGATCGTGGCCGCGAACGGCACGTTGTAGCCGGGCGTCGGCGGCGGCAGGTTGGTCTCGCCGTAACCGGCGATGCCGCCCGACGAGCAATCAATGGCGTCCACGCCCAGCGTGTGCAGCCGTTTGGCCAGTTCCACCGAATCCTCGATGGCCCAGCCGTCGCGCTTGCCGTCCACGCAGGACAGCCGCAGGAACAGCGGCATATCGGCGGGCAGCGCGCCGCGTACCGCTGCGGCCAGTTCCAGCGTGAAGCGCATCCGGTTGTCCCGGCTGCCGCCGTACTGGTCGGTGCGCCGGTTGGACAGCGGCGAGAGGAAGCTGTGGCTGAGGTAGCCGTGCGCGCTGTGGATTTCGACCATGTCGAACCCGGCAGCCACAGCGCGGCGGGCGGCGGCGGTCCAGGAGCCGATCACCCCGGCAATGTCGCCCGGTGAGAGTTCCTGCGGCACAATCCAGCCTTGGTCGAACGCGACCGCGCTGGCGCCGGCCGTTTCCCACGGCAGTTCGCCCTTGGCGATTTCGCGCTCCGACAGCGGGCAATCCCCTTCCCACGGGCGGCTGATGCTGGCCTTGCGCCCGGCATGGGCCAACTGCACGCCGATGGCGGTGCCGTGGGCGTGAACGGACTCGACGACGCGGCGCATCGGGGCAATCTGCGTATCGTCCCACAGCCCGGTGCAGCCATGGGTAATGCGGCCGCGCCGCTCCACCCCGGTGGCTTCCATGATGATCAGTCCGAAGCCGCCGGCGGCGAAGCGGGTCAGGTGCTGCACGTGCCAGTCATTGGCCACGCCTTCATGGGCCGTGTACTGGCACATCGGCGAGATCACGGTGCGGTTCTTCAGAGTCAACGCGCGAAACGTCAGTGGCGAGAACAGAACGGTCTTCTTTGGCATCGGACGGCCTCGATCAGGAGCGGTCCTTTCACTAGAGCACGCCTGAACTGAGACGAAAATGCCCGTCGGCGGATGAATTTCTCCAGCGTGCAGCGCATTTCATGCCTTGGCAGCCATGCTGCCCCTGCTAGGCTGCCCTCTGCGAACGTGGCAGTGCGTCACCAACAGCGAGATGGAGTAGCTAATGACCAAATGGTTCCGGCGGGGCGCGGCCCTTGCCGCCTTCGTGGGCTTGATTGCCCTGGCGACGAGCGGCCCGACCCAGGCGGCCGACGATATTGTGATCGGCTTCTCGGTGGCCCTCTCGGGCCCGATGCAGGCTTATGACGGCGACAGCTCGAAGATGGCCAAGCTGTTCATCGACCAGACCAACGAAAAGGGCGGTCTGCTCGGCAAGAAGCTTCGCGCCTTCGACGCCGATACCAAGTCCGACCGCGCCGAGGGCGCCAAGGCTGGCCTCGCGGCCGTGCAGGCCGGTTCGGTGATGACATTCGCCACTTGCGACTACGATTACGGCGCTCCGGCGGCGTTGCAGGCGCAGCGTGCCGGCATCATTTCAGTGTTCCTGTGCGCCGAAGACCCGAAGGCCGGCATTCTCGGCGTCGGCAATCTGTCGTTTACCGCCTCGGGTGCGGCGCAGCTTCAGGGCGCCGTGATGGCCGAATGGGCGCTGGGCAAGAAGGGCTGGAAGAACGCCTACGTGCTGCTCGACGACTCTATCGAATACGACAAGTCGGTGTGCGCCGGGTTCGACTGGCTGTATCCCAAGAAGGGCGGCAACATCGTTGGCCGCGATAACTTCAAGAACGGCGACCCCTCCATCGCCTCGCAGGTCACGCGTTTGGCCAATGCGATCCGCGAGAAGAAGGTGGAAGTAGTCATGCTGTGCACCTTCGAGCCGGGCGGCGCTGCGGCCGTGCGGCAGATCCGCGCGGCGGGCATCACCATGCCGCTGCTGAACGGCAGCTCGATGGACGGCAACTACTGGCTGAACGCTGTGCCTGACCTGAAGGATTTCTACATCGCCGTGCAGGCGGCGGTGGTTGGCGATCCGCGCCCGGAAGTGACCGCGCTGGCCGAAGCCTTCAAGGCGAAGTACGGCGCGCTGCCGGCCTCGCAATACGCGTTCCCGGCCTATGCGTTCATGCAGCTCTGGGCCAAGGCCGTAACCGAAGCGGGCACCACCGACCCGAAGGCAGTTGTGGCCAAGCTTGAGACCTACACCAACGTGGCGACCGTGCTGGGCCCGCGCTCGTTCAGCAGCAAGTACCATATCCAAACTCAGATCCCGATGATGATCGAGAGTGTGGAAAATGGCGCCGACAAGGTGATCGACAGCCAGCCGCTGTCGGAAGCGATTCCGAACGACGTGCTGTATCGCCTGAAGAAGTAACTTTCGGCCCCGCGGGCGCACTGCGCCCGCGGGTGATTTTGCGTGACAGAATGGAGGACCGCAGTGGCAAGTCTGGAAGAACGTCTGGCGCGCCTGGAAGCCATTCAGGCGATCAAGCAACTCAAGGCGCGCTATTGCGCGCTGTGCGACCATGACTATGAGCCGGATGGTCTGGCGGCGCTGTTTACACCGGATGCGGTTTGGGACGGCGGGCCGTTCGGCCGCCACGCAGGGCGCGCGGCAATTCACGCATTTTTCAAAGGCATCAGCGGCAACATTACCTTTGCCGCGCATCTGGTGCTGAACCCGATCATCGAAGTGCAGAGTGCGACCACCGCGACCGGTAAGTGGCGGCTGATTATGCCGTGTACCGCCAAGAACGACGCGGGCGAGCCGGAAGCGCGCTGGTTGCTGACCGAATACGACGAGCGGTATGCGCTGCATGACGGCGAATGGCTGTTCGACGATTTGCGCCTGACGGTAAACTTCTATTCGCCGCATCTGAAGGGGTGGGCGTAGACAGGTCTTTTTCCGCCGATGACGCAGATGGCGGCCGTTGATTTATCTGCGTCATCGGCAAATGACATTCTTGGTTTCTGGCAGGGATGCGCTCAGTCTTCCCACTCCAGATTGCCGCTGACCGCGATCAGCTCGCCGGTCACCAGGCGCCCGGCATCGGACGCTAAAAACAGCACCATATTGGCCAGATCGTCCGGCTGGGTTTTCTGCCGCAGCGAGATGTAGCGCAGATAATCGGCTTCGATGGATTGTTCGCTGCGCCCCGTTTCGCGCGATTTCGCCGCAATGATGCCCTGCATCCGCGCATTGTCGATCATGCCCGGTAGAATGGCGTTCACCCGGATGCCGTGCGGACCAAGCTCGCGCGCCGCGTTCAGTGTCAGCCCCTCGACTGCGTATTTTGACGCCACATAGGCGGTGCGGTTCGGCAGCCTTGTGCGCGTGGACCCGGTCGAGAAATTCACGATGGCGCCGCCGCCAAGCCGTCTCATGCCGGGGATCGCACGTTGCATGGCGTGCAGCATCGCGGTGACGTTCACCGCCAGCGTGCGGTCCCAGTCTTCCAGCGTGATGTCCTCGATGGCCGCGCGCGGCCCGCCGATGCCGGCATTGTTGACCAGCACGGCGATGTCGCCGAGCCAGCCAGCCGCATCCTCAAATGCCCGCCCCAGCTCGGCAGGCTTGCCCACATCGGCCAGCGTGCCGCGCATGGCGGGGTTGGCGGCCAGCGTGGCCGCCAGCGCATCCGCCCGCACGTCGCAGATATGCACGCGGTCGCCGCGCGCCAGGAACCGCTCGGCCATCACCCGGCCAACGCTGTCGCCGCCGCCGGTGACCAATACGGTTTGGCTCATAGCAAGGTCCTCACATGCCGGCGGAGAAGCCTTCGTCGGCCAGGATATTGGCGCCGTGCAGCGAGCGCGCGGCGTCTGAGACCAGGAAGGCGACGATGTTGGCCATGTCCTCGGCGCTGGAATAGCTCTGCCCGCTCGGCGTCCGCTGCTCGATGGCGTCGAGGAACGGCTTAAGTTCCGGCTTGGTGCGGATGTCGAGGTTCATCGGCGTTGCCGTGTTGCCGGGCGACAGGCAGTTCACGCTGATGCCGTGCGGCGCGAGTTCAATGGCCAGCGCGCGCGTCATCATCACGATGCCCGCTTTGGTGGCGCAATACACCGCATAGCCGCCGAAGCCCATGGACGCGACGACCGAGCCGAGATTGACGATCCAGCCGCGCTTGCGCTGCTTCATCAAGGGTGCAACAGCATTGATGGCGTTCCAGGTGCCTTTGAAATTGATATCGACCATGCGGTCGAACGCCGTTTCATCGGTGCCGCCGGCCGGCGTGGGATAAAACACGCCAGCGCTGTTGATCAGAATATCGATGCCGCCCAGTGCTTGTTCGGCATCCGCGATCATCGCGGCGGTCGCAGCGGCGTCGCGCACATCGGCGGCGAAGGCCAAACCCGGTTTGCCTGGCAGCGATTCTGCCACCGCGCGCGCTTTTGCGACATCGCTGGATGCAGCAACACCGACCAGCACGCCTTCGCTGGCCAGCTTGCGCGCGATGGCCTCGCCGATGCCTTGCGAACCCCCGGTGATCAGCGCCGTCCGTCCCAGAATGGCCATCGCCGTGTTCTTTCCCGCACAGGTGTTTCGATGCGGCGAAGATAGTCGCCACAATCCATTGCAGGCAAGCCGCAGCACGGCGCGCAAGTCTTGCCAGCGCGGCGTGCTTCGCCTCAAATGCCGCAGCGCCGTGCGGGAGAAGATCATGCGTTTTGCCGTCGATACCGGGGGCACGTTCACCGACCTGCTCGTGGAAGATGCTGCCGGGGCATTGCAAATGTTCAAGGCGCCCACCACGCCGTCGGACCCGATCAAGGGTGTGACCGACGCGCTGCGCGTGGCCGCCGACAGCATGGGGCGCACGCTGGAAAATCTGCTCGCTGAAGGCGAGACCTTTATCTACGGCACCACGCACGCGATCAACGCCATCATTACCGGCAATACCGCGCGCACCGCATTTCTGACGACCGAAGGCCACCCGGACGTGCTGGTGCTGCGCGAGGGCGGGCGGGCAGAGCCGTTTAACTATACCGTACCGTTCCCCGAACCTTATGTGCCGCGCTCGTTGACCTGGGAAATCCCTGGCCGCCTGCGCCCCGATGGTTCGGAGATGGCGCCGTTTGACGATGCCGCTTGCCGCCGCGCGATCGCAGCATTGAAGGCGCGCGATGTGAAGGCGGTGGCGGTGTGCCTGCTGTGGTCCATCGTCAATCCGGCGCATGAATTGCGCGTGGCGGAATGGCTCGAAGCCGATTTGCCGGGTGTGCCGTACACGCTGTCGCACCAGTTGAATCCGACGCTGCGCGAGTACCGCCGCGCGTCCTCCACCTGTATCGACGCCTCATTGAAGCCGATGATGGCGGCGTATATGGCGGGGCTGACCGAACGCCTGCGCAGCAACGGCTTTGCCGGGCGCGTGCTGGTGGTGACGTCGCAGGGCGGCGTGATGGATGGGGCGGATGTGGCGCGCGCGCCGATCCATCTGATCAACTCAGGCCCGTCGATGGCCCCGGTGTCCGGGCGGCATTTTTCCATCCTTGATGAGGGCAACAGCACCGCCGTGGTGGCCGACACCGGCGGCACCACATACGACGTGTCGCTGGTGCGGCGCGGACGGATTCCCTGGACGCGCGAAACCTGGATCGGCCAGCCGTTCCGTGGCCACATGACTGGGTTTCCCTCGGTTGATGTGCGCAGCATCGGCGCCGGCGGCGGCTCGATTGCCTGGCTCGACGACGGCGGCATGCTGCATGTCGGCCCGAAAAGTGCGGGGGCGATGCCGGGGCCGGTGTGCTACGGGCAGGGCGGCACCAAGCCCACTGTCACCGACGCATCGCTGGTGCTGGGCTATATCGATCCGGATTTCTTTCTCGGCGGCACGATGAAGCTGGATGCGCTGGCGGCGGAAGCGGCCATCGCCCGTGAAGTCGCCGGTCCGCTCGGTTTGACCGTCGATGAAGCTGCATCGGCGATGATCGCCATTGCCACCGAGAACATGGTGCAGGCGATTCTGGACATCACCGTCAACCAGGGCATCGACCCGCGCGAGGCGGTGCTGGTGGGGGGCGGCGGGGCGGCAGGGCTGAATTCGGTGCTGATCGGACGGCGGCTGGAATCGCCGCGCCTGCTGATCCCCGAGGTCGGCGCGGCACTTTCGGCGGCGGGCGCGCTGATGTCGGACCTCATGGCGCAGTTCCACGCCACGCTATTCACCCGCAGCAGCGGCTTCGACTATGCCCGCGTCAATGCAGTGCTGGACGCGCTGGAACAGCAGGCCCGTGCGTTCATCGACGGGCCGGGCGCCGGTTCGCGCGAGCAGACCGTCACCTTCTGGGCCGAAGCGCGCTACCCTGAACAAGTGTGGGAACTGGAAGTGCGCCTGCCCACGCCGCGCCTGAACGGACCTGAGGATGTGGCAGCACTGGTGGAAGCGTTCCACCGCACGCATGAAGACGTGTTCGCCATCCGCGACAGCGCCTCTGCCGTCGAAATCGTCGGCTGGAGCGTGTCGGTCGCCTGCCGCATCCGGGGCGAGGTGGGCGGCACGCTGACCACCACGGCGGCCAGCGGTGCGGGCGAGGGGGCGCGCATGGCGTATTTCCCCGGCCATGGCCGCGTGCCCACTGTGGTGCGCCGGTTCGAGGCCATTGAGGTGGGCGAAAAGATCGCTGGTCCCGCCATCATCGAATCTTCGTTCACCACCGTGGTGGTCAATCCGGGGGCGGTCGCCGAGCGGCGGCCCTCTGGCAGTCTATCCGTCGATCCCGGCCGTGGAGGCACAGCATGAGCGATACATCCGCACGGCGCAGCGGCGATGGCGTCCGGCTAGCGCTGATCAACAACCGGCTGGAAAGTGTCGCGCGCAAGATGGCGAATACGCTGTTGCGCACTGGGCGCTCCGGCGTGCTGAACATCGCGCGCGACTTTTCCTGCTGCATCGTCACGCGCGACAATCGGTTGCTGGCGACGGCGGAAAGCCTGCCGATCCATGTGCTGTCCGGCCCCGACCTGATGGCCGCCAGCGTCAGCCAGTTCCACAAAACCATACGGCGCGGCGATGCATTTCTGCACAACTCGCCGTATCACGGCTGCTCGCACCCGGCGGATCACACGATTCTGGTGCCGGTGATCGACGACAACGGCGTCCACCGCTTCACCGTGCTGGCCAAGGCGCATCAGGCGGATTGCGGCAATTCGCAGCCCACGACTTACATGGGCAACGCGGTGGATGTGTACAACGAAGGCGCCCTGATCTTCCCCGCCGTGCAGGTGCAGCGCGACTACGAGAACATCGATGACGTGATCCGCATGTGCCAGATGCGTATCCGCGTGCCGGAACAGTGGTGGGGCGACTATCTGGCGATGATCGGCGCGGCGCGCATCGGTGAGCGCGAGTTGCTCGCCCTCGGTGAGGAAATCGGCTGGGAAACGCTGCATGCGCACGAAGAAGATTTCTTCGACTACACCGAACAGCGCATGATCGCCGCGATCCGTAAGCTCACCCCCGGCACCGGATCGCATGAAAGCCGCCACGACCATTTCCCCGGCACACCCGCCGAGGGCATTCTGATCCGCGCCGATGTGAGCGTGGATACTGAGGCCGCGATGATCGACATCGATCTGCGGGACAATCCGGATTGTATGCCCTGCGGGCTGAACCTGTCGGAAGCTTGCGCCCGTACGGCGGCGATGGTGGGGCTGTTCAACAGCATCGACCATGGCGTGCCGAAAAACGCGGGCGCGTTCCGCCGCCTGCGGATTCATCTGCGGGAAAACTGCATTGTCGGCATCCCGAAGCACCCCACCTCCTGCTCGGTGGCCACCACCAATCTGGCCGACCGGGTGGCCAACTGCGTGCAGGCGGCGTTTGCCGGCATGGCGGACGGACAAGGACTGGCGGAATCGGGCGCGATTATTCCGCCTGCCGCTGGCGTTATTTCCGGCCAGTTGCGCGATGGCAGCCGCTTCGTCAATCAGGTGTTTCTAGGCCTGTCCGGCGGCCCGGGCGCACCCGGCACCGATGCGTGGCAGACGCTGTGCCATGTCGGCAATGCTGGGCTATGCTTTCAGGACAGCATTGAACTGGATGAATTGCGTCAGCCCATTCACATCCACACCCGCCGCTTCCTGCCGGACACCGAGGGGGCCGGGCGGAACAACGGGTCCAGCAGCATTCTGGTAGAGTTCGGCCCGGTCGGCTGCGACATCGACATCGGCTATGTCAGCGACGGCACTGACAACGCGCCGAAAGGCGTGCGCGGTGGGCTGGAAGGAGCACCCGCGCAGCAATTGCGCGTGACGCGCAACGGCGCGGTGGAAAAGCTGCCCGGCTGCGCCCAGGTGCGCATACTGGAAGGCGAGCGGGTGCGATCGTTCTCCTGCGGCGGTGGCGGTTACGGACCGCCGACCGAGCGCGATCCGGTGGTGGTGGCGCGGGATGTGCGCGAGGGGTGGGTGTCGGCTGGCCGGGCGCTGGCGCTCTACGGCGTGGTGGCGTCGGAGGCAGGCGTCTTGGATGCGGCGGCAACGGAGGCGTTGCGGGGCGGGCGGGCTTAAGCCGCAGATGACGCTTCGCTAGACCTGAATGGGCAGCACCGCCTAGGGTCTGCGGATGGAACAGCCCACCGCGGCATTGGCCGCGCTCCGCCTGCCAGTCGCCACGCAGCGGCGGGCCATCTTGTGCGTGCTCGGCGCCGGGTTCTGCTTTGCCGTGGCGGCAGCGCTGATCAAGGCAACGGCGGCCGAGCATTTGCCGATTGCCGAGATGGTGGTGTTCCGCAGCGTGTTGATTGCGCTGGTCATGGCCGTGGTGTTGCGCAAGCAGGGTGGCATTGTTGGCGCGCTGCGCACCAAGCGGTGGGCGGGGCACGCGGTGCGCACCCTGCTGGGCTTTGTGGCAATGTACACCTCGTATATCGGCTATGTGCGGCTGCCGTTGGCGACGGTGACGTCGCTGGGCTTTGCCATGCCGCTGTTCCTGACGCTGCTGTCGGTGCCGCTGCTGGGCGAAAAGGTTGGCTGGCGGCGGGGCGGCGCGGTGCTGCTCGGCCTTGGTGGCGTTCTGGTGATTGTGCGGCCGTGGCGCGATGCGGTGGCCGACACGCCGATGGACGCAGTGGCGTTGGTGATGGCCGGCGTGGTGTGCTGGGCGATCACCATGATCACCATTCGCAAACTGGGCAGCGCTGGGGAGCAGAACGCGACGATTGTCTTGTGGTACTGCCTGGGAAGTTTGGTGGTGTCGCTGGGATTGGCGCTGCCGGACTGGGTAATGCCCACCGCACGCGACACGGCATTGTTGGTGGCGGCCGGACTTGTGACGGCGGCCGCGCAATTGTTGATGACCAATGCTTACCGCACCGGCGAATCGACGTTGATCGCACCGTTCGAATACGGCGCCATCGTTCATGCGGTTGTCTTCGGGGCACTGCTTTGGGGCGAAATGCCGGACCACTGGAGTCTCGCGGGCATTGCGGTACTGATCTTGGCTGGGCTGTATATATGGCGGAATGAAGCGCAGCATATGGTCCGGCGGTCTGCCTGATGCATCCGGCTGCGGGTGGCTCGCATTGTTTGGAGTTGCCCGTGCCGATCCTGCTGCCCCCTGCCATCGACCCACTGCGCGACGTGCACGGCGCGCAGATCGCGGCCCATTTGCCGGATCGTGACGGCGCCAGCGTGAAGCTGCCGGCAAACATCACTTACGTGTTCATTGTGTTCACCAACCGGTCTGGTTCGACCTTTCTGGGCGACCTCCTGGCCGCCAGCGGATTTTTCAACTTCGCCGAGGAGTTGCTCAATCACCAACAGGTGCTTCAGGTCTGCGCGACCAAAGGCTGGCGCAGTTTCAGCCAGTATTTCACCCGCATGGCGGCAGCGAAGGCACGCAACGGGCATTTCGTTGTCAAGTCGTCGGTGGGGCAGTTGGCCGTGCTGGCCGATCACGGGCTGCTGGAGCGGATCCTGCCACAATCGCGATTCCTGGTAACTGAGCGGCTCGACAAAGTTGCGCAGGCGGTGTCCTGGGCCATCGCCAACCAAACCGGCCGCTTCACCTCGCTTGCCCCGGACAGTCGTAGCCCGGCGCCCGTCTATGACGGCGTGGCGCTGCGCGGCCACGTCGTGCACTTTCATGGGGACCAAGCCAATATAAACCAATTCATGACGCTCAACGGTCTGCTGCCGTTTCATATTACTTATGAGACGCTGGCCGCGCAGCCGGAATTAGCGGCTCGGCTGGCGTTCGATTTCCTCGGCCAGCCAGGATTGCGCGCCGATCTATCGAAAATCCGCCTTGAACGGCAGGCAACGACGGTTAACGCCGAATGGCGCGCGCGGTTTCTGGCCGAGCAGGCGCTGGAAAGCCATCCCGCGCGGGCCAACGTCACAGCCGGCACCGTGTATCGCCGCATCAAGCTCCCGGAGCTTGCCGCCGACACGTCAGCGGTGGTGGGCGGCCGACCAATCGCCGAGCCGATCGCGTTGCTCGGCCCCGCGATGCTCAATGTGCCGGGCCTAGCGTTCGGCGACACGGCGCTGGATCGCGAAGGGTTGAGTTTTGATCCGCCGGGCGATCCCGGGGCGCGACGGCTCGAACGCGGCACGACGCCAGCGTATCTGTTGCGCGATGTGATGGTGCACGGCAAGTACGGCGTGGTGACCGCTGGCGACAGAGTGATTCGCGAAACGCTGGCGAACTTGCCGCTGCATCGCGTTCCGGGCGCCACGCGGCTCGATGACCTGTGCTGGCGGCTGCCGGATTTTCCGCAATCGGCTGTCTTGCACACGGCGTATCATCTGCTGGCTGGCAGCCAGGAGAACTATAGCCACTGGCTGCTCGATATCGCCGCGCGCTTCCACGCCGGCGCGCTGCAAACCTTGCGCGAGCACCCGGAAAGTTCGGGCGCGCCGGTGTTGCTTACGCCGGTGCTGGACGTGTTCTGGAAGTGGGAAAGCCTCGGTCTGCTGGTGCCGCCCGCAGTGCCGCGCATTGCATTGACAGCGGAAGGCCGGGTGTTCGTGCAGCGGTTGTTGCTTGTGCCGGACGTGACGGGCGGCGCGTTCAATTCGCATCCGGCGATCCTGGAAGCGTTCGACGCCATCCGCGCCGCAGCGTTCGGCGGCAATCCGCCGCAGGCGCCGTGGCGGCGGCTGTATATCGCGCGGCGCGATAGCCAAAAGCGGGTGCTGATCAACGAAGCCGAGGTGATTGCGCGCGCCGAGCGGGCCGGATTTACCTGCGTGACGCTCAGCAAGCTGCCAGTGTCTGAGCAGGTCCGGTTGTTTGCCGAAGCGTCGCATGTGCTGGCGCCGCATGGCGCTGGTTTGGCCAACCTGCTGTTTTGCAAGCCGGACGCGCGGGTGCTCGAACTTCACATGGATATGCATGTGTCCTGGATCTATCGCCGCATCGCGGCTCTGCGCGCGTTGCGTTACGGCTGCCTGATTGGCCGGGCCGTGCAGCCGGCGCGCAAGGCGCTGCACACCAATACTTGGGAAGTGGATTTGGACCGCCTTGACGCGGCGCTGGCCGATGTGCGGTTTGCCGGGCGCTCGGCGGCGGAGCTCGCCGATCCTGGTTAAGCGGTGCGAGATTACCAGATGCCGCGGAACAGCCGGATTTGCAGGCGCAGGCTGGCGAAGTGCTGATTGTAGTACGCCGCACCGTCGCGAATGCGGGTCGCGATTTGCGCGGGCGTGATGCTGGCGATGGCATTGGCCAAGATATGCTCGTCGATATGGGCCGCGTAGAACACCGCATCATCATTGTCTGGCAGCGGCCGGCGTTCGGCTGGCAGCAGCCAGCCGGTGATGCCATCGCGAACGATTTCATTGTGCGGCGGCGTGTCGAGCGAAACCACCGGGGTGAGCATGCTGATCGATTCGTAAAAGCCTAAGCCGAGGCCTTCGTGCGAACTGATTTGGATGCTGACATGCGCAGTGCGATACAGATCGAGGATTTGCGCGTGGCTGAGCGGGCGATTGATCACGCGGATTTTATCCGGGAACGCTTCGGCGTCCGAGCGATCCCAATTGGCCATCACCGATACGACGAGCTCGATATCGTCGCGTTGCAGCAGGGCCATGCGGAAGGCGTTGATGACCTTGCGGGTCTGCTTGCGCGTGTGCGGATTGTGCCCGGCGACATGAACGAAGCGAATCATCTGGCTCGCGTCCAGTTGGCTCAGCTTGCGACTCACTGCCGCTTGATCCAGCATCTCGCCGTAACCATGCCCAATGTAGTGCGTATGCGTGATGCCATGCGCCAGAAACATATTTTCGCACACGCGCGTATTGCACAGAATTCGTGAAAATAGAGTGTGGTAGGGCACTTCCTGCCGCCGCACTGTTTCGATGTTTGGCACGCAAGCGGTAAACAAATTGACCATGGAAAGCCGGCGCAGTTTATCCCAATTCGTGTCCCAGCATACTTCTGGGTAAATCAGCACGCCGACATTGTTGATAGTCAGAAACTGACGAATTTCATGGTCAGTCAGTTCCTCGCGGATGTTCAATGAATAGTGCACGGTGTCGGCGTGCAGGCCGGGCTGCCATTCCTCCGGGCTTTCATGCAGCGTGACACTGCGGCCCATCGCGCCGTACGGCTGAAATGACAGAATATGCACCCGGTAGCCGAGGCCGCGCAGCAGGGCGGCATAGTGCCGCACTTGAATGCCAAGCCCCTGTTCGGCCCAAGGTGCAATGAAGCCGATATTGCGGCGCGGCGCGCGTTGCAGCGCTTCGGCAAAGATTGACAGAAACGATGCTGGCGCCTCGGTGAAGCGCTGGCTGACATAAGCGTATTGTGCCGCCGATATGCGCGCGAGCGCCACCGGATCGTTGTACAGCCCGGCAATCGCCGCGACCCAATCGGCGGGATCTTCACTGAGGTAGACGCCGCTGTCGCCGAGCAGATACGGCAAGAACCCATTGCGGGTGCAGAGCACCGGAATACGGTTCATCGCGGCTTCGTAGGCCACGCGGCAAAACGTCTCGTCGACCAGCGTTGGCACCAGCACGATGCGCGCCTTCGCATACAGCGTCTTGACGTCCGAGTAATGCAGGTACTCCGAATCTTGCAGCTCGGCGATGGCCTGGCGAATTTGCAGATCGACGCTCTCCGACCCCGGCTCGGTGCGCACAGCGACGAATGGAATGCCGTGGCCAAGCGCACGAATGGCGGCCAGCAGGATGCGGCCGCCTTTGAGATCGTGAATGTTCAGTTGCAGCACGCCGCGCCGCGCATCAGGATCGTAAGCAATGCCGCCGCCGTAGTGCGATGCGTCGCTGGTCGGGTGGCAGACAGCCAGTGTCTGGTTGGCGCCGAGTGTATCGACAACTTCTGCCATGAATTCCGACGCGACGTATGGCGTGCACAGCGCGGCGCGGAACTGCTTGAACAGCGGACCCAGCCGATGGCGCTGTGCGTTGACCAGGATATGGCTGTTGCCGGTGCGGCCGAGTGTCACCAAGCCGTCCCAGAAGTGGAACCCGGTAACGACGGGTATGCGCGTGCGCTCACTGGCCTCCAGGCCAAAGCTGTTGCTCTTGCCCTGCGTGTGTAGAATGTCGGCGGAGTAGTGCGAAATGTGCCGCTCGATGCTGGCAGTGCTCAAGGCGGCGCTTTCGCGTACATCGAGGAAATACGGCGTCTGCGTCACCGACCCGTGCTCATAGCCGGTGCTGCCTGCGGCGCGGTGGCTGACCCAAACGCAGATAAAGCCAAGCTCGGACAGGATTTTGCAGGTCTGATACATAAAGCTCTCGCCGCCGCCCATTGGATAGGAGACATCGGTGACGATGAGGTAGACTGGCGGCCCGGGAATGGCCGACTTGAACAAATCGTTGATCTCTGTGTCATTGAGGTGGCGCAGCATGTCGCGCATGAAGCCCGGCGCAAACAGGCAGAGCGCGGTCAGCGCCTTGATGACAGGATGCTGCACGAACAACGCGCGCTGCGCGAAAATTGGCGGATCCAGCCCTGGAGTGCTGTCTTCAACGACGCTGGCATCTGGTTCGGCGTGTTGCCGCAGATGCTGGATCAGCCCGCTCACCGTGTACCAACGGCGGTGCTCACGTAAAAAGGCGGTTTCATACGCCTTTAGCTGCCGGAACAGACTGCTGTCGGGTTGGAAATGACGTGCGGCATCCTGCACCGTGCCGCTGTTCAGCAACTGCTTTTCTGCAAAGAAGCCGATATTGGCATACCAACCGCCAGCATGCCCGGCGAACAGATAACCGACAATGCGATCGCGCAGTTTTTGTTCGTGCGCGCCAACGGGCATAGCCGCCATGACGTATCGTAACGCCCGGTCTTCACCCAGATTTGTCAACAAATCCAGCAGCCGCAGCTTGTTGCCGCTGTCGAAGCAGGACAAGCGGGCAAAGTCGAACTGGCTGCGTTCGATATCGTTCAGGAATGCGCGCAGGAGCACGGCGGCGAACGCAGTCTCGTTCGACGTGAAAAAATCGTGCCGCGAACTGAGAGAGACCAGCGCGTGGCATGTTTCGATGAGGGCCGCGAGCCGGGCGTCTTCATTGCGGCCGTCTGTGTTGTTCAACAAACTGGCCGCATATTCCCGGCGATCGGCAAACAGGAAGCGCGGCAGAACAATGTCGGCGGCTTCGTGAATGAGTTCACGATAGTCTTGCCGGGCGGCATACACCCGCAGAGTGTGCACAGCGCTATCGAAGAGGGCAGGCGGGATAGGCATATGAAACGCGCAATTGCCATCGCCAAGCCCGGCATCGAGCAAGTCCTGCCGAAATCCATTGGCGCTGGCGTGCGCGACGAGCTTGCCGCCGTCGGTGAGCAGAATGTCAAGCGCGCCGTCGCCCTGCGGATCGTAGGCCCAACCGATCAACCCGGCGGCGGGGTCGAATTCATCGACGAAGCCGCGAAACCGCAGCAGGCTTGGTGCCGATTCGGCGGGGCCGCTTTGGTGCCCGGGCGTTTGCGCTGCATCGGGCAAGGCGGCAGGCGCTGGCCATTGCAATCCGCCGGCCGGCAATGCCCGGTCAGCGTCAACAGCCACGGTCTCAGGGCTGTTTTCGGTCATCGCGCTGTGCCGGGTATTGGATGGGTGGATGCAGAACCAGCCGGCGGCGCTGCGGCTGACCGGTTTGGCGCGGACCTGCCGGCCAGTTGGTGTCGTATGAAAATCAGCACGTTTCCGGTACAAAAACGGTGAAAACGTGGCAATTTCGTAAGTCCAGTTGTGACAATGGATGACCTATGCCACGCAGGCGGACCTTGCAGCAAGGCAATCGGACGGCACGAATGTTGCGGAAATATATCATATGGGCGGATGCCTGACTGAATGAGCGATCCAGGTGATACGGTGGCGGCACGCACGCAGGCGGGCGGCGTTCTCATTATCGTGTCGAAACGATTTCGCGCGGCCGGTGAACTGGCGGCGGCCAACGCGGTGTGCCGGGAAGCGATTGTTCTGACCAAGGACGACGCTGATTTGCAATGCCGGGCCTTGCTGGAGGCCGGGCAGACCGCACGCGCGCTGGCTTGGGACGAGGAAGCGGCCGCGTATCTGGACCGGGCGGCTGCATCGGGCGGCGGCGCGCTGGCGACGTTGCTGGCGCTCGGCACCGAATTGCGTGCCGCTGGGCGGCAGACGGCCGCGCTGGCGGTGTATGGCAGGGTTTTGGCGGGGCACCCTGGGCATATCGAAGCCTTGGTCGAATCGGGCCTGCTGGCGCGTGCCTTGCGGCAGCGCGACGCGGCGCTGGACTACTTCCAAACTGCGGTGGCGCAGGGAGGCGATCATACATGGCCGTTGATCCATGCCGGCGTGGAATTGCGCGAGCGCGGCCGCTGCGACGAGGCGCTGGCGCATTTCGACATGGCGCTCGCCCGGCCCGGCGATCATGTGCCGGCGCTGCTGGAAGCCGGGGTGGCCGCGCGGCAGTTGGGCGCCATGGACCGTGCGGCGGCGTATTTCGCGCGGGCGATCGAACGTGTGCCCGGCAACATCGGCGCCCGCCATCATTTGGCCAGCGCGCTGCGCGCGGGTCAGCGCTGGGCCGCTGCGGCCGAGGCATATGACGGTATCCTGACGCTCGATGCGACGAATATCGAAGCGCTGATCGAGAGCGGATTGCTGGCCCGCCGCGCTGGCGATCCGGTCAAGGCGCTGGAGCGGTTCGAGCGCGCCGCTTCGGCGGCGCCCACGCTGCCTTGGCCGCGCATTCATTGCGGAGTGCAGTATCGCGACCGCGGCATGAATGCCGAGGCGCGCGCCCATCTCGATGCCGCCTTGGCGCACGCCCCCACGCATTTGTATGCGTTGCTCGAAGCCGGAATCACCGCGCGATTGCAGCGCCGTACGGACGACGCGATCCGGCATTTTCAATTTGCGGTGGCGCAGCACCCCAGTTCCGTTCCGGCCCACACGCAGTTGCTGTCCGAACTTCGCCTCGCTGGGCGGCTGGATGACGCGCGGGCGGCCGGCGATGCCGCCGCAGCGGCGGTCAACGGCGATCAGCCCGAACTCAATTTTGAAAGAATGCTGCTGGATATTGCGGCGCAGTCCGATGCTGTGTCCGTGGCGCGCGCCGAATCCATCTTCGTCGCCAACTTCGATGCGGCGTATCAAATGCTGGAGGAGCGGGTCCGCAATGCCCGGTTGTCGTTGCATTTTCTAACTGATGCAGGGCGGCGGTACATGGAGGCCGTGGCAGCCAGCCCGCCCGCGCTGCTGACGCCAGAGGCGGTATCGGAGCGTATCTTGGCGGCAGCGCATGACCGGCTGCCGCTCGCGGTGATCCGCGCGGCGGACGGTGAGGGCGCGTTCCTGTCGTATTTCGAGCGCGCCGCGCTGGATGCGGCAGGACCAAACGATGCAGCGCAGTCGCTGCATGCGCTGGTGGTGGGCAACACCATTTGGCGGCGGGCATGGTTCAAGACCGACATTTACGCCGAAGATCCGGCTCGGCTCGCGGCGCTGAAGGACGCGTTTCTCGCCACGCTCGCCAGCGCCGACGTGGTTGGCATACCGGCGGCCGAGACATTTCCGCGTTTGAACGGCTACGTCGATTTCCACGGCTGCACCACGATCCATCGCACCGTGAGCAGCTTGCGGCCAGCCGGGATCACCGGCGCCGAAATCGCCGTGCAATTGCACAGCCAATGCAATTTGTATGCACGGCTGCTGACCGGCCTGCCGTTCCTCGGGCTGGTCAGTTGCCATCCGGGCCTGGCTGACATTCTGCGCAGCGAATTCAGCATTCCTGATGTGGCCTTCTACCACATTCCGCACGCGGTCAATCAGGAGCAAGTGTTCGGCTATGCGCCGCATCACATGACCGGCGCACGGCACTACCCGGATGTGTACGACGCGCTGCGGGCCGAGTTGCAGGTGCCATATCAGGGGGCCGTGTTTCTGGTTGCGGCGGGTTTGCTCGGCAAGATCTATTGCGGCTGGATACGCCAGCGCGGCGGTATCGCCATCGATATCGGCGCGATGGCCGATGCGTTCGCCGGGTTCAACACGCGCCCGTCGATTCACCGCATTTGCAGCGAACGCCCGTTGCGCGCACTGCAAGCCAATCATTGAAAGGGCTGCGATGGACCCGCGCATGATCGGCCGCAAGATTTACTTCCTGCATATCCCGCGCGCCGGCGGGTCAAATCTTTACGCCAATCTGACGCCGCTCGGCTTGTCGCCTGGCGGCAAGCATCTGAACGGCAACCCGGTGGATCAGTACGGCGACTGGATCCCATTCTGGTATTGGGACGAGGCGCAACAACGCGACTTCTTCCGCGGCCGCAGCCTGGTGGTCAACGAGCGGACCTTGGGGCCGTTCATGTTTTCGGAATTCACCTACATCACGTGCGTGCGTGCGCCGCTGGCGCAGCGGCAAAGCCTGTTCCGCCTGTGGTGCGCGACGCAGCGGATCGCGCCGGCGGCGATGACGGCGGACCTTGAGCAGAACTACGCCCGATTCTGCCGCAGCTATCCGGAGAATTTGCTGCTGCGGATGCTGGCCAACCGGATCGACCAGCATCCGGTGACGGAGGTTGACTACGCCCGCGCTGTCTTGCGCCTGGACCGCTTCAACGTGTTGCTGCTGTCGCAACTCGCCGATGATTTCGCAGCACTGTTTCGCCACCAGTTTGCTGCGCGCGAACCCAATGAGAACGATCGGGCCTACGACGCCCAGAGCTTTCCCGAGAGCTTTGTCGAGGACATGCGCCGCGCCAACAACTTCGACCTGAAGCTGTACGCAGCAATTGTGTCGCAGGGCGTCGGCCGTAGCTGGCTGAACAACAATCCGTTTGCCGCAGGACCCGGCTAGGCCGCCCAGCCGGCAATCAGCACCGTTGCCACGCCGAGGATCAGATTGACCTGGATCAGCAGGCGAATGCGGTCCACCGCGCGCGCTGCCGCCGGGGTATCCTTGCGCAGCAGTGCGCCCCGCATGTCCCGCCACGGGCCGAAGAACAGCACCAGAAACACCACCGCCATCATCAGCCCGAACAGATGCATGGTGTGCACCGCCCAGTTCGCGCCGGAAAATCCGCCCAGCACGCCGAACAGCATGGCGTAGCCGGTTAGCAGAATGATCGGCATGGCATGCCATACGATACGGAAAAAGCGGCGGAACACCTGCGCATGCAATGCCATCCGCTGCGCTGGTTCCAGCACCGCAAGGCTCGGGCGCAGCACCAGCAGCGCGAACGCCATGCCGCCAACCCAGACCACCGCGCCCAGCACGTGCAGGGCCAGAAACACATTGACGACGCTCATCCGGTGATCCTTTCGATGTCCGCCAGCAGCGCACGCAATTCCACCGCCGCTGTTGACTTGGGGGCAGCTTCGGTAATCCCAAGCCCCTGCGCGAATGCGGACGCAAACCCAGCGCGGTTGCCGATCACGGTTTCCAGTCTGGGGTAATCGAGGCGCAGGATCTCCGCCTCCATATCGGTGCGCAGTTTGCCGGCGGCGGCGCGGTTCAGCACCAGCCGCGCCGGGCGGCGTTCGGCGGCGGCGAGTTTCAACGTGCCCTCGGCCGCCCAAAGGTCCGGCGCGCTGGGCTGCACCGGCACCAGCACCAAATCGGCGGCGCGCACCGCAAGCCGGGCGTCGGTGTCGATTTGCGGCGGGCTGTCGATGATCAGCAGGTCGTGGCCGCGCCGCAGCCGGTCCAGTTCGTTGCCGAGCCGCCAGCCGGATTCGGCGGAGAATGCGAAGGCAGACGCGCCGCGCGCCACCCGCAGCGCGTGCCAGCGCGCCAGACTGTGCTGCGGATCGATATCGAGCAGGGCCACGCGCCGCGTGGCCGCGAACGCCACCGCGAGATTGGCCGCCAGAGTCGACTTGCCGGCGCCGCCCTTCTGCTGCGCAACCGTGATCACCACTGTCATGCGGCCATGCTACAGGAACAGCCCCGCGCCGCCACAAGCCTGGAGCATGCATGACCCGCCGGATGCCGTGCGAATTGCTGACCCCAGTCGAAATGGGCCGCGCCGACCAAGCGGCTGCCGCACTTGGCCGCCCTGTGGCGTGGCTGATGGAGAATGCCGGGCGCGCGGTGGCGCATGCGGTTCGTGCCCGCTTTGCGCCATGCCGCGTGCTGGTGCTGTGCGGGCCGGGCAACAATGGCGGCGACGGCTATGTGGCGGCGCGGCTGCTGGAGCAAATGGGCTGGCCGGTGTCGGTGGCGGCGCTGTCGTCCGTGCACGGCGCGGCGGCGCAGGCGGCGGCGGCGCGGTGGCATGGGCCGATGGCGGCGTTTTCCGCTGCAACGGCGGCGCGCGCCGCGTTGGTGATCGACGCTGTGTTCGGCGCCGGCCTAACCCGCGACGCCGATCCAACCGTTGCCGATGTGTTGCGCGCGGCCCGGCGGATCGTCGCGGTCGATGTGCCAAGCGGGCTGGACGGCGCCACCGGGCAGCCACGCGGCTTCGTAGCGCAGGCTGAGCTCACCGTGACGTTCTTCCGCCGCAAGCCCGGCCACGTGCTGCTGCCGGGGCGCAGCCTATGCGGCGAGGTGGTGTGTGCCGATATCGGTCTGCCGGATGAAGTGCTGGAAGGCGTCGCGCCGGCCACCTTTCACAATGGCCCGGCGCTATGGCGCATCCCAAGCCCTGCCATCGCTGGTCACAAATATGCGCGCGGGCATGTCACTGTGCTCGGCGGCGCCGAGATGACCGGCGCGGCACGGCTTGCGGCGATTGCGGCGCGACGGGGCGGGGCCGGGATGGTGACGATCGCAGCCCCCGATCCACTCGGCATCTATCGTGCGGGTGAGCTGGGCACGATTGTCGATTCCCGGCCGCTGGCCACGCTGGTGCAGGACGCCCGCCGGACAGTTTGGGTGTGCGGCCCGGGTCTGGGGGCCGAGGCGGCGCGTTTGGCGCTGCCGGTGCTGCTCGCTGCCGGGCGGCAGGTGGTGGCCGATGCCGATAGTTTTTCCGCCTTCGCCGGTCAGCCCGAAGCGTTTCGCGGGGCTGCCGTGCTGACGCCGCACGGCGGCGAGTTCGTCCGCGTGTTCGGCCCGATTGGCACGGACCGGCTGGCCGCTGCCCGGTCGGCGGCCGTGCGCTGCGGTTCGGTGGTTCTGTTGAAGGGGCCCGATACGGTGATTGCCGCCCCGGATGGCCGCGCCGCGATCAACGATAATGCCCCGCCCTGGCTGGCAACCGCTGGGTCTGGCGACACGCTGGCCGGGCTGATCGCCGCATTGCTGGCGCAGGGAATGACGCCCTGGGACGCGGCGTGCGCCGGGGCGTGGCTACATGGCCGGGCGGGCGCGCTGGCTGGGCCGCATCTGGTGGCCGAAGATCTGGCTGAGGCGCTGCGCGCGGCGTTTGCGGAGGCGGATGCCCGCTAGGCACCATGCCGCCATGCGATGCGCGGCGCGGTTTATCAGATGACACCGGCACCGGGGTTGTGTGGATAATGCGATCAAGGAGACGCCCATGAACGCATCCACCTCGACCGTGGTTCCCGCTGCCGTCCCCGCATTGTCCGCCGAGCGGCGCATGGCGCTGCTGCGCCAGATCGAGCGCAAGCTGCTGTGGCTGTCGGCCTGGACCATTCACACCGCCAACCACATCCGGCCGAACCGCGACGGGCTGAAGGTGGGCGGGCATCAGGCGTCGTGCGCCTCGGTGATCTCGATCATGGCCGCGCTGTATTTCGAGATGCTGCGCCCGCAGGACCGGGTTGCGGTCAAGCCGCATGCCGGGCCAGTGTTCCATGCGATGAATTATCTGTTCGGCCGCCAGCAGCGCGAGCCGATGGAGCGGCTGCGGTCGTTCGGCGGCGCGCAACCGTATCCCAGCCGGGTGAAGGACGGCGGCGAGGTGGACTTCTCCACCGGCTCGGTCGGGCTCGGCGTGGCGATCACCAGCTTTTCCGCGCTGATGGCCGACTACGTCCGGCTGCATGGTCTGATGAGCCAGCCGATCGCGCCAGGCCGCCACATCGCCATCGCCGGCGACGCCGAACTCGACGAGGGCAACATCTACGAGGCGCTGCTCGAAGGCTGGAAGCACGACGTCCGCAACGTCTGGTGGATCATCGACTACAACCGGCAAAGCCTGGATTCCGTGGTGCCGGACCGCCTGTTTGGCCGCATCGAGGGCCTGTTCCGCGACATGGGCTGGAACGTGGTGACGATGAAATATGGACGCAGGCTGGAGGCGGCCTTCGCGCGCGAGGGTGGCGAGGATCTGCGCCGTTGGATCGACGATTGCCCGAACAGTCTTTATTCGGCGCTGACCTTTCAGGGCGGTGCGGCGTGGCGGCAAGCGGTGCTGGCCGATCTCGGACGCTCAAACGGCGTGCGCGCCATCGTCGATCCGTTGTCCGACGACGAATTGGCCGCACTGATGACCAATCTCGGCGGCCACGACACCGAGAGCATTATTGAACATTTGCGCGCTGCGGACGCGGCGGGCGACCTGCCGACCTGCTTCATCGCCTACACCATCAAGGGCATGGGCCTGCCGTTTGCCGGGCACAAGGACAACCACGCCGGGCTGATGACCAAGGAACAGATGGAGCTGTTCCGGGCCAGCATGAACATCCGCCCCGGATATGAGTGGGATTTGTTCGAAGGCCTGAGCGCCTCGCCTGAGGAATTGCAAGACTTCATCAATAGCGTGCCGTTCGCCACCAAGCTGACGCCGCAGGGCCGCGCATTGACAGCACCTGTGGTGCATGTGCCGGCGGTGCTGCCGCTGGGCAAGGTGGCGGGACGCAGGACCTCCACCCAGTCCGGTTTCGGCGACATGCTGGCCGAGATCGGGCGCGGGCAGGGCGAGTTGAAGGAACTTGCGGCCCACATCGTTACCACCAGCCCGGATGTGACGGTGTCCACCAGCCTCGGGCCGTGGGTGAATAGGCGCGGGGTGTTCGACCGGCACACCCGCAACGACGTGTTCCGCGACGCCAAACTGGCCAGCGCGCAGCGTTGGGGCATGACGCCGGAAGGCCAGCACATCGAACTCGGCATCGCCGAGCAAAACCTATTTCTGTTGCTCGGGGCAGCCGGTTTGTCGCATGCGCTGCACGGCGCGCGGGTGCTTCCGATCGGCACGGTATATGACCCATTCGTCAATCGCGGCCTCGATGCGCTGATCTACGCCTGTTACCAGGACGCGCGCTTCCTGCTGGTCTCCACCCCATCCGGCATCACGCTGGCGCCGGAAGGCGGGCAGCACCAAAGCATCAATACCCCGCTGCTTGGCATGGCGGCCGACCGGCTGGCGAGTTTCGAGCCTGCCTATGTCGATGAACTGGCCATTCTGCTGCGCCATGCTTTCGCACATATGCAGGAGCCGGATGGCTCGGCAGTGTGGCTGCGGCTATCGACCCGGCAGTTCGAGCAGAAAGTCCGCCCGCTCGATCCGTGGGCGGTGATCGCCGGGGCGCATTGGGTAACGCCGCCGGCCGAAGGTGCGCGCATCTCGCTTGCCTATCAGGGGCCAGTGGTTCCCGAAGCCGAAGCAGCGTTTGCTGAACTGCGCAACGAGGTACCGGGTGCGGGATTGCTCGCCATCACCAGCCCAGACCGCTTGCATGCCGGCTGGCTCGCGGCGGCGCGGGCGCGGCGGGCTGGCGACCGGACGGCGAGTTGCCATATCGAGCGCATCCTGGCGCCGCTGGCGCGCGATGCGGCCCTGGTGACGGTGCTCGACGGTCATCCGGCGGCGCATGCCTGGATGGGCGCCGTGCGGGGCCAGCGCGTGGTGCCGCTCGGCGTCGATCATTTCGGCCAAAGCGGCGATATTCCGGACCTGTACCATGCCTACGGCCTGGATACGGACGCCATTCTCGACGCATGCGCCCAGGCTCTGCTGGGCTAGCGCGGACGCGCTACAGCGCCAGGGGCTCCACCGGTGCTGCTGCTGGAGGTGCGGCTGGGGTTGTTGCTGCTGGGGGTGTTGCTGCTGGGGGCGACGTGCCGACGGGTGCCGGAACCAGCGCAGCAGGTGGAGCCGGCGGCGCGAGCGGCGTTGCGCCGACCGGTGGGGGATTGGGGGCCGTGGCCGGCTGCGCATCCGGCGTCACCGTATAATCCGGCACGATGCGCGCCTGGCTGCCCGCGATGACCAGCACATGCTGGCCGACGGCCATGGGAGCGCTGTCCTTTTGCGTGACCGAGACAAGGTCGCCGTTTAGCTTGCGCACAATATATTCGTAACCCGAGGTGTCGCCGACCGTGTGTTCGGTGGCGGACCCCACGATTCCACCGAGCAGTCCGCCGCCGATGGCGCCAAATGCCGAGCCCAGGCCGCCGCCCGGGGCGTTCGACCCCACGGCGGCACCGGCCGCAGCGCCAGTGGTGGCGCCGACCACGCCAGCGGCCGACACGTCGATCTGGCGGACACCGACGATCACGCCTTTATCGACTTTGTTGGCCTGCTGGACCGCGCTGGCCGCATAGGTGTTGGGCGAATAGTCGGGACCGCACCCGGCTATCCCGGCGATCGACAACAATAGCACAAACCGGCGAAGCGTTTGGAGCATAAGCGATCCCTGCCCATGGCGCCGGAGGGATACGCCGAGGATATGACGCTGTCATCCGTCAATTTACTGTACGACCACAACCGGCTAGCGATTGCTTGTCAAGGAGAGAATTATAAATTGTGGTGTTGTTCAGGTTAACGGCGCGCTCGCCGGAATGGGGCCTGGCAGTGCGTTTTGAAGGGGGAATGACGATGGGCAGGCATATTACGGCCGTTCGCATTTTGGCTCAGGACACGCGCGGCGTCACCGCCATGGAGTACGGCATGATCGCGGCGGCGACGATCGTCGCCATTGCCGGGTTCATGCTGTCGATCTCCGGATCGATCAGCACAATCTTCAGCACGATCTCGACTTCTATCTAGACCTTGCTGGCCGCGCGCGCCGCGGCGGCTCCGCAATCCGCGCCCGGAAGGCGCACGTGCGCTGCAAGTATGCAGGGCACGTGCCCTTGCCCCCGGTCGCGGCTTGCGCTACCTCCCCCGGCTCACGGTCGCACAGGGCGGGCGTGGTGAAATTGGCAGACACGCCAGATTTAGGTTCTGGTGGCGCAAGCCGTGGGGGTTCAAGTCCCTCCGCCCGCACCACCGGCCGTGAAATTGGCTTTCCGGGTCGCGAGGAACTACCCCCAGATGCAGGTCACCGAGACGCTCTCCGACGGGCTCAAGCGCGGTTTCACCGTAGTGGTGCCGGCTTCGGATATCGAGGGGCGGCGCGCTAAGCGCTTTGCCGAACTGGGTAAAACGGTGCGGCTCCCGGGCTTCCGCCCTGGCCGGGTGCCGCTCACCGTGGTCAAGCAGCGCTATGGCGGCGCCGTTACCGCCGAAGTGCTGGAAGAAAGCGTCAATCAAGCCACCCAGCAGGTGCTCAACGACCGCAGTCTGCGTTCGGCCACACAGCCGAAAGTGGAACTCGTCTCGATGGGCGACGCCAAGGACCTTGAGTTCAAGGTCGAGGTCGAACTGCTCCCTGAGATCACGCTGCCGGATTTTGCCAGCATCGCGCTGACCCGGCTGAAGGCCGAGCCGGCCGATGAGGTGATCGACCGCGCGCTGAATGAAATCGCCGCCCGCCAGCGCAAGCTGGAAGACGTCGAGGACATCCGCCCGGCGGTGACCGGCGACATGCTGACCGTCGATTTCCTCGGCAGTGTCGACGGCGTGCCGTTTCCCGGCGGCGCGGGCACCGACATGGACATCGAAGTGGGCGGCAGCGGGTTCATCCCCGGCTTCACCGAACAGCTCGAAGGCATCTCGCCCGGCGAGGAGCGCACCATCGCGGTGAGCTTCCCGGACAACTACGGCGCCACCGAACTGGCTGGCAAAGCCGCTTCGTTCGTCATCACAGCGAAGAAGCTGAAAAAGATCGTGCTGCCGGCCATCGACGAAGCGCTGGCCGAAGGCCTGGGCTTCGAGGGCGGCTTGGCCGAAGTGCGCCAGGCCATCGCCTCGCAGGTGCAACGCGAATACGACCAGCTGTCGCGCATGCGCATCAAGCGCGAATTGCTCGACGCGCTGTCGGAATTGGCGGCCTTCCCGGTGCCGCCGACCATGGTCGAAGGCGAGTTCGCCCAGATCTGGCAGCGTCTGGAAGCCGACCGCAAGGAAGGCAAGCTGGACGATGACGACAAGGGCAAGGACGACGGCACGCTGAAGGCCGAATACGGTGCCATCGCGGAACGCCGCGTGCGTCTGGGATTGCTGCTGTCCGAGATCGGCCGCGCCAACAATATCAACGTCACCGTCGAGGAAATGAACCGCGCGATGCGGGTCGAGGCTGGGCGCTACCCTGGCCAGGAACAGAAGGTGCTGGACTTCTTCCGCAAGAACCCGCAGGCGGCCGATACGCTGCGCGGGCCGATCTTCGAGGAGAAGGTGGTGGATTTCGTGCTGGAACTCGCCCAGGTCACCGACAGCGTGGTGACTCCGGAAGAACTGGCGCGCGATCCGGCGGTGCCGGCGGCGATCAGCGGGGCCGCGCAGGCCGCGCAGGAAGCCGTGGCGGCCGAGATCGCATCGGACACGGCTGGCGAAGCAGCCGGTCAGACGGCTGGGTCCGAAGGCTAGCCCTGGTAACTCGCTCACGATGCCCGATGTTAGGGCATCGTGAAGGCGCGTGCGCCAGCGTGGATTGCCAGCGTAGACAGCCAGCGTGGACCGGCGGCGCGTGCCGCCAGATGGGAAGGTTGATGGAATGAGGGATCGGGACCCGGTCGAGGTATACGGCAACGCTCTGGTGCCGATGGTGGTCGAACAGACCGCGCGCGGCGAACGGGCGTTCGATATCTATTCCCGGCTGTTGAAGGAGCGGATCATCTTCTTGACCGGTCCGGTGTACGATCAGGTCAGCGCGCTGATCTGCGCGCAGCTGCTGTTCCTGGAAAGCGAGAATCCGTCCAAGGATATAGCGTTCTATATCAACAGCCCGGGCGGCGTGGTTTCGGCCGGTTTGGCGATCTACGACACCATGCAATATATCCGCAGCCCGGTCAGCACAGTGTGCATTGGCCAAGCAGCCAGCATGGGCAGCCTGCTGTTGGCGTCCGGTGCCAAAGGCAAGCGTTATGCACTGCCGAACGCCCGGGTGATGGTGCATCAGCCGTCCGGCGGCGCGCAGGGCCAGGCCAGCGACATCGAAATCCAGGCCCGTGAAATCCTCGTGCTGCGCAAGCGGCTCAACGAAATCTATGTCCGCCACACCGGGCAGGCGCTGGAAGCCATTGAGCGCAAGCTGGAGCGCGACAGCTATATGTCGGCCGAGGAAGCCCGCGATTTCGGGATCGTCGATCAAGTGGTTGAAGTCCGTCCGCTGCCAAGCGACGCCGACTCGAAGGGCTGATCCGCGATTCGGGTCGCGCCGGGGCGTTGCAAAGCGTCCATGACAACCATATTTCAGCCGGAAGCGGGCGTGTTGCCCGTTTCTTTGGCATGGCCGAGCCGAAAGCCTCGGCGATTCCGTTCACATGTCCCGTGCTTCGCAGGACGCGGAGCCGGGTCGTCCTGGCTGGTTCTTGTCCCCACTGAGCCGAGGGGGCTAGACTTCCGGGCGAATGTCCCCGGCGCACCGGGGCAGGAGCGCTTATGAGCAAGTCCGGCGACTCGAAGAACACCCTTTACTGCTCGTTCTGTGGCAAGTCGCAGCACGAGGTGCGCAAGCTCATCGCCGGGCCGACCGTATTCATCTGCGATGAGTGCGTCGAACTGTGCATGGACATCATCCGCGAGGAGCACAAGACGCATCTTGTGAAGTCGCGCGACGGCGTGCCGACGCCGAAGGAAATCTGCAAGGTTCTCGATGACTATGTGATTGGCCAGTTGCACGCCAAGAAGGTGCTCAGCGTGGCCGTGCATAACCATTACAAGCGGTTAGCCCACGGTGCCAAGAACAACGACGTCGAAATCGCCAAGTCGAACATCATGCTGGTCGGCCCGACCGGGTCGGGTAAAACGTTGCTGGCGCAGACCCTGGCGCGCGTCCTCGACGTGCCGTTCACGATGGCCGACGCCACCACGCTGACCGAGGCGGGTTACGTGGGCGAGGATGTGGAGAACATCATCCTCAAGTTGCTCCAGGCGGCCGACTACAATGTGGAGCGGGCCCAGCGCGGCATCGTCTACATCGACGAGGTCGATAAGATCAGCCGCAAGTCCGACAACCCCTCGATCACCCGCGACGTCAGCGGCGAGGGCGTGCAGCAGGCGTTGCTGAAGATCATGGAAGGCACCGTGGCATCGGTGCCGCCGCAGGGCGGGCGCAAGCATCCGCAGCAGGAGTTCCTGCAGGTCGATACCACCAATATTTTGTTCATCTGCGGCGGCGCATTCTCCGGCCTGGAGAAAATCATCAGCGCGCGCGGCAAAGGCTCGGGAATCGGCTACGGCGCCGAAGTGCGCAGCCCGGACGAGCGGCGGACCGGCGCGATCTTGCGCGAAGTCGAACCGGAAGATTTGCTGCGCTTCGGTCTGATCCCGGAATTCATCGGCCGTTTGCCGGTGGTCGCCACGCTGGAAGACCTGGACGAAGCGGCGCTGATGGAGATTTTGACCAAACCGAAGAACGCGCTGGTCAAGCAATACGGCCGGCTGTTCGAGATGGAAGGCGTCAAGCTGTCGTTCACCGAAGAGGCCCTGGCGTCGGTTTCCAAGCGCGCCATCGGCCGCAAAACCGGCGCGCGCGGCTTGCGCTCGATCATGGAGCAAATTCTGCTGTCCACCATGTTCGACCTGCCGAGCCTGGATGGTGTCGAGGAAGTTGTGATCAACCGCGAAGTCGCGGAGTCGCGCGCTAACCCGTTGTTTCTATACGGTAAGGAGCGGGCCGAAAATAGCGCGTGAGTGGCGCGCGGTTCTATCGTTGGCCGCCGGATTTCAAGATCTTGCGGCATTGCAGATGGATGACGATATCTGACTGTAGCTCTGGCGGCAAACACCTTGCCGCGCTTGGCGATGGTGGTCCGTGCCTCGTTAGGGCGGGGCACGCGCCGACTGTCCTTATGGAGGTCACCCGATGACTGAATCCGACAAGCCGGCCCGTGAGGGACGTGCCACGCCCGTGAAAGCGGAATTGCTGCCGGTGTTGCCGCTGCGCGACATCGTTGTGTTCCCGCATATGATCGTCCCGCTGTTCGTTGGCCGCGAAAAGAGCGTTCGCGCGCTCGAAGCGGTGATGAAGGACGACAAGCAGATCCTGTTGGTGGCGCAGAAAAACGCCGCGCAGGACGATCCGTCAGCCGATGACATATATCGGGTCGGTACCGTTTCAACGATTCTGCAACTGCTCAAGCTGCCGGACGGCACCGTGAAGGTGCTGGTCGAGGGCGGGCGCCGCGCGACCATTGCGGGGTTCAAGGAGACCGACGCCTATTTCGAGGCGTATGTCGAGCCGATGCCGGACAAGGACGGCGAAGCGAAGGAGATGGAAGCGCTCGGCCGCACCGTGATCGGCCAGTTCGAGCAGTACATCAAGCTCAACAAGAAGATTGCGCCGGAAGTTCTGGTGTCGCTGAACCAGATCGAGGAGCCGAGCAAGCTCGCCGACACGGTGGCCGCGCACCTGAACCTGAAGATTGCCGAGAAGCAGGAACTGCTGGAAACCCCGCGCGTGGGTGAGCGGCTGGAGCGGGTGTTCGGACATATGGAGTCCGAAATCGGCGTGCTGCAGGTGGAAAAGCGCATCCGCAACCGCGTCAAGCGGCAGATGGAGAAGACGCAGCGCGAATACTATCTGAACGAGCAGCTGAAGGCGATCCAGAAGGAACTCGGCGAGGGCGAAGACGGCAAAGACGAGACCGCCGAGCTCGAAGCCAAGATCAAGAAAACCAAGCTGTCGAAGGAAGCCCGCGAGAAGGCCGTGGCGGAACTCAAGAAGCTGCGCACCATGAGCCCGATGAGCGCCGAGGCGACGGTGGTGCGAAACTACCTCGACTGGATCCTGTCGATCCCCTGGAAGAAGCGCAGCAAGGTTAACAACGACGTCAGCGCCGCCGAAGACGTGCTGAATGCCGATCACTACGGCCTCGACAAGGTCAAGGAGCGCATCCTGGAATACCTCGCCGTGCAATCGCGCGCGGGCAAGGTGAAGGGCGCTATTCTATGCCTCGTCGGCCCGCCGGGCGTCGGCAAGACCTCGCTGGGCAAGTCGATCGCCCGCGCCACCGGCCGCAATTTCGTGCGCATGTCGCTCGGCGGCGTGCGTGACGAGGCGGAAGTGCGCGGCCATCGGCGTACCTATATCGGCTCGATGCCCGGTAAGGTGATTCAGGGCATGAAGAAGGCCAAGACCAGCAACCCGCTGTTCTTGCTCGACGAAATCGACAAGCTGGGTGCCGACTGGCGCGGCGACCCGTCGTCGGCACTGCTGGAAGTGCTCGACCCGGAGCAGAACGCCACCTTCGCCGACCACTACCTGGAGGTGGATTACGACCTGTCGGACGTGATGTTCGTCACCACGGCCAACAGCCTGCGGATGCCGCAGCCGCTGCTGGACCGTATGGAGATCATCCGCATCCCCGGTTACACCGAGGACGAGAAGGTCGAGATCGCCCGCCGCCACCTGATTGCCAAGCAGACCGAAGCGCACAACCTCAAGCCCGACGAGTGGTCGGTCAGCGACGAGGCGGTGCGCGACCTGATCCGCTACTACACCCGCGAGGCCGGGGTGCGGAATCTGGAGCGCGAGATTGCCAATCTGGCGCGCAAGGCGGTGAAGGAGATCGTTACCAAAAAGACCAAAAAGGTCGCGGTGACGATCAAGAACGTCGAAAAATATGCCGGCGTGCGCAAGTTCCACTTCGGCGATCTCGAAGCCGAAGACATGGTGGGCGTGGTAACCGGCCTGGCCTGGACCGAGGTGGGCGGCGAGATCCTGACCATCGAAAGCGTGCTGCTGCCCGGCAAAGGCACCATCAAGCACACCGGTAAGCTCGGCGATGTGATGCAGGAGAGCGTGTCGGCGGCGCTGAGCTATGTGCGTAGCCGCGGGCACGTGTTCGGCATCAAGCCGACGCTGTTCGAGAAGCGCGACATCCATGTGCACGTGCCGGAAGGCGCGACCCCGAAGGACGGGCCGTCGGCGGGCATTGCGATGGCGACCAGCATCGTCAGTGTGCTGACCGGCATTCCGGTGCGGCGCGATGTGGCGATGACCGGTGAAATAACCCTGCGCGGCCGCGTGCTGCCGATCGGTGGACTGAAGGAAAAATTGTTGGCGGCGTTGCGCGCCGGCATCACCACAGTGTTCATTCCGAAGGACAACGAGAAAGATCTCGCTGAAATTCCCGACACCGTGAAGAAGCATATGACGATTGTGCCGGTGGCGCATGTGGACGAGGTGATTGCCAAGGCTTTGGTACGCAAGCCAGAAGCGATTGAGTGGGTGGACCCGGTGGAGACGCCGGTGCCGCCGGCCGCTGCGGTGGAAGCCACGCCTGCGTTGCCACACTAATTTGGCCTAGCAGCCGCGCTCACGACCATACAGCCCGCCGGGCAACCGGCCGGGCTGTATGCGTCTGCTGGCCGTCTGCTGGTCCGCTGGCAGCGTTGACGTGGCGGAAAACCGCCATCTAGTGTGAGGCCGACGTTACCCGTCCGGCACCGCGCCGCATTGACGGCCGGGCTGGGCTACGGGTGCGAATTCGACATCGAACAGGGGGTTGTTGCCGTGAACAAAATGGATCTGATCGCTGCTGTCGCCGACCAGACCGAGTTGCCGAAAGCCAAGGCGTCCGAGGTCGTGGACGCGGTGTTCGCGGCGATCGAGAAGGCGTTGAAGCAGAAGGAAGAAGTGCGGCTGGTCGGGTTTGGCAGCTTCGCTACGGCAACCCGCAAGGCGTCGATTGGGCGCAATCCGCGCACCGGCGAAGAAATTCAAATCGCCGAATCGACCTCGGTGCGCTTCAAGCCGGGCAAAGCGTTGAAAGACGCGGTGAACTGAGCTGCATGCGGGGCGCAACTGCCCCGCGTTAGGATGCGAACGACCAGGATCGGGCGGTTAGCTCAGCGGTAGAGCGTCTCGTTTACACCGAGAGGGCCGGCGGTTCGAACCCGTCACTGCCCACCATCCTGATTTGCAAGGGCCGCTTTCGCCCTGCTTCGGCTTCTTCGGAGGCCATTTGCCCTCGGCGCCGCGTTTTGTCGATTTTGCCGGTTGACCCCGGTGGAACCCCGGTCTAAACGCTGCGCCCTGCCGCTGCGGGTGTAGCTCAGTTGGTTAGAGCGTCGGCCTGTCACGCCGAAGGTCGCGGGTTCGAGCCCCGTCACTCGCGCCAGCAGCGGCAGAATTCCTGGTAATCCCAACGCCTTTGTTGCGCCCATGGCGGGCGCGCTCCGGCCGCTTGGTGCTTTGTCTACCGCTGCGGGTGTAGCTCAGTTGGTTAGAGCGTCGGCCTGTCACGCCGAAGGTCGCGGGTTCGAGCCCCGTCACTCGCGCCAG
>JANYDF010000032.1 GCA_025359905.1 Rhodospirillales bacterium
CCCAGTTTGTCCTTGGGCAGCGGCAGCGCGGCGCAGCGCACGTCCATCACCGCGCGGCGGGCGCGCTCGTAGAACGCGCGAAAGCGCACATCCGTCTCCACCCGGCCACGGTCCTCGTCGGCCACTTCGGCCTTGCGCACCACGCCAGCCGCGTCGGTGGTCACGGTCAGCATCACGCTCAGCTTTTCAAGATCGAGCGCACCGGAGTCCTTGGTCCAGCACTCACGCACCTTGTCGCCGATGGCGCCGCGCTGCTCGCTGGTGAGTTGGTCGGTGACATTGCCATTCGGACTGCCCCCTGCAACCGGCGCGCCGCCTTTTAATGGATTGGCCTTAGCCGTCGGCGGTTTGGTCTGCTTGGACAGCGCGCGCAGTTTTTCCAGCGTGTTGTTCAGCTCGCTGCTATCCGGCGCCGCGTTCTTGGTCGGATTCGGCTGGCTGGTCTGGCTGGGCGGCGCGGCAGCGGCCTGCGCAGCCGGGGCCTGCGCTGCCGGGGCGGGCACGGGCGGCGGCGGGACCGGCAGCGGCGGCGTCGGCAGCGCTGGCGAAGGCTGTGCCGCCGTGGCCGGGGTTGGCACCGCCGCCTGCGGCACTGGTGGCAATGCCGCCGCGTTCGGCGCCACCGGGGTCTGCGCGGTGGGCGCCGGTGGCTTCGGCACTGGCGGCAGCGGATGCGCGGCGGCCTGCGCCGGAACCTGCGCCGGAACCTGCGGGGATGGAACCTGCGGGGATGGAACCGGCTGGGGTGGGACCGGCGGCGGCGGCACGGGTGTGGGCGGCACCGGAAGTGCGGCCTGCGACGGGGTTTCCGATGGCGGCGGCACACTATCGGGCGAGGGCGCCGACAGCGGCGCGGGTGCCAGCGGTGGCGGCGTCGCCGATGCATGGGGTGTCTGGGCGGCCGCACTCGCTGGCGGCGTCGCCGAAGCTTGCGGTGCGGCGGCGGCTGCACTCGGCGGCGGCGGTCTCACCGCAGACGGCATGGCAGCCGAGGGCGGTGGGGACGGCGGCGGCACCGGCAGCGGCGGTGGCGGCAGCGGCGGTGGCGGCAGCACCCGCGCGGTCGCGGCCGACGGCGGCGGTGGGGGCGGCGGCGGCGGCGCTTCGGCAGGCGTTGGCAACGGTTTGTCCGGCGTCGGCGGCGCTGGCGTGGCGACGTCGGTCACCGCTGGCGCAGGCGTTGGCGATGGCACGGGCGACTTGGTGGCAGGTGTGGGTGTCTTGTCGGGCGTCGAAGGGACGAACGACATCTCAACCTGCGGTTCCGGCGGCGCTTCCTGCGGCGGCAGCGCGGGCATCCCCAGGATAATGACCACCAGCAGCAGCGCGTGCAGTATGAACGACGCAACCGCGCTGCGCGTGAGGTGCGGGTTCATACCGGCTTGCTCATCCGCGCGCCGGTTCAGCCGTTGCCCTGCCGCGGAGCGGCGGCAGGGGCGCGCGGGGCTGCGGGCGTCACGGCAGGAGCGGGAATGGCCGACGGTGGCGTGTATCCGGCGGGTGCGGTGCCCGGCAGCGCCATGCCGGCGGGCGTTTCGGACATCAACGCCGCCTTGGTGAAGCCGCCCTGCACGATAGTGCCCATCACCTCGATGATGCGGCCGTACGAGTTGGCCTTGTCGCCGCGCACGAAGATGCGCCGCTCCTTGTCGTCCTGCGACAAGGCTTGCAGCTTGGCCACCAGATCGGTCAGTTCGACCTTGTCGTTCTGCAAGAACACGCCGCCTTGTGCGTCGACCGAAATGGTCAGCGGCTGGCTGTCCTGGTTGACCGGGCTGGTGGCGACCTTGGGGAGATCGACATTGACCGCGCTGCTCATCAGCGGCGCTGTCACCATGAAGATGATCAGCAGCACCAGCATCACGTCGACCAGCGGGGTGACGTTGATTTCCGCCAGCGGCCGGTAGCGCCCCGGCTGGCGCCGTCCGCCGCCGCCATTCAGCGAGACGGCCATGTTACGCCTTCTCCTCGCTCTGCCGCGACAGAATGGCGCCGAACTCGGTGCCGAAGCCCTCCAGCCGTGCGGCGAACCGCGACAGGTCGGTGGAGATCTTATTATATGCCAGCACCGCCGGAATGGCGGCGACCAGGCCGATCGCAGTGGCGAACAGCGCCTCGGCAATGCCCGGCGCCACCACGGCGAGGTTGGTGTTGTGCATGGCGGCAATGGCCGAGAAGCTGTGCATGATGCCCCACACCGTGCCGAACAGGCCGATGAACGGCGCCGTTGAGCCGACCGAGGCGAGGAAGATCATCCACTTCTCCAGCCGCTCCATCTCGCGCTGGATTGTTACCGACATGGCGCGCTCCACCCGGTCGCGCACGCCGCTGCGGGCGATATCGGCCCCGGCCACGCGCAACGACCGCCGCCATTCGCTCATCGCCGCGCCGAACACGGCGGCCATCGGGTGGGCGGGTTTGGCGCCTTCCTCCTCGAAAAGATCGTCGAGGCTGCCGCCGGACCAGAACCGGTCCTCGAACCCGTCCGCCGCCTTCTGGGCGCGGCGCAGGCTGGTGGTCTTTTCAAACACGATAGCCCACACCCACACGCTGGCCAGCAGCAGCGCGAGCATGACAATCTTCACGACGATATCGGCCTGTAAGAACAGGCCCAAAATCGACAGATCGCCTGCGGGAGCCGCCAAGTTCACTGCATCGACTGTCCGATCCACGCGTGCATTCCTCTTTCGCGATGGCGTGCGATCCGCAGCACCAAGTGATCCACAGCCCTAACCGCGCCGCTTCCCCTACCCGGGCAGCAGCGCCAGCAGAGCCTGGCGCCAGCGCGGCGGCATCCTGGCCGCGCGCATGTCGGCCTGCCGGACGCAGGCCAGTTGAATGTCGGCCACCACCAAAGCCCGGCTCGCGTCCTCCTCCAGGAAGAACGTCTGCCGAAGCTCGACCGAGGCGGCGCCCGCAAGCAGTGTTTGCGTCTGCACGATCACCGAATCGTCCAGCCGCGCGGGCCTCAGATAATCCAGTTTTGCGCGCCGCACCATGAACATCAGGCCGTGCAGCCGCGTCAGTTCGGCATGGGGAATCCCCAGGTCGCGCAGGGATTCCGTGCGCGCCCGCTCCGCCAGTTTCAGATAGTTGGCGTAATAGACCACGCCAGCCGCGTCGGTGTCCTCGTAATAGACCCGCATACGGTAACGGTGACCACCTTGCGGCCAGGTGGGCAATGGCTCAACGCTCATTCATCCTCCGCCAGCAAATCCAGCATCGGCTGCGTGCCAGCGGGCGGGGTCAGGCCCAGATGGCGCCAGCCGCGTTCGGCCAGCATGCGGCCGCGATTGGTGCGCAGCACCAAGCCTTCCTGAATCAGATATGGCTCAACCACATCCTCCAGCGTGTCGCGCGCCTCGGCCAATGCGGCGGCCAACGTTTCCACGCCGACCGGGCCGCCGTGATGGTGTTCGGCGATGCGGCGCAGATAGCGGCGGTCCATCGCGTCCAGGCCAAGCGCATCGACTTCGAGGCGGCGCAGCGAGGCGTCGGCCACCGCTTTATTCACCGGATCGTCACCTTGCACATGGGCAAAATCACGCACCCGGCGCAGCAGCCGCCCGGCAATGCGCGGGGTACCGCGCGAGCGGCGGGCAATTTCGGTCGCACCGTCAGGCGTTAATCCGAAGCCGAGCTTCTGCGCGCCGCGCGCCACAATCCGCTCCAATTCCTCCGGCGTGTAGAATACCAAACGCAGCGGAATGCCGAAGCGGTCGCGCAACGGCGTGGCCAGCAGCCCGGCGCGCGTGGTCGCTCCCACCAGCGTGAACGGCGCCAGATCGATGCGCACGCTGCGCGCGGCTGGCCCCTCGCCGATGATCAGATCGAGCTGAAAATCCTCCATTGCCGGATACAGCACCTCCTCTATGGCGGGCTGAAGGCGGTGGATCTCGTCGATGAACAAAACGTCGCGCGGTTGCAAGTTGGTCAGGATCGCCGCAAGGTCGCCGGCGCGCTGGATCACTGGGCCGGAGGTGGCGCGAAACCCAACACCGAGCTCGCGCGCCACGATCTGCGCCAGTGTGGTTTTGCCCAGGCCGGGCGGGCCATGCAGCAGCACATGATCGAGCGCCTCGGCGCGCGACCGGGCGGCCTGGATGAACACCGACAGATTTTCCCGGCTGGCGCGCTGGCCGACGAAATCGGCAAGCGTTTGCGGGCGCAGGCTGGCCTCGCCGGCGTCCTCCTCGGCACGGGCGGGCGAGACGGTGCGGTCCTTGGCCTCGCGGTTCTTGCCGCTGCCGCTCATCGGGCCAATTCCTTCAAACCTTCACGGATCAACTGGTCCAGCGCCGCATCCTCGCCGAGCCGCTCCACAACCCGTGCCACGGCGGCTTGGACTTCCGGGCGGCGGTAACCGAGATTGACCAAGGCTGACAGCGCATCGCCAGCGGCGCCCTTGGCGGCGGGCGGCGGCAACACTGGCGAAAAGCCCGGCCCGGTCGGCATCGCCCCCGCCTTCTCGCGCAATTCGGTCAGCAGCCGGATGGCCAGTTTCGGCCCGACGCCGGGGGCGCGGGTCAGCGCGGCACGGTCGCCGGACTGGATCGCCCCAACCAGATCGCGCGGCGACAGCGCCGACAGCACGCCGAGTGCGACCTTCGCGCCGACACCCTGCACCGTGGTCAGCAGGCGAAACCACTCGCGTTCCGCCGACTCGCTAAAGCCATACAGCGTGATGGCGTCCTCGCGCACATGCATCTCGATCAACAGCGACACCGCCCCGCCCTGCGGCAATGCGCCGAGCGTGCGCGTGGAGGCATGCACCAGATAGCCGACGCCGTTCACATCGACCACGCAGCGCCCGTCTTCGATGCCTTCGACGCGCCCGGTGAGTTTCGCGATCATGCCATCTGCACTCCGGCAGCCCAGCGCAGCCGGCTGGCGCGGTGGTGGGCGTGACAGATCGCTACTGCCAGCGCGTCCGCCGCATCGGCTTTGCGCAGGCGGGCGCCCGGCAGCAGGCGGCGGACCATTTCTTGCACCTGGGTTTTGTCGGCTCCACCGGAGCCGACCACGGCCATCTTCACGGTTTTTGCAGCGTATTCCGCCACCGTAATGCCGCGCAGTGCTGGAACCAGCAGCGCCACGCCGCGCGCATACCCCAGCTTCAGCGTGGCCGCCCCGTTACGGTTGACGTAGGTTTCCTCGACCGCCGCCTCGTCTGGCGCGAATTCAACAAGAAGCGACGTCAGTTCGCGGTGCAGATGGCATAAGCGTTCCGGCACGTTTTCGTCGCTGTCCGTGGCGATCACGCCGTCGGCGACGTGGCGCAGCCGGTTGCCGTCCACGTCCACCAGCCCCCAGCCGGTGAAGCGCAGGCCCGGATCGATGCCCAGGAGCCTCGCCACCCGGCTCGCTCTCAGGCCGCCGACAGCGACTGCATCACGCTCTCGGGGATGTCGAAATTGGCGTAGACGTTCTGGACATCGTCGTTGTCTTCCAGAACATCCAGCAATTTCAGTAGGCTGGCTGCCCTGTCCTCGTCCAGCGTGACGGTCGTGCTCGGCCGCCAGTCAAATTTGGCACTCTCCGGCGCGCCGAAGCGGGTTTCCAGCGCGTCGCGCACCGCAAAGAACGACTCGAGGCTGGTCGTCACCTCGTGGCCGTCGTCGCTGCTTTCGACATTGTCGGCGCCGGCTTCGATGGCGGCCTCCAGCATCGCATCCTCGCTGGCGGCCTTGGCCGGGAAGCGCACCACGCCAAGCCGGGTGAACATGAACGACACCGAGTTGGTTTCGCCCAGCGCCCCGCCATGCTTGCTGAACGCCGAACGGATGTCCGACGCCGTGCGGTTGCGGTTGTCGGTCAGCGTCTCGACGATCACCGCCACGCCCGCAGGGCCGTAGCCTTCGTAGCGAACCTCGACGTAGTCGTCCCCAGCACCGGCCCCGGCTGCCTTCTTGATCGCACGCTCCACGGTATCGCGCGGCATGTTGGCCTGCCGGGCCGCCACCACCGCCGCGCGCAAACGCGGGTTGGAGGCCGGGTCTGGCAGGCCCTGCCGTGCGGCGACGGTGATTTCGCGGATCAGCCGCGCGAACTGCCGGGCGCGCCGCGCATCCTGCGCGCCCTTGCGGTGCATGATGTTCTTGAATTGCGAATGACCCGCCATCGCCTCTCTCCAGACCTAGGCCAGCAATCAGGCTTGGCGCGACGGCTTGGCCGCCAGCACCAGGGCCGCCGCCAGCAGCGCCTTCACCGCATCACCGGCCACGAACGGCATTACGCCGACGTCGAACGCTTTGGCCGCGCCGACGAACTGCGCCAGCCAGCCAGCGCCCGCGCCGTACACCACCGCGATGCCGAGCAGCATGGCAGCACCGGTCGCCAGCGTGCGGCCATTGGCGCGGCGTACCAGTTCACCCACCAGCACGGCAGCAATGGTCATGCCTGCCAGATACCCGGCCGTCGGCCCCATCAGATAAGCCACGCCGCCGCCGCCAGCGAACACCGGCAGACCGGCGGCGCCTTCGGCGAGGTAAGCCAGCATGGTGGCGCCGGCGATTCGCGCCCCGGCAAAACCCGCGATGCCCAGCACCGCCAGGGTTTGTAGCGTCATCGGCACCGGCCAGAACGGCACCTGCACCCGTGCGGACACGGCGAGCAGCGCTGTCAGCGCCAGTACGATGGCGGCATTCAAAATCAGGGTGCGCGGGGCGGTCAGCGGCTTGGCTACGGTCGCGGTCATCGGAGTCGCTCCTTGGCTCGAATATTAGGTGAGGGTTACACGCTCGGCAGCGTTTGCGACAACCGCCCGCCCTGGCGAATCGGTTCAATGCGCTTGGCAAGGCCGGTGGCATCGTCGGTTTCGACGAACACGCCGCACACGGTGCAGTCGCCTTCGGCCGGTTGCAGCTTCTCGCCCGGCATTTTTCGCCAGAAGCGCGACGCCGCACCTTCCTTCTGCATGCCGATCACGCTGTCGTAGTCGCCGCACATGCCGGCGTCGGTTTGGTAGGCGGTGCCGCCGGCCAGAATCTGATGGTCGGCGGTCGGGCTATGCGTGTGGGTGCCGACCACAAGACTGACTTGGCCATCGAACGAATGGCCGAACGCCATCTTCTCGCTGGACGCTTCGGCGTGAAAGTCGATCACGATGGCGGCCACGGTGCCGCCCATGCGATGGCGCGAAAGCTCGACCGCCGAGGTGCGGAACGGGCAGTCCAGCGAATCCATGAACAGCCGGCCCATCACGTTCAGCACCAAGGCTTTGCGGCCATCCTGCAACTCGGCCACCACGCTGCCCGCCCCCGGCGTGCCAGGGGGAAAATTCAGCGGGCGGATCACGCGCGGATTTTCGGCGATGTACGGGATCAGTTCCTTGCGGTCCCAGGCGTGGTTGCCCAGCGTGATCACGTCGGCCCCGGCCTCGAACAACGCCCGCGCCATATCGGGCGCGAGGCCGAAGCCATGCGAGGCATTTTCGGCGTTCACCACGATCAGATCGGCGCGCAGGCCGGCCCGCAGGCCCGGCAAGGCGGCGCGCACCGCCTCGCGGCCGGTGCGCCCGACCACGTCGCCCAGAAAAATAATGCGCATTCAGAAATCCTTGCAGCGGATCACGCCACGCTCGGTCACCACAGCGTCAAGCCGCGCGTCGTAGTCTCCTGTGGGCACCGCGTCGAGTTCTTGTGCGGCGAATGCGCAACCGATGGCGCGCGCGCCGGGCAGCAGGGCCAGCGTGCGGTCGTAATAGCCGCCGCCATAGCCCAGCCGCTGGCCAGTGCGATCGAATGCCACCAGCGGGATGAACAGCACATCGGGCCGGCCAATCTCGCCGGTTGGCCGATGGGTGCCGAAACGCTCGCGCACCATCGTCATGCCGGGGAGCCATTGCCGAAAAATCAACGGGTTACCGCGCGGCGGCGTCTCCGGCAACAATACCGTGTGGCCGCGCGCGTGCAGGGCTTCAAGCAGCGGGAGCGTGTCGATCTCGCCGGGCATGGCCCAGAATGCCGAGACGGCGGCGCCATGCGGCGGCGGCACTTCGCGCAACGCATGCACCGCGAGCGCGGCACCCCAAGCAGGGTCGCAGCCCTCACGCGCCGCCAGCGCCCGTTTCCGGGCGGCCAGCTTCGCGGCGCCGATATCAGAAAGAGAGGAAATGTGCGGAGCCACCATAGGCCGTTGGCGTTACCACCCTCCTAGAGCCTGCGAGTGCAGGTGGGCACCAGGTACCGTGACCAAGATCGCGGCAGAGCCAGCTCCCGAGGAGTGTGCTTATCGGCCCCGGGGATGAATTACCTGACGAACCGGGCAGCCCCGCGATTGACATATGCGGCGCGGCTGGGCGGATTGCAAGCTTTGCGCCCGGCTGCCGGGCGCGCGTGACCGAGAGGGAAATGGCATGATCGTTCTGATCACCGGGGCGACCGCCGGATTCGGCGAAGCGATGGCGCGGCGTTACGTGCTGGAAGGCCACAAGGTCATCGCCACCGGCCGCCGCGCCGAACGGCTGGCGGCGCTGCAATCCGAACTCGGCGCTGACAAGGTGCTGACCGTGCAGCTCGATGTGCGCGACCGCGCCGCCGTCTCCGCCGCCATCGCTGGGCTGCCCGCCGGATGGCAGGAGATCGACGTGCTGGTGAACAACGCGGGCCTGGCTCTCGGCCTCGATCTGGCGCCGTCGGCCGATCTGGATGCCTGGGACACCATGGTCGACACCAACAATAAGGGCTTGCTGTACATGACCCGCGCCGTGCTGCCCGGCATGGTGGCGCGCGACCGGGGGCACGTGGTCAACATGGGCTCGGCGGCGGGCAACTGGCCATATCCGGGCGGCAACGTGTACGGTGCCACCAAGGCGTTCGTGCGCCAGTTCTCGCTGAACCTGCGCGCCGACCTGACCGGAACGCGGGTGCGCGTGACCGATGTCGAGCCGGGGCTGGTCGGCGGCACCGAATTTTCCGTGGTGCGTTTCGCGGGCGACAGCGGCCGCGCGGCGGGCATGTATCAGGGCACCGAGCCGCTGTTGCCGGAAGATGTGGCAGAGACGGTGTACTGGGTCACCACCCTGCCCGCCCGGGTCAACATCAACACGCTGGAATTGATGCCGGTGTTCCAGAGCTTCTCGCGGCTCTCGGTGCATAAGCCAGCCTGACGTTCAGCTGTGCTCCAGGTTGGCCGCGATCTGTTCGGCACGGCCAACCATGCGGTTCAGTTTGCGCGCCAACTCGGCCTGCGATTTGCCGGCCGGCTTGGTGTCAGACTTGGCGTTGTTCGCAGCCAGCGCACGCAGATTGCCCATTTCGATCCGCATATCATGCAGTTCGTCGGCCATCAGCAAGGCCGACAGCACCAGCAGGCGGGATTCCCCGGTGTTGCCGCCAATCGCCTTGATGCTGTCGATGCGGTTTTCCACCTCAGTGGCCATCGCCAGCAGATGCGGCTCCTGGCCGTCCTCGCAACCGACCGTGTAGGCGTAGCCATTTATTTTGACAGTGACCTGGGCCAAAACCGGCCTCCTCTGCATCAGTCCGTGGCGGCGCCGAGGGCTGCGCGCAATTGGGTTATCAGGCTATCGAGCCGTGCGGCAATGCGCGCGGCTTCGGCGGTATTGCCGGAGGGGACATGCGGACGGGCCGCCAGGGCAGCAATACGCTCCAGCGCTGCTTCAAGCCGACTGGCAGCTTCGGCAGGATCGTCGATATCCGCCAAGCGCGCCTCCCGCCGCTCCGGTAAGCCTAGAGTTTCAACCAGCCACCGGCTTGAAGGTCAAGTATGTTATCGCGCCCGGCTGTTATTGTGCATGGACTGGACCAGGCGCGCGCCGCGCTGCGGCCGGGCTATCCGGTAACCCTGCTGTCTGCGGCAGGAGCCGCGCGATACGCCGGTTGTTTGTGGTGGCGCAGCCTGATCGCAGCGGCGCGGGCCGGCTATCCGGCGACTCCGGCGCTGGATGTGCTGGACTGCGGCACTGCCCCCGGCTGGGCGATGGCGGCGTTGCGGATGGGCCAGCGGATTCTGGTGCTCGACCCGGCCAGCCCGGCTTTCCCGGCGGTGCGCGCGGCTGGCGCTGGGATTGGCGCGCTGGTGCTGCCCGTGGCACCCAAGGGGCTCGATTTGGCCGAGCGCGGGGCCGCGCGGCGCTTGGGTGGCTGGCTTGCCAGCACAACCGATGACACGCCCGGCGGCGTGGGCTACCACGGCGCAACCAAAGCCCGGCCACCTTGGAACATTGGGGACAGCCATGCGGATCACGCCGCGCGTCAAGACAATCCTGGACTGGTACGAGAGCGATAATCCCGGCACCAAGACCAACCTCGCCCGTATTCTGGGCCAGGGTAAACTCGGCGGCACCGGCAAGCTGGTGATCCTGCCGGTCGATCAGGGCTTCGAGCATGGCCCGGCGCGCAGCTTCGCGCCCAACCCGGCTGCCTACGATCCGCACTATCATTTCAAGCTGGCGTTCGACGCCGGACTGTCGGCCTTCGCGGCGCCGCTGGGCATGATCGAAGCAGGTGCGGCCAGCTTCGCCGGGATGGTGCCGACCATCCTGAAGATGAACAGCAGCAACAGCCTCGCCACGCTGAAGGACCAGGCGGTTACCGCCAGCATTGCCGACGCGCTGCGGCTGGGCTGCTCGGCCATCGGCTTCACCATCTATCCGGGCAGCGAATACTGCTTCGACCAGATGGAAGAACTGCGCGAACTGGCCGAGGAAGCCAAAAGCGCCGGCCTCGCCGTGGTGGTGTGGAGCTATCCGCGCGGCCCGATGCTGGACAAGGCGGGCGAGACCGCCGTGGACGTTTGCGCATACGCGGCGCACATGGCGGCGCTGACCGGCGCGCACATCATCAAGGTCAAGCCGCCGACGGCGCATATTGGCCTCGACGCGGCGCGCAAGGCCTATGAAGCCAACCAGATCGACATCTCCAACGCCACGGCGCGCTTCGCCCATGTGGTGCAGTCCTGCTTCGCCGGGCGCCGCCTCGTGGTGTTCTCGGGCGGCGAGTCGCGCGATCTGGACGGGCTGTACGACGAAGTGCGCGCCATCCGCGACGGCGGCGGCAGCGGCTGCATCATCGGGCGCAACACGTTCCAGCGCCCGCGTGAGGAAGCACTGGCCATGCTCGCCAAGATCATCGCGATCCTGCGCGGCGAAAAGACCGAGGGCTAAGCGACATGGACGGGGATCGCTGCCGGCTGTACTTAGTCACCCCGTCCGTGCTCGACCCGGCGGCGTTCGCCGATTTGCTGGCGGCGGCGTTGGATGCGGGCGACGTGGCGGCGGTGCAATTGCGGTTGAAGGATATCGAGGAAACCGCGCTACGCCGCGCCATCGACGTGCTGCGCCCGGTCGTGCAGGCGCGCGATGTGGCGTTCCTGTTGAACGACCGGCCCGATCTGGCGGTGGCGCATGGCTGCGACGGCGCCCATGTCGGCCAAACCGACACGCCGGCCGGCGTGGCACGCAAAATCCTCGGCGAGCGCATGCTGGGTGTCACCTGCCACAACAGCCGCGATCTGGCGATGACGGCAGGCGACGACGGGGCCGATTACGTGGCGTTCGGCGCGTTCTTCCCCACCACATCGAAAGACGCATCCACCTGGGCCGAGCCGGAGATTCTGGCTTGGTGGCATGAACTGATGGAGCCGCCGTGCGTCGCCATCGGCGGCATCACGGCGGACAACTGCGCGCCGCTGGTGCGGGCGGGCGCCGACTTCCTCGCGGTGATTGGTGCCGTGTGGAACCACCCGGACGGCCCGGCGGCGGGCGTGCGGGCGATGAACGCGGCCATCGCCGCAGCCGCATAAGGCGAAATAATTCGGTGAATCGGGGCACGCTTGAGGCAGCCGCCTCAAGCCCGGCTTTTGCCGAGGTACCGCCATACGAAGCGGTCATACAGCGCCGGTAGCGCACCCGCGCAACGTCCCCTACTGTTCGTCCAACCGCACGATGTAATGAGGCGGCGAACGGGAGGCTGTTCTCATGGCGCGTTCCGAGGAATTGTTCGATGCCATCGTCGATGGCAAAGCGGCGCTCGCACAATCATTGGTCGGCGATCTGCTCGCGGCCGGTGCAGCGCCAATGGTAATTATCTCCGATACATTAATCCCGGCGATGGACGAGGTCGGGCAACTCTTTCAGGATGAAGAATATTTTGTCCCAGAATTGATGATGGCCGGCCGGGCGATGAAGGCGGCGATGGAGCCGTTGCGCCCGCTGATGGTCGCCTCCGGCGCCAAACCCGCTGGCGTCGTCGTGGCCGGCACCGTAAAGGGCGACCTGCACGACATTGGTAAGAACCTCGTGCTGTCGATGCTGGAAGGCTCCGGCTTCAAGGTGATCGACCTTGGGACGGACGTGCCGCCTGCCAAGTTCGTCGAGGCAATCCGGCTGAACCAGCCCGACATTCTGTGCCTGTCGGCGCTGCTGACGGTCACCATGCTGGCGATGAAAGCCACCATTGACGCTGTCGTCGCGGCAGGCTTGCGCGACGGCATTAAGATTATGGTGGGCGGCGCGCCGGTGCACGAAAAGTTCGCCAAGGAGATCGGCGCGGACGGCTTTGGCGTCACGGCGACCGATGCCGTGGCGGTCGCTCGCAGTCTGGTCGCTGCCTAAGCGGCTGGCCACAAGGGAGCAAGGCAGATGACCAACCACAAGCCAGCCGGGCCAAAGCCCATCGGGCCGCGCCGCCAGCGGGTGCTGGATGCCATTTCGCACCGCACGCCGGACCAAGTGCCAGTGGATTTCGGCGGCTCGGCCGTCACCGGCATCCATGTCAGCGTGGTCGCCGCCCTGCGCGACTATTACGGGCTGGAAAAGCGGCTGGTGAAGGTCTGCGAGCCCTACCAAATGCTCGGTCTGATCGAACCGGACCTGCAGGACGCCATTGGCATCGACGTATCCCCGCTGTTCGGCCGCACCACGATGTTCGGCTTCGATAACCACAATTGGCGGCCCTGGCTGTTCAACGGGCTGGAAGTGCTGGTCTCCGGCGACTTCCGCACCACGCTGGACCCGGACACCGGCAGCACGCTGATCTTTCCGAAAGGCGATACCAGCCTGCGGCCGAGCGGGCGGATGCCGAAGGACGGCTATTTCTTCGACGCCATTATCCGCCAGAAGGGTGAGATCGACTACGACCACCTCGATGCCGAGGATAATCTGGAGAGCTACAAGCCGCTCACCGAGGCGCAACTCGACGCCATCGCGGCCGATGTCGCCGCCGCCAATACCGGCGAGCGTGCGGTGTTCGCCTCGTTGGTCAACACCGCACTCGGCGATATCGCCTTCGTGCCCGGCATCGACCTCGCTGAGCCGCGCGGCGTGCGCGACGTAGCGGACTGGTACGTGTTGACCAAAGCGCGCCCGGACATCGTGCACCAAATCTATGACCGGCAGGTTGCAGCCGGCATCGAAAATCTGGCGCGCATTCACGCCCGCGTCGGCGACGCCATCGACGTGCTGTTTATCTGCGGCACCGATTTTGGCACCCAGACCTCGTCGTTCTGTTCGGTGAAAACTTTCGATAGCCTGTGGAAGCCGCACTACACCGATCTGTGCCGCTGGATTCACGACAACACGACCTGGAAGACCTTCAAGCACTCGTGCGGTGCCTCCGAGCGGTTCTTCGAGTCGATGATCGCCGCCGGGATCGATATCATCAATCCGGTGCAATGCTCGGCGGTGGGCATGGACCCGCAGATGTTGAAGAACAAATACAAGGGCCGTTTGGTGTTCTGGGGCGGCGGCGTCGATACGCAGGAAACCCTGCCATTCGGCACGCCGGAGGCCGTGCGCCAGCAGGTGCTGGAACGCTGCGAAATCTTCTCGCAAGGCGGCGGCTTCGTGTTCAACGCCATCCACAACGTGCAGGCGATGACGCCGCTGGAGAACGTGGTGGCGATGTTCGACGCGGTGAAGACGTTCAACGGCCGGACCTGAAAAGGCCCGGCCGTCGCTGCCGGATCAGCCCGGCAGCAGCACCTTGTCGATCACCTGGATGTCGCCGTTCGACTGCGTCACGTCGTAAGTGGTGATGTGGGCAGTGCCGCCCTTCGCGTCGGTCACGGTGATGTTGTGCATGCCGTTCATCATCAGCGTCAGCGGCGCACCCGCCACCGTGGTCAGCGTCGCCTTGCCGCCGCCCTGCATGATCAGCTTCTGCATCGCGGCGAAATCGAGACGGCCCGGCACGACATGGTAGGTCAGCACCTTGGTCAGCGTGGCCTTGTTCTCCGGCTTCAGCAGCGTGGCGACAGTGCCTGGCGGCAGTGCGTCGAACGCGGCATTGACCGGGGCGAATACGGTGAACGGGCCGGGGCCTTTCAGCGTACCGACAAGGCCCGCGGCCTTCACGGCGGCGACCAGCGTGGTGTGATCGGCGGAATTGACGGCGTTATCAACGATGTCCTTGCTGGCGAACATCGACTGCCCGCCGACCATGACCGGGGCGGCATCGGCCATCGGCATCGCATCGGTCATCGCCATCTTGTCGCCGGATTGCGCCATCCCCTGGCTGCACGCGGCCAGCAGCGCGGCGGACAGGGCGAGCGGGACATATTTGAGCTTGGTCATGCGGCACATCCTGATGAACGGGGGCGCGGGATGCGCCACCTCATTCGTGCCTACTGCGCGCTAGGCCGGGCGGATGCGGCGGCAACGCATTAACAATCGGCAAGATCAGCCCGGCGGCAGCCACAGCACCTGATCGATGCGATCCGCCCCGGCGGCGATCATCGCCAGCCGGTCGAAGCCCAGCGCGATGCCGGCGCACGGCGGCAGGCAGCCGACGGCGGCGAGGAAATCCTCGTCCAGCGCCCAATCGTCCGCCCCGTTCAGCGCATGGCGGCGGGCGCGGTCGGCAAGGAAACGCGCGCGCTGTTCCACCTTGTCGGTGAGTTCGACGAACGCGTTGGCCAGTTCCATGCCGCACACAAACAGTTCGAACCGCTCGGCCACGCGCGGATCGGCCGGGTCGCGGCGGGCCAGTGCCGCCTGTGCTGCGGGCCAGTGGGTCAGGAACGTGGGGTACGCGCGGCCGAGCTTCGGCTCAACCCGCTCCAGCAGCAGCCGGAAGAACAGGTCCTCCCAGGTCTCGCCAATGCGTAGCCGTGCGCCCGCTGCGGCCGCCAGCGCCGCCGGATCGCCTTCGGTGGCCAGCACGTCCGCCCCCACGTCACGGGCGAAGGCATCGGCCATGGTCAGCGTCTCGGCGCGGCTCAGATCGGTCGCAACGCCCCGGCACTGCACCACTGGCGGCAGCACCGCGCGCAGCAGCGCCAGCGTCTCGGCGATCAGGTCCGCCATGCCGGCGCCGGGCCGGTACCATTCCAGCATGGTGAACTCAGGCGCGTGGGTGTCGCTGCCCTCGTTGTTGCGCCACACCCGCGCCAGTTGGAAAATCGGCCCCGCCCCGCCCGCCAGCAACTTCTTCATGGCGAATTCCGGCGAGGTGTGCAGCCACAGCGGCCAGCGCTCGCCGGTCGGGCTGACCCGTTCGGTGCGGAAAGTGCCGACATGCACCTCTTCGCCGGGCACCGGCACGGCGTACGGCGTCTCCACTTCCGTGTAGCCACGGGCACGGAAGAACGCCCGCACCGCTTCGGTCAGCCGCGCCCGGCGTTGCAGGAACGGCAGGCGTGCAGACAGAGAGTCGGGAGTCCAGGCGGCGTGCGGGGTCATGGGCGGCAGACTACATCCGCCGCCCAATAGTATGGCAGCCCCCGAGATGCTGGCGGCATGACACCGAAGCGGAGCAAACTTTCGGCCAGCACCGAAGGATGGCGATAGTGCCAGACAGGCTCCGGTGCGGCTGGCGGAGATCGGCGCCGTCATCGGCACGCTGCCGCCCGCGTTGATGCAGCGCGTGTCCCGGGAATTGGCGATTGTGTTGGGAATTGGCGCGGCACCCCGGCCTGCCAGCGCCTGACCTTCGCGACACCCAGCCCCACGCAGCCCCGCGTTTGCCAACCCTTGCCCCCCGCCACACTTCAGTCTAAGCCCCGCCGTCCCCCGCAACCGCGAGAGCGAGAATGAAACAGCAGGCGAACCTGATCCGTGCCGGTCAGGTGATCGAGCACGAAGGCAATCGCTGGACGGTGCTGAAACAGCAGATCATCACCCCCGGCAAAGGCGGCGCGTTTATCCAGGTGGAAATGCGCAACCTGAAAACCGGCAACAAAACCAACGAACGCTGGCGTACCGCCGACACCGTTGAGCGGTTGCAGACCGACAACAAGGAGTACACCTACTCCTACACCGACGGCGACAATCTGGTTCTGATGGATCCGGAGACGTTCGAGCAGGCGATGGTGCCCGCCGCCCTGCTCGGCGACATGGCGCCGTTCCTGCAGGACAACATGGTGGTCACCGTCGATCTGGTCGAGAACGATCCGGTTGGCATCCATCTGCCGCCGACCGTGGTGCTGGAAATCGTCGAGGCCGATCCGGTGGTGAAGGGTCAGACCGCCGCCAGCTCGTATAAGCCGGCCAAGCTGTCCAACGGCGTCAAGACCAGCGTGCCGCCGTTCATCGAAACCGGCGAGCGCATTGTCGTGCGTACTGAAGACGCGACATACGTCGAGCGCTTCAAGGGCTAATCGGCCCAGACTGATCCGGCGCAAGCCGGACTCCAGGGCCGCGCTTGCGGCCCTGGTCCCTGGCGCTGGCCAGGGCGGCACCGTCCAAAGGTAACTGCCATGGCCCCCAATCTTTCCGCCCATATGACCGTGATGCAGAACGCCGCCCAGCGCGCTGCGAAGCGGCTGCTGCGCGACTTCAACGAGGTCGAGCAGTTGCAGGTGAGCGTGAAGGGCCCGGGCGATTTCGTCAGCCAGGCCGATCTGCGCGCCGAGCAAACGATCCGCGACGATCTGAACAAGGCCCGCCCCGGCTACGGTTTCCTGATGGAAGAATCGGGCGCCTCGGGCTCGGATAACTGGGCGTGGCGCTGGGTGGTCGATCCGCTCGATGGAACTTCGAACTTCCTGCACGGCATTCCGCATTGGTCGATCAGCATCGGCCTGGAAAAGCGCCTGCCGGACGGCTCCACCGAAGTGGTGGCCGGCGTGGTGTACGCACCCGCCGTCGATGAAATGTACTGGGCGGAAAAAGGCACCGGCGCGTTTGTCAACGACCGCCGGCTGCGCGTCTCGGCCCGGCGCGACATGCAGCAGGCCATGTTCGGCACCGGCATTCCATTTGCCGTGTCGTCGCATTCGCTGCAACGCACCTTCGCCCGCACGCTGGATGCGCTGATGCCGAAGGTCGCGGGCATTCGCCGCTTCGGCTCGGCGGCGCTCGACCTCGCCTGGGTCGCCGCCGGGCGGTTCGACGGGTTCTGGGAACTGCAATTGAAGCCGTGGGACATCGCCGCCGGTCTGGTGATCGTGCGCGAAGCGGGCGGCTACGTCACCGACCCGAACGGCGGCGACGCGCGGGAGCGTGGCGACATCGTGGCCGCCAACGCGCATCTGCACGCGCCGCTATGCGCCATCGTGCGCGACAGCATGGCCGCCACCGGACGCTAAGATTTTGCGTCAGACGCTGTTGCGCTGGCGGCTTGGTTGAGCGGTTGGCGGTGGTCGGGTAGGTTGAGCGGACATATGCGCCATCTTGCCATCCTGACCGCGTCCGTCGTGGCGCTTGCTGTCCTCGCGCCGTCCGCCGCCATGGCGCAAGCGGCGGTGGACCCGCATGCGCTGGACGAACTCATCGCGCCCAAGCAGACCACGCACGCTGCGCCGCCGCCGCGCAAGCCGGCGGTGAAACCGCCTGCCGTGGCGGTGCCGTACAAACCCACGCCGCCAGTGACCACTGCGCCACCCGCTGTGGTGGTGCCAGTCGCGCCGCCGCCGCCGCCGCCGGTGCTGCCACCGCCGATTGAAGTGCCGGTGCGCGCCGCGCCGCCGGCACCGCCACCGCCCATTGCCACCGATGCGCCGGGCAATTTCAGCAAAATTCCCAGCGGGTTGCGCATCACCTTTGGCACGGGCCGCGCCGATTTGAACCCGGATACCGCCGCCGCATTGCGCACGCTGGCGCACACCGCCGCCTCCGGAACGGACACCGCGTTCAATATCACCGCCTTCGCCGCCGGCACGCCGGACGATCCATCGAGTGCGCGGCGGCTGTCGCTGTCGCGCGCCCTGGCGGCCCGCAGCGTCCTGATCGCCGAGGGCGTGCTGTCGATTCGCATCTACGTCAAAGCCCTCGGGGCTGTGGCGCAGTCCGGTGCGGACGCGCCGCCCGACCGCACCGACGTCACCATAGCCGCCAGCCCCGCCGCGTCCCCCCCGACCCAGAAAGCCGCCCAATGACGCGCCCGACCGTGTTCCTGATCCGCATGCTGATCTTCCTAACCGCCGTCGGCGTGGTGGCCGGGCTGCTGTCGGGCGCGCTGATGACCGCATTCGCCAGCAACCCGCTGCTCAACACGCTGATTTTGCTGGTGCTGGCGCTCGGCATCGGTTGGAACATCCGCCAAGTCATCCGTCTGTCGCCGGAAGTGGTGTGGCTGGAAACCTTTCAGCGCAATCGCGTGAAGATTGCCAGCGTGCCCGCCCCGCGCCTGCTCGCCCCGATCGCCGCCATGCTGGCCGCCCGCACCGCCAAGGGGCGCGATGGGCAGGAGCGTTTCACCATCTCAGCCCAGATCATGCGCTCGATGCTCGACAGCATCGCCAGCCGGCTGGACGAAAGCCGCGAGTTGTCGCGCTACATGGTCGGGCTGCTGATTTTTCTCGGCCTGCTCGGCACCTTCTGGGGTCTGCTGCTCACCGTCAGTTCGGTCGGCGACGTCATCAATTCCATGTCGGTCGGCTCGGGCGACATCAACGCGCTGTTCGAGCAGTTGAAGGGCGGATTGGCTAAGCCGCTCAAGGGCATGGGCACGGCATTCTCGTCGTCGATGCTCGGCCTCGCCGGCGCGCTGGTGCTGGGCTTCCTCGACCTGACCGCCGGGCAGGCGCAAAATCGGTTTTTCAATGAGTTGGAAGAATATCTTGCGGGCCTGACCCGCGTTTCGTCCGGCGCCTTGGGCGGCGACGGCGAAGGCTCGGTGCCGGTCTATGTGCAGGCGCTGCTCGAACAGACCGCCGAGAACATGGAAAACCTGCAACGCATCCTGGCGCGCGGCGAGGATGGACGCAAAGAAGCCAACATGGCGGTGCTGTCGCTGACCGAGAAAATCGGCACGCTATCCGACACCATGCGCACCAACCAGCAACTCATGCTGCGCATCGCCGAAAGCCAGCAGACACTGGCGCCAGCCCTGCAACGCTTGGGTGACAACCGCCGCGACAGCGGCGACGATGTGTCGCGCGGGCATCTGCGAAACATCGAACTGTATTTGCAGCGCCTGCTCAGCGAGAGCGAGCAAGGCCGCGCCCAAACCACCGCTGAAATTCGCAACGATATCCGCGTGCTGACCCGCACGATTGCGGCACTTTCCGAAGAACCGCCGCGATGAAGGGGGCCTAAGCCATGGCACTGCGCAAGCGCGGCGGCCAAAGCGAGGGACTGAATGTGTGGCCGGGCTACGTGGACGCGCTGTCCACCCTGCTCATGGTCATCATTTTCGTGTTGCTGGTGTTCGTGCTGGCGCAGGCGTTCCTGTCGGTCACGCTGTCCGGGCGCGATCAGGCGCTCGACCGGCTGAACCGGCAGCTTGCTGAGCTATCGGATATGCTGTCGCTGGAGAAAGGCCGCTCGTCGGAACTGCGCACCTCCATCGCCCAGCTTGGCCGCGACCTGCAGGCAGCCACGGCCACCCGCGACAGCCTGTCGCAGCAGCTTGCCTCCTTGCGCATCGAGCAGAACCGGCTGACCGCCGACCGGGACGCGCTGAAATCTGCCCGCGACAAGCTGGCAGCCCAGTTGGCCGACACCGGATTGCAGGCGCAAGCCGGGCGGGCGCGCGACGAGCAGTTGCAGCGCCAGCTTGCCGAAGCTGCCAAACGCGGCGACCAGACCGCGCAGGAAGCCGCCAACACGGCGGCACAGTTGTCGACCACGACAGCCCAGTTGGCCGCCACGTCAGCGCAACTGGCCAGCGCCTCGGCGCTGCTGGCCAACACCAACGCCAAGCTGGCCGACACGCAGCGCGAACTCGCCGCCGCCCAGGCCAACCTTGAAGCGATGAAGCAGCAGGCGGCTGAATTGGACCGCAATGTGCAAGTCGGCAAAGCCACCATCGCGGCCAAACTGTCCGAGCTCGCGACAATGGCCGAACAGGTGCGCAATCTGACCGCGCTGCGCGACCAGTTGGAACGGCAGGCGCAGGACGCAGCGGTGCGGGCAACCACCGAGGAACAGCGCCGCGCTGCCATCGCTGTCGAATTAGCCGACGAGAAGAAACTATCCGCCTCAGCGCGCGCCCAAATCGCCGCGATGACGCAGGACATGGAGCAGTTGCGCGGCCAACTGGCCATTGTCTCGCACGCGCTGGAACTGTCTGAATCATCCGGCAAGGACAAGGACGCGCAGATCGCCAATCTCAGCACGCGGCTGAACACCGCGCTGGCGCAGAAACTGGAGGAGTTGCAACGCTATCGCAGCGATTTCTTCGGCCGCTTGCGCGAGGTGCTGGCCAACCGCCCCGGCATCCAGGTGGTCGGCGACCGCTTCGTGTTCCAAAGCGAAGTGCTGTTCCCGGTCGGCAGCGCCGATCTGACGGCAGCCGGGCAGGAACAGATGAACCAGCTTGCCGCCACGCTGAAGGACATCGCCGCCGAAATCCCCACCGACGTAAATTGGGTGCTGCGCGTTGATGGTCACGCCGACCGGCAGCCGATCAGCGGCGGCGCGTTCAACAGCAACTGGGAACTGTCTGCCGCACGCGCGATTACTGTGGTCAAATTGCTGATCGCGGACGGCATCTCGCCCAACCGGGTTGCCGCCACCGGATTTGCCGAGAACCAGCCGCTGGATGCAGCCGACTCGCCGGAAGCCTATGCAAAGAACCGGCGGATCGAAATCCGGCTGACCGATCGGTAGCCAGTCCGCCTGCTATCCCGCAAAGCCGTCCACCACGCGCTGCAACAGTGGCGCGTAGTGCGCGAACGGCGGCGTGGTCATGCCTTGCACTTTGCCGGCCTCGTCCCACAGCCGCACCCGGATCGCGTCGCGGCAGAACGGGTGACACTCGAACGCCGCCGCCTCGTCCGGCTCCATCGGCCCGCCCTGCAACGCCAGCGTTTGCACCGAGGCCTGCGACAATTTGCCGAAATAGCCGGGATCGGTGGCGCACAAATACCGTTTCGCCGCGACATGCAGGCGCACGCATTCCACCACCAGCGGCGGGAAGAACCCTTCGAGCACCTTGGCCCCGGCCTCCTCGTGCAAGTCGTCCACGCCCTGCTCGATATAATCCTCGCCGAACTCGCCGGTGTAATGGCCGATGTCGTGCAGCAGCGCGGCGGCGACCAACGCGTCGGCAGCCCCCTCCTGCTCGGCAAAACAGGCGCCCTGCAACATGTGCTCCTGCATGGTCACCGCCTCGCCGAGATACGAATCAGCGCCCCGGCGCGTGAGGATATCGGCGATGAAGGCGACGATGCTGTCACGGGTTGGCTTGGTCATGCGGCGAGCTCCTGCGCGTCGCCCGCTTTATACGAGCGCTGGCAACGGTCTGTCAGCCGCTGCCCGGCGGCAAAGCATCGCCCCGAACGCATCGATCACCCGGCGCATGGCGGGCAGCTTGTACGGATACAGATCGGGCGGGTCCATCGTATGGATAATCGCCGCCACGTCCGCCTCGAACACCAGCAACCGACCGTCCGGCAATTCGGCGCAATCGATCTGGTGGTAGTCCAGCCCGATCCAATCATCCACCGCCGCAAGTGCCGCATCGTGGCGGCGCGCGAAGCCGGCATCGAAGCCGTCCATTTCCGCCGCCTCCATCGCCCGCTTGCCGGCGCTGTCGGCCATTCCCGCATTCAGGTAATGCACCATCCAGTGCGACGACGCCGCCATGTGGCACAGAAACGGCACGCCCGCGACGAAGGCGATGCGGTACTTGCGGAACAGCCCGTCCGGGCTGCGATAGTCGATAAACGGGCAGGCGTAGAACTGCGCGCCCGGCACTGCCGCCAGATAGGCTGCCAATTCGTCCGGGCCGTTCAGTTTGGCTAAGTCCTGCCCCGCGTGCGAGCCGAACGGACGCAGCAGGCACGGATACGCCAAACCTCCCAGCGCCGTCCGGGGCAACGGCGAAATCGCGGGTGCGGTGCAGCCGGGCAGCCCAGCGATCGCCCGCGCCACGCCGTCGCGGGTCAATCGCGCTACCCGGGCCGGGTCGTTCAAGACCGGGCGCGGCCAAGTGCGAAACAGCGGCGCCAGCCGCCGCAAGGCCGCCGGGTCGGATTCGCTGGCCGCGAAAAATGCCACGTCGTGGTCCGGCATCGCTTCCGGCAAAGCAGCACCCGGCCGCACGAACAGCAGATCAAGCCGCACATCCAACTGCTCGGTTATGAAATCGAGCGGCGTATTCACCATCAGATCGCCAGGGGCTGCCAGGGCCAACACCCGCACAGCCGGCACCCGGCTGGACGCCACGCGGAAAAGCTGAGCCCGGGCCAGCGCCTCATCCTGCATCGCCTGCGCCTGATCGGGCCGGAAGCAAAGCCGGTGCGCCGCCGACGCATCCAGCAACATCGCCGCAGCGTCCGCCTGCCCGGCAATGCCATTCAGCAAGTCGCCGAGACCAACACCGGCAAACGCGCGCCGCGCCAAAGCCGCACTGCCAAGGACAAGTGGCGGGGTCAGCGATGGGTCGATGCGCGGAACAACATCCAGCATGCCGCCAGCATCGGCGGCAGTGGTTAACGCACCGTCAAGCCGCCTCGCCTTCGACCCTCTTGCGCAGCATTTCCAAGCGCGCGGCGCCGCCCGGCGTATGCGGATCGATCTCCATCGCCTTGCGCCACGCCTCCAACGCGCCCTGCCAGTCGCCGCGTTGCTCGGCGATGTGCGACAGACCCTGCAACGCCGAGAAATGCCGCGGCTCACGCTTCAATACCTCGCCGATATCGGCCAACGCCCCCGGAAAATCGCCCAAGGCCGCCCGTGCCGCAGCGCGGCGATTGAAGCCCTCGGCATAGTCCGGCTCCAGCGTCAGCGCTGCCTCGTAGTCGTCCAGCGCCTCATGCTCCGCCCCACCCTGCAAATCCCGGTCACCGCGCGCCATCAACAGCACGGCGGCGGGCGAGCCTTGCTTCACCCACAAGGTGCGAATGCGGCCTTCGATCATGGCAGCGGTCGATTCGTCCGGCGCGCTCTTCAGCGACTGCAATAGCCGGTCCAATTCCACTTTGCGGGCATCTGGCCGTTGCTCCGCCCAGGCAGCGCCGCCAGACAGCGCCGCGATGGCAGCGGCGGCAATGCAGGACCGAAACACACCCATCACGCCACCTGTCTGAGCACCATCCCTCAGATAGGCTGCCGCACGGCGCGCGCCAAGCTTCACGCTGAGACGGAAAAATTCATTTGCCGCCCGGCATCGAAACGTGTTTCGTTAATGCCCGCCGGCACCGGCCCGCCCGCCATCCAGTCGAGCAACTGCACCGTATGCACAATCGGCAGCCCGCCCCCGGCAAGCTGCGTCATGCAGCCGATATTGCCCGCCGCCACCAGATCGGGCCTGGTGCGGCGCAAATTCTCCAGCTTGCGCTCGCGCAAACGGGGCGCGATGTCGGGCTGCATTATGTTGTAGGTGCCCGCCGAGCCGCAGCACAAATGCCCTTCGGCCGGTTCCACCACGCGGAATCCGGCCTTGCGCAGCAGCGCTTTCGGCTCGCCGGTGATCTTCTGGCCGTGCTGCAAGCTGCACGCGGCATGATAGGCCACCGTCAGGCCGGGTGCGTCGCGGGTTGGGGCGTAGCCGATTTTGGTCAGGTATTCGCTGATATCCAGCGCCAGCCCGGCCACGCGCTCGGCCTGCGCCTGCTCGCGCTCGCCACGGAACATGAAGCCGTAGTCCTTCACCGTGGTCCCGCAGCCCGATGCGTTGATCACGACGGCGTCCAGCCCCGCCCCGTCCGCCTCGCGCACCCAGGCGGCAATATTCGCCCGTGCGCTGGCCATCGCCGGGTCGTGCTTGCCCATGTGATGCGTCAAGGCACCGCAGCAGCCGGCACCTTGCGCCACCACCACTTCGACGCCCAGGCGCGTCAGCAGGCGGATGGTGGCGTCGTTGATGTCCGGGTCCAACACGCTTTGCGCGCAACCGGCCAGCAGCGCCACCCGGCCGCGCTTGGTGCCCTCAGCCTTATGAACCCGCGCGCCGGACAGCGCGCTCGGCCCCGGCAAACGTTTCGGTGCCAAGGCCAGCATGGCCCGCAACCGCTTGGCCAGCACGCTGTTGCCCGGCACCGCGCCGCGCAGCGGGCGGACGGCGGACGCGCCAAGCATGGCGAGCCGCAACCGCCCCGGATAGGGCAGCAGCCCCGCCAGCAGCGAACGCGCGGCGCGGTCGTGCCACGGGCGACGATAGGTATGTTCAATAACGACCCGCGCCTGATCGACCAGATGCATGTAGTGCACGCCGGACGGACAGGTGGTCATGCACGACAGGCACGACAGGCATCGATCAACATGCCGCGCCACCTCCTCGGTGGCCGGACGGCCCGACTCGAGCATGTCTTTGATCAGGTAAATCCGCCCGCGCGGACTGTCCAACTCGTCGCCCAGCAGCACGAAGGTCGGGCACGTCGCGGTGCACATGCCGCAATGCACGCAGGTGCGCAGAATTTGGTTGGCGGTGGCGATGCCGGGGTCGCGCAGTTGTTCGGCGGTGAAATTGGTCTGCATCGCTCAGATCCCCGCGTACATGCGGCCAGGATTGAGAATACCCTTCGGGTCGAATGCCGCCTTCACCGAAGCGGTAATGCGGGCCAGCGCCGCCGGTTCTTCCGGGATCACCGGAACCGCCGCACGCAGACTGTCCGGTGCGCGGAACAGCAGCCATGTGCCGCCCGCCTGATTGGCCGCCGCCATCACCGCCGCGTGCGCTTGCTGCGTCGCAGGGCCTGCGATCCACAGCAACCCGCCGCCCCAATCCATGAACCAGCGCGCGCCGAACGCGGCGCTGAGCGCCTGCGCCACGCCCGGCCCGGCGGACGGACGCACCGAAATGCGCCAGATCGCCCCTTCATGCCCATGCAGCGGCGCCGCATCACGGATCGCCGCCCAGGCGGCCACGCTCGCGGCATCGTCCAACACCTCGGCGGCGCCAAATTCGGCCAGTTCATCGCGCAGTTTGGCGGTGCGGTAATCGACCGAAACGGCGAAATCCTCGATCCGCGCCAGCGCGACCGAGTGTTTGAAACCCAGCGAAGCCGCCGCCTCGGCTGGCAAGTAGGCTGCCCCGCACACCGCGTACGGAGATCCGAGCGCCGCCGACAGCGCCGCCACGCCGCGCACCGGGTCTAGCCCCGCAAACACCACGGTACCGCGCCGCTCCGGCCTCGGCAGCACCTTCAGCACGATTTCAGTGAGCACCGCGAGCGTGCCGTGGCTGCCGCTGAGCAGCTTGCAGATATCCAGACCGGTGACGTTCTTCAGCACCCGCCCGCCCGAGCGCACCAGTTCGCCGCGCCCGTTCACCGCGCGCACCCCCATGACGTGATCGCGCGTCGCCCCCCACGCCACCCGGCGTGGGCCGGACAGGTTGGTGGCCACCACGCCGCCCAGGGTTTGCGGCGCGGTGGTGCCGAACAGCGCCGAAAAATCCGGCGGTTCGGAGGTGATTTGCTGACCTTTGTCCGCCACCGCCGCCGCGATCTCGGCCATTGGCGTGCCCGCGCCGGCGCCGATGACCAATTCCTGCGGCGAATACAGCGTGATGCCGGTCAGCGCCTGCGTGTCGATGCGCGCCCCGGCCTGCACCGGGCGCAACATGCCGCTTTTGCTGCCGTTGCCGCACACTTCCACCGGCGTGCCGCTGGCATACGCCGCCCGCACGGCCGCAATCACCCCCGCCTCACCGGCGAACCCGGCCGCCTCGCTCATGCCGCCAACGCCTGTGTGTGCGGCGCGGCCAATGGGAACACCTTGCTGGGATTCAGCAGCCAGCCCGGGTCGAACGCATCCTTGATGCGGCGCTGCTGCGCCAGATCGTCGGGCGAGAATTGCACCGGCATCAGATCGCGCTTTTCCACCCCTACGCCATGCTCGCCGGTCAGGCAGCCGCCGACCTCGACGCACAAGCGCAGAATATCCGCGCCGAATTTCTCGGCGGTGGCGAAGCTGGCCGGGTCGTTGGCGTCGAACATGATCAGCGGGTGCAGATTGCCGTCGCCCGCGTGGAAGATGTTGGCCACTTTCAGCCCGCAGGCGTCGCTCATCTCGCCGATGCGGCGCAACACCAGCGGCAACTGGCCGGTGGGGATGGTGCCGTCCATGCACAGGTAATCCGGGCTGATCCGCCCAACCGCGCCGAACGCGCCCTTGCGGCCCTTCCAGATCGCCGCCGACTGCTCAGCCGACTCGGCGACCTTCAGGCTGATCGGGTCGAACTTACCGCAAATCTGCTTGATCCGGCCGAGCAGGTAGTCCTGCTCCGCCACACTGCCCTCGACCTCGATGATCAGCAGCGCCTCGGCATCCAGCGGATACCCGGCATGGGCGAATGCCTCGCAGGCATGGATCGCCGGGCGGTCCATGAATTCCAGCGCCACCGGGATGATGCCCGACGAGATGATGCTATCGACGCATTGCCCGGCAATCTCGTTGGAATTGAACGCCGCCAGCATCGCCCGCGCGCCTTCGGGTCCGCGCAGGATGCGCACAATCACCTCGGTGACCACCACAAGCTGCCCCTCGCTGCCGGTCAGCAGCCCGAGCCAATCGTAGCCCGCCGCGTCCAGATGGTGGCCGCCGATGTCGATGATCTCGCCCTCGATGGTCACCACGCGCAGGCCGAGCAAATTGTTCGCGGTCACCCCGTAGCGCAGGCAATGCGCGCCGCCCGAATTCATGCCGACATTGCCGCCGATCATGCAGGCCAATTGGCTGGACGGATCGGGCGCATAGAAGAATCCATCGCCCTGCACCGCGTTGGTGATGCCGATGTTGGTGACACCCGCCTGCACCGTGGCGCAGCGGTCGGCGTAGTCGATTTCCAGAATGCGGTTCATCCGCATCATGCCCACCACCACCGCATCCGCCAGCGGCAGCGCACCGCCGGACAGGCTGGTGCCGGCACCGCGCGGGATCACCCGCACGCCCTCGCGGTGCAGGAATTGCAGCACGGCGGCCACTTGCTCAGTGGTTTCCGGCAATACCACGGCCAGCGGCATCTGCCGGTAGGCGGGCAAGCCGTCGGTTTCATACGGCTTCATGCGCAGCGTCTCGGCGATCACCCCGCTTTCGGGCAGGATTTCGCGCAGCCCCGCCACGATGGCATCGCGGCGCGCCAGCACCTCACGCTTCGGCTCCGGTTGCAGCATGATGACGTCACTCCTTCGGCCGCCAATTTGGCATTCGGCAATCTGGCCGCTCCGGGCCGGGCGGGCAAGGCGGTGGCGCTTGCATGGCTGCGCGCCGAACTGGATAGTGAAACGGCGTGGCAAGGTGACACATCATGCGTGTTCTGACTGTTTGGCTGCCAATCGGGACCTTGGGCCTGTTGCTGGCGCCGCAAGCCGGGGCCAGCGTGCTGAGCGTCGGCGCCGGGCAACCGTTCAGCACCCTGGCCGCTGCCGTGGCCGCCGCCAGCGCGGGCGACACGGTCGAGGTGATGCCCGGCACCTACACCAACCAAGTGGCCGACATCACCGTGCCGCTGACCATCGCCGGCGTCGGCGCCCCCGGCAGCGTGGTGTTCACCGCGACGGCGCAATTGGCCAACGACAAGGGCTTCTTGCTGATCGATGCATCCACCACGGTCGACAATCTGACATTCCAGAACGCCACCGCCGACACCGGCAGCAACAACGGCGCCGGTATTCGCTACCAAAGCGGCAATCTGACCGTGCTGAACAGCCATTTCGTCAATAACCAGGACGGCATCCTGGCAACGCCGGCCACCAGCGGCACCGGCAGCGTGGTCATCCGCAATTCGGTGTTCCTGGGCAACGGTGTTGCCGATGGGCTGCCCGGCGCAGGTTTCGCCCACGCCATTTACGCCAACGATCTGGCGCTGCTCGACATCACCGGCAGCAGTTTCGACGGCACCCAGCAGGGCCACGACATCAAAAGCCGCGCGCTGAACAGCATCATCGCTGGCAATTCGATCAACGACGGGGTAACCGGCGATTCGAGTTACGCCATCGATCTGCCGAACGGCGGCGACGCCAGCATTATCGGCAACACGATCAATCAGGGCGACAACAGCCCAAACTGGACGATGATCGCCTACGGCGAAGAGGGTCTTACCTACGGCAGCAACAACGCGCTGATCGACGGCAATATTTTCAACAACACGCAGCCCATCGCCTACGGGATCGACAACTTTATCAGCGACCCGCAGGCCACCAACATCACCGTGTCCTGCAACGCCTTCAACACCGTCTCCGACCCTGCCGTCGGGCCGGTGACATTCACCGGCAACGTCATCAACGGCGCGCTGCCAGCCTGCGCGATGACCCGTGCGGACGTGCCAGCGCCAAAAGGCCCGGCAGCAGTGCTACCGGGCCTTTTGGCGATACTCGCACTGCGATGGCACCGGGGGCGGACAGCTGCCCCGGTGCCGGCGCCGAATTAGCCCTGGCGGGCCTTCATGCGCGGGTTCTTCTTGTTGATCACGTAAACCCGGCCATGGCGGCGAACCACGCGGCAGTTCTTGTCGCGGGTCTTTGCCGACTTGAGGCTGTTGCGGACTTTCATCGGAGTGCCTTGCGTACGCGAGAGTGAGGTGAGCGCGGGAGCGCCTAAAACGAGGGCCGGGGATTAGGGGGGCGGGGCCTGCGTGTCAAGCCGCTCCGCCGGGAACCGCTGTGGCCGGGGCGATGGCGTGCCAGCGCATCAAGCGAATTTGCCCTGACCGCAGCAGAGCAATTCGCCGCAACCACACTTCGGCTTCCGCCACCAAAGCCGCCGCCCGCAGCGGTGGCGGGCGCTCGCCGCCCAATTCGCGCACCAAACGCTTCCAGCCATCCACCGCGTGGCGGATGTGGCGGGCGGAAATATCCTCAGTGACGCGGATTTCAAAGCCGAGTTGTTCCAGCGGCCCAGTCAGCCAAGCCGCGCCGCACGGCAGCGGCGGGCGCTGTTCCAGGCGGCACAATGCACGTACGGCAGGGCTGGCGCTGTCTGCCGCCGACGCCGCGACCAGCTCCAGCACCGCAAGTTGCCCGCCGGGCCGCAATGCCTGCCCCACCGCGCGCACAGCAGCCGGCGGCTCGGCGCATTGCAGCGCCTCAATCGCAATGGCGTGGTGATACGCAGCAGGGCGCAATGCTGGTGTGGCGGGCGTCCATCGCTGCACCGTGGTGCGCTTACCCAATGCCGCGCCCGCGTGCCGCACCAGTTGCCCGGCCGCGGCCAACAGCACCGGATCGGTCTCCAGCCCGCTCACCCAAGCACCGAATTCGCTGGCCAAACGCAGCGCCGGCCCGCCGCTGCCCGCCCCGGCCAGCAGCACCGACGAAGCCGCCGACAAACCGAACGGTGCCGCAAGCCGCAGGATTTCCGCGCTGATGCCGGGCAGATGGTTGCCCTCGCCCCACAGCGACTCGGCAATCTCCAGCCGCAACGGCGTCCACCGCGGCGGCGGACTGGCCGGTGGTGCATCGGCGTGGCCAACTGCCGCAGCGCGCGGCACCACCTGCCCTGCCTGCGGAACAGACCGGCCGATGCCGCCGAGCCAATGACGCAGCCCTGCCAGACGCATTCGCCTGCCCTGCTTTTTGCACCAGCAAGCTTCGCCGCCAGCGGTTAACGCCGCGTTGCCGCCAGTTGACGCAGCCGCGCCGTTGCCGCGATGTGCAGCCAATTGCAGGAGCGCGCGCATGACCAAGCCAGACAGCACCGGCAGCAGCGCCACCTGGACGGCGTTTCTGGTTTCGGCCTTCGCGGTGGTCGGGCTGATCGGCCTGTTCGCCAGCTATTCGGCCGCCTTGCCGCTCGAACGCGCGCTGGCCCGCGACGCGGCGCTGGACGATGCGCTGGCCGTGGCGCACGCGCCGGACGCGCAGGCGAAAATCGAAGCCCTGCGTCCGCGTCTGGCCGAGAGTGCCGATCTGCTGCTGCCGGTGGGCGGCGACATCGATGCGCGCATCACCCAGGCCCGGGCGGCGATGCGCGCGCATCTTACCGCCGAGTCGGGCGAAGTTGCCGCCCGCACCCGCTGGATGATCTGCGTTATCACGGTGATGGCGGCAGGCTTTGGCGTGGCGGTGCAGCGCATCTCGCGGCGCGGCTGACGCGAAATTGCGGGCCGGTTTGCTGCATGTCTGGCAACGGTGAACGCCGGTTGGAGCGGCTGGCGCGTTCGGCTATGCCTTGACAAGCTGTACAAGAGAAAACGAACACATGGCTGGCTACAATCCGAACAATTTTAACGACCGCGCGACCGCCGCCGCGAAAGCCAAACAGGCGATGATTGAGCGCTTCCGCGCTGCTCCGGGCCCGGACGACCCCGCGATGCAGGCCCTTGCCGCCGAGCGCCGCGCCATCGCCGAGGCGCGCGAACTGCGCGCCGCCGAACGCCGCGCCGCCAAGGAAGCCGAAGAGGCGCGCAAGCGCGAGGAACACGCCCTGCTCGCCGCCGAGCAAGCCCGCAAGGAAGCCGAAGCCCGCGCCGCCAAGGCCGAGGAAGCCATCCGCCAGCGCGCGCTGCTCGCCGAACAAAAAGCCGCCCGCGACGCACGGTATGCGGCGCGCAAGGCGCGTAAGTAGGGGCGGGTTAGCGGCCATTCACGGCTGGGCGTCTCCTGACCAGCCCACAACTGACGCCGCCGCTGCATTAACTGCCCCCTCTCCGCCCGGCTTCGGGGGGAGAGGGATGGGGTGAGGTGGGCGGTGCCGCGTGACGAGTCGCTCAGGGCAGCCGCTATTTTGAGTAGCGTCTCACCGCGTCTTGCGCCGCCGCACCAGCCGCAACCCGAGCAATCCAGCCCCGAGCAGCGTCAGGCTGGCGGGTTCGTGAGCGTCGGCTATCGGGATGTACGTAACGCCCGAAAATCCCTGAAAATTTCCGACGCACCCGGAAAGCGCACTGCACAAACTATTCTCAGACGAGGCATTCAGCACGAATGAATGCTGCCCAGATGATTGCGTAAAGTAGTTCGAAAATGTTATTTCGTCGTTGAGCACAGTGAAGACGTTGCTAAAAACGTGATCCGAAATGGTATCATACCAAATCTCGCTGACCAAGACTCATCGTCGTTGCCGGGCTTGACCCGGCAATCCATGGAGCCGCACAGAGCATTTGGCGTCGAGCACAGAGCGTTGGCATGGATCGCCGGGTCAAGCCCGGCGATGACGATCGAATGGATCATGGGGTCTCGCCCAAGAGATTTGGTATTAGGCGGCAGGCGCAACGACAAGCCCGGACGCCGGTATGCTCGCCACGAAGCGCGCGGCGCGTCAACCCGCCGCCGGATGATGCATGGCGCCGGGACGGTGCGGCGGCATCGCGGCTATTCCCCGCCGCCGGACCCAAGCAGCAGCGCCGCCGCGTCGCCGTCGATGACAAGTCCCTTCACCGCGCCCGTGCGCAACAGTGCTGCGGTGGCGGCGACCTTTTCCACGCCGGCGGCCAGCAGCACCACGTCGCGGCCGCGCAGCTTGTCGAACGGCACGCCCAGCGCCCGCTCGGTCACCGCGTGGCGCACCAGCTTGCCAGCGGCGTCGATGAACACGCCGAGCGTATCGCAGACCGCGCCGAGCTCGCGCAGGCTGCGCAGTTCGTTGGCGGAGATCATGTCTTGCTGGCGCAGTATGCCCGTCTCGGTCATTTCTCCGACGCTGATCAGGTACAGATCGGCCGACAACGCCAGCGCCAAGGCATCGGCGACAATGCGTTGCGAGATCAGCACGTCGCGGTCCGAGCGTGTGTCGGCGATGAACGGCACCGGCAGGAAATGGCCCTCGCCGCCGGTGCGCGCGGCCAGCGCCTGCACCACTTCGAACGGGTTGGAGGCGCTGTTGCGGGTCAGCGAGCCCATCAGCGAGACGAAGCGGGCCTGCGGGTTGCGCGCGCCGGACAGATGCAGCGCCACCTGTTCCAGCGTGCGGCCCCAACTGACGCCGACGGTGATCGGGCCGTTCGCCAGTTTGCCCTTCAATAGCGTGGCTGCCGCGCCGCCCACGGCGCGCCGGGCGATCAGGCCTTGGGCTGCGGTCAGCGCCGGATCTTCGCTGGGGCCAAGATCGAGCCTCGGGGTTGCCAGGCAGAAATCCAAGCCGAAGCGCTGGGCAATGGCGTGTTCGGTTTGCAGGTCGCGGATGCTGTCGTGCTGGATGCTGATGCTGACCAGCCCGCGTTCACGCGCTTCGGCCAGCAGGCGCACCACGCGGGTACGCGGCACGCCGAGCCGGGTGGCAGCTTCTTCCTGGGTCAGACCCACGACGTAGTAGAGCCAAGCCGCCCGGGCCATGAGCGCGTCGTCGGGTTCGGCGGACAGATTGAGCGTCAGCATCTTGGGCGGTGTCTCCAGCGGCAGCCGCCGCATATCATGCTTGACAATTGCGCCGTCACGCGACACTTGTTCGCTCATAAACAAATGTTCTCGCGGGCGCCATGTGTCCGACGAGGCTGGGGAAGCAGTCTGAGGTCATGACATACCTCATTGGCATCGATGGCGGCACCGAAAGTCTGCGCGCCAGCGTGTTCGACTTGACGGGGCGTTGCCTGGGTTTTGCGACGCGCCCGTACGCCACGCAATTCGCACTGGGCAGTCGCTCAATGTGTGCGGCGGCATCGTATTGAGTTAACGCGGCGCGCGGCCCACACTGGCGCGAAAGCGGCAAGGGGGCAGCGCCGATGGCGCGTGTGATCGCGTTTCCGCAAGGCGGCTACCGGTTCGTTAAAGGCGTGTTCCAGTATTCGGCGGGGGTGGCGGCCCAGCCGGGCTACCGGATCGAGCGGGCGCGCTTCATCGCCGCGTTGCCGCTGGCCGAGGGGTTCGCGCGCATTGCCGGTTATCTGCAAGCGCTTGGCCGCCCGCTGACCGCGCTGTGCGCCTGCGAACTACGCTCGCCGGCACCGTTCGACGACGCCGGATTCCGCAGCTTCAACCTGTCCTATGCCGAGGTGTTGCGCGCCTGGGGGCTGCTGGCGCTGGGCGACAACCCGGTGGCGCGCTCCAACGTGTGCCCTGAGATCGACCCGCCGGGCACGCCCAGCTTTCACGCGTTCAGCTACACGGTCCCAGCCGTGGACGCGCCCCCCTCGTTCGTGATCGCGGGCAGCGGCGAGTCGCTGGAGGGTAAAGCGACCTATGCCGAAGCCACCGTGGCGTATCGTGATCTGTCGCCGCACGGGATGCGGACCAAGGCGGCACATGTGCACGGCACGATGGAAAAGCGCATGGCCGCCCTCGGCCACACCTGGGCCGACACGACGGCGGCCCAGGTTTACACGGTGCACGACATTCATCCGTTCCTTGCAGGCGACATCGTGCGCCGGGGCGCGGCGCGGCACGGTATTGTGTGGCACTACAACCGCCCGCCGGTGATCGACCTGGAATACGAGGTGGATTGCCGCGCCGTGCATGTTGAACGCGTGCTGGTCTAGGCGGCGGCGATGCTCATCCCCGGCGGGACAATCCTGCGCTTTGACTTCGACGAGGTGATGGTTCCGGCCCACCCCGGCGTTATCAACTCCGCGACACTGGCCAAGCCGCTGCACATGCTGCCGGTGGGCGGCAAACAGGGCTGGTCGGTGCAATTCGACGAATTGCCGAAATTGATCCTGCGGATGCATCTGGCCGGCGGGACCGTGGGCCTCGGCGAGTTCTACCGCGACCACGAATGGCCGCGCGTGGAGGCGATCTGCGCCGGATTGCTCGGCCAAAATGTCCACGACCTGCCGCTGCAAGACCTGCCGATCCCGTTGTGCCGTGAATACGACGGCTTCGAATGCGCGATCTGGGATGCCTATGCCAAGTCGATCGGCGTGCCGCTGCACCGCCTGCTCGGCGGCGCGGTGCGGACGCAGGTGAAGGTGGGCGCGTGGTCGAGCCATCGCACCGTGGACGAAATCGGCCCATGGGCGGCGGGCTATCAGCGGCAAGGCTATGACTGCATCAAGCTGAAATGCGATTTGGAGGACGATGTCGCCGCGATCTGCCGCGCCATCGCCCAGCACGCGCCGGGGATGCAGGTGATCTTCGATCCCAACCAGCGCTGGGAAAACGCCGGCAACGCGCGCCCGCGCATTCGGGCACTGGAGCAGGTCGGCAACGTGCTATTGCTGGAAGACCCAATCCAGCGCTGGATGATCCAGGACTACGCCGAATTGCGCCGCTTTTCCGCCATCCCCATCGTGCTGCATCTGTCGCTGCCCTATGTGTATCAGGGCCAGCGGGCCTACGAGGCGATCGACGCCATCGCGCATAATGCGGTGGATGGGTTCAACTTCAATTGCGGATTGGCGAAATTTCAGGAGCTGGACCATATCACCGCGACCGCCGGGAAATATTGCTGGCATGGCTCGGAGGTCGATCTGGGCATTCTGGAAGCGATGTACGTGCATTCGGCGGCGGCGGCGAAAAGCTGTGTGTGGCCCAGCGATATTTTCGGCCGCATGATCCGCGCGCATGATTTGCTGGCGACGCCGCTGGCCTTCGCGCCGCCCTATGTGCAAGTGCCAAGCGACGGTGCCGGGTTGGGCGTGCGGCTGGACACCGAAGCGATGGCGCGGTTCCGCGTGGGCGGGCGCACCATCGGGTGAGGCGTCCGATATCAACCGGCATGGCGGGTGATCTATCACCCTCCCCCTCCCCTTGCGGGAGGGGCCGGGGGAGGGGGAGGGTGATAGATCACCCGCCATGCCGGTTGATATCGGACGCCTCACCCGATGGTGCGCCCGCCCACGCGGAACCGCGCCATCGC
>JANYDF010000068.1 GCA_025359905.1 Rhodospirillales bacterium
GTCATGCGCCCTGGCGAGCCGCCGACCCCCGAGACGGCGGAAACGCTGTTCCGCGGCATGTTCTTCGACGCCGATCGCTACGACCTTTCGGCCGTCGGTCGCGTGAAGATGAACATGCGGCTTGGCCTCGAAGCGGACGATACCGTGCGCGTGCTGCGCAAGTCCGACATCCTGCGCACCGTCAAGATCATGTGCGAGCTGAAGGACGGCCGCGGCCAGATCGACGACATCGACAATCTCGGCAATCGCCGCGTGCGTTCGGTCGGCGAGTTGATGGAGAACCAGTACCGCGTCGGTCTGCTGCGCATGGAGCGCGCCATCCGCGAGCGCATGGGCAGCGTCGATATCGATACGGTGATGCCGCATGACTTGATCAACGCCAAGCCCGCAGCGGCGGCGGTGCGCGAGTTCTTCGGCTCGTCGCAGCTGTCGCAGTTCATGGACCAGACCAACCCGCTGTCCGAAGTGACGCACAAGCGCCGCCTGTCAGCCCTTGGCCCGGGCGGTCTGACCCGTGAGCGCGCCGGCTTCGAAGTGCGCGACGTGCACCCGACGCATTACGGCCGCATCTGCCCGATTGAGACGCCGGAAGGCCCGAACATCGGCCTGATCAACTCGCTGGCCACCTACGCCAAGGTGAACAAGTACGGGTTCATCGAAACCCCGTACCGCCTGGTGAAGGACGGCACGGTGCAGGACGGCTGGAAATACCTCTCCGCGATGGAAGAGGAAAAGCTGGTCGTGGCGCAGGCCGACGCGAAAACCGATGCCAACGGCCACTTCACCGATGAACTGGTCAGCGTGCGCAAGCAGGGCGACTTCCGGCTGGTGAAGCCGGAGGACGTGACTGCCGTCGACGTTTCGCCGAAGCAGTTGGTCTCGGTGGCCGCCGCGCTGATCCCGTTCCTGGAAAACGACGACGCCAACCGCGCGCTGATGGGTTCGAACATGCAGCGGCAGGCCGTGCCGCTGATCCGCGCCGATGCGCCGCTGGTTGGCACCGGCATGGAAGCCGCCGTGGCGCGTGACTCGGGGGCGACCATCGTCGCCCGCCGCGTCGGCGTGATCGACCAGATCGACGGGGCGCGCATCGTGGTGCGCGCGACCAACGAAGATGGCACCACCAAGGGCGTCGATATCTATCGGCTGCGCAAGTTCATGCGCTCCAATCAGTCGACCTGCATCAACCAGCGTCCGCTGGTGCGCGTGGGCGACCGGGTGGCGGAAGGCGACATCATCGCCGACGGCCCGTCGACCGAGTTGGGCGAATTGGCGCTAGGGCGGAACGTGCTGGTCGCGTTCATGCCGTGGAATGGCTACAACTTCGAAGATTCGATCCTGATTTCCGAGCGGATCGCCCGTGATGACGTGTTTACCTCCATCCACATCGAAGAATTCGAAGTGATGGCGCGCGACACCAAGCTGGGCCAGGAGGAAATCACCCGCGACATACCCAATGTTGGTGAAGAAGCGCTGAAGAACCTCGACGAAGCCGGCATCGTCTATGTCGGCGCGGAAGTGAACCCGGGCGATATTCTGGTCGGCAAGGTGACGCCGAAGGGCGAAAGCCCGATGACGCCGGAAGAAAAGCTGCTGCGGGCGATCTTCGGCGAGAAGGCGTCCGACGTGCGCGACACCTCGTTGAAGCTGCCGCCGGGCGTGTCGGGCACCATTGTCGATGTGCGCGTGTTCAGCCGCCGTGGTGTGGACAAGGACGAGCGCGCCATGGCGATCGAGCGCGCCGAGATCGAACGGCTGGCCAAGGACCGCGACGACGAAAAGGCGATCCAGGAGCGCAGCTTCCTCAACCGGCTGCGTGAGAAGCTGCTCGGCCGCAAGGCCGCCGGCGGCTTCAAGGGCCTGAAGGCCGGCACGCTGTTGACCGAGGAAGTGCTGGCCGAGTTCCAGCGCGGCGCATGGCGCAACATTGCCGTGCAGGACGACGGCGTGATGGCCGAGATCGAGACGCTGAAGCGCGAGTTCGATGCCGCCGTCGCCAAGCTGCAGGCGCGCTTCGATAGCAAGGTCGAGAAGTTGCAGCGTGGCGACGAATTGCCGCCGGGCGTGATGAAGATGGTCAAAGTGTTCGTCGCGGTGAAGCGCAAGCTGCAACCGGGCGACAAAATGGCCGGACGCCATGGCAACAAGGGCGTGGTCTCGCGCGTCGTGCCGGTCGAAGACATGCCGTTCCTCGAAAACGGCACCTCGGTCGATATCGTGCTGAACCCGCTCGGCGTGCCGAGCCGCATGAATGTCGGTCAGATTCTTGAGACGCATCTGGGCTGGGCCTGCCGCACCATCGGCCAGGACATTGGCACGATGGTCGATGACTACCGGCGCACCAATAAGGGCAAGGCGCAACTGCTCGACAGGCTCAAGGAAGTTTACGGCGAGAAAGTGTACGACAGCGACATCGCCGATCTGACCGAAGTCGAGCTTGTGGAGCTGTGCGAGAACCTGAAGAAGGGCGTGCCGATCGCGACCCCGGTGTTCGACGGCGCCCGCATGTCTGACATCGAAGGCATGCTGGTTTGCGCTGGCTTGGCCACGTCGGGGCAGGTGGTGCTGACCGATGGGCGGACCGGCGAGCCGTTCGAGCGCAAGGTGACGGTGGGCATCATCTACATGCTCAAGCTGCATCACTTGGTCGACGACAAGATCCACGCCCGCTCCATCGGCCCGTACTCGCTCGTCACCCAGCAGCCGCTCGGTGGTAAGGCGCAGTTCGGCGGCCAGCGCTTCGGCGAAATGGAAGTGTGGGCGCTGGAAGCCTACGGCGCGGCTTACACGCTGCAGGAAATGCTGACGGTGAAGTCGGACGACGTGTCCGGCCGCACCAAGGTCTACGAAGCCATCGTGCGCGAGCAGGACACCTTCGAGGCCGGCATTCCCGAGAGCTTCAACGTGCTGGTCAAGGAACTGAAGTCGCTTGGCTTGAACGTCGATCTCGACATGCGCACGGCGTGACGCGAGCGGACTGACAATCGGGCCTAATTTCGTGACGAGGGGCCGGGTGCGCGACCCGGCCCTCAAACTCCCGCAGGGGGCGACAGCATGAACGAGCTGATGAAGATCCTGGGTCAGACGGGTCAGACGATGACCTTCGACCAGATCAAAATCCAGATGGCCTCGCCGGAGCAGATCCGTTCGTGGTCATACGGTGAGATCAAGAAGCCCGAGACCATCAACTACCGCACCTTCAAGCCGGAGCGGGACGGGCTGTTCTGCGCGCGTATCTTCGGCCCGATCAAGGACTACGAGTGCCTGTGCGGCAAGTACAAGCGCATGAAGTTCCGCGGCATCATCTGCGAGAAGTGCGGCGTGGAAGTCACGCTGGCCAAGGTGCGGCGCGAGCGGATGGGCCACATTGAGCTGGCCAGCCCGGTGGCGCACATTTGGTTCCTCAAGTCCCTGCCCAGCCGCATCGGCCTGATGGTCGACTTGACGCTGAAGGAACTGGAGAAGATCCTGTACTTCGAGAGCTACGTGGTGCTGGAGCCGGGTCTGACCGACCTGAAGCTGCACCAGTTGCTGACCGAAGATCAGCTTGCCGCCAAGCAGGACGAGTTCGGCGATGACGCGTTCCGCGCCGGGATTGGCGCCGAAGCGATCAAGGGCATCCTGATCGGCATCGACGCGGACGCCGAGAAGGTGAAGCTGCGCGCCGATCTGAAGGAGACCACCAGCGAGGCCAAGCGCAAGAAGCTGGTCAAGCGGTTGAAGCTGATCGAGGCGTTCTCCGAATCTGGCGCCAAGCCGGAGTGGATGATCCTGGACGTGATCCCGGTGATCCCGCCGGAACTGCGCCCGCTGGTGCCGCTGGATGGCGGCCGCTTCGCCACGTCCGATCTGAACGACCTGTACCGCCGCGTCATCAACCGCAACAACCGGCTGAAGCGGCTGATCGAACTGCGCGCTCCGGACATCATCGTGCGCAACGAAAAGCGCATGTTGCAGGAATCGGTCGACGCCCTGTTCGACAACGGCCGCCGTGGCCGCGCCATCACCGGCGCCAACAAGCGCCCGCTGAAGTCGTTGTCCGACATGCTGAAAGGCAAGCAGGGCCGCTTCCGGCAGAACCTGCTTGGCAAGCGCGTCGACTACTCGGGCCGTTCGGTCATCGTGGTGGGTCCGGAACTGAAGCTGCATCAGTGCGGGCTGCCGAAGAAGATGGCGCTCGAACTGTTCAAGCCGTTCATCTACTCGAAGCTGGAAAAATACGGTCACGCCACCACCATCAAGGCCGCCAAGCGGATGGTGGAAAAGGAGCGTCCCGAGGTTTGGGACATCCTCGAAGAGGTGATCCGCGAGCATCCGGTGATGCTGAACCGCGCGCCGACATTGCATCGCTTGGGCATTCAGGCGTTCGAGCCGGTGCTGATCGAAGGCAAGGCGATCCAGTTGCACCCGCTGGTGTGCACCGCGTTCAACGCCGACTTCGACGGCGACCAGATGGCGGTGCATGTGCCGCTGAGCCTGGAAGCCCAGCTTGAAGCGCGCGTGCTGATGATGTCGACCAACAACATCCTCAGCCCGGCCAACGGCAAGCCCATCATTGTGCCGAGCCAGGATATCGTGCTCGGCATCTATTATCTGTCGCTGGAGACGCCGGAATTCCGCCTGACCCCTGAGGAGAAGTCCTCGGCGTTTGGCACCATCGGCGAGATCGAGCACGCCCTGGCGGCGAAGGCGATCACGCTGCACGACAAGATCCGTGGCCGGTTCAACACGGTTGACGCGGCCGGCAACAAGATCATTCAGAAGGTGGTGACCACTGCGGGGCGGATGCTGATTGCCCAGGTGCTGCCGAAGCATCCGGCGGTGCCGTTCAGCCTGATCAACCGTCAGTTGACCAAGAAGAACGTCTCGGACGTGATCGACGCGGTGTATCGCCACTGCGGCCAGAAAGAATGCGTGATCTTCGCCGACCGTTTGATGGGCCTCGGGTTCAATCAGGCCGCCAAGGCGGGCATCAGCTTCGGCAAGGACGATCTGATCATTCCGGACGAAAAGCCGGCGATGATCCTGAAGACGCAGAATGAGGTGAAGGAGTTCGAGCAGCAGTATCAGGACGGTCTGATCACCGCTGGCGAGCGCTATAATAAGGTGGTCGACGCTTGGTCGCGCTGCACCGATGAAGTTGCGGCCGCGATGATGAAGCGGATTTCCGACCAGACCCCGGGCAAGCAGACCAACGCGGTGTGGATGATGAGCCACTCCGGCGCGCGTGGGTCGCCGGCCCAGATGCGTCAGTTGGCCGGTATGCGCGGCCTGATGGCCAAGCCGTCCGGCGAGATCATCGAGCAGCCGATCATCGCCAACTTCAAGGAAGGCCTGTCGGTGCTGGAGTACTTCAACTCGACCCACGGCGCCCGTAAGGGCCTCGCGGACACCGCGTTGAAGACGGCCAACTCGGGCTACCTGACGCGGCGGCTGGTGGACGTGGCGCAGGATTGCATCATCGTCGAGACCGATTGCGGCACGGTGCGCGGCCTGACGGTGAAGGCGGTGATGGACGGCGGCGAAGTCGTCTCCAGCCTGTCCGAACGGGTACTTGGCCGGACCACGGCCGAGGACATCCACGACCCGGCGACCGGTCAGGTGCTGGTGGCGGCCAATACGCTGATCACCGAGCCGGAAGCGGAGCGGATCGAAAAGGCGGTGGTCGAGTCGGCCAAGATCCGCTCGGTGCTGACCTGCGAAGCGGCGGTTGGCGTCTGCGCGCATTGCTATGGCCGCGATCTGGCCCGTGGCACCCCGGTCAATGTCGGCGAGGCGGTCGGCGTGATCGCGGCGCAGTCGATCGGCGAACCGGGCACGCAGCTGACCATGCGCACCTTCCACATCGGCGGCGCCGCCCAGCGCGGCGCCGAGGTGAGCGCGGTCGAAGCCAGCCACGACGGGTCCGTCGTGGTCAAGAACCGCAACGTGGTTATCAACTCCAGCGGCGTGCCGGTGGTGATGAGCCGCAACTGCGAAATCGTGCTGACCGACGACAAGGGCCGCGAGCGGGCGCGCTTCCGGGTGCCGTATGGCGCGCGGCTGCTGACCGACGAAGGCAACACCGTTACCCGCACGCAGAAACTGGCCGAGTGGGATCCGTACACCCTGCCGATCATCACCGAGCGCAACGGCCGGGTCGAATACCTCGATCTGATCGAGGGCGTGACCTTGGTGGAACGCGTCGACGAAGTGACCGGCCTGACCTCCAAGGTGGTGGTGGACTATAAGCAGGCGGCGCGCGGCGTCGATCTGCGGCCCCGCTTGCAGTTGAAGGACGCCAACGGCGAAGTGGTGCGGCTGACCAACGGCGTCGACGCGCGCTACTTCCTGTCACCCGACTCGATCCTCTCGGTCGAGAACGGCGCCGAGGTGCAGGCAGGCGACGTGATGGCGCGCATTCCGCGTGAGGGCAGCAAGACGCGCGATATTACTGGTGGTCTGCCGCGCGTGGCGGAACTGTTCGAAGCGCGGCGGCCGAAGGATCACGCGATCATCGCGGAGACCGATGGACGGGTCGAGTTCGGCAAGGATTACAAGGCCAAGCGCCGCGTGATCGTGAAGAACGACGAGACCGCCGAGGAAACCGAGTACCTGATCCCGAAGGGCAAGCACGTCTCGGTGCAGGAAGGCGACTTCGTGCGGCGCGGCGATCCCCTGGTCGATGGGCCGCGCGTGCCGCACGACATCCTGAAGGTGTTGGGCGTCGAGGCGCTGTCCGATTACCTAGTCAACGAAATCCAGGACGTGTACCGGTTGCAGGGCGTGAAGATCAACGACAAGCACATCGAGGTGATCGTTCGCCAGATGCTGCAAAAGGTTGAGATTCTGGAGCCGGGCGACACCACGTTCCTGACCGGCGAGCAGGTGGACCGCGTGGAGTTCGACCACGAGAACCGCAAGCGCGAAGCCGAGGGCGAACGCATCGCCACCGCCATGCCGGTGCTGCAAGGCATCACCAAGGCGAGCTTGCAGACCCACAGCTTCATCAGCGCCGCCTCGTTCCAAGAGACCACGCGGGTGCTCACCGAGGCCGCCACGGCGGGCAAGGTGGATAACCTGATCGGCCTGAAAGAGAACGTCATCGTTGGCCGCCTGATCCCGGCGGGCACCGGTAGCGTGATGAACAAGCTGCGGGGTATCGCTGCGGGCCGTGATCATGCCCGTGGCCTGCGTCAGGAGCCGGGACCGATGGTGCCGGGCCGCATTATGGCGGCCGAATAACCCGCTAAGCTACAAGTACAGCGAGGGCTGGCGATTTCGCATCGCCGGCCCTCGTCTTTGGTAGGGATAAGACTTCAACGACTCGCCTGTAGCGCTTGACTCGCCGGGAACCGCACCCTAGGTTCCGCGCCCTCGGCCGACCCCATCTTGGTTACGGCGGCCGTCGTTTACAGGCACCAGCGCGTGCGGCGCCGCAGCGATCCCATCGGGTTCGCCGCCAAGGCCGCGGGCAGGGTCTAACCCGCAGGGTGGGATGTCCCACAGGCTGCGGGCCGTGCGTGTGGAAGACGGCTTCCGGCAGTTGTGGCGGGGGCGCAGAGATAGGATCGAAAGAGGGTCTATGCCGACCATCAACCAGCTGATCGCCAATGGGCGCGAGCCCGCTGCGAAGCGCAATAAAGTTCCGGCTCTGCAGGGTTGCCCGCAGAAGCGCGGTGTCTGCACGCGCGTCTACACCACGACCCCGAAGAAGCCGAACTCGGCGCTTCGTAAGGTCGCCAAGGTGCGCCTGACCAACGGCTATGAAGTGGTCAGCTACATCCCGGGTGAAGGCCACAACCTGCAGGAGCACAGTGTGGTCCTGATCCGTGGTGGCCGCGTGAAGGATCTTCCCGGCGTGCGCTATCACATTCTGCGCGGCGTGTTGGATACCCAGGGTCTGCCCAAGCGTCGCAAGCGCCGTTCGCTGTACGGCGCGAAGCGGCCGAAGTAAGGAGAGAGCGCGATGAGCCGCCGCCGCCGCGCCACGAAGCGCGAAATTCTGCCGGACGCCAAGTTCGGCGACACCGTCATCACGCGTTTCATGAACGCCCTGATGTACGATGGTAAGAAGTCGGCCGCCGAGACGATCGTCTACGGTGCGCTGGATGTGCTGAAGAAGCGGGGCGGTGCGCAAGCCGACCCGGTTCGTATGTTCCACGAGGCGCTGGACAACGTGAAGCCGGCTGTCGAAGTGCGGTCGCGCCGTGTCGGCGGTGCGACGTATCAGGTGCCCGTTGAAGTCCGCACGGAACGCCGCCAGGCGTTAGCGATTCGCTGGATCATCGACTCGGCGCGCAAGCGCGGCGAGCACACGATGGAAGATCGCCTGTCGAACGAGCTGCTGGACGCGGTGAACAATCGCGGCTCAGCGGTGAAGAAGCGTGAAGATACCCATCGGATGGCCGAGGCGAACAAAGCCTTCAGCCATTACCGCTGGTAACCTGATCCCCCCCAACCCCGGATCGTAGAGCGGGCACGGAGAGAACGACGATGGCCAAAGCGAAATTCGAACGCAACAAGCCGCACTGCAACATTGGCACGATCGGCCACGTCGATCATGGCAAGACGTCGCTAACGGCGGCCATCACGAAGGTGCTGGCCAAGACGGGCGGCGCTGTCTTCACCGCCTACGACCAGATCGACAAGGCGCCCGAAGAGCGGGCGCGTGGCATCACGATCTCGACCGCGCACGTCGAGTACGAGACCAAGAACCGCCACTACGCGCACGTCGACTGCCCCGGCCACGCTGACTATGTGAAAAACATGATCACCGGTGCCGCGCAGATGGATGGCGCCATCCTGGTGGTGTCGGCCGCCGACGGCCCGATGCCGCAGACCCGCGAGCACATTCTTCTCGCTCGCCAGGTCGGCGTGCCTGCGCTCGTGGTCTATCTCAACAAGATGGACATCGCTGACGCCGAACTGGTCGAGCTGGTCGAGCTGGAAGTGCGCGATCTGCTGAGCAGCTACGGCTTCCCGGGCGACGATATCCCCATCATCAAGGGTTCGGCGGTTTGCGCGCTGAACGACTCGCAGCCGGACCTCGGCGAGAAGTCGATCCTTGAGCTGATGGCCGCAGTTGACTCCTACATCCCGCAGCCGGAGCGGGCGATCGACAAGCCGTTCCTGATGCCGATCGAAGACGTGTTCTCGATCTCTGGCCGTGGCACTGTGGTGACCGGGCGCGTTGAGCGCGGCATTGTCCGCGTCGGCGAAGAAGTGGAAATCGTCGGCATCAAGGCGACGGTGAAGACCATCGTGACCGGCGTGGAAATGTTCCGCAAGCTGCTCGATCAGGGCCAGGCTGGCGACAACATTGGCGCGCTGCTGCGTGGCACGAAGCGTGAGGACGTGGAGCGCGGTCAGGTGCTGGCGAAGCCGGGCACTATCACCCCGCACACCAAGTTCTTGGCCGAGAGCTACATTCTGACCAAGGAAGAAGGCGGCCGTCATACGCCGTTCTTTACCAACTACCGCCCGCAGTTCTATTTCCGCACCACCGACGTGACCGGCATCGTGAAGCTGCCGGAAGGTGTCGAAATGGTGATGCCGGGCGATAACGTGTCGATGGACGTGGAACTGATCGCGCCGATCGCGATGGACGAAGGCCTGCGCTTCGCCATTCGTGAAGGTGGCCGCACCGTCGGCGCCGGCGTGGTTGCGAAGATCGTCGCCTAATCCTCTTCGCGAGGTGGCTGCAATAGGGATCGGCTCGGCGAGCCTGGAAGATTGAGTGATGGACAACCAGAATATCCGCATTCGCCTGAAGGCGTACGATCATCGCGTGCTGGACAACAGCACCAAGGAGATCGTGAACACCGCCAAGCGTACGGGTGCCAGGGTTCGCGGACCGATCCCGCTGCCGACACACATCGAGCGGTTCACGGTGAACCGTTCGCCGCACGTCGATAAGAAAAGCCGCGAGCAGTTCGAAATTCGGACGCATCGGCGGTTGCTCGATATTGTCGAGCCGACACCGCAGACGGTGGACGCTCTGATGAAGCTGGATCTCGCGGCGGGCGTTGACGTCGAGATCAAGCTCTAATTTTTCATTGGCCTAAGGACTCCGGCACCGTGCTGCGGCACGGTGGCCCGGCGTCCCTCTGGGGAAAGTAACTGATGCGTACAGGATTACTGGCAAAGAAGCTGGGCATGACCCGGCTTTTCAAAGACGACGGGACACACGTGCCCGTGACCGTGCTGCACCTCGATGATGTGCAGGTCGTGGCCGCCAAGACCGAGGAAACGGACGGTTATACCGCCGTCCAGATCGGTTGGGGCACCGCGAAGGTGAAGAACGTGTCGAAGCCGAACAAGGGCCATTTCGCCAAGGCGAAAGTGGAGCCGAAGGCGAAGCTGGTTGAGTTCCGTGTGGCTGCCGATGCGGTGCTGGAACCCGGCGCGATGCTGACGGCGGCGCACTTCATCGTCGGCCAGCGGGTCGATGTGTGCGGCACCAGCAAGGGCAAGAGCTTCCAGGGCGTCATGAAGCGCTGGAACTTTGCCGGTCTCGAAGCCTCGCACGGCGTGTCGGTCAGCCATCGTTCGCATGGTTCGACCGGTAACCGGCAGGATCCCGGCAAGACCTTCAAAAACAAGAAGATGGCCGGCCACATGGGCGTCGACCGCGTTACCACGTTGAACGTGGAAGTCGCGGCAATCGACGCCGACAAAGGGCTGATCATGATCAAGGGCGCCGTGCCGGGTGCCAAAGGCGGCTATGTGCTGGTGCGCGACGCGATCAAGGGCACGCGCCCGGCGGAAGCCCCGTATCCGGCGTCCATCGCCGCAGCGGCGCAGGGTTGAGGGCAGGCACATGCAGATCGAGATGAAGACGCTCGACAACGGCACCGCCGGCACGATTGAGCTGCCGGACGAGATTTTTGCCGCCGAGCCGCGCGCCGATATCATGGCGCGCGTGGTGCACTACCAGTTGTCCAAGCGCCGTGCGGGTACGCATCGCGTCAAAGGCATGGGCGAAGTGTCCGGCACCACCAAGAAGCCGTTCAAGCAGAAAGGCACCGGCAACGCCCGCCAGGGTTCGTTGCGGGCACCGCAATTCCGCACTGGCGGCGTGGTGCACGGCCCGGTCGTGCGCGACCATGGCTATGACCTGCCGAAGAAAGTGCGCCGGCTCGGGCTGATCTCTGCGCTGTCGCAGAAGCAGGCCGACGGCAAATTGATCGTGCTGGACGCAGCTTCGGCGAACGGCAAGACCAAGGAACTGGCCGCCAAGCTGAAGGCGCTGGGCTGGAAATCGGCTCTGATCATCGACCGCGATGTCGATCAGGGGCTGCTGAAGGCTGGCCGGAACATCATCGGCTTCGACATGCTGCCGACCGTCGGCGCCAATGTTTACGACATCCTGATGCACGACGTGCTGGCGGTGACCGCCGCCGGCGTCGAGGGCCTGAAGGAGCGCCTAGCATGAGCGAGACCGTAACCAAGACCGCAAAGCAGCGTGTGAAGATTTCGCGCGAGGCGATGTACACCATCATCCGCAACCCGGTGATCACCGAGAAGGCGACGATGCTGGGCGAGCGCAACACCGTGGTGTTCCGCGTGGCGATGGACGCGACCAAGCCGCAGATCAAACTGGCGATCGAAGGTTTGTTCGGCGTGACGGTGCTCGGCGTGAATACGCTGGTGGCCAAGGGCAAGACCAAGCGCTTCCGCGGCCGCCCCGGCGTGCGCAGCGACGTCAAGAAAGCCTACGTGAAGCTCGCCGAGGGCCAGTCGATCGACCTGACCACCGGTCTGGCGTGACGTGAGGATCTGAATCATGGCAATGAAAAATTTCAATCCCGTCACGCCCAGCCTGCGCGGCACCATTTTGGTGGACCGCAGCGAGTTGTGGAAGGGCAAGCCTGTCAAGGGCTTGACCGTCGGGAAGCATTCGTCGGGCGGCCGCAACAACCACGGCCGTACCACCAGCCGGTTCCGCGGCGGCGGACACAAGCAGTCGTACCGTCTGGTCGACTTCAAGCGCCGCAAGTTCGATATGCCGGCGACCGTCGAGCGGCTGGAATACGACCCAAATCGTACCGCGTTTATCGCGCTGATCAAGTATCAGGACGGTGAACTCTCGTACATCCTGGCGCCGCAGCGTTTGAAGGCGGGTGACTCGGTAGTGGCCGCAACGCGCGCCGACATCAAGCCGGGCAACGCGATGACGCTGGCGGCCATCCCGGTGGGCACGATTGTGCACAACGTAGAAATGAAGCCGGGCGCTGGCGGCAAGATTGCGCGTGCGGCCGGGCAGTATGCTCAGCTGGTCGGCAAGGACTCCGGCTACGCGCAGATCAAGTTGATGTCCGGCGAGTTGCGCATGGTGCGCAGCGAGTGCCTGGCGACGATCGGCGCGGTGTCCAACCCGGACAAGGCGAACGAACATATCGGCAAGGCCGGCCGCAGCCGTTGGCTGGGCCGCCGCCCGCACAACCGTGGCGTCGTGATGAACCCGGTCGATCACCCGCATGGCGGCGGCGAAGGCCGCACCTCGGGTGGCCGTCATCCGGTCACGCCGTGGGGCAAGCCGACCAAGGGTTACAAGACGCGCGTGAACAAGCGGACCGACCGCCTGATCGTACGCCGTCGCAACAAGGGGAAGGGCTGATCCATGACGCGTTCCGTCTGGAAGGGCCCGTTCGTGGACGGGTACCTGCTCAACAAAGCCGAGGCTGGCCGCGCGTCGGGCCGCAACGAGATCATCAAGATCTGGTCGCGCCGCTCGACGATTTTGCCGCAGTTCGTCGGCCTCACGTTTGGCGTGTATAACGGGCACAAGTTCCTGCCCGTGCAGGTCAACGAGAACATGGTCGGCCACAAGTTCGGCGAATTCTCGCCGACGCGCACGTTCACCGGTCACTCCGGTGACAAGAAGGCGAAGCGGGGCTGATATGAGCAAGCCGAAATCCCCCCGCCCGATCGCGGAAACCGAGGCGCAAGCCGTCCTGAAGAACCTGCGCGTCAGCCCGCGCAAGTTGAACCTGGTGGCTGGCCTGATCCGCAACCGCACAGCGGCCGACGCTGTGGCGACGCTGACGTTCAGCAAGCGCCGCATCGCGCAGCAAGTGAAGAAGGCGCTGGAAAGCGCCATCGCCAATGCCGAAAACAACCATCAGCTCGACGTCGACCGTTTGGTTGTGTCGCGCGCCGAGGTGGGCAAGTCCGTGGTGATGCGCCGCTTCCAGGCGCGTGGCCGGGGCCGCGCCGCCCGGGTTGAGAAGTGGTTCAGCCACCTGAAGATCGTGGTGGCCGAGCGTGCGCAGGAAGCGGCAAGCGAACAGACGGCGCAGGAGGCCGCGTAACCGATGGGTCACAAAGTCAATCCGATCGGGCTGCGGCTCGGCATCAACCGCACCTGGGATAGCCGCTGGTTCGCGGGCAATGACTACGCGAAGCTGCTGCATGATGACCTGAAACTGCGTAACCACCTGCGCACCAAGCTGTCGGGCGCCGGCGTTAGCCGCGTGGTGATCGAACGCCCGGCGAAGAAGCCGCGCGTGACGATCTATGCCGCGCGCCCTGGCGTGGTGATCGGCAAGAAGGGCCAGGACATCGAGAACCTGCGCAAGGATCTGGCCAAGATGGCCAAGTCCGATGTGTCGTTGAACATCGTCGAAATCCGCAAGCCCGAGATCGACGCCACCCTGGTGGCCGAGAACATCGCTCAGCAGCTGGAGCGCCGCGTAGCGTTCCGCCGCGCGATGAAGCGGGCGGTGCAGTCGGCGATGCGTCTGGGCGCCCAGGGCATCCGGATCAATTGCGGCGGCCGCCTCGGCGGCGCCGAAATTGCGCGCACCGAGTGGTATCGCGAAGGCCGGGTGCCGTTGCACACCCTGCGTGCGGACATCGACTTCGGCGTGGCGACGGCCAAGACGACCTACGGTACATGCGGCGTGAAGGTGTGGATCTTCAAGGGCGAAATCCTGGCGCACGATCCTTCGGCCCAAGACCGCCGTGCCGCCGAACAGGCGCCGCAGCGTTAAGGAATAGGCGAGATGCTCTCCCCCAAGCGCACGAAATACCGCAAGGCGCATAAAGGCCGAATCAAGGGCGCTGCCAAGGGCGGCACCGCGTTGAATTTCGGACAGTTCGGACTCAAGGCGTTGGAGCCGGAACGTATCACGGCGCGTCAGATCGAAGCGGCTCGCCGCGCGATCACGCGTGCGATGAAGCGTGCCGGCCGCGTCTGGATCCGGATTTTCCCGGACGTACCGGTGTCGTTGAAACCTGCCGAAGTCCGCATGGGCTCCGGCAAGGGCGCGCCGGAATTTTGGGTGGCGCGGGTTGCTCCCGGCCGCATCATGTTCGAGATCGACGGCGTTGCGCCGGAACTGGCGAAGGAGGCCCTGACGCTTGGGGCCGCCAAGCTGCCGATCAAGACCAAGATGGTCACCCGTATCGGAGACGCGTGACATGGCCAAGACGACAAAGCCTGCCGACGTGCGGGTGAAGACAGCGGAAGAGCTTTCGGCGCAGCTGCTCAACTTGCGGAAGGAGCAGTTCAATCTGCGCTTTCAGCGGGCGACCGGTCAGCTTGAAGGTGTCGGCCGGGTACGGGCAGTTCGCCGCGACATCGCGCGGGTGAAGACGATCATGGCGGAGAAGCTGCGCTCCGCCGCGCAGTCCTGAAAGGAGTAGGGCGATGCCAAGGCGCGTCCTGACCGGCCGGGTCACCAGCGACAAGATGGACAAGACCATTACGGTTCTTGTTGCTCGTCGTGTGATGCACCCGCTGTACAAGAAGTTCATTCGCCGTTCCAAGAGCTATGCGGCGCATGACGAGAACAACATCTGCAAGCCGGGCGATACTGTGCGTATCGAGGAGTGCCGCCCGATCAGCAAGCGCAAGACGTGGATCGTCGTGGAACGCAACGGCCAGTCGCTGGTCGATGACGTTGCCATCGACGCCGCCGCGCCCGATGCGGCAGCAATGGCGCAGGGCTGAGGAGGGCTAGATGATTTCAGTCGAGACCAACCTGGATGTCGCCGATAATTCTGGCGCGCGTCGGGTGCAGTGCATCAAGGTGCTGGGCGGCTCCAAGCGGAAAACCGCCTCGGTCGGCGATGTCATCGTGGTTGCTGTGCAGGATGCGATCCCGCGCGGCAAGGTGAAGAAGGGCGACGTGCACCAAGCGGTGATCGTTCGCACTTCCTTCCCGGTGCGCCGTCCGGATGGCAGCGCCATCCGCTTCGACCGCAACGCCGCTGTGCTGATCAACAAGCAGCAGGAGCCGATTGGCACCCGCATCTTTGGCCCGGTGGTGCGCGAACTGCGCGCCAAGAAGTTCATGAAGATCATTTCCCTCGCGCCGGAGGTGCTGTGATGGCTGCGCGCATCCGCAAGGGCGATACGGTCGCCGTGATCAGCGGCGCTGACAAAGGTAAGCGCGGCGAAGTTTTGAGCGTGCTGCCCAAAGATAATCGGGCAGTCGTGCAGGGCGTCAACATTGCCAAGCGGCATACCAAGCCCACGGGCATGGGGCAGCCGGGCGGCATCGTCGAGCGTGAGGCGACGATCCATTTGTCGAACCTGATGTTGGTGGACAGCAAGACGGATAAGCCGACTCGCGTCGGGTTCCGGGTGCTGCAAGACGGCCGCAAAGTGCGCGTTGCCAAAGCGACCGGCAACGTGATCGAGAGCTGAGGAGGCCCCGGTGAGCGATTCGAAGAAGGGCGGCAAGGGCGCGCCCGCTAAGGGCGGCGCCAAGGGCGGCAAAGCTGGCGGTAAGCCGGCTGGCGGCAAGCCGGCGGCTGGCAAGCAGCAGGCCTCGGCTTCGGCCAAGGGCGGCAAAGCTGGCGGCGGTGACGCCGGGTCGATCCAGTCGGTGGCCGTTTCGGCGCACGTGAAGGCCTCGCCCAGCGAGACCCCGCGTATGCTGCAGCGCTACCGCGAGACGGTGCGGGCCAATCTGCAGAAGGAATTCGGCTATACGAACCCGATGCAGGTGCCGAAGCTGGAAAAGATTGTCATCAACATGGGCGTTGGTGAGGCGGCAGGCGACCAGAAGAAGTTGGACGCAGCTGTTGCCGAACTCGCGCTGATCAGCGGCCAGCGGCCGGTCAAGACGGAAGCGAAGAAGGCGATTGCCGGCTTCAAGATCCGCAAGGGCTTGCCGATCGGTTGCAAAGTGACGCTCCGCAAGGCGCGCATGTATGAGTTCCTCGACCGTTTGGTGACCATTGCGCTGCCGCGCGTTCGCGATTTCCGCGGCATCGGCGGCAAGGGTTTCGACGGGCGCGGCAACTTCGCCATGGGCCTCAAGGAACAGATCGTGTTCCCGGAAATCGTCTACGACAAGGTCGACTCGATCCGTGGCATGGACATCGTGTTCGTGACCTCGGCGAAGACCGATGCTGAGGCGAAGGCGCTGCTGAAGCAGTTCGATATTCCGTTCATTGCGTAACGGCCGCGTGGCCGTGCGTAGTGCTGCGACACTGAATTGGAAAACCGCCGGCCACGCGCCGGCAGGTTCCGGAGGGTAAGACAGGATGGCCAAGACATCGCAGATCAATCGAAATGCGAAGCGCGAGCAGATGGCAAAACGCGACAAGGGCAAGCGCGCCTCGTTGAAAGCGATTGTCATGGACCGCTCGCTCGCGGTCGAGGATCGCTTCGATGCGACTTTGAAGCTCGCCCAGCTGCCGCGCAATGGCGCGGCCGGCCGGGTGCGGCTGCGCTGCGCCATCACCGGCCGGTCGCGTGCGAACTATCGGAAGTTCAAGCTCTGCCGTATCGCGTTGCGCGATCTCGCCAGCGCCGGGCAGATTCCCGGCATGGTCAAGTCGAGCTGGTAAGGAAGGGGACCTGCCATGAGCCTATCTGATCCCCTGGGCGATATGCTCACACGTATCCGCAACGCGCAGCGTTCGCGGCATGCGATGTGTGTCTCGCCGGCCTCTCAGCTCCGCGCCAACGTGTTGGACGCGCTGAAGCGGGAAGGTTTTATCCGTGGCTTTAGCACCGAGGTGCTGCGCCCGGGCGTAGCGCAGCTGCGCATCGAGCTGAAGTACAATGAGGGCGAGCCGGTGATCAAAGAGATCAACCGCGTCTCCAAGCCCGGCCGCCGCGTCTACTCCAAAATCAAGGAGCTGCCGCGGGTGTATGCCGGTCTCGGCGTCTCGATCCTGTCGACCCCTCGCGGGGTGTTGAGCGATGCCGAGGCGCGCGCTGCCAATGTTGGCGGCGAAGTGCTTTGCCGCGTGTTCTGAGGAGAACCGGGACATGTCACGCGTAGGCAAATATCCGGTTCCGATCCCCGCCGGCGTGGAAGTGGCCATCGTTGGCCGCACGCTGACGGCGAAGGGCAAGCTCGGGCAGCTCTCGCTCGATCTCACCGACAACGTCGATGCGACCATCGACGCCGGCAAGGTCGCTGTGGCGCCGCGCGACAAGACCACGCCGGCCCGAATGATGTGGGGCACCACGCGGGCGCTCGTGGCAAGCATGGTGAAGGGGGTTTCCCAGGGTTATTCCAAGTCCATGGAAATCCAGGGCACTGGCTTCCGCGCTGCGGTCAATGGGCCGAACCTGGTGCTGAACCTCGGGTTCTCGCACGATGTGGTCTATCCGATCCCCACCGGGATCAAGATCAGCTGCGAAAAGCCGACGTCCATCAAGGTCGAGGGCGTGGATAAGCGCCAAGTTGGTCAAGTGGCGGCCGAAATTCGTGGCTATCGCGGGCCTGAGCCGTACAAGGGCAAGGGCGTGCGCTACACCACGGAAACCATCCGCCGCAAAGAAGGCAAGAAGAAGTAATGAGCGACAGCAAGGATCTGCAGCAGCGCCGGCGCGAGCGCCTGCGCTTCCAGCTGCGCCGGAAGGCTGCCGGACGCCCGCGTCTGTCGGTGTTCCGCTCCGGGAAGCACATCTACGCCCAGGTAATCGACGATACCGAAGGCCGCACGCTGGCCGCCGCGTCGTCGCTGGACAAGGACCTCCGCGACGCGCTGAAGACCGGCGCCAACAAGTCGGCGGCGGCGGCGGTTGGCAAGCTGGTTGCCGAACGCGCGCTGGCTGCCGGGGTGTCGGCGGTGGTGTTCGACCGCGGTTCGTATCTTTACCACGGCCGCGTCAAGGCGCTGGCCGATGCCGCCCGTGAGGGCGGATTGGCCTTCTAAGGGGTATGCAGCATGGCACGTGAACCGAGGGAAGGCCGCGGCAGCGGCGGCGGCGGGCGCGATCATGGCCGCGACCGTGACGGCGGCGATGAACTGATGGACAAGCTGGTCACCATTAACCGGGTGGCCAAGGTGGTGAAGGGCGGACGCCGGTTTGCGTTCGCGGCACTGGTGGTGGTTGGCGACCAAAAGGGGCGCGTTGGCTACGGCGCGGGCAAGGCCCGCGAAGTGCCGGAAGCGATCCGCAAGGCGACCGACCGCGCGAAGCGTGCGATGATCCGCGTGCCGATGAAGGAGGGCCGTACCCTCCATCACGACGTGCAGGGTCACTACGGCGCCGGTTCGGTGGTGTTGCGGTCGGCGGCTGCCGGCACCGGCATCATTGCGGGCGGTCCGATGCGCGCAGTGTTCGAGACGCTGGGGATCGGCGACGTCGTGGCGAAAAGCCTCGGCAGCCGCAACCCGCATAACATGGTCAAGGCGACGTTCGACGCGTTGCAGCGCTGCGCCAGCCCGCGTTCGGTCGCAAGCCGCCGCGGCAAGAAGGTCTCCGACCTTCTGGGCAAGCGCGATGCGCCGGCGACCGCGCAGGAGGGCGCCGATGCCTGAGGATGTGAAGAAGGTCCGCGTCACCCAGATTGCTTCGGCGCTTGGGCGCAAGCCCGGCCAGAAGGGCACTCTGGTGGGCCTCGGCCTGAATAAAATTCGAGCCACGCGCGATCTGACGGATACCCCGTCGATCCGCGGGATGATCCGCAAGGTGGCCCACCTGATTAAGGTGGAGGAGCTGTCCTAATTCGCAGTAATGCGGACTGGGACGCGAGGGGATGGCGATGAAGCTCAACGAATTGCGCGACAATGCTGGGTCGCGCCTGAAGTCCAAGCGGCTCGGGCGTGGCATCGGCTCCGGTAAGGGTAAGACCTCCGGTAAGGGCGTGAAGGGTCAGAAGGCCCGTGAGGGCGTGGCGCTGAACGGCTTCGAAGGCGGCCAGCTGCCGATCTACCGGCGGCTGCCGAAGCGCGGCTTCACCAACATTTTCCGCAAGGAATATGCCCCGGTGAACGTTGGCACGATCGCGGCGGCGATTGAGTCGGGCCGGATCGACGGTGCGGCGCCGATCACTGAAGAGACGCTGCGGACAGCGGGTTTGGTGCGCGGCGGCAAGTCGGCGGGCGTGCGTTTGCTGGCCGATGGCGAGTTGAACCGAGCGATCACCATCACGGTGTCGGGCGCGTCGGCGGCGGCGGTCGCTGCAGTCGAGCAGGCTGGCGGCACGGTGACCACGACTGTGGCGAAGCGCGCTCCGGCGGCGGCTTAGTCCGGCGCGGCGGGCACGTGCGGAGAGTGTGGCTTTACCGCCACGCCTGCACGGGCGACGGGCTGATGGGAATTGGTTGGGCGGCGCTCTCGGGGACCAGGCTCTGGCAACCTGAGAGCGCCGCTCCCATGATTAGCGGGCGTCATCCGACGCGAACGGAGTAGCGCATGGCTTCGGCCGCCGAGCAGCTTGCTGCCAATCTGAGCCTCGGAACGCTATCCAAGGCGACGGAACTTAAGAAGCGCATCTGGTTCACGCTGGGGGCGCTGCTGGTGTACCGGCTCGGCACATACATCCCGGTGCCTGGTGTCGACGCGTCGGTGCTCGGCGAGATGCTGCAAAGCCGTGGCGGCGGCGGCATTCTTGGCATGTTCGATATGTTCAGCGGCGGCGCGCTGGGGCGCATGACCGTGTTTGCGCTGAATATCATGCCGTATATCAGCGCCAGCATTATCATTCAGTTGATGTCGGCTGCGGTCCCGGCCCTGGAGACCCTCAAGAAGGAGGGTGAGAGCGGCCGCAAGAAGCTGAACCAGTACACCCGCTACCTGACTGTGCTGATCGCGATGTTCCAGTCGTATGGCATCGCAGTCGGGCTGGAGAGCATGCACGGCAGCTTCGGCGCCGCGGTGATCGACCCGGGGACGTTCTTCCGGGTCTCCTGCGTGGTGACGCTGGTCGGCGGCACGATGTTCTTGATGTGGCTCGGTGAGCAGATCACCGCGCGCGGCATCGGTAACGGCACCAGCCTGATCATCTTCTCCGGCATCGTCGCCAACGTGCCGCATGCTTTGGCGACGTTGTTGGAACTCGGCCGTACTGGCGCGCTCAGCCCGGTGTTCATTCTGGCGTTCCTGGTGATTGCGGTCGCCGTCGTAGCGTTCATTGTCTTTATCGAACGGGCGCAGCGGCGGATTGTCATTCAATATCCGAAGCGTCAGGCCGGCCAGCGCCAGTTTGGCGGCGACTCGACCCACATGCCGATGAAGATCAACACCTCGGGTGTGATCCCGCCAATCTTTGCGAGTTCTATTCTGTTGATTCCGGCGACCATTGCCGGTTTCTCGGGGCGCAACGGCGACGCTGGCTGGCTCGGGGCCATCGGCAATTTCCTGGCGCACGGACAGCCCGGCTACATGGTCGTCTACGCCTTCATGATCGTGTTCTTCAGCTATTTCTACACCGCTGTGGTGTTCAATCCGCAGGAGACGGCCGAGAATCTGAAGAAGTACGGCGGGTTCATCCCTGGCATCCGCCCGGGCACCAACACCGCAGACTACTTCGACTTTGTGCTGACCCGGCTGACCACGATCGGGGCGATCTATCTGACAATCGTCTGTCTGTTACCGGAAATCCTGATCAGCAACTATGGCGTGCCATTCTACTTCGGCGGCACGAGCATTATGATTGTGGTGTCGGTGACCATGGACACCGTAACGCAAATCCAATCGCATCTGCTCGCGCATCAGTACGAAGGGCTGATCCGCAAGGCCAAGGTGAAGGGGAGGGGCAGGTGAACCTGATTTTTCTCGGGCCGCCTGGGGCCGGTAAGGGCACGCAGGCCAAGCGCTTGCAGGACCGCTTCGGGATCGTGCAGATCTCGACGGGGGATATGCTGCGCGCCGAGGTAACGGCGGGCAGCAAAGTCGGCTTGCAAGCCAAGGCGGTGATGGAAGCCGGCCAATTGGTGTCTGACGAAATCCTGATCCGGATGCTCGGCAACCGGATCGAGCGTAGCGACTGCCTGACAGGTTTCATTCTTGACGGCTTTCCGCGCACCGAGCCGCAGGCTGAGGCGCTTGACGCTCTGCTGGCCGGGCGTGGTTTGAAGCTGGATGCGGTCATCGAACTGAAAGTTGATGCGCCGGCGCTGGTGGAGCGCATTGCCGGGCGATTCACCTGTGCCAAGTGCGGCGCGGGCTATCACGACAGCTTCAATCAGCCCAAAGTGGCAGATACGTGCGACGTTTGCGGCGGACACGCGTTCATTCGCCGGGCCGACGACAAGCGTGAGACGGTGGCGGCCAGGCTGGCCGCGTATGAGCGGCAGACGGCGCCAATTTTGCCGCACTATGCAGCTGCTGGCTTGCTGCATTCCGTCGATGGCATGGCTGGGATGGACGAAGTGACGGCTGAGATCATGGCGGTGCTTGATAATGTTCCTGTCGGGGTTGAGGCCTAAAAGAGACTGCTCACGACAAGTTGATGTAGGTGCGTTGACTCTGGCGTAACCAACGCTATAGTGCGCGCCCTCAGCGGCACCCACGGTTGTGGGCGCTGCCTGTGTGTTTTCCAGCCTCATGGTTGATAAACCGTCAGGGCGATCAGGTGGCGGGTGCTGCGGTGCCTGCCGACCAGGAGCAATCCTGGAACGAAGGAGTGAATGAGCGTGGCGCGTATTGCCGGCGTGAACATCCCGACGAATAAGCGGGTTAAGATCAGCCTTCGCTACATCTATGGCATTGGGCCGATGAAGGCAGACCAGATCTGCCAGAAGCTCAACATCGCCGAGGACCGCCGGGTCAACCAGTTGTCCGATGACGAAGTGCTGCGCATCCGCGAACTGATCGACCGGGAATACCGCGTCGAGGGCGATCTGCGGCGTGAAATCGCGATGAACATCAAGCGGCTGATGGACCTCGGCTGCTATCGCGGTCTGCGCCATCGCCGTGGCCTGCCGGTGCGCGGCCAGCGCACCCACACGAACGCCCGCACCCGGAAGGGTAAGGCCGTGGCGATCGCCGGCAAGAAGAAGGTCACGAAGTAGGCCTTTGGGCCTACTGCGGCTTCCCGCGTTACCGATGTGAATTGTCCGCGCCCAGCGGTTGCTGGGCGCGGTGTTGAACCGAACAGGATACAAGATGGCCAAGCAAGCGACCGGCGCCGCGCGCCCCCGTAAGAAGGAGCGCAAGAACATCACGTCCGGCGTGGCGCATGTGGCGGCCACGTTCAACAACACCATGATCACCATCACCGACGCGCAGGGCAATGCGATCGCATGGTCGTCGTCCGGCAGCAACGGCTTCAAGGGCAGCCGTAAGTCGACCCCGTACGCCGCGCAGGTTGCCGCCGAGGACGCCGGTAAAAAGGCGCGTGAGCACGGCATGGAGACGCTGGAGATCGAAGTCAGCGGCCCGGGTTCTGGGCGTGAGAGCGCGCTGCGCGCGTTGCAGTCGGTCGGCTTCTCGATCACCGCGATCCGCGACGTGACGCCGATCCCGCACAACGGCTGCCGCCCGCGCAAGCGCCGCCGCGTTTAAGCTGTTTGTTAATGTTGGCTATTGCTAGCGGCACCGGCCGCTTGTCCGGGCGTTTTTCAACAGGGGGCGGCGCAAGCCGTTGTATCTGATCCCATGAGGCTCAGCCTGGTCCTGCAGAAGAACTGGCAGTCGTTGATCAAGCCGGAAAAGCTCGAAGTCGAGCCCGGCTCGGATCCCTCGCGTACCGCCACGATCGTCGCCGAGCCGCTGGAGCGTGGCTTCGGCATGACGCTCGGCAACGCGCTGCGGCGTATTCTGTTGTCGTCGCTGCAGGGTGCTGCGGTGACGGCTATTCAAATCGACGGTGTGCTGCATGAGTTCAGCAGTGTACCGGGCGTGCGCGAAGACGTCACCGACATCGTGCTGAACGTGAAGCAACTCGCTTTGCGCATGCACGGCGACGGCCCGAAGCGCATGACCCTGAACGCCACCGGCCCAGGCGAAGTCCGGGCGGGGCAGATCCAGGCGGGGCATGATATCGACATCATGAATCCGGAACTGGTGATCTGCACGCTCGACGACGGCGTGAAGCTCGGCATGGAGTTCACCGTTAACAGTAACAAGGGTTACTGGGCCGCCAGCGCCAACCGTCCGGAAGACGCGCCGATTGGGTTGATCCCGGTCGATGCGATCTACTCGCCGGTGCGCCGCGTGTCGTACAAGGTCGAACCGACCCGCGTGGGTCAGGTCACCGACTACGACAAGCTGCTGCTGACGCTGGAGACCAATGGCGCGGTGACGCCTGAGGATGCGGTGGCGTTGGCTGCGCGCATTTTGCAGGACCAGTTGCAGCTGTTCATCAACTTCGACGAACCGCAAGCGGTGCGTTCGGAAGAGCCGCAGGACGACCTGCCGTTCAACCGCAACCTGCTGCGCAAGGTCGACGAGTTGGAGTTGTCGGTCCGCAGTGCGAACTGCCTGAAGAACGACAACATTGTCTACATCGGCGACCTGGTGCAGAAGTCCGAACAGGAAATGCTGCGCACGCCGAACTTCGGCCGGAAGTCGCTGAACGAGATCAAGGAGGTGCTGTCCTCCATGGGTCTTTCGCTCGGGATGACCGTCACCGGTTGGCCGCCTGAGAATGTCGAGGATCTGGCGAAGCGGCTCGAAGAGCCGTTTTAATCCGGTCCCGCCTGCATAAGCGCGAACCCCCCGGGGTTCGCTTAGGAGATTAGACGATGCGTCACGGACTCGCCGGCCGGAAGCTCGGCGTTACCAGCAGCCACCGCTTGGCCATGTTCCGCAACCTGGCCCACGCGCTGCTGAAGCACGAGCAGATCACCACGACGCTGCCCAAGGCGAAGGAACTTCGCCCGGTGGCCGAGAAGCTGATCACGCTGGGCAAGCGCGGCGGCCTGCATGCCCGCCGTCAGGCCTACGCCACGCTGCGCGACGACGTGATTGTCGCCAAGTTGTTCACCGTGCTGGCGGACCGTTACAAGGGCCGCTCGGGTGGTTATGCCCGCGTGATGAAGGCCGGCATCCGCTATGGCGACGCCGCCGACATGGCGGTCATCGAACTGGTGGATCGCGATCCGTCGGCCCGTGGCCAGGACAGCGGCCCGAAGCAGGAAGTTGCGGCGGATTCCGAGAGCGAATAAGCCGCACTTCGGTTGATTGCGACACAAACGGCCCGGAACGTTGTTCCGGGCCGTTTGTGTTTGGGACCAGCGCGGTCTTTGGTTCAGGCTGCGGTCGGCAGGTCCAGACCGTCGTAGCAGGCGGCAATCGGCAGGCTGATGCCGATTTCCGGCATCGCGAGTTCCTCGTCGCCCGCGAGCGTGCGGGCCTGCCAGACGTCGCCCGCGCGTAAGAACACCGTGGCGGCGGCACTGTCCTGTTCGAGAATGACGTACCGCTGCACGCTGCTGGCGGCGAGGTAGTCGCGCACTTTCTCGATCCGGTCGGTGCGCGAGGAGCCTTCGCTGACGACTTCGAATACCACGACCGGCGATTCTACGACGGTCCCCCGGCTGGTCTGCGGCGTACAGGCGACAACAGCGTCGGGATAGCGGACCTTGCTGGCGGCAATCACTTTGGCATTTGGCCCGAATGGCTGGCATGGGCCGGTTCCCAAGCGCGCATCCAAGGCCTTGTGGAGGCGAAATGTGATGCGATCATGCATCAACGTCCCGCCGGTCATGGCGACCGCTTGGAATCCATCGAATTCGTACCGCAATTCCTGCCGCTCTTCCCAGGCAAGGAACTCGGCCATGGTCATCGGCTGGCGCAGCGCACTGGACATGCGACGGAGCATAGCAGGGGCCGGGCCGCTTTGTCTGCGTCAGACCGTCAATCCGCCATCCACCACCAGGGTTTGCCCAGTGACCATCGCCGCCGCGCAGCCGAGATAGACCACCACTTCGGCAATATCCTCCGGCGTGCAGCGGCGTCGCAGCAGCGCGTTTTCGATGGATTGCTGCCGCTCCTCGTTGCTCCACTGAATTTGCCACGTGCTGTCTACAGCACCCGGTGCGACCGCGTTCACCCGCACCTCGGGTGCCAGCGCACGCGCCAGATGGCGGGTCAGGGTAATCACGCCGCCCTTGGTCGCCGCATACGCCATGCTGCTGCCGCGCGAGGTCAGGCCGGAGACCGAGGCGATGCTGACCACGGCACCTTTGGCTGCGCGCAAGGCGGGGGCAGCGGCGCGCGTGATGCGAAACAGGCCGACCAGATTGGTGGACAGCACGCTGTCCCACACCTCATCGGTCAAAAGGTCCAGTTGCGCGCCGACCGTCTTGGTGACGCCAGGGGTCCCGGCATTGTTGACCAGCAGGTCAAGCCGCCCCAGTTCGTGCAACGCGGCCGCCACAATGGCGTCTTCCGCGCCGCCGCCGATGGCGCCAGGGATACCCACCACGTCGAAGCCCTGGCCGCGCAGCTTGCCAAGCGTGTCGCCGGCGCGCGGATCGTCCGGCAGGTGGTTGATGGCGACTCTCGCGCCGCCCTGCGCGAGCATGGTGGCAGTGGCCAGCCCGATGCCGGAAATCGCACCGCTCACCAGTGCGGTGCGGCCTTTGAGATCATAATTTGGCACGATGGCTTCCTGTCTGCGCGCAGACCGCAGCCTCGCCGCAATTGGCACGGCCTGCAATCTGCCAGTGCCGTGGTATAATCGCACGAATGTCCCGCAAACCCGCCCCCGCCGCCTCGCTGTTTCAGCCCGGCCAAACCGCCCCGCTCGCCGACCGCTTGCGCCCGCGCGCGTTGGGGGAGGTGGTTGGGCAGGACCATTTGGTCGGCCTGGCAGGCTCGCTCACCCGGATGCTGGCGCGCGGCAGCCTGGCGTCGTTGATTCTGTGGGGGCCGCCCGGCGTCGGCAAAACCACCATTGCGCGGCTGTTGGCCGAGCGCGCCGGGCTGGAGTTCGTGCAACTCTCCGCCGTGTTTTCCGGTGTCGCCGACCTGAAGAAGACCTTCGAGCAGGCGGCGCTGTTGCGCCAGACCGGGCAGGGCACGCTGCTGTTCGTCGACGAAATTCACCGCTTCAACCGGGCCCAGCAGGACGGGTTTCTGCCTGTGGTAGAGAACGGCACCATCACGCTGGTCGGCGCGACCACGGAAAATCCATCCTTCGCGCTGAACGGCGCGCTGCTGTCGCGCTGTCAGGTGCTGGTGTTGCGGCGGCTGGACGACCGGGCGCTCGATCTGCTGCTGGAGCGCGCTGAAGCCGATCTTGGCCAGCCCTTGCCGTTGCAGCCGGAGGCGCGGGCGGTGCTGCGGGCGATGGCCGACGGCGATGGGCGTTATCTGCTCAACATGGCCGAGCAACTCGCAGCCCTGCCGCCCGATCATCCGCCGCTCGATCCGTCCGCGCTGTCCGGCCTGCTCGCCAAGCGCGCGGCGCTGTACGACAAGGACCGCGAGGAACACTACAACTTGATCTCCGCACTGCATAAATCGCTGCGCGGCTCGGACCCGGATGCGGCGCTGTATTGGTATAGCCGCATGCTCGCGGGCGGCGAGGACCCGCGCTACATCATCCGCCGGCTGACCCGTTTCGCGGTGGAGGACATCGGGCTGGCCGACCCGAATGCGCTGACCCAGGCGTTGGCGGCATGGGAGGCGTACGAGCGGCTCGGTAGCCCGGAAGGCGACTTGGCCATCGCGCAGGCGGTGCTGTATCTGGGCACCGCGCCGAAATCCAACGCGGCCTACGCCGCGTTCGGCGAAGCCCAGCGGGCCGCGCGGGCCACTGGCAGCCTGGTGCCGCCTGCCCATATCTTGAACGCGCCGACCGCGTTGATGAAGCAACTCGGATATGGCAGCGGCTATGCCTACGACCATGATGCGCCGGATGCATTTTCCGGGCAGAATTACTTTCCCGGCGAGATGCCTCGCGGGAATTTTTACCGTCCGGCCGAGCGTGGCTTCGAGCGGGAAATCGGCAAGCGGCTCGACTACTGGGCCAAATTGCGCGCGGCCCGGGCGGCCAAGGAAAGCGGAACATGAGCGTTGAATTGCGGCAGGTGACCGAGGACGAGGCCGATATCCGGCTCGACCGCTGGTTTCGCCGGCACTACCCGGACCTGACCCAAGGGGTAATCCAAAAACTCTGCCGCACCGGGCAGGTGCGGGTGGACGGCCACCGGGCCGAGGCGGCAACGCGGCTGGCGGCCGGGCAAGCGGTGCGCGTGCCGCCGCTGCCCGGCCCGCCGCCCGCCGAGCCAGCGGCGCCGCCGCCGATCGACCCCAAACTGCGCGCCGAAGTCGAGCGGATGATCCTGTATCAGGACGACCGTAAC